>NZ_JBVJLW010000006.1:102872-383919 GCF_055584525.1 Streptomyces sp. NPDC102514
GCGTACGCCGACATCTGACACGTACGCCGACATCTGACACGTACCTCTACGTCTGACACGTGCGCCTGCGTCCGGCGCGTACGCCTATGTCCGGCGTCCGGGGCGGACGTGGCGGCCGTACAGCGTCAGCGCTCGTGCCAGCAGGGTCAGCGCGAGCGTGCACAGCACGGCCCGTACGGCGTTCCAGGCCACCCACGGGTCCTCGAACTCCTCGCGCACGGCCGCCGGGTCGGCCATCGTCGCCGGATTCCCGGCGTCCATGAGGCCGTCGTTCAGCGGGATGTTCACGACCACGGTGAGCAGGAACGCCAGCCCGTACGCGACGAGCGCCCCGAACACCCACACGCGCACCCGCGGTGAGGCGCGCAGCTGCCAGGCGGAGACCGCCGTCAGCAGCAGCGCGCCGAGGAAGCTCAGGAAGAACACCGGGTTCTGGATGACGTCGTTGATGTTCTGCATGACCTCGACGTACACACGGTCGTCGCTGCGGGCCAGCGCCGGCATGATGCTGCACGCGAACGCGTAGAACAGCCCGGCGATCAGCCCCATGGCCACCGCGGCCGCGGCCAGCACACCCCCGGCGGCCCTGCCCCGCTCCCTGCCGCTCTCCGCTGTCCCGTTCTCTGCGTCGGTCGTCATGCCGTCGAGTCAAGCGCCGGGCGGGACCCGGACGACATGGTTCGGACGCGCACCGGCATAAGCGGACGTCCAACGCCCGGCCGGCGCGGGGCCGGTGGCCGGACGGCGCGGGCGGGTACGGGGCGGCGTGGGGCTTCCCGCCGCGCGCGGGGGAAGGCACTGTAGGGGTACGAGCCCTGCGCGGCCCCCTCAAGGGCCACGCGCGGCCCTCTGGCGGACCCCCACCCCACGACCTCCCACGCACCTTCCACGCACCTCCCGCGATCCCTCACCGGCCCCTCCTGGCGGCAACCCCAAGGCGGTGACAGGCACATGGCACTGGGCACGGCCACGGCCCCGTACGAGCTGCGGTTCGACTCCGGGCGGATCTGTCTCGATCTCCTGGCGACCACGCACCCCGAGGAACGGCTCGACTCGGCCGAGCCGCTGCGGGCCTGGATCACCGGATCCGGACTCGTCCCGGCGGGTACGCCCCTCGCGTCGGCCGACTCCTCCTGGATCGTGGGCTTTCGTGAACTGCGCGGCCATATAGGACAGTTGGTACGCCAGGAGCCGTCCAGGGACTCGCGGTCCTTCGTCGTCGCGCTGGCCCGGGTCAACGAACTCGCCCGCGCCGCACCGCCCGTACCCTTGGCGGTGTGGGACGCGGGCGGCTCGCTCGTACGCGCCCTGTGCTCCCCGCCGACCTGCGCGGCGCTCCTCGCGGCGGTCGCCCGTGACACGGTGGAGCTCCTCACGGATCCGGCCGCCCGTGCGAGCATCCGGCAGTGTGAGGGAGACAACTGCCCCATCGTCTACCTGGATACGTCCAGAGGGCGTCGTCGCAGGTGGTGCTCCAGTGAGGTGTGCGGAAACCGTGAGCGGGTGGCCAGGCACCGGCGCAGAGCAGCCCTCGCACGGGCTTAGGATCTGCCGTGGATCCCTCGTGAAGCACTTGTGGAGCAGATGAGGAGGAGAAATCCTCACGCTCCTCACAAAGAATTCCATTCACTTTGAACAGCGCAACGCCCGCACCCGTATCCGGAGATGAGCGACCGACTGGGGGATCCCCCGGACACCGGAGGTAGGCGTGCGCAAGGATTCCGCCGTGGCCGATGAACGATCGCCGAGGGCCCGACATCGCATGTCCCAGCCCTCGGAACCCGACGAGGAGCTGATGCGTGCGCTGTACCGGGAACACGCGGGGCCCCTGCTCGCCTATGTGCTGCGGCTGGTCGCCGGGGACCGGCAGCGGGCGGAGGACGTCGTGCAGGAGACGCTCATCCGCGCGTGGAAGAACGCCGGTCAGCTCAACCGAGCGACCGGTTCGGTACGCCCCTGGCTGGTGACGGTCGCTCGGCGCATCGTCATCGACGGGCACCGCAGCCGGCAGGCCCGGCCGCAGGAGGTGGACCCGTCGCCGCTGGAGGTCATTCCCGCGGAGGACGAGATCGACAAGGCGTTGTGGCTGATGACACTCTCTGACGCGCTCGACGACCTGACCCCCGCGCACCGGGAGGTACTGGTCGAGACGTACTTCAAGGGGCGTACCGTAAACGAAGCCGCCGAAACCCTGGGGATACCCAGCGGCACGGTGCGCTCACGGGTGTTCTATGCCCTGCGTTCGATGAAGCTCGCACTGGAGGAGCGGGGGGTGACGGCATGAGCACATACGGGGGATACGGAACGGGTAGTCCTGGACCCATGCAAAGTTCGCAAGGGCAGGGAGATCTGCACGAGACGGTAGGGGCCTACGCGCTGGGCATCCTCGACGACGCCGAGGCGACCGAGTTCGAGGCGCATCTGGCCACCTGCGAGTGGTGCGGGCAGCAGCTCGACGAACTCGCGGGCATGGAGCCGATGCTCGCCGCCCTCGCGGATCTGCCGGGCACACGGGGCACACCGGCCATCGGCGAGACACTGGCCGTCCGCCCGAGCCCACAGCTCTCCGACCGGCTGGTCGGCGAAGTGGTCGAGCGGCGCGTCAAGGCCAAGAAGAGCAGGCGTCTGTTCTTCGGGCTCGCGGCCTCGCTGATCATCGGCGGCCCGATCGCCGCGATCGCGGCCACCGCCGGCGGCGACACCGCGCAGGAGGCCAAGCCTCTGGCGTCCGTCAGCCCCGCCAAGCAGGTGTTCACGGGGATGAAGGACAAGGTCGAGGCCACCGACGCGAGCACCCAGGTCAACGCCGCGGTCGGCATGGAGAGCAAGCCCTACGGCACGGGTATCGCCCTCCAGCTGAAGAACGTCAAGGGCCCGCAGAAGTGCTCTCTGGTCGCCGTCAGCAAGAGCGGCGAGCGGGAGACGGCGACCACCTGGACCGTCCCGAAGTGGGGCTACGGAATCAAGGGCGCCGCCACCGAGCTGGCCAGGAATCCGCTCTATCTGCAGGGCGCCGTGGCGATGAGCGACGCCGACATCGACCACTTCGAGGTCGTCACCTTCGACGGCGACAAACTGGTCGAGGTCGACGCGTGAACCGGCCGACGAGGTCACGTGCGGGCCGGCGGGAAAGCCGGCGCGAAGTCGACCGGTAAGTGGATCAAGAGCGGAAACGTAGCCTGACGGGCTCCCCTTCGCGTACGGTTGACGGCTGCCATGCACGTCAGAAGGGGGCCCGGTGGCCGCTCAGGTTCAGCAGGAAATGGCGCTCGATCCGGTAGGCGACTCCGTACGCGACCGGGAGATCGGCGTCGAACAGGAACACCTCGACCGGGTGTACCAGCGTCTTGAGGAAAAGATCCACGAGGCGGAGTTCCTGATGAACGACGCCGCCCAGCGCGGCCAGGTCGGCACGCCCGGGGCACTCGCGGAGCGCGACGCGCAGGTGTTCCGGGCGGGGATCCATCTCAACCGCCTCAACAACGAGTTCGAGGACTTCCTCTTCGGAAGGATCGACCTCCTCCAGGGCAAGGACGGCAAGAAGGGCCCGGACGGCGCGTACACGGCGGTCGAACCCGCCGAGGGAGCCGTCCGCCCCGACAACACCGCCGACATCGCGGAGACCCTCCACATCGGCCGTATCGGCGTCCTCGACGCCGAGTACGCGCCGCTGGTGATCGACTGGCGGGCCCCCGCGGCCGCGCCGTTCTACCGCTCCACCCCGGTCGACCCCGGCCGGGTCGTACGCCGTCGGGTCATCCGCTCCAAGGGCCGCAAGGTCCTCGGGGTCGAGGACGACCTGATGCGCCCGGAACTCACGGCCACCCTCGCAGGGAACGAACTCCCGGTGATCGGCGACGGCGCCCTGATGGCCGCCCTCGGCCAGGCCCGCAGCCACACCATGCGGGACATCGTCGCCTCCATCCAGGCCGAGCAGGACCTCGTCATCAGAGCCCCCGCCGCGTCCGTCACGTACGTGGAGGGCGGCCCCGGCACCGGGAAGACCGCGGTGGCCCTGCACCGGGCCGCCTACCTGCTCTACCAGGACCGCAGAAGGTACGCGGGCGGCATCCTGATCGTCTCGCCCACGCCCCTGCTCGTCGCGTACACCGAAGGCGTCCTGCCGTCCCTCGGCGAGGAGGGCCAGGTCGCCATCCGCGCGGTCGGCTCCCTGGTCGACGGCGCCGAGGCCACGCAGTACGACGCACCCGCCGTCGCCCGCGCCAAGGGCTCCTACCGGATGCTCAAGGTGCTGCGGCAGGCGGCGCGCGGGGCACTGGAGACGCCGGGCGCGCCCGGCGGGAACAGCGCCCCCGCCCCGGCCGGGCAGCTCTCGGCCGGGCAGCTCTCGTTCGGCGACGAGGGCGAGGACGGCGAGGAGGACGACGAGACCGGCACGCGGGCCCCCGCCGCCACCCCCACCCGGCTCCGTGTCGTCGCCTTCGGGCGCCGGCTGGAACTGGAGGCGCCCGAACTGGACCGCATCCGCAACAACGCGCTCTCCGGGACCGCGCCCGTGAACCTGCTGCGCCCGCGCGCCCGCAAGCTGCTGCTCGACGCCCTCTGGTCGCGCTCCGGCGCGGGCTCCCGGCACACCGACCCCGAGCTGGCCGCCGAACTGCGCTCGTCGTTCGACGAGGACGTCAGCTCCGAGGACGCCTTCATCGCCTTCCTCGACGCCTGGTGGCCCGAGCTGACCCCGCGGGCCGTACTGGCGGCGATGGCCGACGAGCGGCGCCTCGGGCGCTGGGCACGGCGGATCCTCAACCCCGGCGAGGTGCGCCGGGTCGCCCGCTCCCTCAAGCGGGACGGGCTCTCCGTGCACGACGTGGCCATGCTCGACGAACTGGAGGCGATCGTCGGCACCCCGACCCGCCCCCGCAAGAAGCGCGAATTCGACCCCCTCGACCAGCTGACGGGCCTGGAGGAGCTCATGCCCCAGCGCGAGGAGACGCAGCGCGAGCGGGCCGAACGGCTGGCCCAGGAGCGTACGGAGTACGCGCACGTCATCGTCGACGAGGCACAGGACCTCACGCCCATGCAGTGGCGCATGATCGGCCGCCGCGGCCGGCACGCCACCTGGACCGTGGTCGGCGACCCCGCCCAGTCGTCCTGGTCGCATCCGGACGAGGCCGCCGAGGCCCGTGACGAGGCCCTCGGCAGCCGTCCGCGCCGCCGCTTCACGCTCACCGTGAACTACCGCAACCCGGCCGAGATCGCCGCGCTCGCCGCCAAGGTGCTGGCCCTCGCCATGCCCGGCTCCGAGTCGCCGCGCGCGGTCCGCTCGACGGGCGTGCAGCCCCGCTTCGTCACGGCGGTGCCCGCGGGCGGCGCTGCGGGCGGTCAGGGCTCAGGTGGCCAGGGCTCCGGCGGCGCGCGGGAGACCCTGTCAAGGACCGTCCGGGAGGAGGCCGCCCGGCTGCTCGACCAGGTCGACGGCACGGTCGGCGTCGTCGTCGCCATGAACCGGCGCGGCGAGGCCGCACGCTGGCTCGCCGGGCTCGGGGACCGTGTGGTGGCCCTCGGCAGCCTGGAGGCCAAGGGCCTGGAGTACGACGCCACGGTGGTCGTCTCACCCGCGGAGATCGCCGACGAGTCACCGGCCGGGCTGCGGGTGCTGTACGTGGCCCTGACCCGGGCGACCCAGCAGCTCACCATCGTCTCGGCGGCCCGGGACGAGCCGGACGCGGACGGGGTGCCGGACCTGCTGCGGGACTGAGGGGGACCGGGTCCCGTGAATCGCGGGGCCCGTCCCGGTGAACCGCGGGGCCCGTCCGCGTAAAGCTTCCCTGTGAACCCACGGTGCGGGAATTGCCTTACGGGGATCGTTTGTTACCTTTGACGTGACACCGGCCCGATCCAAGCCCCCGGGCCCAACCTTCGTCGCTACGAGCGACCACTTGCCGCGAGGCGAGCATGGCGGGTCGGTGTCATTGAACGTGAGCGACAGCAGCAGTCGCACGAAAGAGGTCCACGTCACCCGGTGACGTGGACCTCTTTCGTGGTGAACGTGGTGAACGTGGTGAACAAAAGGTTCGCAATCCGGGGCGGCTACCACGTACTCCGCGGTAGGTGCGACGATCGGACGGCAAACCCGCGAACCAGCAGTACTCGCAGCACTAGCAGTACTTCGGTGAAAGCAGAGGAAGTCGGCCATGGCAACGGCGCCCAGCGTCTCCTACTCGATCACGGTCCGGTTGGAGGTGCCCGCGAGCGGAACCGCGGTCTCCCAGATCACCACCGCCGTGGAGTCCAGCGGAGGCTCGGTGACCGGCCTCGACGTGACGGCCTCCGGCCACGAGAAGCTCCGTATCGACGTCACCATCGCGGCGTCCTCCACGAAGCACTCGGAAGAGATCGTCGAGCAGCTCCGCGGCATCGAGGACGTCACGCTCGGCAAGGTCTCCGACCGTACGTTCCTGATGCACCTCGGCGGCAAGATCGAGATGGCGTCCAAGCACCCCATCCGCAACCGTGACGACCTCTCGATGATCTACACACCCGGTGTGGCCCGGGTCTGCATGGCGATCGCCGAGAACCCCGAGGACGCCCGCCGCCTGACCATCAAGCGCAACTCCGTCGCCGTCGTCACCGACGGCTCCGCGGTGCTGGGCCTCGGCAACATCGGCCCCAAGGCCGCCCTGCCGGTGATGGAGGGCAAGGCCGCGCTCTTCAAGCGGTTCGCCGGGATCGACGCCTGGCCGCTGTGCCTGGACACCCAGGACACCGACGCGATCGTGGAGATCGTCAAGGCGATCGCCCCCGGCTTCGCGGGCATCAACCTGGAGGACATCTCCGCCCCGCGCTGCTTCGAGATCGAGGCCCGCCTGCGCGAGGCCCTCGACATCCCCGTCTTCCACGACGACCAGCACGGCACAGCGATCGTCGTCCTCGCCTCGCTCACGAACGCGCTGCGCGTGACCGGCAAGTCGATCGGCGACATCCGCGTCGTCATGTCGGGCGCGGGCGCGGCCGGTACGGCCATCCTGAAACTCCTGCTTGCCGCGGGCGTCAAGCACGCCGTCGTGGCCGACATCCACGGTGTCGTGCACGCGGGCCGCGAGGACCTGGTCAAGGCCGCCGAGGACTCGCCGCTGCGGTGGATCGCCGACAACACCAACCCCGAGGGCGTCACGGGCACGCTCAAGCAGGCCGTGCGCGGCGCGGACGTCTTCATCGGCGTGTCCGCCCCGAACGTGCTCGACGGCGACGACGTGGCCGCGATGGCCGACGACGCGATCGTCTTCGCGCTCGCGAACCCCGACCCCGAGGTCGACCCGGGCGTCGCCCGGCAGACCGCCGCGGTCGTGGCCACCGGCCGCTCCGACTTCCCGAACCAGATCAACAACGTGCTGGTCTTCCCGGGCGTCTTCCGCGGGCTCCTGGACGCGCAGTCCCGCACGGTCAACACCGAGATGATGCTTGCGGCCGCAACGGCGCTGGCGGAGGTCGTGACCGAGGACGAGCTCAACGCGAACTACATCATCCCCAGCGTGTTCAACGACAAGGTCGCGGGTGCGGTGGCGGGGGCGGTCCGCGACGCGGCGAAGGCGGCAGGCGTCACGGTCTGAGGAAGCCCCGCCCCACCACTCCTGGGGCTGCGCCCCCAGACCCCCGCCACGCTCGCAGCTTCGTCCGCGGCCCCGGTGGGGGCTGGTCGCGCAGTTCCTCGCGCCCCTGGGACGCGCTTGCGCGCTCGTCCTCAGACGCCGGACGGGCTGGAAGGCTTCGTCTGCGGCCCCGGTGGGGGCTGGTCGCGCCGTTCCCCGCGCCCCTGAACAGCGGGGCTGCGCCCCGGGCCCCGCATCGCGCTTGCGCGCATGGGGTGGAAGCTCTGTCTGCGGGCTCGGTGGGGGCTGGTCGCGCCGTTCCCCGTGCCCCTGGAAGGCGGGGCTGCGCCCCTGCCTTTCAGGTCGGCCGGCGTTTGAGGACGAGCGCGCAGCCCCGCCCTCAGGGGCGCGGGGAACTGCGCGACCCGCCCCCACCGGCCCGCGGACGAAGGTCGGCGCGGCGGGGGTTCGGGGCGGAGCCCCGTAGAGGTGGCCGCTGTGACGGTTACCACCCCGTGCCCAAACCGGCGCGTCGCCGGACACACGGCGCAGGCCCGCCTCTAGGGTGGCGGCCATGACTCGGTCCCTGCGGGCCCGCCAGGGCCTCAACCGGGCCTGCGGTCCGCTGCCGGGAGCGGACGGAGCGTCACCATTTCGAGGCCGTGGCGCTTTTCGTGTGACTCCCAGGGGTGCCGGATTGGCTTTCCCGCCGCAGGTGGGGGCAGGATGCGTCTTCGGGCGCGAGGGTCCGGCCACGGACCCGGGTCCGGGGACCGCCGAGGACCCTGGCAGCATCGGCTTCGACGTGCCCGATATGCGGTCCGCCGCGTGGCACGCCTCAACGGCAAGAAGAACACGGGAGTAACAACATGAACCGCAGTGAGCTGGTGGCCGCCCTGGCCGACCGTGCCGAGGTGACCCGCAAGGACGCCGACGCCGTTCTGGCCGCCTTCGCCGAGACCGTCGGTGAGATCGTCGCCAAGGGCGACGAGAAGGTCACCATCCCCGGCTTCCTGACCTTCGAGCGCACCCACCGTGCCGCTCGTACCGCTCGCAACCCGCAGACCGGTGACCCGATCCAGATCCCGGCCGGCTACAGCGTCAAGGTCTCCGCGGGCAGCAAGCTCAAGGAAGCCGCCAAGGGCAAGTAAGCGCCAAGCGCTTCGCTGAGAACGCTGATGGGGCGGTACCCGGAGTTCCGGGTACCGCCCCATCGTGGTTCGCTGAAAGACGGCCTCGAACGCCGGCCGGGCTGATCGTCAGCCGAGTGCCTTGCCCGGCAGCTCCACCTTCGCGCCAAGCTCGATCAGCTTCTCCATGAAGTTCTCGTAGCCGCGGTTGATCAGGTCGATGCCGTGCACCCGGGACGTGCCCTGGGCCGCCAGCGCCGCGATGAGGTACGAGAAGCCGCCGCGCAGGTCGGGGATGACCAGGTCGGCGCCCTGGAGCTTGGTGGGGCCGGACACGACCGCCGAGTGCAGGAAGTTGCGCTGGCCGAAGCGGCAGCGCGAGCCGCCCAGGCACTCGCGGTAGAGCTGGATGTGCGCGCCCATCTGGTTCAGCGCGGACGTGAAGCCGAGGCGGGACTCGTACACCGTCTCGTGGACGATCGAGAGGCCGGTGGCCTGGGTGAGGGCGACCACGAGGGGCTGCTGCCAGTCGGTCTGGAAGCCCGGGTGGACGTCCGTCTCCAGCGCGATCGACTTGAGCTGGCCGCCGGGGTGCCAGAAGCGGATGCCCTCGTCGTCGATCTCGAAGGCGCCGCCGACCTTCCGGTACGTGTTGAGGAACGTCATCATCGAGCGCTGCTGGGCGCCGCGGACGTAGATGTTGCCTTCGGTCGCCAGGGCCGCGGAAGCCCACGAGGCGGCCTCCAGGCGGTCCGGCAGGGCCGCGTGGGTGTAACCGCCGAGCTTGTCGACGCCCGTGACGCGGATGGTGCGGTCGGTGTCCATCGCGATGATCGCGCCCATTTTCTGCAGGACGCAGATCAGGTCCTCGATCTCCGGCTCGACCGCCGCGTTCGCCAGCTCGGTGACGCCCTCCGCGAGGACGGCCGTCAGGAGCACCTGCTCGGTCGCGCCGACGGACGGGTAGGGCAGCTCGATCTTCGTGCCGCGCAGCCGCTGCGGAGCCTCCAGGTACTGGCCGTCCGCGCGCTTCTCGATCGTCGCGCCGAACTGCCGCAGCACCTCGAAGTGGAAGTCGATCGGCCGGCCGCCGATGTCGCAGCCGCCGAGGCCCGGGATGAACGCGTGGCCGAGGCGGTGCAGCAGCGGGCCGCACAGGAGGATCGGGATGCGCGACGAGCCCGCGTGGGCGTCGATGTCCGCGACGTTGGCGCTCTCCACGTGCGACGGGTCCATGATGAGCTCGCCCGGCTCCTCACCCGGACGGACCGTCACCCCGTGCAGCTGCAGCAGTCCGCGTACGACCCGCACGTCGCGGATGTCCGGGACATTGCGCAGCCGGCTCGGAGCACTGCCGAGCAGTGCGGCAACCATGGCCTTCGGTACGAGGTTCTTCGCACCGCGGACACGGATCTCACCCTCCAGCGGGGTTCCGCCGTGGACAAGGAGTACGTCGTCTGAGCCGTTGACGGTCATGTATCTCGCGTTCCGATTGGTGGGACAGAGGCGAAGAAGCAAGGGTAATGGCCCCCCACCCCCCTTCAGTAAGCCCGAGGGGCTCTCAGGCACGTCATAGCTTTGCCACAACACGAACCGTGCCTAATCGGACACGCGGGGTCACCGGCGCCCCTGTGCGCTCCACCTGCACCAGTACGCCCTGAGCTGCATTCACGTGGTTACGGGTATTGCCTCCCCGTCCGCGGGGAAGATGCGGGATCATGTCACGCATGACGGAGGTGTCCTCGCTCACAGGGCGGCTGCTCGTGGCCACACCCGCCCTTGCGGACCCCAACTTCGACCGCGCGGTGGTGCTGCTCCTCGACCACGACGAGGAGGGCTCGCTGGGTGTCGTCCTCAACCGCCCGACCCCCGTGGACGTGGGTGACATCCTCGCGGGCTGGGCGGAACTCGCGGGGGAGCCCGGGGTCGTGTTCCAGGGCGGCCCGGTCTCCCTGGACTCGGCGCTCGGGGTGGCGGTGATCCCTGGGGGCGCCTCCGGGGAGCGCGCGCCGCTCGGCTGGCGCCGGGTGCACGGGGCGATCGGACTCGTGGACCTGGAGGCCCCGCCGGAGCTGCTCGCCTCGGCGCTCGGCTCCCTGCGGATCTTCGCGGGGTACGCGGGCTGGGGGCCGGGGCAACTGGAGGACGAACTGGGCGAGGGCGCCTGGTACGTCGTCGAGTCCGAGCCCGGTGACGTCTCCTCGCCCGCTCCGGAACGGCTGTGGCGCGAGGTGCTGCGCCGTCAGCGCAACGAACTGGCGATGGTGGCCACGTACCCGGACGACCCTTCGCTCAACTGATGTCCCCCGCCTTCAGTACTCTTGCGTTCATGAGCACTCTTGAGCCTGAGACCCAGCCCCAGCGAGGCACTGGGACGGGAACCCTCGTAGAGCCGACGCCGCAGACGTCGCACGGCGACGGGGACCACGAGCGCTTCGCCCACTACGTCCAGAAGGACAAGATCATGGCGAGCGCGCTCGACGGTACGCCCGTCGTCGCACTCTGCGGCAAGGTGTGGGTCCCGGGCCGGGACCCGAAGAAGTACCCCGTGTGTCCCATGTGCAAGGAGATCTACGAGTCCATGGGTGCCGGCGGCGACGACGGCAAGGGCGGCGGCGGTAAGGGCAAGGACGGCGGCAAGTAGCGCTCCCGTGGCCTTAGTGGTCTCCCACGCCTCGGTACCCCACGCCCCGCGACGCCGTGGGGCGCTCTCCCGTGGCGCGCGGTGCGCCGCGTGGCTCGAATACGACGGAGTACGGCCGCGGCGCCCCGGTGCGGGGCGCCGCGGCTCCGTCGTGTCCGGCTGACCGGCGGGGCTCGCGGCGCGGTCGGTGTATGCGGCGTATCCGGGGCCTTTGTCCGGGGAGCCCGTTGCACGGAGTGCTTCTGCCGGTCACAGAGTGGTTGAGACCTCTTGTGGGCATGTTCATGTACTCCATAGCCTCCCGGGTGTTGTGCAGCGCAAAACCACCATTGCAGATGCTGCAACGCGCCCCGGAGGACGCCCCCATGAAGCTCGCACCCCTCTCTGCCCGTATGGCCGCCCCGATCGCCGCCCTCGTCGTCGCCGGGCTCACGGCGACCGCCTGCGCCCCTGAGTCGTCCGACAACTCCGGTGGCAAGGACGAGAAGAGCGGCACCCTGCGGGTGTGGCTCTTCCAGGAGGTCACCAACGCGCCGAAGGAGAAGGTGGTCGACGGTGTCGTCACCGCCTTCGAGAAGGCCCACAAGGGCACGAAGGTCGACGTCCAGTACATCCCCGTCGAGACCCGCGCCGAGAAGATCAAGGCCGCCTTCAACGACCCCAAGAGCGCGCCCGACCTCATCGAGTACGGCAACACGGACACCGCCGGGTACGTCAAGGACGGCGGACTCGCGGACGTCAGCGAGGAGTTCACGGACTGGAGCGAGTCCAAGGACACCGACCCGACCGCCAAGCAGTCCGTCACGGTCGACGGCAAGATCTACGGAGCCCCGTACTTCGTCGGTGTGCGCGCCCTTTACTACCGCACCGACATTTTCGAGGACCTGGACCTCGAAGTCCCCAGGACACAGGCCGAGCTGATCAGCACGGCCAAGAAGATCCGGCAGGCGAAGCCGGACCTGTACGGTCTCGCGGTCGGCGGCGCCTACACGTACGGCGCGATGCCGTTCATCTGGTCCAACGGCGGTGAGCTGGCCGAGGGCAAGGGCGGCTCGTACGCCTCGACCATCGACAGCGCCGAGGCCCAGAAGGGCATCAAGGCGTACACCTCGCTCTTCGGCGACGACAACTGTCCGGCCGCCAAGTGCGCGGGCATGGGCGGCAACGACACCGTCACGGCGTTCGCCTCCGGCAAGGCCGGCATGGCCATCGGCGGCGACTTCAGCCACGCGGCGATCGAGGCGGGCAAGGTCAAGGGCAAGTACAAGGTCGTCCCGCTGCCCGGGGTGAAGTCCGGTGAGGTCGCCCCCGCCTTCGCGGGCGGCAACAACCTCGGCGTGCTCAACAGCACCACCCACCGCACCCTCGCCGTCGACCTGATGGAACAGCTCGCGTCGAAGAAGACGCAGGGCGCGCTCTTCGACGCGATGGGCTTCCTGCCGACGTTCACGGACGTGCGCCAGGACGTCGCGAAGCGCGAGCCGTTCGTCGAGCCCTTCGTGAAGACCCTGGGCTCCGGCGCCAAGTTCGTCCCGGCCTCGCCCGCCTGGTCGCAGATCGACGCGTCCCTGGTCCTGCCGACGATGTTCCAGGAGGTCGTCAGCGGACGTAAGGGCGTGGAGGCCGCCTCCAAGGACGCGGCGAAGAAGATGAACGACGCGTTCAGCTCCGCCGGATGAGCCGGATGACCGACCGGCCGCTCGCGGTGTCCGCCCCGGAGGCCGCCCCCGGGCCGCCCCCGGCGGCCGGACCCGTCGCGCGGGGCTCGTCGGCCGGGACCGCCGTGATGGCGCCCCGGCCGGGCCGCGGCCCCGCGACGGGCCGCAGATCCCCGCTCGCCCGCGGCGGCTGGACGCCCTGGCTCTACCTCGCCCCCGCGCTCGTCGTCATCGGCGGCCTGCTCGTCTACCCCGTCTACCAGCTCGGGCTGATCTCGTTCCTGGAGTACACCCAGGCACAGGTCAGCGGCGGGGAACCGACGTCCTTCCAGGGCTTCGGGAACTACGCGACGCTCTTCCGCGACGAGCAGTTCTGGCAAGTGCTGCTCGCCACCGTGGTGTTCGCGTCGGCGTGCGTCGTGTCGACCCTGGCGGTCGGCTGCGGGCTCGCCGTCCTCCTGACACGTGTCCGTGCCGTCCCCCGGCTCGCCCTGATGCTCGCCGCACTCGGCGCCTGGGCGACCCCCGCGGTCACCGGGTCCACGGTGTGGCTGCTCCTGTTCGACCCCGACTTCGGCCCGGTCAACCGGGTCCTGGGACTCGGCGACCACTCCTGGACGTACGGCCGGTACAGCGCCTTCGCCCTCGTCCTGCTCGAAGTCGTCTGGTGCTCCTTCCCGTTCGTGATGGTCACCGTGTACGCCGGAATCCGCGCCGTGCCCTCCGAGGTCCTGGAGGCCGCCTCCCTGGACGGCGCCTCCCAGTGGCGGATCTGGCGCTCGGTGCTCGCGCCGATGCTCCGCCCGATCCTCGTGGTCGTCACCATCCAGTCGGTCATCTGGGACTTCAAGGTCTTCACCCAGATCTACGTCATGACGAACGGCGGCGGCATCGCGGGCCAGAACCTCGTCCTGAACGTGTACGCGTACCAAAAGGCGTTCGCGTCCTCCCAGTACGGCCTCGGGTCGGCGATCGGAGTGGTGATGCTGCTGATTCTGCTGGCGGTCACGCTCGTCTATCTGAGGCTGCTGCGAAGGCAGGGGGAAGAGCTGTGAGTTCCGTGACGTCCGGCGATTCGGTGCGGACCGGATTCGTGCGAAATCTCGTACGCCGTTCCGTGCGACGGCCGTGGCGGCTGGCCGCCGAGGTCTCGGCGCTGCTGATCGCGGCGGTGGTCGCATTCCCCCTCTACTGGATGGTGCTCAGCGCCTTCAAACCGGCCGGGGAGATCGAGTCGAGCGAGCCCCGGCCCTGGACGCTCTCGCCGTCGCTGGATTCCTTCCGGCGGGTCTTCGGGCAGCAGGAATTCGGCCGTTACTTCCTCAACAGTCTTGTCGTGGCGGTCACCGTCGTCGCCGTCTCGGCGCTCATCGCGTTTCTCGCCGCGACCGCCGTGACACGATTCCGCTTCCGCTTCCGGACCACCCTGCTGATCATGTTCCTGGTCGCCCAGATGGTGCCCGTCGAGGCACTGACGATCCCCCTCTTCTTCCAGATGCGGGACTTCGGTCAGCTCAACACCCTGGGCGCGCTGATCCTGCCGCACATCGCCTTCTCCCTGCCCTTCGCGATCTGGATGCTGCGCGGCTTCGTGAAGGCCGTCCCCGAGGCGCTGGAGGAGGCCGCCCACATCGACGGGGCGAGCCGGACGCGGTTCCTGTGGCAGATCCTTTTCCCGCTGGTCTTTCCCGGGCTCGTGGCCACCAGCGTGTTCTCGTTCATCTCCGCCTGGAACGACTTCCTGTTCGCCAAATCCTTCATCATCAGCGACACCTCGCAGTCCACGCTGCCGATGGCCCTCCTCGTCTTCTACAAGCCCGACGACCCGGACTGGGGCGGCGTGATGGCCGGTTCCACGGTGATGACGATTCCCGTACTGATCTTCTTCGTACTCGTACAGCGGCGCCTGGTCTCCGGACTCGGCGGCGCGGTGAAGGACTGACGTGAGCGACGCGACACCCGTGGCCCCGACCCCCGACGCCCCGGCCGGGGTGATCCCGGCGCCCCGCTCCGTACGGGAGTCCGCCCGCCCGGGGGTGCCGCTCGACGCGGCCACCACCCTGTCCGCGGGCCCCGGCACGGGTACCACCGAACGCTGGCTGCGCCTCACCCTCGGCGCCGCCCTGGGGCTTTCGCTGCCGCCCGCCCCCGAAAGCACCGGCGGCCCCGAAAACACGTCCGGCACCGAAAGCGCGACCGGTGCGGAAAACGTCCCGAACACCGTGCGGTTGCGTATCGACGAGTCCCTCCCGCCGGAGGCCTACGTACTCGACGCCGATTCCGGACGGGGCATCGAGATCCGCGGCGGAAGCGGCGCCGGAGTGTTCTGGGGAGCCCAGACACTGCGTCAGCTCATCGGCCCCGAAGCCTTCCGGCGGGCACCCGTCCGGCCGGGCGTCACCCACGTCGTCCCGAACCGGACCATCGAGGACGCACCGCGATTCGGCTGGCGCGGTCTGATGCTCGACGTCTCGCGGCACTTCATGCCGAAGGACGGCGTCCTGCGCCAACTCGACCTGATGGCCGCGCACAAGCTCAACGTCTTCCACTTCCACCTCACGGACGACCAGGGCTGGCGTATCGAGATCAAGCGGTATCCGAAGCTCACGGAGACCGGATCATGGCGGGCACGCACCAAATTCGGTCATCGCGCCTCGCCCGACTGGGAGGAGAAGCCGCACGGGGGCTTCTACACCCAGGACGACATCCGCGAGATCGTCGCGTACGCCGCCGAACGGCATATCGCCGTCGTCCCCGAAATCGACATCCCGGGGCACTCGCAGGCCGCCATCGCCGCATATCCGGAACTCGGCAACACCGATGTCATCGACACGCACTCCCTCTCCGTCTGGGACACCTGGGGCGTCTCCAAAAACGTACTCGCACCCACTGACAACGCCCTTCGCTTCTACGAGGGCGTCTTCGAGGAACTCCTCGGCCTGTTCCCCTCGGAGTTCATCCACGTCGGCGGCGACGAGTGCGCCAAGGACCAGTGGAAGGCGTCCCCCGCCGCACAGGCGCGGATCACCGAACTGGGCCTCGCGGACGAGGACGAACTGCAGTCCTGGTTCATCCGCCACTTCGACGACTGGCTGAGCGCGCGAGGACGCCGGCTGATCGGCTGGGACGAGATCCTGGAGGGTGGACTCGCCCCCGGCGCCGCCGTCTCCTCGTGGCGCGGCTACCGGGGCGGCATCACGGCGGCACGGGCCGGCCACGACGTCGTCATGTGCCCCGAGCAGCAGGTGTACCTCGACCACCGGCAGGCCGAAGGACCCGACGAGCCCGTGCCCATCGGTTTCGTGCGCACCCTGGAGGACGTCTACCGCTTCGAACCCGTTCCACCGGAGCTGACCCCCGCTCAGGCGCGGCACGTGCTGGGCACTCAGGCCAACCTGTGGACCGAGGTGATGGAGGACCGGGCCCGCGTGGACTACCAGGCGTTCCCGCGGCTCGTGGCCTTCGCGGAGGTCGCCTGGAGCGCCCTGCCCCCGCCCGCGGAACGCGACTTCGCGGATTTCGAGGAGCGAATGACCGCGCACTACGCGCGACTTGACGCCCTGGGAGTCGCCTACCGGCCACCCGCCGGGCCGTTGCCCTGGCAGCGGCGCCCCGGGGTGCTCGGACGCCCGATCGAGGGGCCGCCCCCGAACGTGTGAGGCGGCTCCCGGAGGGTGTCGTCCGGCGCGGCACCGCGGGACGGCGGCCCCCGCGGAGAAAGACACCCAAGAGGCTACGAAAACCGCCAATTGACTCCGGCGGGCGATGTGGTGCGAAAACGGACCATCCGCTGGTGGCGGGTAGGAATGCCTCCTAGCGGACCCCCGCGTCGGGGAACCGGGAAGATGTGCCAGAGTTGCCACGTCCGCCCTGTCAGCACGTACCGTACGGCAACACAGGTGGGACCAGGTGGGGCAGCGGGAAGGGGCAGCCGGTTTGACCACGCACGCACCGCAGGCGGCGCACGCCGTGACGCTGCCCGCCTCACTCGACGAGGCCGTGGCGGCGCTCGCAGCCATGCCCGCCGCCGTTCCCGTGGCCGGCGGCACCGACCTCATGGCCGCCGTCAACTCCGGACAGCTGAGGCCCGCGGCACTCGTCGGCCTCGGCCGCATCAGCGAGATCCGCGGCTGGCAGTACCAGGACGGCCACGCGCTCCTCGGCGCGGGCCTCACCCACGCCCGTATGGGGCGCCCCGACTTCGCCGCCCTCATCCCGGCCCTCGCGGCCGCCGCGCGGGCCGCCGGACCCCCGCAGATCCGCAACGCGGGCACCCTGGGCGGCAACATCGCCTCGGCGTCGCCCACCGGGGACGCGCTCCCGGTGCTGGCCGCGCTGGAAGCGACCCTCATCATCGCCTGCCCGGGCGGCGCCCGCCGTGAGATCCCCGTGTCGCACCTGCTCGCGGGCATGGAGATGCTCCGCGGCGGCGAACTCATCGGGTACGTGCGCGTGCCGCTGCTGCACGCGCCCCAGGTCTTCCTGAAGGCGACCGGACGGACCGGCCCGGGGCGCGCCATCGCCTCCGTGTCGCTCGTCCTCGACCCCGCCAGGCGCGGAGTGCGGTGCGCCGTCGGTGCCATAGCGCCGATGCCGCTGCGCCCCCTGGACGCCGAACAGTGGGTCGCCTCGCTGATCGACTGGGACAACAACCGCGCGATCGTGCCCGAGGCGCTGGCCGCCTTCGGCGAGTACGTCGCCGCGGCCTGCATCCCCGACGCGGCCCCCGAGGAGGACGGTTCCGTCCCGCCGCTGCCACCCGCCGTACTGCACCTGCGGCGCACTGTCGCCGCGCTGGCCCGACGAGCACTGGGGAGGGCACTGTCGTGAC
The DNA here is from genome assembly GCF_055584525.1 of Streptomyces sp. NPDC102514. Classification (NCBI taxonomy): domain Bacteria; kingdom Bacillati; phylum Actinomycetota; class Actinomycetes; order Kitasatosporales; family Streptomycetaceae; genus Streptomyces; species Streptomyces sp. NPDC102514. The sequence goes on from NZ_JBVJLW010000006.1 coordinate 120,686, forward strand.
CGACGACCAGCACGGAGATCAGCACGGTGAGGGCGGGCCCCGCGCGGGCAGCCGCTGGGACCCGCTGCCCCAGGGCGACTACGACGACGGCGCCACCGCCTTCGTCAAGCTCCCCGAAGGGGGCATCGACGCCCTCCTCGCGGACTCGCCGCTCGCCGCGCCCGGCCACGGCTACGTACCGCCGCCGATAACGGTCGCGCCCGGCACGGGTGCCGAGAACGACCCCGGGTCCGCCGGCTCCTGGGGCGCACCGCCCGAGGCGGCCGGCCACGGTCAGCGGCAGGACGTACGGTGGCCCGACCCGAACGCCCTCCCCGAAGAGCACCTGCAGGCCCCCCAGGACCAGTTCGCGTACAACCCCGGGTCCACCGGCCAGTGGGACTTCGACCAGCCCGCACAGGGCGGCCAGGGCCCGCACGGACACGACGGGACGGGACACGACCCCTCGGGTCAGGACGTCACCGGACAGTGGTCCATCCCGCTCGCCGACGGTGATCTGCCGGACGAGTCCGGCGAGTTCACCACGTCCTCGCTCGTCGAGCAGTGGGGCGGCAGTCCGCCCGCCACGCTGCCGGGCGGAGCGGCCGCGCCGTGGGCCAACGAGCCCTGGGCCCAGCAGCCGGCCGAGCAGCAGCAGCCCGCCGACGCGACCGGGCCGCACGCCCCCGCCGAGCACGGCGCCGCCGAGATCATCGACGTCTCCGGAGCGCACGCCGACGAGATCGCCGTCTCCGTGGAGCGCGACCAGGGCCGCGACGACGGACGCGACGAGCCCTCCGGGGCCGCGTCCCGGCACGACCACCAGGAGTTCGCGGACGACCCCGCGGGCGACCCGGAGGCGGCCTCCACGGAGGAGCCCGGCGAAGAGACTCCCGACGCCCCGTCCGACGGGTCCACCGCGTCCTTCACGGACACCGGGGCCGCCGAGGAGTCCGGGTCCGACGACCCCCAGGGCATCGCCCCGCACAACGACCACCCCCTCGCCTCGTACGTCCTGCGGGTGAACGGCGTCGAGCGGCCCGTGACGGACGCCTGGATCGGCGAATCGCTGCTGTACGTACTGCGTGAGCGCCTCGGCCTCGCGGGCGCCAAGGACGGCTGCTCGCAGGGCGAGTGCGGCGCCTGCAACGTCCAGGTGGACGGCCGGCTCGTCGCGTCCTGCCTGGTGCCCGCCGTGACCGCCGCAGGGAGCGAGGTGCGCACCGTCGAGGGCCTCGCCGCCGACGGGCAGCCCTCGGACGTCCAGCGGGCCCTTGCCAGGTGCGGTGCCGTGCAGTGCGGTTTCTGCATCCCGGGCATGGCGATGACCGTGCACGACCTCCTTGAGGGCAACCCCGCGCCGACCGACCTGGAGACCCGCCAGGCCCTGTGCGGCAACCTGTGCCGCTGCTCCGGCTACCGGGGCGTCCTGGACGCCGTACGGGACGTCGTGGCCGAGCGGGAGGCCCACACTGCCGCCGAGAACTCTTCGGACGGCGACGAGGCCCGTATCCCGCACCAGGCGGGCCCCGGCGGCGGAGGCGTCAACCCGTCCGCGTTCGAGCCCCACCAGTCCAACCAGCCCCACGAGCAGCCGTACGGCCAGGACGGAGGCCAGGCGTGAGCAACGACACCGCCACCGCGACCACCGCGCAGCCCGGCACCGCACCGGAACCGCCGCCGCACGGTCTCGGCGTGTCCCTGCCGTCCGCGGAGGCCCGCGCCAAGACGGAGGGCACCTTCCCGTACGCGGCGGACCTGTGGGCCGAGGGCCTCCTGTGGGCCGCCGTCCTGAGATCACCGCACCCGCACGCGCGCATCCTGTCCGTCGACACCACCCACGCGCGCGAGATGCCCGGCGTCCAGGCCGTCATCACCCACGAGGACGTGCCCGGCACCGCGCTGCTCGGCCGCGGCAGGGCCGACCGGCCGGTCTTCGCCTCCGACGTCGTGCGCCACCACGGAGAGGCCATCGCGGCCGTCGCCGCCGACCACCCCGACACCGCGCGCATGGCCGCCGCGGCCGTCATCGTCGAGTACGAGATCCTCGACCCGGTGACCGACCCGGAGCAGGCCTTCGAAGCCGAGCCCCTGCACCCCGACGGCAACCTCATCCGCCACATCCCGCTGCGCCACGGCGACCCGGACGCGGCCGGGGACATCGTCGTCGAGGGCCTGTACCGCATCGGCCGCCAGGACCCAGCCCCGATCGGCGCGGAGGCCGGCCTCGCCGTGCCCCGCCCCGACGGCGGGGTCGAGCTCTACGTGGCCTCCACCGACCCGCACACCGACCGCGACACGGCCGCCGCCTGCTACGGCCTGGAGCCGGAGCGCGTGAAGGTCGTCGTCACCGGCGTCCCCGGCGCCACCGCCGACCGCGAGGACCAGGGCTTCCAGCTCCCCCTGGGGCTGCTCGCCCTCAAGACCGGATGCCCGGTCAAGCTGACCGCGACCCGCGAAGAATCCTTCCTCGGGCACGTCCACCGGCACCCCACCCTGCTGCGCTACCGCCACCACGCGGACGCCGAGGGCAGGCTGATCAAGGTCGAGGCGCAGATCCTCCTCGACGCGGGCGCGTACGCGGACACCTCCTCGGAGGCCCTCGCCGCCGCCGTCTCCTTCGCCTGCGGCCCCTACGTCGTCCCGAACGCCTTCATCGAGGGCTGGGCCGTACGCACCAACAACCCGCCCTCCGGACACGTACGCGGCGAGGGCGCCATGCAGGTGTGCGCCGCCTACGAGGCCCAGATGGACAAGCTGGCCAAGAAGCTCGGCGTCGACCCGGCCGAGCTGCGCCTGCGCAACGTACTGGCCACCGGGGACGTCCTGCCGACCGGCCAGACCGTCACCTGCCCGGCCCCCGTGGCCGAACTGCTCCAGGCCGTCCAGGACCACCCGCTGCCCGCCCTCCCCAAGGACACCCCCGAGGACGAGTGGCTGCTCCCCGGCGGCCCCGAGGGCGCAGGGGAACCCGGCGCCGTACGGCGGGGCGTCGGCTACGCCCTGGGGATGGTCCACATGCTCGGCGCCGAGGGCACCGACGAGGTCTCGACGGCCACCGTGAAGGTCCACGACGGCATCGCCACCGTGCTCTGCGCGGCCGTGGAGACCGGCCAGGGCTTCACCACGCTGGCCCGGCAGATCGTCCAGGAGACGCTCGGCATCGAAGAGGTCCATGTGGCCTCCGTGGACACCGACCAGCCCCCGGCGGGCCCCAGTGCCCGCGGCCGGCACACCTGGGTGTCCGGCGGCGCCGTCGAACGGGCCGCCAAGATGGTCCGTACGCAGCTGCTGCAGCCCCTGGCCCACAAGTTCGGCATGTCCACCGAGCTGCTCCAGATCACCGACGGCAAGATCACCTCGTACGACGGCGTGCTGTCGACGACCGTCGCCGAGGCGATGGACGGCAAGGAGCTGTGGGCGACCGCGCAGTGCCGCCCGCACCCCACCGAGCCGCTGGACGGCGCGGGCCAGGGCGACGCCTTCGTGGGCCTCGCCTTCTGCGCGATCCGCGCGGTGGTGGACGTGGACATCGAGCTGGGCTCGGTACGCGTGGTCGAACTGGCGCTCGCCCAGGACGTGGGCCGCATCCTGAACCCCGCGCAGCTCACCGCCCGTATCGAGGCCGGCGTCACCCAGGGCATCGGCGCCGCCCTCACGGAGAACCTGCGCACCGCGCGCGGGCTCGTCCGCCATCCCGACCTCACCGGGTACTCGCTGCCGACCGCCCTCGACGCCCCCGACATCCGCATCGTCAAGCTCGTCGAGGAGCGCGACGTGGTCGCGCCCTTCGGAGCGAAGGCCGTCAGCGCGGTACCGGTCGTCACGTCCCCCGCGGCGGTCGCGTCCGCGGTCCGGGCGGCCACGGGACGCCCCGTGAACCGGCTGCCGATAAGGCCTCAGGCGGCCGTGGTGACGGCGACGCAGTGAGGTACGTGCCGGACGCCGGGTGAGTGGTGGACGGCGGTGCGGTCCTGCGCGCGCGTCTGTCTGACGGGGACGCGATCCTGGCGGTCCGGAGCGGGCCCGGAGTCGGCCCGCGTCCGCCGAGCCGGCCCGCGGGACTCGGCGGGATTCGGGCGGGGCTGACGGCGAGTCAGCGGGAGATCGTGAGAAGCCGCTGGTCAGCGCGATCCAGGGGCGTTGTCAGTGGTGCCGGGTAGTGTTCTGGTCAGTGGGGGAGGACCGCTGGGCGGCGGGCCGTTTCCGGGTGTTTCGAGGCGCATCCGGATGCCTCGGCGTGCGTGGCGGCATGCCTGGGCGCATGGCTGCGTGCCGCCCGGCCCGGTCCTGCCGGGGGGACTGCGAACAACGATCCGCGGGGGAACGATGGGCACGACGGACACCGGCATCGGCACCAACAGCGGCACCGACATCAACACCGACACCGGCATCGGCACCGAGAAGATCACTCTGCACGAGGACGCACTGGACCCGTACGTCACGCACCCACCGACGCGCCGCTGGCTGACGGGACCCGGACTGCCGGGTGACAGCGGCCTGTTGACCTTCGAGGCCCTGCGCGAGGACGGACTGCGCACGGTGGGGGACTCGACGGGAGACCCGGCCGCCCTCCCGCCCGAACTGCGCGAGCAGTTGGTGATCGGCGCGCTGCGGGACCCCGCCGGCCCGGAGACGGAGTCGGTGCTGCTCGACGGAGCGACGGGCGAGGTGTCCACCACGTTCTTCCTCCACGACCGCCCCGACCTGATGGACCGCGTCCCGCTCGCCCCCTCCCTCCGGACGCTCACGGACTTCGTGACGGCGACGGACGAGATGTCCGCGAGGAGGGGCCAGTTCGCTTCCTACGAGGGCCGGTTCGGCCCGAAGGCCGTCACCGCGATGTCGCGGCAGCTGCTGGCGCTGTTCGAGGAGGGCGTCGACGGCGAGGTCCCGCCGTTCTGGAAGATGGCGGCGCTGATCCGCCCGATGGCCCTGGTCGCGGGCGCGCCGGCCGACTCCGCACTGACCCTCGACCTCCCGGCCCGCCTGCTGGACCAGGAGTTCGGGCACGGCCGGGTGGTGCGCTTCGAGGACGTCGACTTCCCCGCCGCCCTCGCGCACGAGCCGACGCGGCACTTCCTGCGAGAGACGGGCCTGCCCGAGGACGGCTTCCTGTTCCAGCTGGACACGGACGTACCGCTGCCGACGCTCGCCGAGTACTACGAGGACGAGCGCCCGGACGTGTTCACCCCCGACCAACTCCCGCGCGACGCACACCACTTGATCCGCCTGGGTCACCTGATCGAGGACAACAGCCTGATCGTGGACGGCGAGACGGGCGCGATCCTCGACTGGAGCGAGCCCGACGCCACGCTGTACGCCCTGAACACGGACGTCTCGACCCTGGCCTTCACCCTGTGGCTGCTCCACCGCGAGCGGACGATCGACGAGTCCCTCTCCCACGAACTGACGGAGGAGGCCTACGACCAGCTCGCCACGACCATGACGCAGACCCTGTCGACGGTCGACCCCACAGGCACCGCCCCGGGGTCGGAGTGGCACTACTGGACGGAGATGTTCCAGGACGAGGCGGGAGGGGTGCTCTGAGACGCCCAGGGCCGCGCTGACTGCCCGCACACGACGCAGGGCCGACCACCCGAAGGCAGCCGACCCCGACACCGGACCAGAGGCCGTGGCGGGAATTGAACCCACGTGCCTCGCTTTGCAGGCGAGTCCCTAAGCCACTCGGGCACACGGCCAAGCTTGAGTCCGTCGTTCCGGACTCGTTGTGTCGACCGTACGGGCCGGGGTGGGCGTGGCCAAGGGTGTCGTGGGTGCTGCAACGGGACTGCCATGCCGCGTTCACAAAGGGCGGGGCGGGGTCGTACGACCAAGGTCTCAGGTCGGGGCCGTCTTCCGACAGGGGTCAAGGTCGTTCTTGCCCCTTACCCTGGCGAACATGACCTCCCTGGAACCGGGCGACACCGGCGTCGCCGCCACCCCGAGCGCACCGATCGAAGACGTCGCCCCGGACGGCGTGCTCAGCAGTCCGTACCGGGCGCTGAGCATCGGGATCGTGTCCGTCGTGCTGCTGATCGCCTTCGAGGCGACGGCCGTCGGGACGGCCATGCCGGTGGCGGCGCGGGAGCTGGACGGGATCTCGCTGTACGCGTTCGCGTTCTCCGGGTACTTCACGACGAGCCTGTTCGGCATGGTGCTGGCCGGGCAGTGGTCCGACCGGGCCGGCCCGCTGGGGTCCCTCACCGCGGGGATAGGCGCCTTCGCGGCGGGGCTGCTGCTGTCCGGGACGGCCGGGGCCATGTGGCTGTTCATCCTCGGCCGGGCCGTACAGGGCCTGGGCGGCGGACTGGTGATCGTCGCGCTGTACGTGGTCGTGGGACGGGCCTACCCCGCACGGCTGCGCCCGTCGATCATGGCGGCGTTCGCGGCGAGCTGGGTGGTTCCGTCCATCGTCGGCCCCCTCGCCTCCGGCGCGGTCACCGAGCACCTCGGCTGGCGCTGGGTCTTCGTCGGCGTACCGGTGCTGGTCCTTCTGCCGCTGGCGCTCGCGCTGCCGCAGATACGCAGGCGGGCGTCCGGACCGGAGGAGGGGACCCTCCCCGCGCCCTTCGACCGGCGGCGCATCCGGCTGGCACTGGGCATCTCCGCGGGCGCGGGCCTGCTGCAGTACGCCGCCCAGGACCTGCGGTGGCTGTCCCTGGTCCCGGGGGTGGCGGGGGCCGCGCTGCTCGTCCCGGCGGTCCTCGGGCTGCTGCCGCGAGGCACCTACCTGGCGGCGCGCGGACTGCCGTCCGTGGTGCTGCTGCGCGGCGTGGCCGCCGGTTCCTTCATCGCGGCGGAGTCGTTCGTGCCGCTGATGCTGGTCACCGAGCGGGGCCTGTCGCCGACACTCGCCGGGTTCTCCCTCGCGGCCGGCGGCGGCACCTGGGCGCTGGGTTCCTTCGTGCAGGCGAGGGCGCGCGTGGAGCCGTACCGGGAGCGGCTGATGATGCTGGGCATGGTGCTGACCGCGGCAGCCATAGCCGCCGCGCCGACCGTGCTGATCGACGGGGTGCCGGTGTGGACGGTGGCGGTGGCCTGGGCGTTCGGCTGCTTCGGGATGGGCCTGGTGATCTCCTCCACCAGCGTCCTGCTGCTCCATCTCTCCGCCCCCGGCCAGGCCGGCAACAACTCCGCCGCCCTCCAGATGTCCGACGGCCTCGCCAACGTCCTGCTCCTCGCCGCGGGCGGCGCGGCCTTCGCGGCGCTCGGCGGCGGCACGGTCACCCACGCGGCCACCCAGGCCTCCGGCGGCCACCCGGCGGCCTTCGTGGTGGTGTTCCTGCCGATGGCGGCGGTGGCACTGGTGGGAGCGTGGGTGACCACGCGGCTGCGGGTCCCTTCGGCGGGCTGAGACGAGCCGGAGTGAGCCGGGGCGGGCCGATGTGAGCTGAGTCCCATCCCGGAGGGTCCCCGCGTCGTCCGCGCGTTGACGTTCACGGGGCGCCGGTAGGGTGGCCCGGTTGTCATACGCAGCCGTCGTCATACGTGGCCGAGCGGCTCGACCACCCCACGGAGACCGTGACTACCGCCCGCCCGTCGTCCCCCGACACCCTCACTGGAGGGCCCTTCGTGCCCGCCTCTTCCGTCGCCAGCGCCGCGTCCTCGCACCATCTGTCGCCCGCGTTCCCCGGCCGGGCCCCCTGGGGCACCGCCAACAAGCTGCGCGCCTGGCAGCAGGGGGCGATGGAGCGGTACCTCCAGGAGCAGCCGCGTGACTTCCTTGCCGTCGCCACGCCCGGCGCCGGCAAGACGACCTTCGCGCTGACGCTCGCGTCATGGCTGCTGCACCACCATGTCGTGCAGCAGGTGACCGTGGTCGCGCCGACCGAGCATCTGAAGAAGCAGTGGGCGGAGGCGGCCGCGCGCATAGGGATCAAGCTGGATCCCGAGTACAGCGCGGGCCCGCTCAGCAAGGAGTACCAGGGCGTCGCCGTGACCTACGCCGGTGTCGGCGTGCGGCCCATGCTCCACCGCAACCGCTGCGAGCAGCGCAAGACCCTCGTCATCCTCGACGAGATCCACCACGCCGGTGACTCCAAGTCGTGGGGCGAGGCGTGCCTGGAGGCTTTCGAGCCCGCCACCCGCCGGCTCGCCCTCACCGGTACGCCGTTCCGCTCCGACACGAACCCCATCCCCTTCGTCGCGTACGAGGAGGGCAACGACGGGATCCGCCGCTCCTCCGCCGACTACACCTACGGCTACGGCTCCGCACTCGGCGACGGCGTCGTGCGGCCCGTCATCTTCCTCTCCTACAGCGGCAACATGCGCTGGCGTACGAAGGCCGGGGACGAGATCGCCGCCCGGCTCGGCGAGCCGATGACCAAGGACGCCATCAGCCAGGCCTGGCGCACGGCCCTCGACGCGCGCGGCGAGTGGATGCCCAGCGTGCTGCGCGCCGCCGACCAGCGGCTGACCGAGGTGCGCAAGGGCATCCCGGACGCCGGCGCCCTCGTCATCGCCTCCGACCAGGACTCCGCGCGCGCCTACGCCAAGCTCATCCGCGAGATCACCGGCAACAAGGCCACCCTCGTCCTCTCCGACGACACGGGCGCCTCCAACCGGATCGACGAGTTCAGCCACAGCGAGGACCGCTGGATGGTCGCCGTCCGGATGGTGTCCGAGGGCGTCGACGTACCGCGCCTGGCCGTCGGCGTGTACGCGACCACGATCTCCACCCCGCTCTTCTTCGCCCAGGCCGTCGGCCGCTTCGTACGGTCCCGGCGGCGCGGCGAGACCGCCTCCGTCTTCCTGCCGACCGTCCCCGACCTCCTCACCTTCGCCAACGAGATGGAGGTCGAGCGCGACCACGCCCTCGACAAGCCCAAGAAGGAGAGCGAGGAGGACCCGTACGCCGAATCCGAGAAGGAGATGGAGGAGGCGAACAAGGAGCAGGACGAGGACACCGGCGAGCAGGAGCAGTTCTCCTTCGAGGCGCTGGAGTCCGAGGCCGTCTTCGACCGGGTCCTCTACGACGGCGCCGAGTTCGGGATGCAGGCCCACCCGGGAAGCGCGGAGGAACAGGACTACCTCGGCATCCCCGGGCTCCTCGAACCCGACCAGGTCCAGCTCCTCCTCCAGAAGCGCCAGGCCCGGCAGATCGCGCACAGCCGCAAGAAGCCCGACGACGAGGCCGACCTCCTCGAACTGCCCGCCGAGCGCCGCCCCGTGGTCTCCCACAAGGAGATGCTGGAGCTGCGCAAGAAGCTCAACACCATGGTCGGCGCGTACGTCCACCAGAGCGGCAAGCCCCACGGCGTGATCCACACCGAGCTGCGCCGCGTCTGCGGCGGCCCGCCGAGCGCGGAGGCGACCGCCGGGCAGCTGCGCCAGCGGATCGAGAAGGTGCAGGAATGGGCGACCCGCATGCGGTGACCACCCACCCCTGACGCGCCTCGGGGCCTCACGCGTCCGCATGCTGGAACCCACACGGCCGTACGCGTCCGAACACGCCCGAACACGCCTGTACGTCGACACGAGCGCCGGTGCCCTGATGGCACCGGCGCTCGCGCGTGTGCGCGCCCCTTCGGGAGGCGTGCGCGCTCTGTGCAGAGGTGGTGCACGTCGAGTTGCCCGCGGCGCCCACATCCGGCCAGAACGGGAGCAAACCGTGGGTAACCAGGAACGGTCCGTACCTGCGCATGACCGGATTCTGGACGGAGCCTTCCGCTGAGCGAACCAGCTCGCTACTGTCCCCGCTACGCACACGCCCCGTGGCAGCGCCGCCGCGGAGCGCAGCCGGTGCCCGCCCGGGAGTACCCGGGCCGCAGCCGACCGGCGGCCTCTGACGCGCGTCGCCGATGGGACCGGTGACGCATCCGCCACGTAGGGGGTCGCCGACTCTCACCACTAAGGAGTGGGCGTCGTGACCGCGGAAACCTCCCAGACGCTCGACCGGGGACTGCGCGTCCTCAAGCTGCTCGCCGACACCGACCACGGTCTGACCGTCACCGAGCTGTCCAACAAACTCGGAGTCAACCGGACCGTTGTGTACCGGTTGCTCGCCACGCTCGAACAGCACGCCCTCGTCCGCCGTGACCTGGGCGGCCGTGCCCGGGTCGGGCTCGGGGTGCTGCGGCTCGGCCGCCAGGTGCATCCGCTGGTCCGCGAGGCCGCGCTGCCCGCGCTGCGGTCGCTGGCCGAGGACATCGGGGCGACCGCCCATCTCACGCTGGTCGACGGTACGGAGGCGCTCGCCGTCGCCGTGGTCGAGCCGACGTGGACCGACTATCACGTGGCCTACCGCGCCGGGTTCCGGCATCCGCTGGAGCGGGGGGCCGCCGGGAAGGCGATCCTCGCCGCGCGGGCCGGAGGTGCGGACGGTGAGGTCGGCTACACGCTCACGCACGGCGAGCTGGAGGCCGGGGCGAGTGGGGCCGCGGCGGCGCTGATCGGTGTGACGGGGGTGGAGGGGAGTGTGGGCGTGGTGATGTTGGCCGACGCGGTGCCTGAGCGGGTGGGGCCGCGGGTTGTCGACGCCGCGCGGGAAGTGGCTGACGCACTTCGTTGACCTGGCCCTGGGAGGGCCCTGGCCGGTGCCGTGGCCGGTGCCCTGGCCGGGGTGGGGGCGTGGGTCGGCTGCGGGTCCGCTGTTGCTGGTCGCGCAGTTCCCCGCGCCCCTAAAAGATTGCGCAGTTCCCCGCGCCCCTGAAGCCGAAAGACTGCGCCGTTCCCCGCGCCCCTGAAAGCCGAGGACCGCGCCGTTGCCCGTGCTCCTGAAAGCCGAAGGCTGCGCGGTTGCCCGCGCTCCTGAAAGCCAAAAGATTGCGCCGTTCCCCGCGCCCCTAAAAGCTGAGGACCGCGCCCCTGAAAGCCAAAGACGGCGGCGTTGCCCGTGCCGCTGGAGCCGTGCCCCTGAGAGTGATCGATTGCTCTCCGTTAGATTGATCCCGTGGCTTCTCGTCTCTCCGGTCTCCCTCGTCTCTCCCGTCTCTCCCGCCTTCAGGCCGTCGCCTTGTGCGGTCTGCCTGTCGTGGGGTTGTTCGCCGTGGCCGTGTTCGCGCCCCTGCCGTTCTCGTTGGCGCAGCCCGGGATGACGGCCGATGTGCTCGGTGAGAACAAGGGTGACCCGGTCATCACGATCTCCGGTGCGAAGGCCCGTGACACGAGCGGGCAGCTGCGGATGACGACCATCGAGGCGACGGGCCCGGACGCGAGCATCGGCCTGGGCGACGTGCTCGACGGCTGGTTCCGTACGGACCGTGCGGTGATGCCGCGCGACTCGGTCTACCCGAGCGGCGACAACGTCGAGGAGATCGAGGAGTACAACGCCGAGGAGATGAAGAAGTCCCAGGACACCGCCACCGAGGCGGCCCTGAACCAGCTCGGCGAGCGGTCGGACGACATCGAGGTCACGCTGAAGCTCGCCGACGTGGGCGGCCCGAGCGCCGGACTCCTCTTCTCCCTCGGCATCGTCGACAAGCTGGACGGCGACGGCAGCGGCGGCGACCTCACGGGCGGCCGGGTCATCGCGGGTACGGGAACGATCGACGCCGGCGGGAAGGTCGGCGCGGTCGGGGGAGTGGCCCTCAAGACGCAGGCGGCCCGCCGCGACGGCGCCACGGTCTTCCTGGTCCCGAAGGCGGAGTGCTCGGACGCGAAGTCGGAGCTGCCGAAGGGGCTGCGCCTCATCCCGGTGACGACCCTCAAGGGCGCCGTCGACTCCCTGGTGGCGCTGGAGAAGGGCAAGGGCTCCGTCCCCTCCTGCTGAGCCCCGCCCGCGAACAGCGTGCCCGCCGCTCACCCGCCGCTCAGCCGTCCTTCACGAACCCTTCCTTCTTCATCCAGTCCAGCGCCACCGCGTGCGGATCCTCGCCGTCGACGTCCACCTTGGCGTTCAGCTCCTGCGCCACGTCGTTGTCGAGCCGCTTCGTGATCGGGGCCAGGACCTCGGCGATCGCCGGGTACTTCTTCAGGGCCTTCGTGTTGATCTGCGGAGCCACGTTGTAGTTGGGGAAGAACTTCTTGTCGTCCGCCATCACGGCGAGGTTCATGGACTTGATGCGCCCGTCGGTGGTGAAGACCTCCCCGTAGGTGCAACTGCCCTTCCGCACCTGGGTGTAGATGATCCCGGTGTCCATCTGCGTGATGTTCCCGCTCGGCACCTTCATGCCGTAGGCCTTCTCCATGCCCGGCAGCCCGTCCGCCCGGTTGGCGAACTCGCTCTCCACGCAGAGCGTGACGGCCTTGGGGTCCTTCTTGGAGAGGGCGGCCACCTCGGAGAGCGTCTTCGTGCCGTACTTCTTGTAGTTGGCCTGGTTCATGGCGAGCGCGTACGTGTTGTTCAGCTTCGAAGGGGGCAGCCAGGTCAGCCCGTTCTTCAGGTCGGCCTCGCGCACGGCCTCCCACTGCTTCTGCGGATCCGCGATGGGGTCGCTGTTGCCCAGGTAGGTGATCCAGGCGGTGCCCGTGTACTCGTAACCGGCGTCCGCGTCCCCGTTCTTGACCGCCTCCCGGGAGCCGATGGACCCCTGGATGCCCGTGCGGTCGAGGACGTCGGCGCCGGCCGCCTGGAAGGCGATGCCCATGATCGCGCCGAGGATGAGCTGCTCGGTGAACTCCTTGGACGTCACGGTGAGATCGGCGCCCTTGAGCGGCTGCCCCTTCCCGACCGACCCCGGCTTCACGTCGTCGACCATGGGCGAACCACTGGTCAGCCCGCACCCGGACACCGCCGCCAGCAGGGCCAACGCCGCCACCGGACCCGTAACCGACGTAACCCGCCTCATGAGCCCGCCTCCAGGCCGCGTGGACTGAGCAGGAGCTCGGCCAGGGACGCCAGCCAGTCGACCAGCAGCGCCAGCGCGACGGTCAGGATCGAGCCGAGGACCAGCACCGGCATCCGCTGATTGGTGATCCCGGTCGTGATCAGCACACCCAGACCGCCGCCTCCGCCGAATGTGGCGAGCGTCGCCGTGCCCACGTTCAGGACGAGCGCGGTCCGTACCCCGGCGAGGATCAGCGGTACGGCCAGCGGGAGTTCGATGCGGCTCAGCACGCCCAGCGGGGACATGCCGATGCCCCGGGCGGCCTCCAGGAGCGTTGGATCGTTCGCCTTCAGCCCGGCGATCGTGTTCGACAGGACGGGCAGGACGGCGTACGCGATGATGCCGATCAGGGCCGCCTTCCGGCCGATGCCCAGCCAGATCACCAGCAGGGCGAGCAGCCCGATCGCGGGCGTCGCCTGTCCCATGTTGGCGAAGGTCATGAACACCGGGGTCGCCTTGCGGAAGGCGCCGCGCGTCAGCAGGATGCCCAGCGGGATCGCGATGATCAGCACGAAGAAGGTGGAGATCACGGTCAGCTCGATGTGCTGGCGCAGGGCTTTCCACACCTGCCCGTTGCTGAGCGCGTTCTCGGAGAGCGGGTCGAGATCCGCCTGGCGGAACCAGAGCCAGGTGCAGAGCAGCCCGACGACGAGCACGGTCGGCAGGAGCGTCAGCTTCAGCCAACTGATCCTGGGTGCGGGGGACTTGGCGGCCACCGCGGAGAGGTCCTCGTCGAAGGCGGCCTCCCGCCCGGCCTCAGGACCGGCGTCCCCGAAGCCGGTACGGACGTTTCCGGGTCCCGTACGAACGTCCCCGGGTCCCGTACGGACATCCTCGGGCCCCGTAGGGGCGTCCCGGGGCCCCGAGCCGCCGTCACGACCGCTTTCAGGGGTGCTCACGCCTGCGCCTCCCCGTCGCCGCCGCCACCCACGCCCTCCTGCTCGTGACGTGTCTGCTCATGACGGGTCTGCTCGGTGCGGGCCTCCTCCAGGTCGTGCTGGTGCTCCATCGCGTCGAGCCGGTCGGCCTCCAGCATCTCCTGCACGGAGTTCATCAGCGTCTCCATGTCCACCACGCCGGTGTACTCGCCGCGCCGCCCGGTCACCACGACCCGCCCCGCGTTGTCCGTGAGCACGGCCTCCAGCGCGTCCCGCAGCGTCGCGTCCCGGGTCACGGTGTCGTTCACCAGCGTGCCGGCCCTGGCCAGCGAGCCCCGCGCCCGCATGAGATCCCCGCGCCGCAGCCACTTGTAGGGCCGCCCCCGCCGGTCGAGCAGCAGGATCTCGTTCGTACCGCTCGCCCGGATCTTGTTGAAGATGTCCTGCAGCGGGTCGTCGACGGTCACCGTCGGATAGTCGGTGATCTCCACATCCCGTACGCGCGTCAGGTTCAGCCGCTTCAGAGCGGCCCCCGCGCCCACGAACCCGGACACGAAGTCGTCGGCGGGGTTGGTGAGGATCGCCTCCGGGGTGTCGAACTGCGCGATGTGCGACTGCTCCCGCAGCACCGCGATCCGGTCACCGAGCTTGATGGCCTCGTCGAAGTCGTGCGTGACGAAGACGATCGTCTTGTGCAACTCGTGCTGCAGCCGGATCAGTTCATCCTGCAGATGATCACGAGTGATGGGATCGACGGCACCGAACGGCTCGTCCATCAACAACACAGGCGGATCGGCGGCCAACGCCCGCGCCACGCCCACCCGCTGCTGCTGCCCTCCGGACAACTGCCGCGGATAACGCCCGTGGAACTCACCGGGATCGAGCCCCACCAGATCGAGCATCTCCTCGATCCGCTCGGCGACGCGCCCCTTCGACCAGCCGACCATCTTGGGCACGAGCCCGATGTTCTGGGCGACGGTCATGTGCGGGAAGAGCCCCGAGGACTGGATGGCGTACCCGATCTTGCGCCGCAGCTTCACGGGGTCCATGTGGGTGACGTCCTCGCCACCGATGCGGATGCGCCCGCCCGTGGGCTCGATCAGCCGGTTGATCATCTTCAGCGTGGTGGACTTGCCGCACCCGGAGGGCCCGACCAGCACCACCAGCTCACCGGCGTTGATCTCCATGTTGACGCTGTCCACAGCGGGATCGGAACTCCCCGGATACCGCTTGCTCAGACTCTCCAGCCGAATGGTGGCCCCGGTGGCGTCATGCCCACCCCCACCCTCCCGCGCCCCCTCCACGGTCTCTGCTGCTGTCTCAGACACGAATCCCCCTAGGGATGGTCAGCCGCCCGATGAGGACGTACGCGGCATCGAACAGCAGCGCCAGGACGATGATCCCGAGCGTGCCCGCGAGGACTTGGTTGAGCGCGTTCTTGCTGCCCAGGGAGGCGATACCGCGGAAGATCTCGTTGCCGAGCCCGGGCCCGGAGGCGTACGCGGCGATGGCGGCGATGCCCATCAGCATCTGCGTGGAGACCCGGATCCCGGTCAGGATCGGCGGCCAGGCCAACGGCAGCTCCACGCGTACGAGCCGGGCGAGCCGCGACATCCCGATACCGGTCGCGGCGTCCACCAGCGACGGGTCGACGCCGCGCAGCCCGACGATCGAGTTCCGCACGATGGGCAGCAACCCGTACAGGGTCAGCGCGATGACCGTGGGCGGAACACCCAGCCCCACCACCGGGATCAGCAGACCGATCATGGCGAGCGAGGGAATGGTCAGCAGGGTCGCCGTGGTGATCGTGGCGAGGTTCCCGGCCCAGTCGCTTCGATAGGTGACGACCCCGATCACCACCCCCACGACGGTGGCGACGACCATGCACTGGAAAACGGCGCTGGCGTGCTGGAAAGCGTCGGCGAGGAGCTGTTGATGACGGCTGCCGAGGTACTCCCAGAAGTTCATCGCTGTCACCTCACTCGGTAGCCCGGTCGTTCAGCCGTCGTCGTCCCTGGCCGCCTGCTCCACCAGCGGGATGATCCGCAGCGGAACGGGGTTCTCCATGACGATCGCCGTGGAGGCCCGGACAATGCCATCAAAACCGACAACCCGGTCGATCACCCGTTGAAGATCGGCGTTGGACCGGGCCACGAGCCGGCACAGCATGTCCCCGCCACCCGTGGTCGTGTGCAGCTCCAGCACCTCGGGCACGGTCGCCAAGTGCGCCCGTACGTCCGCCCCTTGCCCCTGCCGGATCTGCAGGGTCGCGAAGGCGGTGACGGGATATCCGAGGGCCGTGGGATCCACCTGCGGACCGAATCCCCGGATGACTCCATTCGACTGAAGCCGGTCCAGCCGCGCCTGCACGGTCCCGCGCGCGACACCGAGCCGGCGGGACATCTCCAGCACCCCGATCCGGGGCTCCTCGGCGAGCAGCACAAGAAGCCGCCCGTCCAAACGATCGATCCCCACAAGCACCTCCGAGGTGGTCACCCTGTACAAGAAGTAGAGGGGCAGCGGCCCTCCACTGAACACATTGCCCAGCCACATCGCAAACAATTGCGCACCTTGCTGAAGGGCGAGAGCCTGCGCCCATGACTCAGACCACGCACCACACCCCTCATACCGCGCGACAGGCAGATCCCTTCCCGGTCAAGGGAATGGACGCGGTCGTCTTCGCCGTGGGCAACGCCAAGCAGGCGGCGCACTACTACTCCACGGCCTTCGGCATGAAGCTCGTCGCGTACTCCGGACCGGAGAACGGCAGCCGGGAGACCGCGAGCTACGTCCTGGAGAACGGCTCCGCCCGTTTCGTGTTCACCTCGGTCATCAGGCCCGCCACCCCCTGGGGCACCTTCCTCGCCGAGCACGTGGCGGAGCACGGCGACGGAGTCGTCGACCTCGCCATCGAGGTCCCGGACGCACGCGCGGCGTTCGCGTACGCCGTCGAGCACGGCGCGACCCCCCTCACCGAGCCGCACGACGTGAAAGACGAACACGGCACGGTGGTCCTGGCCGCGATCGCCACGTACGGCAAGACCCGCCACACCCTGGTGGAGCGCACGGGTTACGACGGCCCGTACCTCCCCGGCTACACAGCCGCCGCCCCGATCGTCGAACCCCCTGCCCAGCGCACTTTCCAGGCCATCGACCACTGCGTCGGCAACGTGGAACTCGGCCGGATGAACGAATGGGTCGGCTTCTACAACGAGGTCATGGGCTTCACGAACATGAAGGAGTTCGTGGGCGACGACATCGCGACCGAGTACAGCGCCCTGATGTCCAAGGTCGTGGCCGACGGCACGCTCAAGGTCAAGTTCCCGATCAACGAGCCGGCCATCGCCAAGAAGAAGTCCCAGATCGACGAGTACCTGGAGTTCTACGGCGGCGCGGGCGTCCAGCACATCGCCCTGAACACCAACGACATCGTCAACACGGTCCGCACGATGCGCGCGGCGGGCGTCCAGTTCCTCGACACCCCGGACTCGTACTACGACACCCTCGGCGAATGGGCGGGCGAGACGAGGGTCCCCGTGGAGACACTGCGCGAACTGAAGATCCTCGTGGACCGCGACGAGGACGGCTACCTCCTGCAGATCTTCACGAAGCCGGTCCAGGACAGGCCGACGGTCTTCTTCGAGATGATCGAACGCCACGGCTCCATGGGCTTCGGCAAGGGCAACTTCAAGGCCCTCTTCGAGGCAATAGAACGAGAGCAGGACCGCCGGGGCAACCTCTGATCCAGAGCCCTCCACCACGCACGGCCCGCACCCGGCAGACAACGGGAGCGGGCCGTGCCGGTACGTCGAAGTCCGCCGCATAGGGCTCCTGCAATCGACGGTCGCTCCCATTCTTGGGGCGGTACACCCGGGAGGCGGCGGACTCGACGTACCGGCACGGCCCCGACCCACGGCCGACCGCCCGGACCCACGGCCGACCGCCCCACGGCCGACCGCCCCGACCCACCCCCTACCGCAACGCGCCCGCAGGCCGCGCCTCGGCCTCCCCCAACTCCTCCAGCGCCCGCAGAGCCACAGGCACCAACAACGGCGAGAACACCGGACTGATCCGCAACGCTTCGCCAAGATGCCGCCGAGCCCCCGAGTCGTTCCCCACCCCCCGCTCGATCACCCCCCGGTGAAACGAGTACAGAGCGACCCGAGCCCCACCCCCACGCACCCGATCCGTCGCCCGGGTGGCGAAACCGACCGCCTCCTTGTCCTTCCCGTCCCGATGCAACGCCCACCCCAGCGCATCGGCCACAGCCACCGAAGGATGCCGGGCCCACTCACCCCGCAACCGCCGCACCGCACCCCCCGCATCCCCGTGATCGGCCTCGAAGAGCCCGAGCACCAGCTCCTCGTTCACCCCGGCCGCGTCCCCCTCCCGCACCCGCGCCCGCAACACGTCGTACTGGGCCCGCGCGGCCCCGCCGAGCCCCAGCGACTCGTACAACTCGCCCAGCTCCAGCGCGTACCGCGGCAACGGCTGCTTCGCCAGCGCGGACTGATACGCGAGCAGCGCCTCCGAGTCCCGCCCCAGCGCGGCCAGCGCCCGCCCCTGCCCGGCCAGCGCCGCATGCTCCCCGGGATCGGCCCGCAACGCGGCCTCGAACGCACGCAGCGACTCCGCGGCCTCCCCGCGCTCCCAGGCCGACTCCCCGACCCGCACCAGACAGTCGGCCTGCTCGGCAGGGGTGGCGGCGAGCGCCGCGGCATCGGACAAGGCGGCGGCGGAATCCTCCCGCCACCCCCGATCCCGGTAGACGAGCCCGGCCCGCACCAACACCTGCGCTCCCGGTCGGCCCCCCGACACCCCACTCCCCGAGGGAAGTTCGACAAGCTTGGCCAGCACCCGCCGAGCACCCTTGTAGTCCCCGAGCCCCCGATACGCGTCGATCAGCGCCGGATACACGGACCACCGCTTCGGCGAGGAGGCCACCGCCGCCTCCCCCCACCCCCGCGCGGCCCGGAAGTCGTGCCGCGCGTTGGCGAGCGCGGCCATCCCGCGGAACGCCTCGGTGTTCCCCTTCGGCCGCCCCTTCAGCGACGTACGCAACGCGGCGTCGGCCTTCGGATAGAACCCCGGCTCGGCGGTCCGCTCGCCCCGCTCCACATACGCGCCGCCCAGCTCGGCCCACGAGCGCACATCACCCGGATGGGCCCGCAGATGCGCCTCGCGGTCACTGATCAGCGCGACCAGATCGGGCAGCGAGGCGGGCGCCCCCGACCCGACCGCGGTCACGGCCCGCGCCACGGGCCCGGGGGAGGGCGGCGGCCGGCGATCCCCGTCGGGCATGACGACCAGCACACCCCCCAGCACGAAGCACCCCACGACGGCCCCGGCCAGCACGCGCCGGATCAGAACCTCACGCTTCACACCGCTGTCCATGCCGATCACTGTGCGTCAATACGAAGAGCACACCCGGCCACCACCCCGGCACGGAAAGCCTCGCGCGGGCGGGGTTCACACCGATGGCCCCGAGTGCGACGCTGTGATCATGAGCCGTATCGAAGCCCGACCCGATGAAGACACCGTGGCGGTGGGCAGCCCCCGCGATCGCCTCACCGAACGTCTCCTCACGGGCCTGCCGGCCGAGGCGGTCCTCACCGACCCGGACGTCACCGGCTCGTACGCCAACGACATGGCCAGCTTCTGCGAGGCGGGCACCCCTGCCGTCGTCGTGCTGCCGCGCACGGTCGAACAGGTCCAGCACGTCATGCGCACGGCGACCGACCTCCGGGTCCCGGTGGTCCCGCAGGGCGCCCGCACGGGCCTCTCCGGGGCGGCCAACGCCTCCGAGGGCTGCATCGTGCTGTCCCTGATCAAGATGGACCGCATCCTGGAGATCAGCCCCGTGGACCGGATCGCGGTGGTCGAGCCGGGCGTCATCAACGCCACGCTCTCCCGCGCCGTCAACGAGCACGGCCTCTACTACCCGCCGGACCCCTCCAGCTGGGAGATGTGCACCATCGGCGGCAACATCGGCACGGCCTCGGGCGGCCTGTGCTGCGTGAAGTACGGAGTGACGGCGGAGTACGTCCTCGGCCTGGACGTCGTCCTGGCGGACGGCCGCCTGATGTCGACGGGCCGCCGTACGGCGAAGGGTGTGGCCGGATACGACCTGACGCGCCTGTTCGTCGGCTCGGAGGGCTCACTCGGCATCGTCGTACAGGCCACGCTCGCCCTGAAACCCCAACCGCCCCAACAGCTCGTCCTGGCGGCGGAGTTCCCCTCCGGGGCGGCGGCCTGCGACGCGGTCTGCCGGATCATGGAGGGCGGCCATGTGCCGTCCCTCCTCGAACTGATGGACCGCACCACGGTGAAGGCCGTCAACGACATGGCGCACATGGGCCTCCCGGAGAGCACCGAGGCACTGCTCCTCGCCGCCTTCGACACGCTCGACCCCGCCGCGGACCTCGCCGCGGTCGGCGCGCTGTGCGAGGCGGCGGGCGCCACCCAGGTCGTACCGGCGGAGGACGCGGCCGAGTCGGAACTGCTCCTCCAGGCCCGCCGGCTGTCCCTCACGGGCCTTGAGGCGGTCAAGGGCACGACGATGATCGACGACGTGTGCGTACCGCGCTCCAGGCTCGCCGAGATGCTCGAAGGGGTCGACCGGATCGCCGAGAAGTACCGGCTGACCATCGGCGTCGTGGCCCACGCGGGCGACGGCAACACCCACCCGACCGTCTGCTTCGACGCGAGCGACCCCGACGAGTCCCGGCGC
Source organism: Streptomyces sp. NPDC102514 (assembly GCF_055584525.1). NCBI lineage: Bacteria > Bacillati > Actinomycetota > Actinomycetes > Kitasatosporales > Streptomycetaceae > Streptomyces > Streptomyces sp. NPDC102514. The sequence goes on from NZ_JBVJLW010000006.1 coordinate 141,043, forward strand.
GCCCGTGAGTCCTTCGACGAGATCATGGCCCTCGGCCTGGAACTCGGCGGCACGATCACCGGCGAGCACGGTGTGGGCGTCCTCAAGAAGGAGTGGCTGGCCCGCGAGATCGGCCCGGTCGGCATCGAGATGCAACGGGCGGTGAAAACGGCCTTCGACCCCCTGGGCATCCTCAACCCGGGAAAACTCTTCTGACAGACCCCTCCACCTCCCCCCTCCCCCTCTCTCCTCTCCCTCACCCCTCCTCCCTCTCACTCCCCGTCCTTGGACTCGTCGGAGGGCCACGGGTCGCTCAGCCACAGATCGTCGGCCGGGGTCGGCGCGAGCAGCTCGTCGAGACCGTCGTCGAGACCGAGCCGCCCGGCCTCCGTGCCCGGCGGGACCGCCCGCAGCGTGCGCTCCAGCCACGCCGACACCTGCGCGGCGGGCGCTTCCAGCAGCGCGTCCCCGTCGGGCGAACTCAGCGCCATCAGGACGACGCCGCGCCCGCCGACCTTCGTCGGCCACGCCCGTACATCCCCGTGCCCGCACGGCCGGAACACCCCCTCGACGAGCAGTTCCCGCGCGAAGGTCCAGCTCACGGGGTGGTCGGTGCCGATGTGGAAGGTGACATGGACGGCGTACGGATCGTCGCTGCGGTAACTCAGCAGAGCCGGCACGGGGATGCTGCGCTCGGGGGACAGCACCAGCTTGAGCTCCAGCTCCCGTTCCACCACGACGGTGTCGCTCTCCCGCCCGCTGTCCCTGCCGCTCTTCCTGTCGTCGTTCCTGCCGCCGTTCCGGCCGTCGTTGAGATCGTTGTTCACGTCGTTGCTCATGCGGTCCGCTTCCTCTCGTGGCCGGGACCCGAGGAGCGGGCCCGTACGAGTGGAGAGGCCGCGGAGGCCGCAGCATTACGCCGGTTCGGAGAACTTTTTTCGCAGGGTCCCCGGACCGTCGCGCCTATACCGCGCCGAGGCCGGAAATGGTGGGGGAACCGCGCTCGAAGGGGGTAGGTACACCAGGAGCGGCAGTGGCGGTTGCGCCCGTCTGATAGATGTGGACGCTCAACACGACCCCCGAGCAGATACGGGACGACGGACATGAGCGCCCCAACCCCGGCCCCCGGCGACGACAGGCCCCACGAGGGGTACTACCCGGACCCGTCCATTCCTGGATATGTCCGGTACTGGAACGGTGCCGCATGGGTGCCGGGCACCAGCCGGCCGGCGCCCGGCGGCGACCCTGCCGCCTCACCCGCCTCACCCGCCTCACCCGCTTCGGCCCCCTCGGCCGCGAACGCGCAGCACGCACCCGTGTCCACGGAGGAGACGGGCCCGCACTTCTTCGACGAGGACCCGCCCGCCGCGGGCCCGTCGCCCGCCGAGGCCCAGCACGGCAGCCGCCCCGAACCGGCCACCGCGTGGGGTGCCGACCGCTCCCGGCAGACCGGCTTCGGCGGCGATCCGGACCGCCGGGTCCGCTGGGGCTCACCGGACCCGCGGGTACCGGCGGAGTCCGCGCAACCGGCACAGCCGGCCCAGCCCACGCCGCAGGCACAGGCCGCCGCACCGCAGCCCCAGTCCGCATCCCCGGTCCAGTCGGCCGCGCAGCCCGACGGCAGGTCGGACCACACGGACGGCACGGCCACGTTCCAGGGGGCCGACTCCGAGCGGGACCCGGGGGCGCCCATGCCTCCTCCCTCCGGCGGCACGGTGGTCTTCCGCCGGCCCACGGGTTCGCCCGGCGCCACGGGTTCGGCCGGTGCCATGGGTGCCGGGCGCGCGCATGTCGCGGGCGCGTCCGGCGCGGCGCGCGCGCAGGCCCCGGGCACGGGGGCCGCCGCCTCCGGCAGCCCCGCCTCCGGCGTCCCCGGTTCCCGCGAACCCGTCGTCGCCGAGGGCACGATGAGCTTCAGGCGGACCCCGCAGCGGTCGGGACAGCAGCGCGGTACGCAGCCGGCCGCGGCCCAGCAGCCCACGGGCGCGGCCCAGCCCACGGCCCCGGCACAGCCGTCCCCCGCCGCCCCGGCCCCGCAGCAGCAGTCCACTCCCACCGTCCCCCCGCAGACGGTCCCGCCACAGGCCGTCACTCCGCAGGCGCAGGCGCCGATGAGTGCGGGTCCCGGTGGCGGCCAGCCGTCCTGGGCCCAGCAGGTGCACCGGCTGGCCGGGGCGGACGAGGACCAGCCCGTCGTGCCGTGGAAGCCGGTGCGGGAGGACCCGTTCCAGTCGGTCGTGCGTTCCCAGGCCGAGGCGCGTCCGGCGGGGCTCGGGAAGCGGTTCGCCGCCCGGCTCGTGGACACGCTCGTGCTGGCCGCGGTCACCGGCGCGGCCGCGGTTCCGCTGGGCACCAGGGCGCTGGACCACGTCAACGAGAAGATCGACGCGGCCAAGCTCTCCGGCGAGACGGTCACGGTGTGGCTGCTGGACGGCACGACCGCCCTCTACCTCGGCATCGTCCTCGCCGTCCTGATCGTCTTCGGCGTCCTCTACGAGGCGCTGCCCAACGCCAAGTGGGGCCGCACCCTCGGCAAGAAGCTGTTCGGCCTCCAGGTACGGGACATCGAGGGAGGCGACCCGCCGTCGTTCGGCCTGGCCCTGCGGCGCTGGCTCGTCTACAGCGTCCCGTGCCTTCTCGGCATCGGTGTCGTGGGTGTCGTGTGGGGCCTGTTCGACCGCCCGTGGCGGCAGTGCTGGCACGACAAGGCGGCCCATACGTTCGTCGCGGGCTGACGGCACCCGGCGGCCGTACCGGAGGACTGTTCCGGACGGCCGCTTCGGCCGATACCCCGGACGGCCGCACCCCGTTGGCGCGGCCGTGGGGTTCGCGGTCGACTCGGGACATGACCACCGAGCCGCCGCCGCCCCCTCCGGACGACGATCCGTTCCAGAAGCCGCCGGACGAGGACCCGTTCAAGAAGCAGCAGCCGCCGCCCCAGCAGTCGCAGCCGCCGCAGCCACCACCCGACCAGGGCGGCGGCTCCCCGTACGGCGCCGCACCACCGCCCTACGGCGGCGGCGCCGGCCACCCCTACGGCGGTGGCGGTGCCCCTTACGGCGGTGCCGGCCAGGACCCCTACGGCGGCGGCCCGTACAGCAACGATCCGCTCGCCGGGATGCCGCCGCTCGCCGACAGCGGCAAACGCGTCCTCGCGCGGATCATCGACATGGTCCTCGTCCTCATCGTGGTGTGGCTGCTGACATGGGGCTTCGGCGTCAACGAGTACGACGTGGACACGGACAAGATCCAGTACGGCAAGTCCTTCGGGCAGTCCCTGATCGCCCTGCTGCTCTACGTCGGGTACGACACCTTCCTGACCACCAGGTCGGGACAGACCCTCGGCAAGAAGTGGCTGCATCTGCGGGTGGCGAACCTCGACAACGGCTCCACGCCGTCCGTGCAGACCGCACTCGTCCGCGCGCTGGTGCTGTGGGTGCCGTTCGCGTTCTGCTGCGCGTGCATCTGGACCGCGATCGCCGGCGGCTGGAGCTTCTTCGACAAGCCGTACAAGCAGGGGCTGCACGACAAGGCGGCCAAGACCGTGGTGGTCAGCACCGGCTGAACCGCCCGACGACGGACGGCGGGCGGTTCAGGAGCAGGACGGCAGGAGCCGGACAGCAGGAGCCGGGCGGCAAGCGGCCGACGGTGGGCGGCCGACGGTGAGCGGTGAAAGCCGCTGTCCGGACAGCCGGTTCCGTCCGGACGGGCCCGCGTGAACCGGGCTCGTCCGGACGGAACCGGACTGCGGACTCAGGCGCGTTCGCGTATCGGCTCGGACGCGCTCGCGGCGGCGACGGTCTCGCGCCGGGCCGAGAGCCGCGGTTCCGGAAGACGCTGATCCGGAACACGCTGGTCCGCGAGGGCGACGCGCGAAGGAGTGGTGGCCACGGCCGCGGCGGGCTTCGGCGTGGGAACCGTCATGGCCACGAGGAGACCGAGCACGAGGGCGGAGAGCGCGATGATCACGACTCCCAGGCCCGAACTCGTCTGTGACAGCAGCAGCATGGCGAGCGTGGAGAAGAGCACGGTGCAGGAACCGTAGGCGAGCTGTGCGGCGGTCGGACGAGGCATGGCAGTTCCGTCCTCGGGGTGGGGGTCTCCCCCCGGTGCCTCTCGCGATGGGGGAGGTGCGAATAAGAAGCAAGGCTGCGACAACGGTGTCGCTTGGCAAATCACCGGAAATCCGGCGCGCCGCCAACCGACTCTATTGGCCTGTCTGCCCGAGGGGAACGAGCAGTAAGCGTGACCTAACCCACGGTGCCGGAGCACAGGGGGCGCACGGAATCATGGCTTCTGCCAACCCGTCTTTTGAACGCGCCTGTTGAGCGGTACACGGATCTCCGTGAGCGGACCGGTACCGGAACCCGGTGACGGACAGCGAACGCATAGCTCACTTGACCTGTCCAAGTCAAGGTCTGTCTTTTCTCCTTCAACTCCGATCGAATGTCGTCACTTGTGACGCGCATAGAGCGCGCGCGGACTCCATAACCTGGACACCCTCCTTCCGCGCGCCCGGGCGTGAGGGAGGACTGCATCAAGTGACCAGCAGACCATGGACGTTCAGAGCAGCCGCAGTGGGTGTCGCGCTCACCGCGGCAGCCGCCACGTTCTCGACCTTCGCGGTGGCGCAGGCCGCCGACGCCGGCGACCAGCCGGCCGCGGCCGCGAACCGGCAGGACCCGGCCCGTGCCGGGGACGACGCCGAGCACGAGCACGACCTGAAGGGACCCCTGACCGACCGTCAGGAGGCCCAGCGCGAGGAGGCCCTCAAGAGGGTCATCTCCGGCGACGCCAAGCCCGTCAAGCGCGGCGGTTCGCAGGTCGTGAAGCTCCAGAACGGCAAGTACGTGGAGCTCGGCCGTGAGAAGACCGACGAGATCTTCACGATCCTCGTCGAGTTCGGCGACAAGGTGGACAGCCGCTACGGCGGCACCCCCGGGCCGCTGCACAACCAGATAGCCGAGCCGGACCGTGCCGAGGACAACAGCACGGACTGGAAGGCGGACTACAACACCAAGCACTACAAGGACCTCTACTTCGGCACCGGCAAAGGTGTCGAGTCGATGAAGAAGTACTACGAGAAGCAGTCCTCGGGCCGCTACTCCATCGACGGCACGGTCTCCGACTGGGTCAAGGTGCCCTACAACGAGGCCCGCTACGGCTCCAACAAGTGCGACCCCGACACCTGCGCGTGGAACGCCGTCGCCGACGGTGTCACCGCCTGGGTCGACGCCCAGAAGGCGGCCGGCAAGTCCGACGCCGACATCAAGACCGCGCTGTCCGCCTACGACAAGTGGGACCGCAACGACTTCGACGGCGACGGCAACTTCAACGAGCCCGACGGCTACATCGACCACTTCCAGATCGTGCACGCCGGTGAGGACGAGTCCGCGGGCGGCGGCGCCCAGGGCGACGACGCGATCTGGGCCCACCGCTGGTACGCGTTCGGCACCGACGCAGGCGCCACCGGCCCCACGGGCAACAAGATGGGCGGGGCGCAGATCGGCGACTCCGGCATCTGGGTCGGCGACTACACGATCCAGCCGGAGAACGGCGGACTCGGCGTCTTCGCCCACGAGTACGGCCACGACCTCGGTCTGCCGGACCACTACGACACGACCAACACGGCGGAGAACTCCACCGCGTTCTGGACGCTGATGTCCTCCGGTTCGTGGCTCGGCACCGGCAAGAACGCCATCGGCGACCTGCCCGGCGACATGACCGCCTGGGACAAGCTGCAGCTCGGCTGGCTGAAGTACGACACGGCGAAGGCCGCGAAGCGCTCCACCCACACGCTGGGTGTGGCCGAGTACAACACCAAGAAAGCCCAGGCGCTGGTGGTCGAACTGCCGAAGAAGGCGGTCACCACCGAGGTCGTCCCCCCGGCGCAGGGCGCCACCCAGTGGTGGAGCGGCAGCGCGAACAACCTCAAGAACACGCTGACCCGTTCCGTGGACCTCACGGGCAAGTCGGCGGCGACGCTGACCCTCGACGGGTACTACGACATCGAGACGGACTTCGACTACCTCTACACCGAGGTCTCCACCGACGGCGGCGCCAAGTGGACGGCCATCGACGGAACGGTCGACGGCCAGGCGATCCCGCGTGACGCCAGCGGCAGCCCCGCGCTGACCGGCACGTCGGCCGCGTACACGAAGCTGTCGTACCCGCTCGACGCCTACGCGGGCCAGAAGTTCGACCTGCGCTTCCGCTACTCCACCGACGGTGGCGTGGCCCAGAAGGGCTTCGCGGCGGACCGCATCACCGTCACCGCCGACGGCTCCGCGGTCTTCTCGGACGACGCCGAGACCGCCGACGCGGCGTGGAAGTCCAACGGCTTCTCCCGTATCGGCGCGTCCTTCACCAACGACTACGCGCAGTACTACATCGCGGAGAACCGTCAGTACGTGTCGTACGACAAGACCCTGAAGGTCGGCCCGTACAACTTCGGTTTCGCGTCCACGCGTCCTTCGTGGGTGGAGCACTTCCCGTACCAGAACGGTCTGTTGATCTGGAAGTGGGACACCTCCCAGCGTGACAACAACGTCAGCCAGCACAAGGGCACCGGCCTGCTGCTGCCGGTGGACGCCCACCCGACGGCGCTGAAGTGGTCCGACGGCACGCTGATGCGCAACCGCATCCAGTCCTACGACTCGCCGTTCAGCTCGTACCGGACGGACGGTCTCACGCTCCACAAGGCGGACGTCGCGACGAAGATCAAGTCGCAGCCGGGGAACCGGATCTTCAACGACCGCACGAACACGTACTACGACCCGGCCAACCCGACCGGGGGTGTCAAGATCACTGACACCAACACGAAGATCGCGATCGTCAAGGAGCCCCGCGACGGCTCGACGATCACCGTGAAGGTCTCCGCCGCGAAGTAGTAGGAGACGTTTTCGCAGGTCAAACCATGATCGGCCGCGACCCCCTGGCGGGTCGCGGCCGATCGTGTTTAGGTGCGTCCTGTGACTCTCTTATTGACACCGGATCTCGCGGGGGTATGACCGAATGGCCGCAGGAGGCTTCTGCAAGCTGCCGAACGGCACTGTCGTGGTGGCGTTGAACCTGCCCCGGCCGCTCGCCGCGGGCACCGGTTCGGTGCGGGTGCTGGTGCATGCGCACAACCGGGCCCGCGCGTTGACGCGGCTGCGCAACCTGGGGTTGCGGGCGGTGTATCTGCGCGGCAACGGGCAGCCTCCTACGCCGGACGAGGTCACGGCCGTCCTGCACCATCCCGACGGCCTCATATGGCGCACGGCGCCGGGTGTGGACGCGCTGGCCTCGGAGCTCTGGCACCCGATCCGCACCCTGATGCGCCGCCCTGCGGCGCCGACGCCGTAGGGCGCGCCCCGTCAGGGGCGCGGGGAACTGCGCGGCCGACCACGACGCGCCTGCGGCGGGCCGAGGGCGTGCTGTTGCGGGCGTACGTGTCGGCTGCGTCGGCCTGGGCCCCGTAAGGGGCGCGGGGAACTGCGCGGCCGGCCACGACGGATCTGCAGCGGGACGACAACGCGCTGCGGGCCTGCGTGTCGGCTGCGGGCCGGTGGGGGCTTGTCGCGCAGTTCCCCGCGCCCCTTACGGGGCCGGGGTCAGACCACTGGTTTGCCGGTGAGTTCCACGCCTGCTTCTCGGAGGGTGTCCAGGGCCTGGGTCGTCGTGTCCGGGGCCACGCCCGCCGTGAGGTCGAGCAGGACCTGCGTGCGGAAACCCTCCCGCGCCGCGTCCAGGGCAGTCGCCTTCACGCAGTGGTCCGTGGCGATGCCCACCACGTCGACCTCGGTGATCTCCCGCGTACGCAGCCAGTCGCCGAGCGAGACGCCGTTCTCGTCGGCGCCCTCGAAGCCGCTGTACGCGGCCGAGTACGCGCCCTTGTCGAAGACCGCGTCGATCGCGCCGGAGGCGACCGCCGGAGCGAAGTTCGGGTGGAAGCCCACCCCCTCCGTGCCGGCCACGCAGTGCGCGGGCCAGGAGTGGACGTAGTCGGGGTTGTCCGCGAAGTGACCCCCGGGAGCGATGTGGTGGTCGCGCGTCGCCACCACGTGGCGGTAGCCGGCGGGGGCCTGCCCGATCAGTTCCGTGATCGCGGCGGCCACGTCCGCCCCGCCGGGCACCGCGAGGCTGCCTCCCTCGCAGAAGTCGTTCTGGACGTCTACGACGATCAGGGCGCGGCGCATGGGCGGTGTCCTTCGGCTCGGCACCGGCGCTCCGCGGGGGAGGCCGGTGGTGTCGTGCGGGTTGTCGGGCCCTTTCAGGGCGCGGGCGTTGCCGTGCCCTTTCCCGGCTTGTCGCCCGTTCACTCCCGTACGGGCCCGGGCCGTCGGCCGGCCGGGCCCGCGGGTCTCACACGTACTCGGTCGGAATGACGGCGTCGCCGCGCGACAGCTGTGTCGCCGACAGGGGCAGGTTCGCGCGGGCCGCCGCGTGCCGGTCGCGTACGACGTCCAGTGGTTCGCGGGCGACGACCTGGCCGCCCTTGACGAGCTGCACGAGGAGCTGGTTGTCGGCGAGCTCGGCGGGAACCGCCCCTGTGCCGATCACCTCGGCCTCGGCGACCCCGTGCTCGTCGAGCCGCCGCGCGGCCCACTTGCGGCCACCGATGGACGTCTTGCCGCCCGAGGACTTCTTGGCCACCGGCAGGAGCGGAGCCTTCGGGTCCGCCGACTCGGCACGCGCGACGATCTTGTAGACCATCGAGCACGTCGGATGCCCGGAACCCGTCACCAGCTGGGTGCCCACCCCGTACGCGTCCACGGGCGCCGCGGCCAGCGAGGCGATCGCGTACTCGTCGAGGTCCGAGGTCACGGTGATCCGGGTCTTCGTGGCGCCCAGCTCGTCCAGCTGCTGCCGTACCCGGTGCGCCACGAGCAGCAGGTCACCGGAGTCGATGCGGACGGCGCCCAGCTCGGGCCCGGCCACCTCGACGGCCAGCCGCACGGCCTCGGCGACGTCGTACGTGTCCACGAGGAGCGTGGTGCCCCGGCCGAGCGAGTCCACCTGGGCGCGGAAGGCGTCCCGCTCGGTGTCGTGCACGAGGGTGAAGGCGTGGGCGGACGTGCCGACCGTCGGGATGCCGTAGCGGAAGCCCGCGGCCAGGTCCGAGGTGGTGGTGAAGCCGCCGACGTACGCCGCGCGGGACGCCGCCACCGCGGCCAGTTCGTGGGTGCGCCGGGCACCCATCTCGATCAGGGGACGGCCGCCCGCGGCCGAGGCCATCCGGGAGGCGGCTGCCGCGATGGCCGAGTCGTGGTTGAGGATGGAGAGGATCACGGTCTCCAGGAGCACGCACTCCGCGAAGGAGCCCTCGACGCGCAGGACCGGCGACCCGGCGAAGTACACCTCGCCCTCCGGGTAGCCCCAGATGTCCCCGCCGAAGCGGTACGAGGACAGCCACTCGAGGGTCGGCTCGTCCACGACGTTCCGCTCGCGCAGGAAGCCGATGACGTCCGCGTCGAAGCGGAAGTTCTCCACCGCGTCCAGGACCCGCCCGGTGCCGGCGACGACTCCGTAGCGGCGGCCCTCGGGCAGACGGCGGGTGAAGACCTCGAAGACCGAACGCCGGTCGGCCGTGCCGCCCTTGAGAGCGGCCTGCAGCATGGTCAGCTCGTAATGGTCCGTGAAGAGAGCTGTCGACGGCACATCCACCGGCAGTCCCAGGTCCGCAGTGTTCATGACCGGGATGCTACCCCTATCTCGTCACTCTGACGATTTCTAGGTCGTGTGATGTGCGGCTCGCCCGCGATGCGCATGATTTGCGGGCCTCGTTTGGCCGGGCAGCCGCCTGTGGTGGCAGCATGGGCCGTGTGACGGCTCCCGCACCCCTAGAGACCGAAAAGACCGAGTCGGCTGAGGAGGTCTTCGCCGTAACCGAGCCCGACGTCCCCTGGGTGACCATCGTCCACAACGATCCGGTCAACCTGATGAGCTACGTGACCTACGTCTTCCAGTCGTACTTCGGGTACTCGAAGTACAAGGCCACCAAGCTGATGATGGACGTACACCACAAGGGCCGGGCCGTTGTCTCCAGCGGCACCCGTGAGGAGATGGAACGCGATGTGCAGGCCATGCACGGCTACGGTCTGTGGGCCACCCTCCAGCACGACCGGAAATGACCCGGCCGAGGACCGCGAGACCGCAGACCGTGAGACCGGACATCGCAGGACCGGAGACCGCGGAACCGGAAACCGCGGAACCGGCCACGGCAGGACCGGCACCCGCCCGACGCCGGCGCAGCACCCGACGCCCGCGCAGCACTGGAAGTAGCGACGCAACCTGATGCCAGGACACTTCGAACCGCTCCCCGGCGGCGGCGCGGCCGTCGCGCTCGACGAGGTCGAGATCTCCATCATCCGCTCCCTCGCCGTACAGCTCCTGGAGCTCATCGGACCGGGCCCCGGCGGGGACGTCTCCGACGACCCGCTCGCCGAACTGTTCGCGGAGGGGCCGAGCGAGCCGCCCTCGGACCCCGTGCTGAAGCGCCTCTTCCCGGACGCGTACAGCGGCCCCGACGTCGAGGCCACCTCGCCCGAGCAGGCCGAGGAGCAGCGTGCGTACTCCTCGGAGTTCCGCCGCTTCACCGAGAACGACCTGCGCGCCGGCAAGCGGGACAACGCCCTTGTGGTGATCCGCTCCCTGGACGGCGTCGCGGCCGTGGGGGAGGGGGGAGCGGTCCTGAAGCTGACGTCCGAGGAATCGAAGCAGTGGCTCAGCTGCCTCAACGACCTGCGCCTCGCGATCGGCTCCCGGCTGGACGTCGTCGACGAGGAGGACACGGACCTTCTCTACCGGCTCCCCGACGAGGACCCGCGCAAGCCGATGGTGATGGCGTACCTGTGGCTCGGCGGACTGCAGGAGACGCTGGTCGAGACGTTGATGCCCTGACGCGAAGCCGTCGGTGACGGGGCATCGAACGTTTGCTCAGCGGACGCTCAAATCCGGATAACGATCACATCACCACCCGGGCCTGCAATGTGGGCCCGGGTGTCGTATGTCCGCTTCTTCCTGTGGCATGCGCTACAAGCGGCCCGAACGGCGAATGTTGCGGCCGTGATAAATCTTCTCGATCGCTCGGCGGGACACCACCCACGTCCTGCCGGGTGCGCCACTGATCCGGCCACAGCCGGCCAGGCGCGCGCGGCCTCGGGAAGGCCGTGCGGCGGGCTCGGGGAGCCCGCTCGACTCCAGTGATCCGGGGGGATTCGGAAACCGGACCGAAGCCGACGAAGGCTCGGACCGGTATGGAGAAAGGCGCATCAGACATGACCTCGGTGCAGGTCGGTAAGCACGACGACGAGCAGGGCGGCAACGGCGCCGCCGACGGCGACGCCCCCGGAGAAGGCTACGAACGCGGGCTCGGCAGCCGTCAGGTCCAGATGATCGCGATCGGCGGCGCGATCGGCGTCGGCCTCTTCCTGGGAGCCGGGGCGAACATCGCCAAGGCGGGCCCCAGCCTCATCCTCATGTACGCCCTCGCGGGCGTCATCATCTTCTTCATCATGCGAGCCCTCGGTGAGCTGCTGCTCTACCGCCCGGTCTCGGGCTCCTTCGCGGAGTACTCCCGTGAGTTCCTCGGCCCGTTCTTCGGCTACTTCACCGGCTGGACGTACTGGCTGATGTGGGTCGTCACCGGCATGGCGGAACTCACCGCCGCCGCGATCTACGTCAACTACTGGTTCCCGCAGATCCCGCAGTGGGTCACGGCCCTGGTCTTCCTGGTCGTGCTCTTCGTGGCGAACCTGATCTCCGTCAAGCTCTTCGGCGAGATCGAGTTCTGGTTCTCGATGGTCAAGGTCACCGCGCTCATCGGCATGATCGTGATCGGCCTCGGCGTGCTCACCTTCGGCTTCAGCTCCGCGGGCGACACCGCCGCCGTGTCCAACCTCTGGGCCGTCGACGGCTTCTTCCCCAAGGGCATCGGCTCGTCCCTGATGACCCTCCAGGGCGTGATGTTCGCCTACCTGGCCGTCGAACTCGTCGGCGTCACCGCGGGCGAGTCCGAGAACCCGGAGAAGACCCTCCCCAAGGCGATCAACACCCTGCCCTGGCGCATCGCCCTCTTCTACGTCGGCGCGCTCACGGTGATCCTCTGCGTGGTGAAGTGGACGGAGTTCGCGCCGGGCGTGAGCCCCTTCGTCGCGGCCTTCGCGAAGATCGGCATCCCGGCGGGCGCCGGCATCGTCAACTTCGTCGTGCTGACGGCGGCCCTGTCCTCCTGCAACTCCGGCATGTACTCCACGGGCCGCATGCTGCGCACCCTGGCCGACAACGGTGAGGCCCCGAGGATCTTCAACAAGCTGTCCTCCACCAGGACGCCCGCGTTCGGCATCACTCTCTCCGTGCTCTTCATGGGCGTCGGAGTGATCCTGAACTACATCGTCCCGGAGAAGGCCTTCGGTTACGTCGTCTCGGTGGCCACCGCGGCCGGCATCTGGACCTGGCTCATGATCCTCATCAGCCACATCCTGTACCGCCGTGCCGTCGACGCGGGCCGCCTGCCCGCCTCGCCCTTCCCGGCCCCGGGCGGCTCGAAGTTCAGCTGGGTCGCCGTCGTGTTCCTGCTCTTCGTGACCTGCCTCATCGCGTACGACGCCGAGTCCCGCGTCTGCCTGTACGTGATGGCCGGCTGGGCCGCGGCGCTGGGCATCGGCTGGGCCGTGCTGAAGTCCCGTAACCCGCAGGTCACCGAGCGCCGCGAGCCGGAGTTCGAGAAGGCCAACTGACGGCAATCCGCGGGTTGCCGTCCCGGACGGGGCACTCCTCGTCGCCCCGGACGCCCAGCATGTGGGCAGCCCCGTACCACTCTCCGGTACGGGGCTGCCGTCTGCCTATCCTGGCCCCATGCTGACCATCACCCAGGCCCTCGTCGACCAGATCGTCGCGCACGCGCGCCAGGACCATCCCGACGAGGCGTGCGGCGTGATCGCGGGCCCGGAGGGCACCGGCCGCCCCGAGCGCTTCATCCCCATGCTGAACGCGGCGATGTCGCCCACGTTCTACGAGTTCGACTCGGGGGACCTGCTCAAGCTGTACCGCGAGATGGACGACCGCGACGAGGAACCGGTCGTCGTCTACCACTCGCACACGTCCACCGAGGCCCACCCCTCCCGCACGGACATCAACCTCGCGAGCGAGCCGAACGCCCACTACGTCCTCGTCTCGACCGCCGACACCGACGGACTCGGGGACTTCCAGTTCCGCTCGTTCCGGATCGTGGACGGCGAGGTCACGGAGGAGGAGGTCACGGTGGTGGAGGCGTACTGAGCCCCCTCACGGACCCCCCGGTTCACGTCCGGTCCGCGCCGGATTCCGCCCGATCCCATACTTCGGGCAGAATTCATCCACTATCTGAGATCACATTCCGGGACCCGGACCGGGAATCGATACGATGAGCCCATGGTTTCCCACGACGTGAGCGACAAGACGCCGGGCATGCTGCTCGTGGCGCGGCTGCACGTCGACCTGTGCAGGCTGCAGAGCGCCATCTGTACGCGCTGAACCCTGCCGCCGTACGGCCGTGAGAGCCTCGGCTCCGCGCGGGGCCGCGACCGGCGTCCCCCTGCCCGCCCCGGCACGGTCTCCGCACGCACCGCCTCGCGCAACGCCGCGCAACCTCAGGCAAGCCCACCCAGACCCGACTCGCCTTCCGACTTCCGCTTTCCGACAGGAGCCCGCAACCATGGCCATCGAGGTCCGCATCCCCACCATCCTCCGCACCTACACCGACGGCCAGAAGGCCGTCGAGGGCGGCGGGGAGACCCTTGCCGCGCTCTTCGCCGACCTCGAAAGCCGCCACACGGGCATCCAGGCCCGCATCGTGGACGGGGGCGAACTGCGCCGCTTCGTGAACGTGTACCTGAACGACGAGGACGTCCGCTTCCTCGACGGCATCAACACCAAGCTCACCGACGGCGACAGCGTCACCATCCTGCCGGCCGTCGCCGGCGGCATGGTCTGACCGGGCTGCCGGGCTCTGATCGCTGATGCGCTACGACTCCCCGCTGGCCGCGGTGGGCAACACCCCTCTGGTGCGCCTGCCGCGGCTCTCGCCGTCCGCCGACGTCCGTATCTGGGCGAAGCTCGAGGACCGCAACCCGACCGGCTCGGTCAAGGACCGTCCCGCGCTCCACATGGTCGAACAGGCCGAGAAGGACGGCCGGCTGACACCCGGCTGCACGATCCTCGAACCGACGTCCGGCAACACCGGCATCTCGCTCGCCATGGCCGCGAAGCTCAAGGGCTACCGCATGGTGTGCGTCATGCCCGAGAACACCTCGCAGGAGCGGCGGGACCTGCTCGGCATGTGGGGCGCCCAGATCATCCCCTCGCCCGCGGCGGGCGGCTCCAACACGGCGGTGCGCGTGGCGAAGGAGCTGGCCGCCGAGCACCCCGACTGGGTGATGCTCTACCAGTACGGCAACCCCGACAACGCGGGCGCGCACTACGCGACCACGGGCCCCGAGATCCTCGCCGACCTGCCGTCCGTCACGCACTTCGTCGCTGGACTCGGTACCACCGGGACGCTGATGGGCGTGGGCCGGTTCCTGCGCGAGCACAAGCCCGACGTGAAGATCGTCGCGGCCGAGCCGCGCTACGACGACCTCGTCTACGGTCTGCGCAACCTCGACGAGGGCTTCGTACCGGAGCTGTACGACGCGTCCGTGCTGACCACCCGCTTCTCGGTCGGCTCGGCCGACGCGGTGACCCGCACGCGGGAGCTCCTCCAGCAGGAGGGCATCTTCGCCGGTGTGTCCACGGGGGCCGCGCTCCACGCCGCGATCGGCGTCGGCCGCAAGGCCGTGACGGCGGGCGAGCCCGCCGACATCGTGTTCGTGGTGGCCGACGGCGGCTGGAAGTACCTGTCGACGGGCGTCTACACGGCGGAGACGACGGAGGAAGCGATCGCGACGCTGCAGGGGCAGCTCTGGGCGTAGGGATTTTCTCGCCCCCGCCGCCCCTACCCGTCCCGTCACTGTGTCCTCAAACGCCGGACGGGCTGAATACGTTTCAGCCCGTCCGGCGTTTGAGGACCGGGGGGTTCGGGGGCCGGCCCCCGAGTCGGTGACGGGAACACGCCCTACCGGGCAAGGTGCCGCACCCGGTCCCAGACCCGCGCGTCCACTTCCCCCACCCGCCGCCGGAACTCCCGCACGGGCACCCCCCGCAACTCACCCGTCTCAAGAAAACTCGTGCGCCCCCGCGCATCCCCCACCGACCCCGCGGGCAGCGCGATGACCCCGTCCCGCCCGTCGTCGTGGTACTTCGTCGTGATCTTCGCGACCACGGCCTTGCGCCCGCGTACCGACAGGACCAGGCAGGGCCGGTCCTTCGCGCCGGGCCCGTCCTCGAACGGCACGTTCGCCCACCAGATCTCGGCGGGCTGAGGCCGCGACGGACGCCGTACACCGTCGGCCCGCCCGGGCGGACGCCGAGTGGGCCGCTGCCCGGGGCGCTGCGCGGGACGCCGTCGGGCGGACGGCTTGCGCCCCCGTCCCCACCCGTCCACGAACGTCGCCACGGCCGCGAGCAGCACCACACCCGCCAGCGCGAGCCACCACGACATGTTCATGCGTACGACGGTACCCGGGATGCCCGAGCCCACGCCCGCACGCCCCCGAACCGGTGACAGCGCAGGTGAGTTCCCCCACAACAGCCCTCGACGGAGGAGCGACCCGCCCTTTCGCGCCTTACGCTCGACGGACCGTAAGACCCCTGTCACGACCCCCGTCTTCACTCCCCGCCCGCGGAGGTTTCCGCTCTATGAAGCTCACCGTCGTCGGCTGCTCGGGGTCGTTCCCGTCCGCGGAATCGGCCTGTTCGAGCTACCTCGTCGAGGCCGACGGCTTCCGGCTGCTTCTCGACATGGGCAACGGTGCCCTTGGCGAGCTGCAGCGCCACTGCGGTCTCTACGACCTCGATGCGATCTTCCTCAGCCATCTGCACGCCGACCACTGCATCGACATGTGCGCGTACTTCGTCGCGCGCTACTACCGCCATGACGGCGGGCGCTGCGATCCGATCCCGGTCTACGGACCCGAGGGCACGGAGCAGCGCCTGACCACCGCGTACGCGGACACCCCCTCCGCCTCCTCCATGAGCGAGGTCTTCGACTTCCACACGGTCAAGCCGGGCTCCTTCGAGATCGGCCCGTTCTCGGTGCACACCGAGAAGGTCAGCCATCCCGTGGAGGCGTACGGCATCCGTGTGGAGCACGGCGGGCGGTCGCTGACCTACTCCGGGGACACGGGCGTGTGCGACACGCTCGACGAACTGGCCCGGGACACGGACCTGTTCCTCTGCGAGGCCGCGTTCACCCACGGCAAGGAGAACATCCCGGACCTGCACCTCAACGGCCGCGAGGCCGGCGAGACCGCGACCCGTGTGGGCGCGCGCCGCCTGGTCCTCACCCACATCCCCCCGTGGACGGACCCCCAGGCGAACCTGGACCACGCCCGAGAGGTCTTCACCGGCCCGGTGGAACTGGCGACACCGCGGGCGACGTACGACATCTGAGGACGGTCGGACGCAGCACAGGGCCCCCGGAGCAGATCCGCTCCGGGGGCCCTGTGCTGTGTCACGCCGTGCGAGGACTCACGCCTTGGTGAGGTCCTCGACCTCCTCGTCGGGCTCGCGGCCCGGGGTGGCGAGGTTGAACTTGATGATCGCGAAGCGGAAGGTCACGTAGTAGACCGCCGCGAAGACCAGACCGATCGGGATGATCAGCCATGGCTTGGTGGCGAGGTTCCAGTTCAGGAAGTAGTCGATGGCACCGGCGGAGAAGCTGAAGCCGTGGTGCACGCCCAGCGCCCAGGTGATCGCCATCGACAGGGCGGTCAGGACCGCGTGGATCACGTACAGGAGCGGTGCGATGAACATGAACGAGAACTCGATCGGCTCCGTGATGCCGGTGACGAACGAGGTCAGCGCGAGGGAGATCATCATGCCGCCGACGGCCTTGCGGCGCTCGGGGCGGGCGCAGTGCGTGATCGCGAGGGCCGCGGCCGGGAGCGCGAACATCATGATGGGGAAGAAGCCCGTCATGAACTGACCGGCGGTCGGGTCACCGTGGAAGAAGCGCGGCAGGTCACCGTGCCAGAGGGCGCCCGCGGAGTCCTTGTAGGAGCCGATCTCCTGCCAGGCGACGGTGTTGACGAACTGGTGCATGCCGACCGGGAGCAGCGCGCGGTTGATCGCGCCGAAGATGCCCGCGCCGACCGCGCCGAGGCCGGTCATCCACTCGCCGAAGTTGGTGATGACGTCGCCGACGGGCTCCCAGACCAGACCGAAGAAGACGCCGACCGCGGTGCCGATGAAGGCCATCAGGATCGGGACGAGGCGACGGCCGTTGAAGAAGCCGAGCCAGTCGGGCAGCTTGGTGCGGTGGAACCGCTGCCAGGTGACGGCGGCTATCAGGCCCATCACGATGCCGCCGAGGACCTTGGGGTCGTTGTAGGTCGCGGCGACGTCCGCGCCGTCCTGGACCTTGGCGTCGGTGATCGGGAACGCGGTGAGCACGTTCTTGTAGACCAGGAAGCCGACCAGCGCCGCGAGGGCGGTGGAGCCGTCGGACTTCTTGGCGAAGCCGATGGCGATGCCGACGCAGAACAGCAGCGGCAGGTTGGCGAAGACCGCGTCACCGGCCGTGGCGAACACGGAGGCGACCTTGTCCCAGCCGAGTCCGTCGGCGCCGAACACGTCGGGCTGGCCGAGCCGGAGCAGGATGCCGGCGGCCGGCAGCACGGCGATGGGGAGCTGCAGGCTGCGGCCGACCTTCTGCAGGCCCTGGAGCAGGCCGGAGCCCCACCTCTTCGTGGGGGCCGCCGGAGCTGTGGCGGTGGTCATTGTTCCTCCATGTGCTGCGTGCTGCCGGGGACGAAAAGGGAGAGAGAAAGGGAGAGCAAGAGGGTGCACGAGGGATGGACAGCATCCGCGTGGTCTACACCACTCAGTGGTGTAGACCTGTTGTAGCACGGTGAAGGTGAGATAAGGAACCCGCCAGTTTTGTGGCCCCGGCGATAGCGGGAGGCTCGGCTCAGATCGTTATGAACGCGAACCGGGAGCACGCCGAAGGGCCCCCGGACCGGTCGGCCGGGGGCCCTTCACTGGGCACGGGGTCCTCGCCCGCGCGCTACGCCTTCGTCACGTCCTCGACCTCGTCCTCCGGCTCCCGCCCCGGCGTCCGCAGATCGAACTTCGTGATCGCGAAGCGGAAGACCACGTAGTAGACGACCGCGAAACACAGCCCGATCGGGATGATCGCCCAGGGTCTCGTGGCGAGGTTCCAGTTGATGACGTAGTCGATCAGGCCGGCCGAGAAGCTGAAACCGTCATGCACCCCGAGCCCCCACGTCACCGCCATGGAGACACCGGTGAGCACCGCGTGGATCGCGTACAGGAGCGGTGCGATGAACACGAACGAGTACTCGATCGGTTCCGTGATGCCCGTGACGAACGAGGTCAGCGCGATCGACAGCATCAGCCCCCCGATCTCCTTGCGGCGATGCGGCTTCGCGCAGTGCGTCATGGCCAGGCACGCGGCCGGCAGCGCGAACATCATGATGGGGAAGAACCCGGACGTGAACTGGCCCGCGTTCGGATCGCCCGCCAGGAACATGTTGATGTCACCGTGCACGACCGACCCGTCCGGCTTGGTGAAGCTGCCGAACTGGAACCAGATGGGCACGTTCAGGAACTGGTGCAGCCCGATCACCAGCAGCGCACGGTTGGCGATACCGAAGACACCCGCACCCCACGCACCCAGACTCACCAGCCAGTCGCTGAAGTCCTCCAGGCCCCGGCCGATCGGCGGCCACACCCACAGGCACAGCGCGGCGAACGCGATCGCCACGAACGCCATGATGATCGGCACCAGCCGGCGGCCGTTGAAGAAGCCCAGCCAGTCGACGAGCCTCGTGCGGTGGTAGCGCTGCCAGAAGTAGGCCGCCATCAGCCCGATGGCGATACCGCCGAACACACCCGGATTCTGGTACGTGAAGACCGCCACCGTGCCGTCCTGCGCCTGGCAGCCCGCCGCCACCACCTTCGCCTGGTCCGCACAGTCCTCCGGGAACTGCCGCAGCACGCTGTAGTAGACGAGGAAACCGGCCGTGGCCGCCAGCGCCGTCGAACCGTCCGACTTCTTCGCCATCCCGATCGCCACACCGATGCAGAACAGCAGCGGCAGGCCGAGCGAACCGTCGAGCAGCGCACCGCCCGCGCCCGCCATCACCTTCGAGACGTTCGTCCAGCCGAGACCGTCGGCCCCGAACACGTCGGGCTGCCCCAGCCGGTTGAGGATGCCCGCCGCCGGCAGTACCGCGATGGGCAATTGAAGGCTGCGGCCCATCTTCTGCAGACCCTGGAACAGATCGCTCCACCGGGAGCGCGCGGGCACGACCGCGCTGTCGGCACTCATGGGTGTCCTCCTGCGTCCCAGGTTTGGCGGCCGCCGAAAACTGGTGTAGACCAGTCAGCGAACGATGTGTGAACGGTTCTCGCTGTCGTGATCGCCATCATTCGGCAGAGGCGACGTGGCCGCTCGCGAAGATGGGCCAACTGTGGGTTACTGCGAAAAAGCGCTGCGACAAAGCGGTTCGGATCAGGGAGAAGGACATGGCCAGCAAGGCTGAGAAGATCGTCGCCGGGCTCGGTGGCATCGACAACATCGAAGAGGTCGAGGGCTGCATCACCCGGCTGCGCACCGAGGTCGTCGACCCGAGCAAGGTCGACGAGGCCGCCCTGAAGGCCGCGGGCGCCCACGGCGTCGTCAAGATGGGCACCGCGATCCAGGTCGTCATCGGCACCGACGCCGACCCGATCGCCGCCGACATCGAAGACATGATGTAACTGCCGGGACGGACGTCGAAGTCCGACCCGGGCGAGGGGCCGCTTCCGTATACGGGGGCGGCCCCTCACCCGTATACGACTAGGCTCTTCGCCATGTCTCGCATCGACGGCCGCACGCCCGAACAGCTCCGCCCGATCACCATCGAACGCGGCTGGAGCAAGCACGCCGAGGGCTCCGTCCTCGTCTCCTTCGGCGACACGAAGGTCTTCTGCACCGCCTCCGTCACCGAAGGCGTCCCGCGCTGGCGCAAGGGCAGCGGCGAAGGCTGGGTGACCGCCGAATACTCCATGCTTCCCCGCGCCACCAACTCCCGCGGCGACCGCGAGTCCGTCCGCGGCAAGATCGGCGGCCGCACCCACGAGATCAGCCGGCTCATCGGCCGCTCCCTGCGCGCGGTCATCGACTACAAGGCGCTCGGCGAGAACACCATCGTCCTGGACTGCGACGTCCTCCAGGCCGACGGAGGCACCCGCACGGCCGCCATCACCGGCGCGTACGTCGCCCTCGCCGACGCCGTCACCTGGGCCCAGGGCAAGAAGCTCATCAAGGCCAACCGGCAGCCCCTCACCGGAACGGTCAGCGCCGTCTCCGTCGGCATCGTCGGCGGCCTCCCCCTCCTCGACCTCTGCTACGAGGAGGACGTCCGCGCCGACACCGACATGAACGTCGTCTGCACCGGCGACGGCCGCTTCGTCGAGGTGCAAGGCACCGCCGAGGCCGAGCCGTTCGACCGCGACGAGCTCAACTCCCTTCTCGATCTGGCCGTTCTGGGCTGCACGGAACTCGCTGTCGCCCAGCGCACGGCACTTGATACCGTCCTCGAAAGGTAAAGGACGTACCAAGAAGGCCGCAGGTCGCGGGCAACCACGGCACCGGCAGACGCGTCCCTACAGGTGCGGGCGAACGGCACACCACCGTCTCGCCCGGCCAGTACCAAACGGGGGCCCTGAGGCCTACGAAACGGGGCCCTCGGGGGCCTGACCACGGGAGGACCGTTCCATGGCCGCGAGCCGCCGCCGACCACGCCGTATCACCGCCGTCGCCGCAGCAGTGGCAGCCGTCGCGCTGACGGCCGGGCTCACCACCGGCTGCGACGCCGTCAACAAGGCGCTCGACTGCGTCCAGACCGCCGACACGATCGCCGACAGCGTCACCGACCTCCAGCAGGCCGTGGAGAACGCCGGCGACGACCCGAGGCAAGCCGACGAGGCACTCGACTCGATCGACAAGAACCTCGACACCATCGGCGACAAGACCGACGACACCGACATCAACAAGGCCGTGGACGACCTCCAGAAGGCGGTCGGCAACGTCCGTGACGCCATCAACGACGGTGACGCGACCCCGGACATCAGCCCCGTCACCGACGCGGCGGGCGAACTCACCAAGGTCTGTACCCCGTAGCGACACCGGCCGGCCCCCGCGGGCGGCGAACGATCACGGGCGGCACGCGAACGCGTGCGTCCACCTGGCGAAGGGCTGTCCCGTAAGTCCCGGTGGATCAGCGCGCGGCGTCAGATGCGGTGCATCGCAAGGCGCCGGGTCGCCCTCATACCGGGTGTATTCGGGCGATCCGGCAACGCCGCGAGGTGCCGTAGCTGTCGTCGTGCGCCCGCCGGGAGTTACGGGACAGCCCTTAGGGTGAGCACCATGACCCGCCTGATCCTCGCCACCCGCAACCCCGGAAAGATCACCGAGCTGAGGGCGATCCTCGCCGCGGCGGATCTGCCCCACGAACTCGTCGGCGCGGACGCCTACCCGGAGATCCCCGACGTCAAGGAGACCGGCGTCACCTTCGCCGAGAACGCGCTCCTCAAGGCCCACGCCCTCGCCCGCGCCACCGGACTCCCGGCCGTCGCCGACGACTCCGGCCTGTGCGTCGACGTACTCGGCGGCGCCCCCGGCATCTTCTCCGCCCGCTGGTCCGGCACCCACGGCGACGACCGCGCCAACCTCGCCCTCCTCCTCGCCCAGCTCGGCGACATCGCCGACGGCCACCGCGCCGCCCACTTCGCCTGCGCCGCCGCTCTCGCCCTGCCCGACGGCACCGAGCGCGTGGTCGAGGGCCGGCTGCGGGGCACCCTGCGCCACACCCCCTCCGGCGCCAACGGCTTCGGCTACGACCCGATCCTCCAGCCCGACGGCGACACCCGCACCTGCGCGGAACTGACCCCCGACGAAAAGAACGCGATCAGCCACCGCGGCAAGGCATTCCGAGAACTGGTACCGGTGGTGAGGGAACTGCTGGGCTGACAGAGCCGGACGGTCGGAAGGCCGGACCTGGCATGTGTCACGCTTGGCGCAAAGCAACGGCCTGTGAATCAGTCCTTCGATTCACAGGCCGTCTGCCGTGCGGCGGAAGGGATTCGAACCCTCAAGCCGTTTCACCGGCCACAGATCCTAAGTCTGCTGCGTCAACCGTTGCGCCACCACCGCCAGCGCATGCCATCGTACCGGTCAAGTGGTCGGCGGTTGGCGGGGGTTTGCGTCGCGCGGTTCACAGGCCCCGGGCGTGGGGTGTCAGATCTCCAGGTCCTTGATGATCTTGGCGACGTGGCCCGTCGCGCGGACGTTGTACAGGGCCCGTTCCACCTTGCCCTCCTCGTCCACCACGATCGTGGAGCGGATGACGCCCATGTAGGTCTTGCCGTAGTTCTTCTTCTCGCCGAACGCGCCGTACGCGTCCAGGACCGTCTTGTCCGGGTCGGCGACCAGGGTGACCTTCAGGTTCTCCTGCTCGCGGAACTTGGCGAGTTTCTCCGGCTTGTCGGGGGAGACGCCGATGACGTCGTAGCCGGCGCCCGCGAGCAGGTCCAGGTTGTCGGTGAAGTCGCAGGCCTGCTTGGTGCAGCCCGGAGTGAGGGCGGACGGGTAGAAGTACACGATGACCTTGCGGCCCTTGTGGTCGGCAAGGGACACCTCGTTGCCGTCGGCGTCGGGCAGGGTGAAGGCGGGGGCGGTGTCGCCGGGCTGGAGTCGCTCGCTCATCTCGGTTCGGTCTCCTTGCGAGGTGGTGGATACGGAACCGAGCGTAATGGGGGTGCCGGGCGGTGCGCGGAGGGTGAAGCTGACAGACTGTCGATCAGGTACAGGGCCGACAGGAACCGGCCATGGACCGGCCACGGGAAGAAACGACCACGATTACGGAGGCAGCGCGTGTCGGACACGTCGAGCACGCCGGACACCAGGACTCCGGCGCAGATCGAGGCGGACATCAAACGCCGTCGCGAAACCCTCGCCGAGACGCTCGACGAGATCGGTGTGCGGGTGCACCCGAAGACCATCGTCGGGGATGCCAAGGCCAAGGTGGCGTCCAGCGTCGACCACACCCTCGGACGCGCCTACGTCGGCGTCAACCGCGTCGTCGACGATGTGAAGGGCCAGTTCGTCACGGAGGACGGGGCGCCGCGGCTGGACCGCATCGTGCCCGTGGCCCTCGTGGTGGTCGGCGTCGTCGGACTGCTCACCCTGAACACCAGGCGCCGCAAGCGCTGAGCCGGGCCGGCCCGGCCGCGGCCCACTACGTACGACCCACCCACGTACGAGTGGCGCGAAGGCAGGTAAATTCGGACCGTGAGCGCCAAGAGGACTGAGCCCAGCAGCCAGCACGACAAGCTGCCCATCCGGATGCTGCACGACCGTGTGCTCGTGCGGCAGGACGCCGCCGAGGGTGAACGCCGGTCCGGTGGCGGCATCCTGATCCCCGCGACCGCGGCGGTGGGCCGGCGGCTCGCCTGGGCCGAGGTCGTGGCGGTCGGGCAGAACGTACGGACGGTGGAGCCGGGTGACCGGGTGCTGTACGACCCGGAGGACCGTGCCGAGGTCGAGGTGCGCGGAACCGCGTACGTGCTGATGCGCGAGCGGGATCTGCACGCCGTCGCCGCGGACCGGTTCGAGGGGTCCGAGGACTCCACCGGCCTGTACCTCTAGATCTTTGGATAGATCTTCAGGCAGATCTTCATGAGCGGCAGGAACGGTCGAAGGGGCTGGTGACCATCGTCACCAGCCCCTTCCGGCTGCTCCTTGCTACCTTGGAGGCAACCCGACGAGACGCGCCGTACCGGGCAGGAAAAGACGACGCACCCCTGTTGATTCCTTCACGGAGGTGCCTCATGGCCTGGGTCCTGCTTGTCGTCGCCGGTCTGCTCGAAGTCGGCTGGTCGGTCGGTATGAAGTACACCGACGGGTTCACGCGGCTCGTGCCCAGCGTGTTCACCGGCGCCGGCATCGTCGCCAGCATGCTGCTGCTGTCGTACGCGGCGAAGACACTGCCCATCGGTACCGCGTACGGCGTCTGGGTGGGCATCGGCGCGGCCGGGGCGGCGGTGTACGGCATGGCGGTGCTCGGTGAACCGACGACCGCCGCCCGGATCTTCTTCGTCTGTCTGCTGCTGGTGGCCGTGGTCGGGCTGAAGGCGACCTCCGGCCACTGACCACCAGCCACTGACCACCAGTCACCGGTCACCAGTCACTCGACGGGCGGCCGGGGCTACGGGAAGTCCCCGAACGTCGTCCCCGTGCTCCCGACCCCGCCGTCCCCGGTGGTGCCGCCCGTCCCGCCGTCCGTCGTGGCGCCGCCGTCCCCGGTGGTGCCGCCCGTGCCGCCGTCCGTGGTCGCGCCGCCGTCGGTCGTCGTGCCGCCGGTGCCGGTGGTACCGCCGTCCGTGGTGGTGCCGCCGCCTCCGGTGGTCGTGCCGCCGGTGTCGGTGGTGCCCCCGTCGGTGGCGGTGCCGCCGTTGTCCTGGCCCTGGGTGCCCGGGGTCTCCTCGCCGCCGGTGGTCGTACCGCCCGTGTCGGTGGTGCCGCCCGTGGTGGTCGCGTCCTCGTCGGGGTCGGCCGGCGGGAGCTCCTGCTCCTCGGCGCCGTCCTGGAGTCTCAGGTCGAAGTCCTTGACCGCGACACCCTTCAGCGCGGCCTTCGTGTACTGGGCCCAGATCTGCGCCGGGTACCCGCCGCCGTTGATACGCGCCTGCCCGAGCGCCCCGTACAGCGACTTGTGGGCGCCGGTGTCGGGGTCCTGGCCCATCACGGCGACGACCGTGGCGAGGTTCGGGGTGTAGCCCGCGAACCAGGCCGCCTTGTCGTCCTCCGCGGTGCCCGTCTTGCCCGCCACGGGACGCCCGGCGGCCTGCGCGGCCGTACCGGTGCCGCCCTCGACGACGCTCTGCAGGATCGAGGTCGTCGTGTCGGCGGACTCCCGGCTGACGGCCTGCTCGGTCTTCCCGTCCGGCAGCTTCACGTCCTCGGAGCCGTCCTTGGTGACCTTCTCGATCATCGTGTACGTGCCGTGCTTGCCGTGGTTGGCGAGGGTCGCGTACGCCTCCGTCATGTCGAGGACGCTCGCGGTGGCTGTGCCGAGCGCGATGGACGGGGACGCGTTCAGGTCGGGGGTGTCGGCCGGGATGCCGAGGTCGACGGCGGTCTGCTCGACCTTCGCGGAGCCGACGTCCACGGCCAGTTGCGCGTACACGGAGTTCACGGACTTGTCGGTGGCGGTACGGACCGGGATCTGGCCGTACGAGACCTGGTCCTCGTTCTCCGGGGCGTACGTGCCGCCGTCCCAGCCCTGCACGGGCCGCTTGTTCGTGCCGTCGTAGACGGTGTTCGGGGTGATCGTGCGGCCGTCCTGGGTGACCGAGTCGTTCTGCACGGCCGAGGTGAACACGAACGGCTTGAAGATGGAGCCGACCTGGTAGTCCCGGCGGGTGGCGTTGTTGTAGTACTGCTTCGTGTAGTCGATGCCGCCGTACATCGCGAGGACCTTGCCGGTCTTCGGGTCGATGGAGGCGCCGCCCGCGCGGACGTAGTTGTCGACCTTGCGGTCCTTCTTGTCGAGTTCGTCCATCACCTGGTCGTCGACGGCCTTCACGAAGGCGTCCTGCTTGGGCTTCTGCAGGGTGGTCGTGATGCGGTAGCCGCCCGCGTTCAGTGCGTCCTCGCTGAGGATCTTGTTGTCGGCGAGGTAGTCGTTGACGGCCTTGACGATGTAGCCGCGCTGGCCCGACATCCCGGCCGCGACCACGGTCTCCTTGGGCGCCGGGAACGTGATGCCGGCCCGCGCCGACTCGCTGATCCACTTCTTCTTGACCATGCCGTCGAGCACGTAGTTCCAACGGGCCAGCGCGGCCGGCTTGTTCTCGGGGTGCGCGACCACGTCGTACTCGCTCGGCGCGTTCAGGAGCGCCGCCAGGTAGGCGCCCTGCCCGGCCGACAGGCCCTTGGCGTCGACGCCGTAGTAGGCCTGGGCGGCGGCCTGGATGCCGTACGCGTTGCGGCCGAAGTAGCTGGTGTTGAGGTAGCCCTCAAGGATGTCGTCCTTGCTCTTCTCACGGTCCAGCTTGATGGAGATGAAGAACTCCTTCACCTTCCGCGTGACCGTCTGCTCCTGAGCCAGGTAGTAGTTCTTCACGTACTGCTGGGTGATCGTCGAGCCGGACTGCTTGCCCTTGCCGGTCGCGGTGTTCCAGCCCGCGCGGAGCATCGCCTTGGGGTCGACCGCGGACTCGGTGTAGAAGTCGCGGTCCTCGGCGGCGAGCACCGCGTGCTGGGCGTCCTTGGAGATCAGCGACAGGTCCACGTTCTCGCGGTTGACCTCGCCGTCGCGGGCGAGCTGGCTGCCGTCCGCGTACAGGTACACGTTGCTCTGCTTGATCGCGGTCGCGTTCGCCGACGGGATCTTCACCAGGTAGTAGCCGAGCGCGAACGCGCCGACGAGCAGCAGGACCACGCCGACGAACGTGCCGAGCACCATCCGCCAGGTCGGGATCAGCCGCTTCCAGCCGGTGCGCTTGGGCCGCTTGGCCTTCTTCGCCTTCGCGGGCTTCCCGGGCTCCTCGGGCTGTTCACCGGGTGCGGCTCCCGCGTCGACGGACGCGGCCGTCAGCGCGACGGTCGCGTCGTCCCGCGCGGCCGGGTCGCCCGGTGCGTCCGGCGTCCCGCCCGACGCGGCCCGTGCCGTGTCCGGTCCGGTGTCCGGCGCCGTCCCCGACGCCTTGCCGGGTGCGCCCGGCTCACTCGGCTCACTCGGCTTACCCGAAGCGCCTGATGTGCCCGATGCGCCAGATGTGTGCGGTGGTTCCGACGCGGCCGCCGAGGCGGAGTCGGGATCTCGCGGTGCCCAGCCTTCGCTCGGCTGCTGCGGCTGCGGCTGGTCGTTCATCTTGTGCCGTGCTCCCGTTTCACGTCGTACGTCTGGTACGCCCTCGTACGCCTGCTGCGCCCTCCCTTGAAGACTGTCCCATCCGGTGAATCGTTCCCGGTGCGTGGCACGCGTCCCAGGAGAAAATGCCTGGCACGCGGTACCGGCCCCGGACTAGGCTCCAGCGCTTTGGCTCAGAACGGCTGGAGAGGCTTCGTGGTGCGGGCTTGGAGGTTGTACGCGGCCGTCGCGGCGGGCGGGTTCCGGCGGTACGCGACCTATCGGGTGGCCACCGCCGCGGGTGTGTTCACCAACACGGTCTTCGGGCTGATCCTGGCGTACACGTACATCGCGCTGTGGGACGAGAGACCAGGTCTCGGCGGGTACGACCAGGCCCAGGCGGTGACGTACGTGTGGGTGGGGCAGGGGCTGCTGGCGGTGGTCGCGGTGATGGGCGGCGGCTTCGAGGACGAGCTGATCGAGAGAATCCGTACGGGTGACATCGCGATCGACCTCTACCGGCCCGTGGACCTCCAGGCGTGGTGGCTGGCGGCGGACGCGGGACGGGCCGCGTTCCAGCTGCTGGGGCGCGGTGTGGTGCCGATGGTGTTCGGCGGGCTCGTCTTCCAGCTGGCGCTGCCCGCGGACGCCGGGACCTGGCTGGCGTTCCTCGTCGCCGTGGTGCTGGGGGTCCTGGTGAGTTACGCGATCCGCTATCTCGTGGCGCTGGCGGCGTTCTGGTTCATGGACGGGGCGGGGGTGCAGCAGCTGGCCGTGCTGGCGGGACTGTTCTTCTCCGGGATGACCCTGCCGCTGAACGTCTTCCCGGGCGCGCTCGGCGAGCTGGCCCGCGTACTGCCCTGGTCCGCGCTGATCCAGGCCCCGGCGGACGTGCTGCTGGGCGAGCGCACGGGCTTCGCGCTGCTGCGTACGTACGCCTTCCAGGCCGCCTGGGCCGTCGGGCTGCTGACGCTGGGTCGGCTGGTCCAGTCGGCGGCGACACGGAGGGTGGTGGTTCAAGGTGGCTGACCTGCGGGAGGAAACCGGCTCCGGCGGCGGTACCGGCTCCGGCGGCGGTACCGGCTCCGGACCCGGTACCGGCTTCGGAGCCGCGCCGACGTACGGGGCGCGGCTGGTGGACGGGCTGCGGGCCTACCGGCTGATCGCCTGGATGTGGATCCGCTCGACGATGGCGTACCGCGCGTCCTTCGCGATGACCCTCTTCGGCAACTTCGCCGGGACCGTGCTCGACTTCGTCGCGATCCTCCTGATGTTCTCGCGCGTCGACGAACTCGGCGGCTACTCGCTCGGCGAGGTGGCGTTCCTGTACGGGCTGTCCAGCGCGGCGTTCGGCATCGCCGATCTGACGCTCGGCTCGATGGACCGCCTCGGGCAGCGGGTGCGGGACGGCACGCTCGACACCCTGCTCGTACGCCCCGCGCCGGTGCTCGCGCAGGTCGCCGCGGACCGGTTCGCGCTGCGGCGCCTGGGCCGGATCACCCAGGGGCTGCTGGTCCTCGGGTACGCGCTCGCCGTGGTCGACATCGACTGGACCCCGGCGAAGGTGCTGCTGATGCCGGTGATGGTGGTCAGCGGGGCGGCCATCTTCTCGTCGGTGTTCGTGGCGGGCGGGGCCTTCCAGTTCGTGGCGCAGGACGCGTCCCAGGTGCAGAACTCGTTCACGTACGGCGGCACCACGCTGCTGCAGTATCCGCCGACCGTCTTCGCGAAGGACCTGGTGCGCGGGGTGACCTTCGTGCTGCCGCTGGCCTTCGTCAACTGGCTGCCCGCGCTGTACGTGCTCGGGCTGCCGTATCCGCTCGACCTGCCGGAGTGGACCGCGTTCGTGTCGCCACTCGTGGCCGTCGCCTGCTGCGGGCTCTCGGGGCTCGCATGGCGGGCGGGCCTTCGTTCGTACCGCAGCACGGGGAGTTGACCGCACATGAAATCCACTCACGCGGACATCGGCGTGACCGACTCGGACCTGGACTCCGACCTCATCAGCCTCGACGGCGTGGAGAAGGTCTTCGACGTACGCAAGAAGACCGGCTTCCTGCGCAGCGAGCGGCGGCAGGTGCGGGCGGTCGACTCGATCTCCTTCACCGTGTCGCGCGGCGAGATGGTCGGCTACATCGGGCCGAACGGCGCGGGGAAGTCCACCACCATCAAGATGCTCACCGGCATCCTCACGCCCAGCGGCGGGCGCCTGCGCGTCGCGGGCATCGATCCCTCCCGTGAACGCACCCGGCTCGCGCAGCGCATCGGCGTCGTCTTCGGGCAGCGGACCACCCTGTGGTGGGACCTCCCGCTGATCGACTCGTACCGGCTGATGCACCGCATGTACCGGATTCCCGACGCCCGGTACGCGGAGAACCTCGACCGGTGCGTCGAACTCCTCGAACTGGGCGAACTCCTCGACGTACCCGTACGGCAGCTCTCGCTCGGGCAGCGGATGCGCGGGGACATCGCGGCGGCGCTGTTGCACGACCCCGAGGTGCTGTACCTCGACGAGCCGACGATCGGGCTCGACGTGGTCAGCAAGGTGCGGGTGCGGGAGTTCCTGCGCGACCTCAACGCGGAGCGCGGCACGACCGTCCTCCTGACGACCCACGACCTCTCCGACATCGAGCAGCTGTGCCGGCGGGTGATGGTCATCGACCACGGACGCCTGATGTACGACGGTCCGCTGACCGGGCTGCACGAGATCGGCGAGAGCGAGCGGACGCTGGTCGTGGACCTGGAGCGCGAACTGCCGCCCATCGACGTGGAGTCGGCGCGGGTGGTGAAGGTCGAGGGGCCCCGGCAGTGGCTCGCCTTCCCGGCGGCGCAGTCGGCGGCGCCGCTGGTGGCGCGGATCGCGGCGGAGTATCCGCTGGTCGACCTGTCGGTGCGGGAACCCGACATCGAGGCGGTCATCAGCCGCATGTACGCGGGCAAGTCAACCTCGTAGGCTTCTGTCCATGACGGACGAACTCCCGGCCGAACCTTCCGGCTCACTCCCCGAGTTGCGCGCCTCCGACGCCGACCGCGAACAGGTCGCCGAAGTGCTGAGGGACGCCCTCGCCGAGGGCCGCCTGGACATGGCGGAGTTCGAGGAGCGGCTGGAGGCCACGTACAAGGCGCGTACGTACGGGGAGCTGGAGCCGATCACCCGGGACCTGCCCGTGTCGGGCGTCCCGGCCCCCGCTCCCGCCGTGTCGATGGTCAAGCGGCCCGCGGGCGCCGTCGGTACGGGGGACTGGGCGGGCCGGATCGTCGGCGGTGAGGGCACGTCCCGGTGGGGCGTCGCCGTCATGTCGGGGTTCGAGCGCCGGGGGCACTGGACCGTGCCCAAGCGGTTCAACTGCTTCGCGTTCTGGGGCGGTGGAGTCGTGGACCTGCGCGAGGCGAACTTCGCGGACGGCGAGGTCGTCGTCAACTGCGTCGCCGTCATGGGCGGGTTGAACGTGGTGGTCCCGCCGGGGGTCGAGGTCGTGACCCGCGGGATCGGCGTCATGGGCGGCTTCGACCACGGTCAGGAGGGGGTCGCGGGCGAACCGGGCGCTCCGCGGGTCGTGGTGACCGGGTTCGCGTTCTGGGGCGGGGTCGGGGTGGAGCGGAAGATCTCGAAGGCGGAGCGGCTCCGCCTGCGGGAGGAGCGGCGGCGGGAGAAGCTTGAACGCAAGGCTGCGCGCCGGGAGGAGCTGGAAGCGGGCCTGGACTGAGGGGGGTGCCCCTTCGCTTCCGCGGGTTGTGCGGTTGTCTGCGGGT
This sequence comes from Streptomyces sp. NPDC102514, assembly GCF_055584525.1. Classification (NCBI taxonomy): domain Bacteria; kingdom Bacillati; phylum Actinomycetota; class Actinomycetes; order Kitasatosporales; family Streptomycetaceae; genus Streptomyces; species Streptomyces sp. NPDC102514. The sequence continues at coordinate 171,756 of NZ_JBVJLW010000006.1, forward strand.
GAGTCGTGGCTGGTCGCGCAGTTCCCCGCGCCCCTAAAGGCAAAAGATTGCGCAGTTCCCCGCGCCCCTGGGAGGGGCTGCGCCCCTTCAGGGGCGCGGGGAACTGCGCGGCTCGCCCCCACCGGCCCGCAGCCGAGGCACGAGTTTTTAAGGGGCGCGGGGAACTGCGCGGGCAACCCCCGCCGGGCCGCGGGCGGCCTGCAAGCCCCCGCCCGGTGGGGCTAGAGCTGGGCCGGGGGTGAACCCTTGAGGTCGGACAGGTTGAAGATGTCCGCCATCCGCCGGTACCCCTTGTCGCTCGGGTGCAGATGATCCCCCGAGTCGTAGTCGGACCGCAGCCGCCGAGGGTTGTACGGATCCCGCAACGCCTTGTCGAAGTCGGCGTAGTCGTCGAAGACTTTCCCCGCACGGATCTGCGCGTTGACGGCCTGCCGCGTGTCCTCCAGATACGGCCGGTACCCCCGGTGCCCCTGGAACGGCATGAGCGTCGCCCCCACGACCCGCAGCCCCCGCGCATGCGCCAACCGCTTCAGCTCACGCAACCCCGCGGTGATCCGGTTCGCGTCGGTCTGGTTCGGCGTCCGCAGGATGTCGTTGACGCCGAGGGCGATCACGACCGCCTTGACGTTGGTGCGGCCGAGCACGTCACGGTCGAAGCGGATCAGCCCGCTCGGATTCTCGGCGGGCCGCCCGAGCCCGCTCGCCAGGACGCGGTTGCCGCTGATCCCCTGGTTGACGACGCTGTAGCGGGGCCCGTCGGAGCCGGCCGCGTGCAGTCGTTCGCCGAGGACGTCGGTCCAGCGCCGGTTCTCGCCCACGGTCGAGGTCACACCGTCGGTGAGCGAGTCGCCGATGACGACGACCGTGCCCTGCGACTCGTTGCTGAGCACGTCCAGCGCGGTCAGATACCGCCAGTAGGGCGTCTGCCCGGTGTATGCGGCCCCGCTGACGTCCTCCGTACGGTCGCCCTCCGCGGTGTACGAGATCTGCCGCGCCTGCGGGTGGTAGGTGACGGGCCCCGACGGGGTCGGCGAGTACGTCGTCACCAGTACGTCGCTGCCGTGCGGGACCAGCAGCCGTACGGCGTCGCTGACGACCTGCTGCCCGGCGGGCACGACCACCGAGGGACGGCCGCCGAAGGTGAGGCGCCGCATGGTGTCGGCGGTCGCGGCGGCGTTGTTCGCGGTGGCCGCGACGGCGACCGAGGCGTGCGTGATGCTGAGCGGCTGCTGCCCGTACAGGTTGGACAGGGTGATCCGGGCCGCGGTGCCGCCGACGCCGACGTGCACCACGTTGCGTACGGAGCGGCCCGCCATGCCGTTCGCCTCGGTGCCGGGCTCCGAGCCGGCGGGGGACGCCGACCAGGCGCCCACCCAGGTGCCGACGGAGGCGGGGGCCGCAGAGTTGTGCGGGGTCCGGCCGCCGACGACGGCCGTGGTCTCCCCGCCGTCGTCGGCGGCGACTCCGACGTATATGGCGGTCGAAATGGCGACGATCACAGCGACGATCGCGGCCAGCAAGGCATAACCGTGACGCTTGGTCATGCGGTGCGTATCTCCTCGGAAAAGTGGGAGCCCGGAGCTCCGGTGTGATGACCCCATGATGAGGCATGACGCGGGAGGAACCCGACAGGACCCCCGGGACTCGACAGAACCCCTGGGCCCGGTGAAATCCCCCGCCCGGACAGACGCGGGGAACTCCTGTTCCGTTCCAGGAGTCGGTCAGGTTGGAACAATGCTTTATGGGGGACCGGGAACGGATGGAGCGGATGGAACGAACGAAAGAGGATGAAACAGGGGAAAAGGGCCCGGAAGGGCAGCCTTCCCACGCCGACGGTGTGGCGAACCCCACGAGCGCCGCGAGCGCCATCGGGGCCGAGGGGGCGGTCCCGGGAGCCACGGGGCCGGGCCGCGCCGCGCCGAACCGGGCGATGAACTCGTTCAGCCCCGCCGACGAGGAGAAGTTCCGCGGTGTCCGCCGCATGAAACTCATGGCGACCGGACTGCTGCTGTTCGTCGCCGTCGTCTACGTACTCGCCAAATGGGCCGGGAACTCCGGCGCGGGCGCCTGGACGGGGTACGTGGCCGCCGCCGCCGAGGCCGGCATGGTGGGCGCGCTCGCAGACTGGTTCGCCGTCACCGCACTGTTCCGGCGGCCCATGGGCCTGCCCATCCCGCACACCGCGATCATCCCGACCAAGAAGGACCAGCTCGGCGTGTCGCTGGGCGAGTTCGTCGGCGAGAACTTCCTCTCGCAGGACGTCGTACGGCAGCGGCTGCGCGCCGTCGGCATCGGCAGCCGGCTCGGCACCTGGCTGGCCCTGCCCGAGCACGCCGACCGGGTGACCGAGGAACTGGCCACCGCTCTCAGGGGAGCCCTCGCGGTGCTCCGCGACTCGGACGTGCAGGCCGTCGTCGGCGAGGCCATCAACCGGCGGGCCGACGCCCAGGAGATCGCCCCCGGCATAGGGAAGACGCTGGAGAAGGTCGTCGCGGACGGCGGCCACCGGCGGGTCGTCGACCTGATCTGCGTACGCGCCCACGACTGGCTCGTCCTCCACAACGAGCAGGTGATGGACGCCGTACAGGGCGGCGCTCCCGGCTGGACCCCGCGGTTCGTCGACAAGCGGGTCGGGGAGCGCGTCTACAAGGAGCTGCTGCGGTTCGTCACCGAGATGCGCGACATGCCCGCCCATCCGGCGCGCGGGGCCCTCGACCGGTTCCTCACCGACTTCGCCTCCGACCTGCAGTCCGACACCGACACCCGGGCGCGGGTGGAGAACCTCAAGCGCGAGGTCCTCGGCCGGGGCGAGGTCCAGGACCTGATCGCCTCCACATGGTCCTCCGTACGGCGGATGATCGTGTCCGCGGCGGAGGACGAGCGCAGTGAGCTGCGGTTGCGGGTCCGGGCGTCTCTGCTGTCCCTCGGGACACGGATGGCGACCGACGCGCGGTTGCAGGGCAAGGTCGACGGGTGGGTCGAGGGGGCGGCGGTGTACGTCGTGACGACGTACCGCGACGAGATCACCTCGCTCATCACCGAGACGGTCGCCGGGTGGGACGCGGAGCATACGTCTCGGAAGATCGAGGCGCACATCGGGCGGGATCTGCAGTTCATCCGGATCAACGGCACGGTTGTTGGCTCGCTGGCGGGCCTTCTGATCTATGCGGTGTCCAAGGCGCTGGGGGCGTAGCCCTTTTGCTTCCGCGGGTTGTGCGTTCGTCCGCGGGCGCGCTGTGGCTGGCCGCGCAGTTCCCCGCGCCCCTGATGGGGCGCAGCCCCTCTTAGGGGCGCGGGGAACTGCGCGAGCAACCCCCACCGGCCCGCAGCCAACGCACAACCCGCAGAGCGCCCCTCACCGGCCAGGTGAGAGCTCGGCGGATCGGGGAACTCGGGGAGATGTTCCCGAGCCGCAAGGAGGGGTGCCATGGCCGTCACCGATGCCGGGTCCGCGGAAACCGGAGCCGTCACCACCGCCGTGCCCGCCCGACTGGACCGCCTGCCCTGGTCCCGCTGGCACTGGACCATCGTCATCGGCCTCGGCACGGTCTGGATCCTGGACGGCCTCGAAGTCACCGTCGTCGGCAACATCGCCGGCCGGCTCTCCGAGGAAGGCAGCGGACTGCCCATCTCGGCCGCCCAGGTCACCGGCATCGCCGCCGCCCTGTACGTGGCCGGAGCCTGCGCGGGCGCCCTGTTCTTCGGCCGGCTGACGGACAAGTTCGGCCGCCGCAAGCTGTTCATGGTCACCCTGGCCGTCTATCTCGCGGCCACCGCCATGACGGCGCTCTCCTTCTCCACCTGGTGGTTCCTCCTCTTCCGCTTCCTCACCGGCTTCGGCATCGGCGGCGAGTACGCGGCCATCAACTCGGCGATCGACGAACTGATCCCCTCGAAGTACCGCGGCCGGGTCGATCTGATCATCAACGGCAGCTTCTGGCTGGGCGCGATCGCCGGCTCGCTCCTGTCGATCGTCGCGCTGAACACGGACCTGTTCGCGATGAACGTCGGCTGGCGGCTCACCTTCGTCCTCGGTGTCGTCCTCGGCCTGGTGATCCTCCTCGTACGCCGCAACGTCCCCGAGAGCCCGCGGTGGCTGTTCATCCACGGCAAGGGGGAGGAGGCGGAACGCCTGGTCACCGAGGCCGAGCAGCAGATCAAGGAGGAGACAGGACGCGAACTCCCACCGCCCGCCGGTGAGATCACCATCCACCAGCGCAAGAGCATCGGCTTCGGCCTGATCGCCCGCACGGTGTTCACGACGTACCCCAAGCGGGCCGTCCTCGGTCTCTCCCTCTTCATCGGGCAGGCGTTCCTCTACAACGCGATCACCTTCGGCTTCGGCGCGATCCTCACCAAGTTCTTCGACGTACCGACCGGCCACACCGGTTACTACTTCGCCGTCATCGCGGTCGGCAACTTCCTCGGCCCGCTCTTCCTCGGCAAGCTCTTCGACACCGTGGGCCGCCGGATCATGATCTCGTCCACGTATCTGCTCTCCGGCATCCTGCTCTTCGGCACGGCCTGGCTCTTCGACCGGGGCTCGCTGACCGCGACCACCCTGACCGCCTGCTGGTGCGTGGTGCTGTTCTTCGCCTCGGCGGGCGCGAGCAGCGCGTATCTGACGGTCTCCGAGATCTTCCCGATGGAGACCCGCGCGATGGCCATCGCCTTCTTCTACGCCATCGGCACCGCGGCGGGCGGTATCAGCGGCCCGCTGATCTTCTCGGAGCTGACCAGCACGGGTGTCGTCGGCGACACGGTCCTCGCCTTCCAGATCGGCGCGGGGCTGATGTGCGCGGCGGGCCTCGTCGCGGCACTGCTCGCGGTACGGGCGGAGGGCCGTTCCCTGGAGGACATCGCCAGCCCCCTGTCGACGGCGGAAGCGTCCTAGCAAGACCGCCGAACTGAGTACGCGTACTCTGTCGGCCGCGTGTGCGACAGAGGGACCTTTGTTCCCATGACCGAGAAGCTGCTGGGCCCGCTGTCGAAGCGCCCCTGGACGGAACGCTGGTCGACCCGCCTGCTGGGTGCCGCCGTGTCCTCGGCGGCGTACCTCCTCTGCCTGCCCAGGGATCTGCGCGACCACCCCGCGTCACCCGGTTCGACCACGGGGGCGACGCCGGTGACCGTCTTCGGAGTGACGGTCCTGGCCGTGCTGCTGCTCCTGCTGGCCGTCTACTTCGGCCACCGTGACGCGCTCGCCTGGCCCCTGCTGCTGGTGGCGGTGCCCCCGGCCGCGCTCATGTACCTCTCGTTCCACACGCACCCGGAGCCGCCCGAGCCGGCCGAGATGCCCGGCTGGCCCTGGCAGCTGATCTGGGCGTCCTCCACACTCGTGATCGCCGCGGGCGTGCTCGTCGCGACGTCCGTGGGCCGACGGCTCAGGGCGGACGCGGAGGAGTCGCTGGACGGACTGGTGTTCGCCCATCAGCCCCAGCCCCAGCCACAGCCCCAGCCACAGCCCCAGCCGCAGGCCCGGCAGCAGCGGCACCAGCAGCGGGTGTGAGCGTCAGGCGCCCGTCGTGGACCCGGGCCGCACGATCATGAGGATCGTGACGGTGGCCCAGAGCAGGTTGAAGATGCCGGTGAACATGGCGAGTCGAACGGTCACCCGCGGGTTCACGGCGACCTCGGTGGAGGCGGCGGATGTGGCGGGTGTCGCAGATGTGGCGGGTGTGGCGGACGCGGACCCCACCGCTTCGATGATCTCCTCCTGACGCGGCAGCACCAGCGCCAGCAGGACGGCCGCCGCGATCCCGGTCAGGACCATCGAGACGATCAGCCAGGTGTCGTAGAGCACGCCCATGCTGAGCGCCGTGGCCATGCCGAGGACGGGAACGGCGATGCCCAGGCCCGCGTACACCCGGCAGATCCGGTGCAGCAGGCGCACGGTCTCCGTGGCCCGCGGGTTGTCCGGTTCGGCGAGGGCCCGCCGGGCGCTGGGCGGGAACATGCTGGCCGCGACGGTGACGGGACCGACGGCGACGATCGCGACGAGGACGTGGAGGACGAGGAGGAACTTGGTCACGAGGGGACGGTAGGCGGCGTACCGGATCTTCGGGAAGTGGCGGTATCGCCAGCCTTCAACGGATTCTCGCCAGGCGCAGGACGCGGCGATCCCCACTCCAGCAGCAGAGCGGTGCACGCTCACGGAACAGGGCTTGGGCCCTCCACCCCCCCAGGACCCCCGCTTGGCCGTAATCCGTTGCCTGCCTATCCTTTCGCCATGCACACCGTGGCCGTACTGGCGCTCGACCAGGTCATCCCGTTCGATCTCTCCGCCCCGATCGACACCTTCAACTGGGCCCGGCTGCCCGACGGCCGCGCGCCCTACCGGATCAAGGTCTGCTCGCCGGCCGAGGAGGTGAGCGCGGGGGCGTTCACCGTACGGGCGCCGTACGGGCTTGAGGCGCTGGCCGAGGCGGACACGATCATCGTGCCCGGCACCACGGACCCGACCTCCCCGCTGCCGCCCGGGGTGGCCGAGGCCCTGCGCGCGGCGGCGGCGAACGGGACGCGCATCGCCTCGATCTGCGTCGGCGCGTTCATCTTCGCCGCCACCGGCCTGCTCGACGGGCAGCGGGCGACCACGCACTGGATCGCCGCCGCGGACCTGGCGGCCATGCACCCGGCGGTGGCGGTCGACCCGAACGTCCTCTACGTCGACAACGGCCAGTTCCTCACCTCGGCGGGCGCCGCCGCGGCGATGGACATGTGCCTGCACATGATCCGCAAGGACTACGGCTCGGCCGTCGCCGCCCACGCGGCCCGGATGTCCGTCATGCCGCTCGAACGGGAGGGCGGGCAGGCCCAGTTCATCGTCCACACCCAGCCCCCGGCCCCGGCGGGCACGACGATGGAACCCCTGCTGAACTGGCTGGAGGAGAACGCCGGCCGCGATCTGACACTGGACGACATCGCCACCCGGGCGGGCACCAGCGCCCGCACGCTCAACCGCCGTTTCCGCGAACAGACCGGTACGACACCCCTGCAGTGGCTGCACCTGGCGCGGGTGCGCAGGGCCCAGCACCTCCTGGAGAACACGTCCCACCCCGTCGAACGGATCGCGGTGCAGGCGGGCTTCGGCTCGCCGACCGCCTTCCGGGACCGCTTCAAGAGGGTGGTGGGGACGAGCCCGCAGGCGTACCGGAGGGCGTTCCGGGGAGCACCGGAGGGCACGGAGAGCGACTTCGCCCGGCCGATCGACCCCGATCTCGGCCGCCCGGCGGACTCCGACCTCGCCGGGCTGAGCGGGGCGCGGCGGGGCTGAGCCCGGGGAGCGGGCCGAACCGGAGCAAGTGGCGCCGCGGCGAGTCAGATTCTCAGCCCCACCGGTCAGCCCCACCGGTCGCCCTACCGGTCAGCCCCGCCGATCAGCCCTGCCGGTCGATCCCGCAGATCAGCCCCGCCGGTCGGCCACGGCCCACGATGCCAGGGCGACGGCCCCGGCCGCCCCGAACACCGCGGGCCACGCCCCGACCTTCTTGGCGAGCGGATGGGATCCGGCGAAGGCGGCGACGTACGCCGCGGTCAGTGCCCCGGCGGCCCGCCCGCCGGCCTGCTGCCGCCACTGCTGGGCGGCGGCTGCCCCGGCGGCGGCGAGCACGACCCCGCCGAGCTGCCGCTTCCTGGTCCAGCGGGCGACCCCGTACCCGCCGACGAGCCCACCCGCGGCCACCACCGCGGTCGGTACCTTCGCCATCACTGCCTCCTGTTGCTGTCGCGCCCGACGGCCATGTCCGACTGCCACGTCCGGCGGTCACGTCCGCCGGTCAGCCGAGACTAGCCCGCCGGTCCCGGCAGCCGCCCGCCCGCATACCCGCCCTATCGGGCGAGGCCCGGGACCACCTCTCCCGACAGCGGCAGCCCCAGCCCCGCCACCGCGCGGGCGACGAGCCGGGCCATCTCGACGGCGCCGCGCTCCTGGAAGTGGGTGTTGTCCTGCACCCCGTTGGGGAAGTTCGGGTACTGCCCGGCGTTGAGCCACAGGAAGATCCCCTTGGAGGCCTCGACGCCGATCCCGTCGAGGTAGGCGCGGCTGGCCGCCGAGAGGTCGACCAGTGGAGCGCCCTCCTCCTGCGCGACCGCCTTCGCGGCATCCACGTACGCGGGGAAGGAGACGTTGAACTTCCCGGTCGTCGCGTTGTAGGAGCGCCGCGAGACGGGCGTCACGACGACAGGGGTGGCGCCCCGCGCGCGGGTGCCCCGGATGTAGTCGTTGCGCAGGTACTCCTTGTAGTCGGCGGGGGAGGTGTACCGCTCCGCGTTGCCCACGGTGGCGTCGTTGTGCCCGAACTGCACGAAGAGGTAGTCGCCGGCCTTGATCACCTGATGGATCGCGGCCAGCCGCCCCTGCTCGATGAAGGAACGCGAACTGCGCCCGCCGATCGCGCGGTTGGCGACGGTGATGTTCGACGTGAAGTACGAGGACAGCTTCTGGCCCCAGCCGGCCTGGGGGTAGTAGCCGGAGCTGTAGGTCTGCGCGGTGGAGTCACTGGCGATGTAGAGGGTCCCGGTCGCCGCTGCGGCGGCCTGCGCGGCCCCGGGCAGCCCCAGCACCCCGAGGGCCCCACCACCGACGACCCCGGCAGAACCGACCAGGAACCGCCGACGACTGCCTACCTGGCCACTGCCACTGCCACTGCTGTTGCTACTGCTACTGCTACTGCGTCTGCTGATGCTGTTGCGGCTCATCTGACCTTCCCTGTACGGGAGATGGGGGGGATGTCAGAGAGGGGTGGCAGCAGTGACGGGAAAGGTTGCCGGGTGCGGACGGACGGCGTCCTCGGCACCCGGGCCTCGGGGGAGGGCCGCACCCGGGAGAACGGCAGCCCCCGCCCCCGACCTCACTGCTGCGCGTCCGCCAGCCAGGTACGCCAGACGAGACCGCTGTTGGGCACCTCGGGCCGGTCGAGCAGCCACAGCACGTACCCGGCGTGCAGCTGCGCCCAGGGATTCTCCGAACGCCGGGCCGCCTCCAGCCGCACGCGCAGCGGAGGCCCGTCGACGACCCGTGCCACACGCACGTACTCCCGGTCCTTGCAGCGATAGGCCCGCCGCACGACGATCTCCACCAGGTCGATCAGCTTGGTCCGGGCCACCGGATCCCGCCCGACGGAGTCCACGGCCAGTTCCCGGATGAGCTTCTCCTTCGTCCCCCACTCCTTGGCGGCGAGGGTCCACTCGTCCGGATACCGGGCCTCCCACTCCAGGAAGAGCAGGGCGTAGGGCAGCCCCGGCCACTCGACGATGTCGTCGTGATCCAGGCTGTTCCACACACCGTCGGGCAGTGAACGGGCCCCGGCCCGCAGCCGCTCCTCCCAGGCCGACCGCAGAGCCGGAACCTCGTACGGTTCCTCCACCCCCTCTTCCTGCAGCGACATCAACGTCGTGTTGAAGCGCGCCACGGCCTCCGCCGCCGTTTTCCGGGCGGAGGCCAAGTGATCGAGTGCGACGGCCCGCTCGGCCGGATTCTTGGAGATCAGTCCATAGGCCCAGGCCAACCGCTCGTCCCACGCCAGGGCGTCGTCCATGTCCGCCCCGCGCCCTTTCTCATGCCCCATGTGCCCCATGGGACAGATCATCCCCGAGCGGACCGCACACCACCCCTCCGGCCCCTCAGCCGACGCCTCAGGACCCCTCAGTCGACGCTTCCGGATCCCTCAGCCGACGCTCTGGCCCCTCAACCGGCGCAGAGCGTCACATTGACGGTGTCGCCCTTGGCGACGGTCTTCGGGCTGTGCGGGTCGACCTGGATCACGCTGCCCGGCTTGCCGTACTTGCCGCAGTCCACCTTGCTGACCGTGCCCAACTCGGTCTGCGTCTTCAGGATCTGCCCCTTGGCGTCGTCCAGGCTCCGGCCGAGGAGCTCGATGGGGATGGTGAGGCCCTCGCTGTGGGCGAACAGCAACGTGGCGGCGTCCTTGTCGGGCGCCGCGGTGACGGCGGCGGCGGGGGAGGACTTCGCCGAGTCCGAACCGCCGGTGATGGAGGCGAGGGCGGTACCGCCGCCGGCCACGATGAGGGCGGCCGAGATGGCGGCTATGGCGGTGGCCCGCTTCCGGCGGGACCGGCGGGCGATACCGGGCGCGTCGAAGGTGGGCGCGTCGGCGGAGTTCGCGAAGTTGTTCATGGCGTTCACCAGTTCCTGCTCGAAGGGTGTGTGATCGCCGCAGCCGAAAGGCCGTACGTCATGCGTGTTCATCGGCGTCCTTCCATGGGCTGCCGCGCGGAGGGCCGGGAGGGGAGTGCGGGGAACTGGCTTCGGAGCTTCTCCATGCCGCGGGCGAGCTGGGACCGTACGGTGCTCTGCGAGATCCGCAGATCGGCCGCGATCTCGGCGTCGGACAGATCGTGGAAGTACCGCAGCACCACGACCGTCCGCATCCGCATCGGCAACCCCTGCAGGGCACGGACCAACTGGTCCCTGCTGTCGATACGCCCGTACTCGTCACCCGGAGCCGCCAGCTCGTCGCCGACCTGCTGCGCAGCCGTCCGACGGAACCGCCGCCACCGGTCGTTGGCCAGATTCACCATGATCCGCCGTACGTATGCGTCCGGGGCGTCCTTGGTCACGATCAACCGCCACTTACGACACACCCGCTCCAGAGTCTCCTGGACCAGATCCTCAGCGGCCTCACGATTCCCGGTCAGCACGAGAGCGCCACGGAACAAGGCGGCCGACCGAGCATCGACGAACCCACGGAAATCCATCTCCGAGGCCTCCGAAGACTCCGCAACCTCGACCTCACTACGCTCGCCGCCCCGCCGATGCCACCCACTCACCAGATCCACACGCCCCTCCCTTCCTGTCACCCCCTCGACGAAGAAGCCCACGTTTCTGCTGCACGACAGAAAAGAGACCTGGGTCACAGACCCGCGTGACGAGAACCGGAGCGCGGGGCGCAACGGGACCGGGCAAGTACCTGCACCCACAAGCCCGCCCTGCCCAAGAGGAACCGACCACCCACCCAAACCCGCCAACTCACCCCGGCGTGCAGGCGAGACGCGACCGCGCCCGCAAGCCCCGCCCCACACCCCAACCAACCCGCCCGCATCCCACCGGCGGCCCCAACGGCACTCAGGTAGCGAGGCCGAGGCCTACCCGGTCGCTAATCCGCGCTGGCACGAGTGGGCGGCACCACATCACGCCGAGCGGCTTCTCCGGAGATCCCCAGATTCTGCCGGGCATGGGCGTGAAAGTTGTTGAGTGCGACCAACCACGCATTGGCGCGCTCGCGCCACACAGCCTCGGTGATCTCCTCCACGCCCCGAGCCGGCCGTTCCAGCTGCCACAGCCGCTCATTGAGATCGTGCGCAGCCTGTACGGTTCCGGAGTCGCCCAGCAGAATCACCTGCTCGAAGGCGTGCGACCGATCGCCCTCGGCGGCCCTCATCTCGGCCAGCAGAGGTTCCCGAGCCGCCGGATCGCCACCGTCCCACCGCAGACCAAATATCTGCTGGGTGCACCGATTGACGTGCTTCACGGCGGCCACGTAGGCGACGTACGAGTCCAGGCGATGCGCATCCCACCGAACGCGAAGGTCCCGCGCGAACCGATCACGCTCGGTCAGCCGAGTAGTGAAGTAGGACCCGGCGGCACCGGCCAGAACAGCCCCCACCGTCACCAGTTGCTCAGCAAGCGCCACGTCGTCCCCTGGTACCTATCGGCTCGGCCATCATCCGGTCACGGTTCGAGGCGCCCGACGCCGACGCTGCTAGGCCATGGACCCAATGCGTATCCGCCTGGCCTCTGGAATTTCGTGCGTCAGGATATCCCTCGGTCTGAATGCCTCAGGGGCAGCCCTACAGCGCCCGTATGAACGCCCGCCAAGCATCAGCGCGGACAGCCACAACCGGACCGTCCGTGCTCTTGGAGTCGCGCACCCTCAAGTGGTCGTCTTCGTGGGTGCACTCGACGCACTCTGTGCCACTTCCGCCGCTGTACGAGGACTTGAACCAGCGGGGCTTGGGCCGTACGTCCATCAGGACTCCTCGCTTATGCGTTGGATCAGCGCCACGGAAGCCTCCAGGTCGAGGGCTTGGGCGCGAAGGTATTGGAACGCCAACCTATAGCGCTCCAGTTCCTCCGGCTTCTCCATGAAGAGCCCACCGCCGAGGATGTCCACGTACACGACGTCAAGCTCGGGAGTCTGGCCTCCCAGGACCACAAAGCTCCCAACCGCCGCCGCGTGAGCTCCTGTTGAGAACGGCAACACTTGGATGGTGACGTGGGGGAGCTCGGATGTGATGAGCAGGTGTTGCAACTGTTCGTGCATCACCGTCCGCCCACCAACGCTGCGCCGGATCGCAGCCTCGTCGATGACGCACCAAACGTGCGGTGGGTCCTCCCGCTGTAGAAGCTCCTGTCGCTTCATGCGGATGTCCACCATGTGTTGCACCTCCCGTTCAGCGCACCGCATTTCGGAGGCGCGGTGAACGGCTTCGGCGTAACCGCGGGTCTGCAAGAGCCCTGGGATGTACATGCAGGCGTAGTGGTCCTCGCGCACCACCTCGTCTTCAAGCGTGAGCATGAGGTTCATTGACTCAGGGATGGGGTCGGCGAGGGATCGCCACCAGCCCTGAATCTTGGCGCCCTTCGCCAGGTCGACCAGAGCGAGACGCTCCACGTCCGAAGCGGCGTACTCACGGCAAAGGGCATCCACCGCAGGCCACTTGACCGATCCCTCTTTGGTCTCGTAGCGACTCAGCGTCGCCTTTGAGATGCCAACGCGTGCGCCGGCTTCCTCAAGCGTCAAGCCTCTGAGCTCACGGAGGCGACGCAGGTCGGCGCCCAACTGGCGCCTACGAGTGGTAGGTCCGACTGGCATGGTTACGGCCTCTCGGGTCGGTCTGTCAGATGGTCGAGGTTGCTCAACCGCGACGGCAAGGTGGCACGCGCCGGGGGCGTGCGAAGTGCGGGCGCGCTCCTATGAACTCGAAATGAGAGTTCCATTTTGAGAGTTCCAATGCAACTCTGAGTGTGTAGTCGGTTGCACAGAGCAATGCGACGCTTCGTCATGGGAGTTCAACGATGGACTGCACCGCCGGTTTGCTGCGGAAGCCGTGGAACCTGCTGTTCGTGGCCGAACCTGAGGAGGTCTCAGGGCTTCGGCGCACCCTCAGATCGCACCTCGAACTGTGGAAACTGAGTGAGGTCACAGACGCCGCCCAACTCTGTGTCAGCGAGCTCGTGTCCAACGTGATCACACACGTCGGCCCGGGCACACCCGCGAAGCTCGCCGTCTCGATGAACGGCACCTACCTACGCATCGAAGTCCACGACCCCGACACGCGTGCCCTGCCCACCCTTCTCGACGCCAGCTCCGAGGCCGAAGCCGGACGCGGCGTGGCCATTATCGACGCCGTAGCCGACAGATGGGGCGTCCAGCTCTGCCTCGATCAGAAAGTGACTTGGTGTGAGTTGAAGACCGGGCTGAGCCCCGCGCACGGCCTGTGCGCAGAAGAAGCGAATCGCACTACTCGGGCGCAGGTGCCGCTGTGCCTACCTAGCGACAACCTTGGCGAGCCTCCGCCTGCGCCGAGCTCCCGCATCTTGAGCGTGACCATCGCAGAGGAAGCGGCGATCGGCATGATCACCGACTTGCTTCGCTGGCTCGACGCGCACGGTTGTGATGTCGATGGCGCACTCGATCGTGCGCAGACTCGGTACGAGGCGAAGGTCGCCGAGGGCGTCGACCTATCAGCCTGAACAGAAGTGGGGATGTGAAGAGAGGCCGGGAAGGGTGCTGCTGAGCGGAGTAGTTGTTACCCGCTCGGCAGCGCGAAGTATGGTTCCGGCCACTCAACCGACTCGTCCGTATCGGCCTGGGCTACGTGCTGCATGAGAAGTGCGGTCGGACTCTGCAGCTCCGCCTTCGTGATGATATTTGCTACCTCAGAGGGTATTGAAGAGTAGTCGATGCCGAGCAGTCGGCATATGTGTTCGAGCTCCTTGTTTTCGTTGTCCTCGCCAAGATTTTGATGAAGGTAGTCACGAAGGCGGGAGCAAATATCGAGCATGGCGTTCCCGCTGTCGCTCACCCGGTATATGCCGCCCTGGAGGCTGTCACTCTCAAGAAATCCTATGACGAAAAGCCGCTGGACCTCTTCCTTAAGGATTTGTGTGCTGAATCCCAAAGCTTTTGAGGTTTTCGAGAGACTAAGATAGTCATGGGTCTTCACGTAGGACAAGATTGCGAGAGGGTGGCCCGGGCGTCCCGAAGCTGCGAAGCGAGAAACATCTTGTGGAGTCAGTCCGCCAAGGACCACTTGCATCAGCAGGTCCTTGGTCATCTCGTCCCGCAGGGTCTCGTACGCTGAATCTCGCGCGTTTGCATTCTTCGCATCGAAGTCCGCCGGAACCCAGAAGACCCTGAGTCGAGAGAGTCGCTCCCGCATCGGAGTATCGCGGTACGATCCAGTTACTTCGGCTAGTCTTCTTTTGTTCTGGGTTGAATGCCGAGCTATATATACCGCGGCGGCAACATCTCGCTGGGTGAGTAGCGTCCTTATGTCCTTGTCTATACCGTCTCTGTCGTGCTTCCATAAAGTCTGCCCCGAGACTATCTTGGACCAGTCCTTTTTGAGGTCGCATGAGAAGTCGAAAAGCTTTCTACTTCCTTCCTGGTAGCTGAAGAGGCCAGATTTCGCGGCATTTTCCATTATTTTCAGTGCGGATTCTGACAGGAAGTCGTGCTCTAGTGACGGCATGCTAGCTCCCTGAAGTATGCGTCAGGTATTTATCGCCATCCTGGTAGACCAGGCTGATACCCTCTCTGCTGAGTAGGTCTTGCAGATCTTCGTGAGGCTTCTCAGGGAGCAGTACGGCTAGTTTCGGATTGGCCGGGTCAATGTGTCGGACATAGTCCTTGAGTTGCCCGATAGCCATACGTATATCTTCACGACTGCTCTCGCCCTTCACGCAGTACAGCACGTGATCGGTGGCGTCGTATAGATCGGTCTTCAAAGTGGATCGCGTCCCTGCGATCTTTATCTGGTAGGCGAATACCTTGTGTTGCTGCTTATTGAGATGCTGGTGGTAGTCGCCCAGGAGTTGCATCTTGCGATGCTCCGCTATGGTGCTTGGCTGGGCTGAGCGCCTGCTCTCTGATGCTCCCTTGCTTGGCGGCTCAACCATCGAAATTGCCGTTACTGCCGCTGACACCTGTTGAACTTGTGTCGTCTCGGCGGGAGTTTTTGCGTCTTCGGGGACGTGTTGAACTTTGCCCTTCGGTCTCAGTCGAAAGACGATGATCAGACGTCGATTTCCGTCGGGATCATCGGCTTCGCGAATTGTGTAGGGCTGCTTCGCATCAAGTTCAAATTCGCCGAGATATCGTTGAAGTTTCGCGGAGGAGTTGGATCCCGGGTCTTTGCCTGCCGCCATGAAGAGGCGCAGAGCTCTCTCATCGTCAACGTGACGGAGAATGGCCTTGTTGCGGGAGCCGGCTAGTCCCTCGAAAGTCTGATCGCCATTGCGGCCTTTGCCTGTGTACTCGAAGATGGGTCCCTGGTCATCTTCTTCTTCGAGCCAGCCATCCTCGTAGCCGTACTCTTTGCCGCTTGCGTGGTCTGTGTAGATTAATATATTTGGCGTCGCTATGGATAAGATTATCCCTTCCTGGTCCCCTCCACCGAAGAGCTTCTTCATCTTGGCTCGCGTCGTGAGCTGTCCAGGTTCAATGGGAGATTCGTTCATGCCTCGACGCTAGCGGACGGCGCTGACATCGGGCTTGGGAATTAGCCCGCCGCGACAGCCGAGTACGTCCACACATCGGCTGGAAGCTCGTGTTTCAGGCGCCAAGTGATCGCCATCGGCTTGCTGCCGGTGTGCTCCACGTACGTTGCCGGTCCCAGGAGCATCCAAGGCTGGGACTTGCCCATGTCGTTGCTCTTATAGCGGCGCATGAACAGCAGGACGTGACTGCCCTGCTGTTCATGCTGCTGGTAGCGCAGACCCGTACGCGAATGACCCGCGATGGCGTTCTGCGACTCCCAGTGGAAGAGGGTGGGGCTGAGTGCATAGTCCTTGTAGCGAATGGTGGGAGAGAAGTCTTTTTCGTTCTTCTCCAGCGTGATCAACAGGGCGTCGGTCTGGATCTGGTCGACCCACTGGACGCCCTGAGCGAAGGACCTAGGCATCTGGCCGCCGAAACGGGCCACCCCGAGGGCGGCCAGGATTTCAGAGCGGTTGTACGCGCTGTGCACCTTCAAAGGGATGTTGTGATGGGGCCCCGAGAGCGAGATCGGGAAGTGCTCTGATCGCTCGATGACGTAAGACAGCACCTGTCGGAGTTCATCGCGGAACACGTGCTGCGAGCGCAGTGAATCGAGCCCCTGTTGGAAACTGGTGAAGCCTCCAGCGTTGTCCCACAGGTTGAAGAAGAGCATGTGGGCGTACGTCTGGTCGGTGGGACTCAGAGCTTCATATGGAGGCGCATCGTCTGAGAGGAGGCGAAGGTAGGCGCGGGCCCGTTCTGGGTCATCGACATGTAGAAAAGAGTGGACGCGCTTGAGGAGTGCTGCTTCCCCAGAAGGTGCGGGATCCTGAACGAGGTCAGCCTTGCGGAGGATCGCTGTCCAAGAGTTGTCGCTCTTGTAGAGTTCCTTGATCTCCCGGCGACTCTCGCGGAGGTAGTCCGCGATCCGCGGCGTGCTGTAGGCCTTCGCTTCGGTCGCCAATGTCTTGATGGTGGCGCCCAGTTGGGTGCGAATGTTGTCGAGGACGAGGTCCTTCGACTTGCCCTCCAAGATGATCTGGCATCCGGATGGAAGCTGTGGGAAGTCTCGCTCGATGTGGTCTACGAGCCGGTTCCGTGTGAGGTTCGTCAGGGCCCGGAACTGCTCCTCAAAGCGGAACTCCGCTCGATGCTGCCCGATGAAGTCCAGAACGGTGAGTACCGGCTTCGTCTCCGTGCGGCGTAGGCCGCGTCCCAGTTGCTGGAGGAAGACCGTGGCGCTGTTCGTGGGACGTAGGAGCAGGAGAGTGTCGACGTCGGGAATGTCGAGCCCCTCGTTGAACAAGTCGACGGAGAAGATCACTTGCAGCTTGCCGTCGCGCAGATTGTCCAGGGCCTGATCTCGCACCCCAGCGGGTGATTCGCTGTCGAGTGCCGCAGCTTCGAAGCCGGCCTTGCGAAAGAAGTCGGCCATGAAGTGGGCGTGGACCTTGGAGACACAGAAGCCCAAGGCCCGCATGGCTCCTGGGCGGGAGATTTTGTCCTGGATCTGCTTCACCACGATACGGGCGCGCGCGTGGTTGCCCGTATAGAGGTTGTCGAGCTCGCGGTCCGCGTACGTGCCCTTTTGCCAGCCGAGGTTGGTCAGATCTGTGCCGTCTGGGATGCCAAAGTAGTGGAAAGGGCACAGCAGGTCGTTCTCAAGTGCTTCCCAAAGCCGCATCTCCGCTGCGATGTGTCCATCGAAGAACTCATCTTGGACGTTTCGTCCGTCCATGCGCTCAGGCGTAGCCGTGAGGCCGAGTAGTTCCTTCGGCTTGAAGTGGTCGAGAACCCGGCGATACGTGGCCGCTGTGGCGTGGTGGAACTCGTCGATGACGATGATGTCAAAGTGGTCCGGGGCGAGTTGTTCAAGCCGTTGTTCCCGCAGTGACTGAACGCTGGCGAAGACGTGGTTCCAGTTGCGGGGGTCCTCGCCGCCATGGAGCAACTCTCCGAAGGATGCGTCATCGAGTACCTCGCGGTATGTACGCAATGACTGTCGGAGTATCTCCTTGCGGTGGGCCACAAAAAGCAGCTTCGGGTTCCCGTCGCCGAGCTTTTTCCGGAGAGAGCGGTAGTCCAGGGCGGCCATCACAGTCTTACCCGTACCGGTGGCTGCCACGAGAAGGTTGCGGTTTCGACCGCGAATCTCGCGCTCAACGGTGAGGCGTTCCAACATGTCCCGCTGATGGGGAAATGCTCGTACCTCAAGGCCAGAGAGATTGATCTTCAGGTCGGCTGCAGAGCCGGTGCCGCTCGCCTGGGCGAGGGCTCGATCAAGTCGCTCACCGTCACCGTCAGGGTCGTACGACTCGAAGGCAATGTCGTTCCAGTACGCGTCGAAGGTCGCCTCGAACTTGTTCAGGACCGCGGGGGTCGCCACCGACGACAGACGTACGTTCCACTCCAAACCGTCGAGCAACGCAGCCTTAGACAGGTTCGAGCTGCCGACATACGCAGTGTCGAAACCGCTGTTACGTCGGAACAACCAGGCCTTCGCATGCAGTCGTGTAGACCGAATCTCGTAGTTGACCTTCACCTCGGCGCCGAAGTCCCGGACTAGGCGGTCCAGCGCGAGCCGATCGGTGGCACCAATGTAAGTCGACGTGATGACGCGAATCCGTACGTTCCGTTCCTTAGCGGCCCGGAGCGAGTCTTCCAGTACGCGGATGCCGTACCACTTCACAAAGGCACAGAGCAGGTCCACGCTGTCTGCGGTAGCCAACTCGGCTCGCAGCTCCGCGCCCAGACTCGGGTCATCTGAGGCGTTGGTGATGAGTGCCGTCTCAGACAGAGGCGTGAGGGGGCGGAGCGCGTAAACGCCCGGCGCCTCTTGCTCCGCGAGGGACAGCAGCTGCCGTGGGCCGTCCATGATGGCGCCGACGACCTCGTCAGGCTCCGGCGCACTCTCATCGAGCGACGACAGGATTTGGTTAGCGGCGGCCACCCGCTTGTCGTGCGGCAGTCGGCTTAGCCTGCGCCCCACGACTTCAGCGACGTGGCGAGCGAGCACATGCGGAGCCGATTGCGCACTGACTTCTTCGTGGATCGCCTTCCAGCCCGACGCTTCGAGCTGCTCTATCTGACCGTGCAGGCTCTGGGTGATGAGCTGCTCGTAAACACCCGCGTCCGGCTGCGCCAGATCCCCCGGCTCCGCCACCCGATACTCCCTCGATTGCACACGTTACGTAGTGGGGGAAATCAGGTCACGCATCACTGCCGTGGCACTCCCCATACCCCCGCCCCGACCCACACCAACAAGCCACCCCCCGCTCCGGCGGCCAAGCCACAGCCCGGCCCCTGGCCGCCAGTGTCGTCGCGTACTGCGGGAGCAGCGACGCGTCGCTCGGGGAAGCCAGTTCCGAGGCTGCGAAGGCCTCGTACGACGGGACCGTGCCCGTCACGATGCCCAGGTTCGGGGTGCCCGAGGCGGACAGTTCGCGCAGGGAGGCCTCTATCGTCGCCAGGTGGGCCTCGTGGGACGGGTACTCCGTGGACAGGTCCGGGTACGCCGTCAGGAGTTCGGTCAGTTCGGGGGCCGGCCAGTGCAGGACCGCCACCGGGAACGGGCGCGACAACGCCTCCCGGAACGTGCCCAGTTCGGCGCGCAGGCGGCTGATCTCCGCCTGCAGTTCCGCCGGGTTGTCGGAGCCCAGCGACCACACGCGCTTCGGGTCGTGCAGCTCGTCCAGGGTGACCGGGGAGGAGTTGAGGGTGTCCGCGAGGGAGTCCCAGGCGTCGTGGGAGAGGCCCAGCATGCGGCGTACGCGATGGCGGCCGAAGAGGACCGGGTGCGTCGCGTACGGCGGCTCCGGGACGTCGGTGAGGAGGTGGACCGCCGCCTCCGTGAACGTCTCCTGCGCCGCCTCCAGCTCGTCGTGGGACTCCAGGGACTCGGCGACGATCACCCAGGGGGCCGGGTCGCGCGGGGCCGCCGCGCGGACGCCCTCGATGATCGCCCTGGCCTCCGCCTCGTGGCCGTACTCCCAGAGGTTGGCCGCCTTCAGGGCCCGTACCAGGAACGGGTTCTCCAGCGGGGTCGTGCTGGAGAGCAGGCTGTCGTAGAGAGAGGTGGCTCGCGGGCGGTCGTCGGCCAGTTCGAGGTGGGCCGCCGCCTGCACGAGCAGGTGTTCGGCGTCCTCGGGATACAGGCCGGCTGTCCGCTCCAGGCGTGCTGCTTCGGCGTTGTGGTCGACGTACTCGGCAGACGTGTCGGGGCGCATGAGTGACACCGTACTGCCGACCGCCGACAGAGGTGAGGTATGTGCAGGCCAGGGGTCGGATCGGCGCGCAGTGTTCAGCCGCTTGTCCAGCCCTTTGTTCGGCTGAGCGTTCATGGGGATGGTGAGTTGAGGGCTCAGCCCTTATCGTGCGGGCCCGGTTCCTGAGCCCCGGTACCTGGCTGGGAGGAGGCGCGCGTGCGGGTTCCCGTCGTCCATCAGCAGGGCCGGCGGCGGCGTGCGCGGTACGCCCGGCTTCTCTGGAACGGTGCCGAGGTCGTCGTGACCCTCGGGGTCGTCCTCCTGCTCCTCGTCGCCCATCAACTGTGGTGGACCAACCGCCAGGCCAGGGAGGGCGCCGAGCGCGAGGTCCACGCCCTGGAACGCGAGTGGGAGGGAGAAGGGGAGGACGAGGGGGACACGGGGGCAGGGGCGGGTGGTGGGGCTTCTGCCGCGGCGCGTTCCGGGGGCGGGTCGGATTCCGGGTCCGGTGACGGCGGCCCCGGGACCGGCTCCCGGGCCCAGCCTCGGTCGCAGCCCCGCTGGGAGCAGGCCTACGCCGTCCTCACCATTCCCCGGCTCGGGCTCCGCGTGCCCGTCGCCGAGGGGGTCAGCACGTCCGGTGTGCTCAACAAGGGGTACGTCGGGCACTATCCGGACACCGCCCAGCCCGGCCGCGTTGGGAACTTCGCTCTCGCCGGGCACCGGAACACCCATGGCGAGCCGTTCCGGTATCTCGACCGGCTGCGGCGCGGGGACCGGGTCGTGGTCGAGACCCGGGCCGCCGTCTACACGTACGCCGTCGACCGGACGCTGCCGCGGACCTCGGCCGGGGACGGCGGGACGATCCGGTCGATTCCCCGCAGTACGGTCAGGCCGGCGTACGGGTACACGGAGCCCGCGCACTATCTGACGCTCACCACCTGCACACCCCAGTACACCTCCAAGTACCGGCTGGTCGTCTGGGGCAAGCTCCGTTCCGTGCGGCCCCGCTAGCCCTCGGTCAGGGTTTCCCCACCTTGTCGAAGTGGCCCAGGAAGACCGGGACGCCGTCCTGCACGCGGTGCAGGAACAGGCTGTTGACCCAGCGGAACTCGTGGGTCACCGGGTCGAACTCGATGGTCTTGGCGAGACCCCGGTGGGTGGTCTCGCGGAGTCTGCGGACCATGGCGCCCCGTTCGGGCTCGACGCTGCCCAGCTCGCGCATGGCCTGGGCGACGAAGAGCACCGCGTCGTACGCCTCCACCGCGTACCGCTCGACCGTGCGTACCCCGAAGCGTCTGCGGTACGTCTCCACGAAGTGTGCCGCGGCCGGCAGCTCGGCCGGGTCCGCATAGGTCGTGCTGATCACCCAGCCCTCGGCCGCCGCGCCCGCCTCCTTGAGGAACGCGGTCTGCAGTACGGGTTCCGGGGCCATGCGCGGGCCGCGGAAACCGGCCCGTGCCAGGGCGCGGGCGCAGCGGGCGGCCCGGTGCGGTGAGGTGCCGGCGTAGATGACGGCCTGGGCGTCCGCGGCGAGCACGGCGGCGGCGACCGCGTCGAAGTCCTCGCTGTCCGCGGGGACGGTGTGGGTCGTGGTCGTGCCCTGGGAGGGCGGGTACGCGCTCACGTCCTTGACGATCTGCCAACTGGCCCTGCCCGCGGCCCGGTCGTCGACGAGCGCGGTCCTGCGGCTCTTCTCGGCGTGGGTGAGGTACTGGATGAAGGGCGTCGCCAGGGCGTACTCGTCGGGCCTGAGCTGGAAGTACGCGCGGGTGGTGGTCGTGGAGTACAGATCGGCGCCGGAGGAGACGGACACGATGGGCAGCAGGGCCTTCTCATAGCGGGCCACGGCGACCCCGGACGCGGCGGCACCGGTCGCGGCGATGACGGCGTACACGTCACGGTCCGCGACGAACCCGTCGGACACCTTCTCGGCCCGCTTCGCCTTCCCGCCGTCGTCCAGGACCTTCAGCGCGAGGTCGAAGGGGCGGCCGTCACGAAGGGAGGGGGTCCCCCGGGAGCCGGATCCACTGGGCCGGGAGTCGCCGGTGCCGGATGCGAGGGCGCCCGAGTTGAAGTCCGACACGGCGATCCGCGCGCCCCGTTCCTGGGCCCGGCCCGTCGCCCTGTCCGGGCCCGACAGGTCGGCGTGCAGGCCGATGACGTACCGGGGGAGCGGTCCCGAGCGGGCCGAGCCGTCGCGGCCGGACGCGGACCTGGCGGCGGCCCAGGCCGCGAGGCCGCCGCCGGTCAGGACGACCCCGGCCGCCGAGCCCAGTGTCAGGACGCGGCGGCGGGAGAGG
Organism: Streptomyces sp. NPDC102514; assembly: GCF_055584525.1. Lineage (NCBI taxonomy): Bacteria > Bacillati > Actinomycetota > Actinomycetes > Kitasatosporales > Streptomycetaceae > Streptomyces > Streptomyces sp. NPDC102514. The sequence goes on from NZ_JBVJLW010000006.1 coordinate 193,986, forward strand.
GCGGGGCGGGCCGGCTCCGGTACGTCGTCGGGCTGTACGAGCGTGACGGGGCCCGAACCCGGTCCCGGGCCGCGGCCGGGGTCCGGGTCGGGCAGGGACAGGACCGCGGACGAGCGTTCCGCGATCAGCCGGGGGAGCGAGGGCGGCAGCCAGTCGGGCTCCGGGCCGCCCTCGTCGGTCAGGGTGTCCCGTACCTCCTGCGCGGTGGGCCGGGCCCGCGGATCCTTGGCGAGGCAGGCGGCCAGCAGCGGCACCAGGGTCCACGGCACGGCGTCCAGGTCCGGTTCCTCGTGGACCGTACGGAAGATGACGGCGGCCACGGTGCCGGTGCCGAACGGGCGGCGGCCGGTCGCCGCGTACGCCAGCACGCAGCCCAGCGAGAAGACGTCGCTCGGCGGCCCGACACCGCCGCCACCGGCCCGTACCCGCGCCTGCTCGGGCGAGAGATAGCCGGGCGAGCCGATCACCACGTCGCTCGCGGTCAGCGCGGTGGCACCGGCGGACCGCGCGATGCCGAAATCGATCAGCCGGGGTCCGTCGAGGGCGAGCAGGACGTTGCCCGGCTTGACGTCCCGGTGCACCAGGCCCGCCGCGTGCACCTCGGTGAGCGCCTCGGCCAGCCGCGCGCCCAGGGCACGCACCGTACGGTCCGGCAGCGGCCCGTGCAGGGCGACGGCCTCGGCCAGCGACGGGCCCGGTACGAAGGCGGTCGCCAGCCAGGGTTCGCGGGCCGCCGGTTCCGCCGCGAGGACCGGCACCACCCACCGCCCGGTGAGGCCGCCCGCCGCCTCGGCCTCGCGGCGGAAACGCGTCCGGAAGTCGTGGTCGGCCGCGTACTCGGCGCGGATCACCTTCAGGGCGACCAGCGTGCCGCCCGCCGAACGGGCCAGGTAGACCACGCCCATGCCGCCCGCGCCGAGCCGGCCGAGCAGCCGGTGGCCGCCGACGGAGAGCGGGTCGCCGGGCCTGAGCGGGCGCAGTCCCGCGAACCCCTCCGCGTGCGGTCCGCTCACCACTACACCTTGGAGGGGGCTTCGCCGAGGTAGCGGAACCTGCCGCCCTCGACCTGGTGCAGGAAGATGCCCCAGCCGGCGAACGTGCCGTCCTCCGGCTTGAAGGAGAACTGCTTGGTGATGCCCTTGTAGCGGCTCGCGCGCAGCAGCTCCACGAGCTTTCGGCGGCTCGGGGGACGGGCGGAAACCCGGTTGTGCTTGGTGTTCGTGGCCTTCAGCAGCTCCTGGATGACGAGGTTGACGGTGTCGTACGCCTCGGCGGCGTAGTAGCCGGGCGCGGCGTCGTAGCGCTTGCGGAACGCGGCGGTGAAGGCCTTCGCGGCCGGTACGGCGGAGGGGTCGACGAAGGACGCGGTCATCAGCCAGCCCTCGGCGGCCTCCCCGGCGCTCTTCAGGAACTCCGGGTCGATCACGGCCTGCGGGGCGAACCGCGGTCCGTCGAAGCCGGCCGCCGCCAGTTCGCGGGCCACCCGGGCCGCGCCCGGCGCGTACCCGGCGTAGACGAACGAGCCGATCCCGGCCCGCAGCATGTCGGTGACGACGGGCCCCATGTCCTTCGTGCCCGCCGGGACCACCCGGGGGTAGGCCGGGCGGCCCAGACTGCGCATCATCGTGGCGTTGATCCCGGCGGACTCCTGGGCGTACGTCTGCGCGGTGCGGTCCTGGAGCAGGCCGGGGCGCAGCGCTCCGGCTCCCGATCCCGACCGCTCCGCGTTCTTCGTGCTCTTCGTGTGCTTCATGAGATAGACGCTCATGGGGAGGGAGAGGGCCGCGTCGCTGGGGCGGCAGTGCACGAAGGACCGGTACTCCTTCGAGGTCAGGAGCAGTCCACCGGCCGAGACCGACAGCAACGGCAGCAGGGCCTCGTCGTACGTGCCGAGGATCGCGCGGGCCGCCTCGTCGCCGGTGGGGCCGAGCACGGCGAGCACATCGGAGTCCTGGATCAGCTTCTCGGCCGCGGCCGGCGCCCGCCCCGCGCTGCCGCCGTCGTCCACGGCCTTCAGGTCGAGCGCGAAGGGCTTGTTCTTACGGGAGTTGTACTGCTCGACCGCCAGCCGGGCACCCCGCACCTGCGCCTCGCCCGCCGCCTGGAGGGGCCCGCTCAGATCCGCCTGGACGCCGATGGCCCAGCGGCGGGTCCCCGAAGTTCCCGGGTTGTCGTCGCGCAGGGCCGCCCAGGCCGCGGTTCCGCCCGCCGCCAGGACCAGCGCCGCGCCGGAGGCGAAAAGCAGCCGTCGGCGGCCGGGCGACGCGGGCTCCGCCGCCATGTCCTTGGTCTCGCCCGAGCCCCCTGAGCCCACCGTGCTCTCCGCGCCCCCGGCGCTCTCCGGGGCCGGGGTTCCGGCGGCCGTCGGCTCGATGTCGGGGAGCGCCAGCATCTCTGCCGAACGGTCGGCGATACCCCGTACGACGTCCTCGGGCAGCCAGGCGATCTGCTCGCCCCGGGGGACCGCGTCCTCGACCAGCAGGACCGTGTCGATCTGTTCGGCCGTCGGACGGTCCGCCGGGTCCTTCGCCAGGCACAGGCGCAGCAGCGTCAGCAGGTCGATCCCGCCGGAGGGATCGGTGGAGTCGTCGGAACCGGTGGAGCCGGTCGAGTCGGCGGGGACGCCGGACAGGTCGGGTTCGTCGTGGACCGTGCGGTAGAGCAGGGCGTCCGCCGTACCCGAGCCGAACGGCGGACCGCCGCTCGCCGCGTACGCCAGCAGACAGCCCAGCGAGAAGATGTCGCTCGCCGGACCCACCGCCGCGCCCCGCGCCTCGGCCTGCTCGGGCGAGAGGAAACCGGGCGTGCCGACGACCAGGTCGGTCGAGGTGATCGCGGTCCCGTCGGTCGACCGGGCGATCCCGAAGTCGATCAGACGGGGGCCGTCCATGGCGAGCAGGACGTTGGCGGGCTTGACGTCGCGGTGGACCAGCCCGGCCGCGTGCACCTCGCGCAGCGCGGCGGCGAGCATCCTGGCCAGGGCGAGCACGCTGCGGGCGGGCAGCGGGCCGTGCCGGACGACGGACTCCTCAAGCGAGGGGCCGGGTACGAAGGCGGTGGCCAGCCACGGCTCGTCCGCGTCCGGGTCCGCGCCGGTGACCGGCACCGCCCAGGGGCTGCTCACCCGGCGGGCCGTCTCCACCTCGCGGCGGAAGCGGGCACGGAAGTCGGGCTCGTCCGCGTACTCGGACCGCACGACCTTGACGGCGGCCAGGGCGCCGGCCTCGGTGCGGCCGAGGTAGACCACGCCCATGCCGCCCGCGCCGAGCCGGGCCAGCAGCCGGTGTCCGCCGATCCGGGCGGGGTCGGTGGGGAGCAGCGGCCCGCTCACTGCGGTGCCTCCAGTTCGGTCTCGACGCGGCTCAGCATCTGGCCCGCCCCCTGTCGCAGCGCGGAGTCGACGTCGTCCTGGGAACGCCCCTTCGCACCCCGGCCGACGACGGCCACGGTGACCTGGCCCAGCCGGCTCTGCACCCAGTAGTAGTAGTGGGGGCCGCCGAGTACGTCGCTGTAGTACTTGCCGCCCTCCGTGAGCGAGTCCTCGGAGGTGAAGTTGGCCAGCAGACCGTAGGCCGCGCCCTGCGAGAGCAGTCCGGTGATCCGCTCGCCCTGGCGGAGCTGCTGGTCGGGACAGCGCAGCGCCTCCTCCAACGTGCCGGCCATCTCCCAGTCGGCTCCGTCGACGGCCCGGTGCACGGTGACGACGGCGGTGACGCGGATCGGGCCCCTGCCGCCCTCCGCGGGCAGTTCGCTGTTGCGGGTGAGGCTGGCGAGCACCGTCGCGGGCAGCGGCTCGCGCTCCCACACACAGTCGGAGTCGAGTACGGGCCAGGAGCCGGGGTCGCTCTCGTACGGGCTGCGCCGTACGAAGCCGGGGCCCCAGTCGACGGGCGTCGCGGCGACCGTGCGGGCCAGGCGCAGGCCCTCCGCGCGGGTCTTCGGCAGACGGCCGGGATCGGGGGTGAACCCCAGGGTGGTGGCGCTCGCGCTGGGGGCGGCGCCGCTGGTGCCGGTGCTGGTGGGGGCCGGGCTCGGGGGTGATCCGGAGCGGGTGGCTTCGGCGGACCCGTCACCTCCGGTCCCCGAACAACCTCCCAGGCCCCCCAGTAACAGCCCGGTGGCCAAGACACCCGTCAACAACCGCACGGGTCTCCGGTATCCCATCAGCGCCCCCCCATCCGCACACGCGTTCCCCGCAGGGAGGGTATCGACTATGCCCCCGGCGTACCACGGGTCTGCTGGAGTCCGTCCGACGGGTCCCGCGGGCGGATCCTGTATAACGGCAGGAGGCCATGGAACGCGAAGAATCAGCGGACCGTGGCGGAACAGAGCGGATCATGGCGAGCCGTCGCGGAACAGAGAGGAGGGAGCAGTCGATGACACGGACCTGGGCACAGGTGAAGCCCGCCGTCCTGCTGCTCGTCCTCCTGCTGCAGGTGGCGCTCCTGGACACCGGCAGCCTCTCCGGAGCCGTCGCCGTCACGTTCGCGGCGACCGCCGCGGCCGGGTCCGCGCTCGCCGCCTGTTCCCTGATCTCCTCGCGCCTCGCGCCCGCCGTGCCCCGGACCCGGGTCCGTACGGCCATGCGCGACCGTGAGCAGCGCACGGCGTTCCTGCCGCAGCGCGATCCCGACGCCCGGGGGCGCAGGCGTCCCCGAGCCCCGGGCCGGCCCCTCCCGACGGCCGCGTAGGGACCTCGCAGCAGCGTTCACCCGATCCTCCTGATCGTGTTCCTCCTGCTCCTCCCGTTCCTCCTGCCTGCGCAGTGCCCCTCGCGGGCCGTCATGCCGACGCACGTCACGTCCCACCCCGACGCACGTGCCGCCACGTCACATCTCCTCGGCATCGACGCACCACGGGACCCACGGAGGGCTCACCCATGTTCGCCACCTTCATGTCCGCTTTCGCGAGCCTCGTGGAAGGGCTCGCCGATCTGCTCGGCCCGCTCTTCCACGACTCGGCGACGGCCGCCGCGATCGTCCTGTTCACCGCGTTCGTACGGCTCCTCGTGCACCCTCTGTCGCGGGCCTCGGCGCGCGGGCAGCGGGCACGGGCCGCGTTGCAGCCGCGGATCGCCGAGCTGCGCAAGAAGCACGGCAAGAACCCCGAGAAACTGCAGAAGGCGGTGATGGAACTGCACGCGGCGGAGAAGGTGTCCCCGCTCTCCGGATGCCTGCCGAGCCTCTTCCAGCTGCCGGCCTTCTTCCTCCTCTACCACCTGTTCTCCAACTCCCGGATCGGCGACGAGGCGAACTCCCTGCTCGCCCACAAGCTGTTCGCGGCGCCGCTGGGCGACCGGTGGGCGGACGCGCTGGGTGACGGCGGGGTCCTCGGGGCGCAGGGGCTCGTGTACGTGGGGCTGTTCGTGATCGTCGCCGTCGTCGCGACCTTCAACTACCGCCGGACCAAGCGGACGATGGCGGCCGGGGCGGCGGCGAACGCGGCCAACCCGGCCTCCGGCGACGGACAGCCGCAGGTGCCGGGGATGGGCGCGATCACCAAGATCATGCCGCTGATGTCCTTCTTCACGCTGCTCACCGTGGCGTTCGTGCCGCTGGCCGCCGCGCTGTACGTGGTGACCAGTACGACGTGGAGCGCGGTCGAGCGGGCGGTGCTGTACCGGGACATGCCGGGGGCCGTGCCGGCCGCCGCGGTGCTGGGCTGACGCCGACACCGACTCTGGTGGTTACGGTCCAGTCCGTGAACCGGGTATTGCGGACTGGACGCCGACCTTGGAGGATCGACCAGTCCTCCGATGGCTGCACCCATCGGTCGGCCGCCCGCGATCAAGGGAGACACTGCTCATGAAGCTGCTGCGAGTCGGTACGGCGGGGGCCGAGCGTCCCGCGCTGCTCGATGCCGACGGAGTTCTGCGGGACCTGTCGGACGTCGTGCCGGACATCGACGGGGCGCTGCTCGCCGACGACGTGGCGCTCGGCCGGATCCGTACCGCCGCCGAGGCCGGGGAACTGCCCGCGCTCGACGCGGACGGACTGCGGGTCGGGCCGCCGGTCGCCCGCATAGGCAAGGTTGTCTGCATCGGCCTCAACTACCACGACCACGCGCGGGAGACGGGGGCCGAGCCGCCCGCCGAGCCGGTCATCTTCTTCAAGGCCGCGGACACGGTGGTCGGGCCGCACGACACGGTGCTCGTACCGCGTGGCTCGGTCAAGACCGACTGGGAGGTCGAGCTGGCCGTCGTCATCGGGCGTACGGCGCGCTACCTCGGCTCGCGCGAGGAGGCGCTCGCGCATGTCGCCGGGTACGCGGTCGCGCACGACGTGTCCGAGCGGGAGTTCCAGATCGAGCGCGGCGGGACCTGGGACAAGGGCAAGAACTGCGAGACGTTCAACCCGCTCGGGCCGTGGCTGGTGACGGCCGACGAGGTGCCCGATCCGCAGGCGCTCGCGCTGAAGCTGTGGGTGAACGGGGAGCTGCGGCAGGACGGCAGTACGGGCGACCAGATCTTCTCCGTCGCGGAAGTGGTGCGGTACGTGAGTCAGTTCATGACTCTCTATCCCGGGGATGTCATCAATACCGGGACGCCTGCGGGGGTTGCGCTCGGGATGCCCGAGCCGAAGCCGTTCCTGCGGGCGGGGGATGTCGTGGAGTTGGAGATCGGGGGGTTGGGGCGGCAGCGGCAGGTTTTCGCGCCCGCGTAGCCGTTCCACTCGGGGGCGGGGAACGTCGGCGCGTTGTCGGCTGCGGCGACGTCGTGGCTGGTCGCGCAGTTCCCCGCGCCCCTTGGGGGCTGCGCCCCCTCAAGACAACAGATTGCGCCGTTCCCCGCGCCCCTGGGTGTGGTGGCCCTTACGTCGTCATGAAGCGGGTCAGGGCTTCTACCACCAATGCGTGGTCCTCCAGTTGGGGGAGGCCCGAGACCACCACCGTGCCGATCACGCCTGTGTCCTTCACCGTGATCGGGAAGGCTCCGCCGTGGGCCGCGTACGTGTCGGGGTCCAGGCGGGAGGAGGCCTCGAACGTCGTGTCCTTGGCCCGGAAGCGGCTGCCGACCAGGAGGGACGAGGCGGCGTAGCGTTCGACGACCCGGCGCTTGCGGTCGATCCAGGCGTCGTTGTCCCGGGTCGAACCGGGCAGCGCGGCGTGGAAGAGCTGCTGGCCGCCGCGGCGGATGTCGATGGCGACGGGCGCCTCGCGCTCGCGGGCCAGTTCGACGAGGAGCGAGCCGAGGGTCCACGCGTCGTCGTGGGTGAAGCGGGGGAGCGTCAGGCGGCGCTCCTGCTCCTCCAGTTCGGCGACGGTCGGGGCCGTGGCGGGCGTGGCGGGCGTGGAAGTGCTCACAGGGTCACCGTCACGTTCTCGTGGGCCGAGCGGTACGCGGCCTCCAGGACGTCCAGGGCCGCGGCGGCCTCCAGCGCGGTGACCGGGTTCTCGCCGGTGCCGCGCAGGGCCTCGGCGACCGCCGTGTAGTACGCGGGGTACGCGCCCGGCACGGTCGGGACCGGGGTGCCGCCGCCGGTCTGCGGGGACTCGCCCGAGCCGACGCGGCCCCGCAGCTCCTCCGGCTCCACGCCCCACTCCTTCTCGCCGCCCGCGACCGGGCGTCCGCCGTCGCGCAGGGCCGCCTCCTGGGGATCCAGGCCGTACTTCACGTAACCGGCCTTCGAGCCCAGCGTCCGGAAGCGCGGGCCGAGCTGGGCCGTCGTCGCGGAGGCGTAGAGGTGGGAGCGGACGCCGCTCGTGTGCGTGATCGCGATGAACGTGTCGTCGTCGGCCTCGGCGCCGGCGCGGCGGACGTCCGACTCCGCGTAGACGGTGGCCGCGGGGCCGAAGAGGACCAGTGCCTGGTCGACCACGTGGCTGCCGAGGTCGTACAGCAGACCTCCGATCTCTGCGGGGTCGCCGGACTCGCGCCAGCCGCCCTTGAGTTCGGGGCGCCAGCGCTCGAAGCGGGACTCGAAGCGGTAGACGTCGCCGAGTTCACCGTCGGCGATCAGCTTCCGGAGCGTCAGGAAGTCGTTGTCCCAGCGGCGGTTCTGGAAGACGGAGAGCAGCAGACCGCGTTCGTCGGCGAGGGCGGCCAGCTCGCGGGCCTCGGCCGCCGCGCCCGCGATCGGCTTGTCGACGACCACCGGCAGGCCCGCTTCGAGGGCGGCCCTGGCGATCGGGACGTGCGTCTTGTTCGGGGACGCGATGACGATCAGGTCCAGCCCGTCCGCGCGCTGCCACAGCTCGTCGGGGGACGTCGCGAACCGTACGCCGGGGAACTCGTCCCTCGCCTGCCGCTGCCGGTCCGGGTTCGCCGTGACGACCGTGTCGAGGACGAGGCCCTCGGTGGCGGCGATCAGCGGGGCGTGGAAGACGGAGCCCGCGAGGCCGTAGCCGACGAGACCCACGCGGAAGGGGCCTTCGCGACGGGAGTCCGGGCGGAGGGAGGTGTCAGCACCTGTGCCAGTCATGCCCTCCACTTAAACAACGCTGTTGCCAAAGTGCAAGCGCGGGGGACAATGGGGTGTGGGACGCGAGGAGCGCGCAAGCGTCGGGAGCGGTGCGGCGAGCAGAGTGTTGTCGGGTGCGCGGAAGTGTCGAGTGAGGAGGAGTGCCGAGTGGCTGGGATCAGGGCCGCGGGACCGGGCGGTGCGGTCAGCGGGGTGAATCTGCTCTCGCTGCGCAGCCACAATGCCGCGCTGCTGCTCGACCTGCTGCGCAGGGCCGGGCGGGCCGGGATGAGCCGTCTCGAACTCGCCGAGCGTACGGGGCTGACCCCCCAGGCCGTCAGCAAGATCACCGCCCGGTTGCGCGAGGACGGTCTGATCGCCGAGGCGGGCCGGCAGGCCTCCACGGGAGGCAAGCCCCGGACCGCGCTGCGGCTGGTGCCGGAGGCCGGGCACGCGGTGGGACTCCAGGTCGACCGCGACGAACTGCGCGCCGTCCTCGTCGACCTCACGGGCGAGGTGGTGGCCGAGCGCCGGGCCGCCCTCGACCTCGGAGCGGGCGCGGAGGCCGTGCTGGACGTGGTCGTGGACGAGGCCCAGGTGCTGGTGGAGGGGCCCTCCGACGCCGCCGTCCTCGGGGTCGGCGTCGCCATGCCGGGGCCGCTCGACCACACGCACGGCGTGCTGCACCGGGTGACCGGGTTCCCCGAATGGGACGGGTTCCCGCTGCGGGACGCCCTGGCGCGGCGGCTCGGGGTGCCCGTGGTGCTGGACAAGGACACGAACGCCGCGGCGCTCGGACTGGCCGTCGGCGGCGAGGTCGGAGCTTTCGCCTATCTGCATCTCGGTACGGGGCTGGGGGCCGGGCTCGTCCTGGGCGGGTCCGTGCACCGCGGGGCCCGTACCGGGGCGGGGGAGTTCGGGCACCAGGTCGTCCAGCTGGACGGGCCGCCCTGCCCGTGCGGCAACCGGGGCTGCGTCGAGGCGCTCTGCCTCGCGGCGGTGGCCCGGGGCGACATCGACGGGGCGGCCCGTGTCCTCGGCGAGGGCGCCGCGAACCTCGTCGGGCTGCTCGACATCGACCTCGTGCTGCTCGGCGGCCGTACGGTCACCGCGGAGCCCGAACGCTTCGTACGCGGTGTCGGCGCCGTGCTGGACACCCGCGCCCGGCGCGAGGGCGCGAGCAGCCCCGTACCGGTGCGGATCGCGCCCGGCGGCGCGCGGGCGGTCGCGGAGGGAGCGGCCCAACTGCTGCTGGCCCCGCTGTTCGGCCGGACACAGGACTGAACGGCGGCGGGCGCCCGGGGGCCCCGCCGGCCACACACCGGTCCGCCCGCCCGCACCCTGCCCGCCGCCCGGACGCACCGCTGCCGCCGGACGGACGCAGCCTCGCCGCCCGCCCGCACCCTCGCCGTCGGCCGGCCGCACACCGGTCCACCCGCCCGCACCCTGCCCGCCGCCCGGACGTACCGCTGCCGCCGGACGGACGCAGCCTCGCCGCCCGCCCGCACCCTCGCCGTCGGCCGGCCGCACACCGGTCCACCCGCCCGCACCCTGCCCGCCGCCCGGACGTACCGCTGCCGCCGGACGGACGCACCCTTGCCGCCGACCGCCCGCACCCTGCCCGCCGCCCGGACGTACCGCTGCCGCCGGACGGACGCAGCCTTGCCGCCCGCTCGCCCGCACCCTCGCCGTCGGCCGGACGTACCTGCACCTCCGAACGGCCCCAGACTGGCCGCCCCCCTCCGCGGCCGATCGGACGCACACTTGCGGCCGACCGCCCGCGCCCAACCGGACGTACCTGCACCCCCGAACGGGCTTCACCCCCGCGCGTCGCGGCCAGCGGCACGCGTCCCCGTGGCAGGCTCCCGTGTCCATGCGACTGAGCAAGCCCCTGTCTCTCGCCGTGACCGCTGCAGCCGCCCTCACCTCCGTGCCCGCCGCACCGGCCTCCGCACAGGCCCTGCCCGGGGCCGGACCCACCTGCGCCACGTCCGGGAAACGGGACTTCCCCGTGCGCACCCGCATCCACGGCGGCCCCGACGCCTACGAGGCCGGCGGCGGATTCCGGATCTGGTACATCGACCTCACCAACACCACCGACGCCCCCTGCGAGAACGTCCACCCGGTCGTCGTCCTCGTGGACAAGAAGCGGGCGCTGCGGCCGGAGCAGCCGCGCCTGGAGTTCTACGACGGGGACCGGCCCCACGCCGTGACCTTCGAGCGGACCGACGAGGACGAGCACATCGGCGTGCTCGGCTCCGCCGGGCCAGGCCCTTCCGTGTCGGGCTCCCCGGCGCCGGACTCCGCCGGGGAGGACGGCTTCCCTGGGTTCACCGTCGCGCCCGGCAAGACCCTCTCCGTCAAGGTGCGGCTCGCGGTCACCTCGGACGCGGTGGCCAACGACGTCGTCGCCAACGCGGCCGTCGTCCAGCGGCACCAGGACGACGGCGCCTGGGTGGGCCAGTCGAACGACTACCGGTTCCGCATCGTCGGGGGAGTGGCCGGGGGCAAGGAGACGGGCGAGCCGCGCGGTGACACGGGCGTCCCGGACCGGGACCCGGACCCGGAGCGTCGGGGTGCCGCCGACGGCGTACCGGACGGGCTGCCGTTCGCCGAGGAACTGGCCGGTACGGGGCTCTCCTCGCCCCGCGCCCTCCTCGCCGCGGCCGGCGGCGCGCTGCTGCTCCTGACCGCCGGGGCCACCGCGCTGGTCGTGGCCCGCCGCAGACGCTGAGCCCGCGACCCCCTCCGGCGTTCCCCCTCCCGCGTCCCTCTCCCTCGTCCTCCCCTCCTCCAAGATCCAGCGGATGGCTAGGCTGGGGGCGTCGGCACACGGCGGTGACCGGCGGCGTCGGCGCACCCGCACGGCGCACCCGCACGGCTCACGCAGAACGCGTACGGCAGGAGACGGCACATGGCAGAGCGCAAGCCCATCGAATCGTGGCTCACCGACATGGACGGGGTGCTCATCCACGAGGGCGTGCCCATCCCCGGCGCCGACGCCTTCATAAGGAAGCTCAGGGACTCCGGGAAGCCTTTCCTGGTCCTCACCAACAACTCCATCTACACGGCCCGCGACCTGCACGCCCGGCTGCGGCGGATGGGCCTGGACGTGCCGGTCGAGAACATCTGGACGTCCGCCCTGGCCACCGCGCAGTTCCTGGAGGACCAGCGCCCCGAGGGCTCCGCGTACGTCATCGGCGAGGCCGGTCTGACCACCGCGCTGCACGACATCGGGTACGTGCTGACCGACCACGACCCCGACTACGTGGTCCTCGGCGAGACCCGCACGTACTCCTTCGAGGCGATGACCAAGGCGGTGCGGCTGATCAACGACGGCGCCCGTTTCATCGCCACGAACCCCGACGAGACCGGCCCGTCCGCCGAGGGCGCGCTGCCCGCCACCGGCGCGGTCGCCGCGCTGATCACCAAGGCGACCGGCAAGCAGCCGTACTTCGCGGGCAAGCCGAACCCGCTGATGATGCGGACCGGGCTCAACACCATCGGCGCGCACTCCGAGACCAGCGCGATGATCGGCGACCGCATGGACACCGACGTGCTGGCCGGTCTGGAGGCGGGCATGGAGACCTTCCTCGTCCTCACCGGTCTCACCACGAAGGCGGAGATCGAGAAGTACCCGTACCGCCCGTCCACGATCGTCGACTCCATCGCGGACCTCGTCGACCGCGTCTGAGCCGGCCGCACGAGCCGCCACCCGTACGGGCCGCCACCCGTACGGAGCAGCGGGCCCCCTCCCCGGATGCGCCCGTCCGGCCCGCGGAGGACGCTCCAGATGTCTGGAGGTTCACGATGGGTTCACTGCGACTCGCTCTCTGTGCCGGTGCGGCGGCTGCCGCCGCACTCGCCCCCACGGCGTACGCCCCCTCTGTGTTCGCGGCCGACGGAGGTGTCCGGGTGACCCCGGGGTCCCCGGCTCCCGGCAGCGACGTCCGGTTGCGGGTCCAGGGGTGCACCGGGCTGACCGGCACCGCCGCGTCGGCGGCGTTCGTCGCCGACGCACAGCTCACCGGGGGCCGGGGGGACCTCGCGGGCGAGACCCGCGTCCGCTCGACGCTCGACCCGGGCACGTACGACATCAAGGTCACCTGCGACGGCTTCGAGCACAAGGTCAAGGGCACGGTCACCGTCGCCGACAAGAAGCAGCGCGAGAAGCAGGAACAGAAGGAGAAGCGGGAGCGGGAGGAGCAGCGGGAGGAGAAGCAGAAGCGGAAGCAGCCGGACGGCTCGGCCGCCGCTTCGCCCGCCGCGCCCGCGTCCCCCGTCGCCCCCGTGCACGCGGGCGGTGGCGGTACCTCACGGCTCGCCGCCGCCGAGGCCAGGTCGGAGGGGCCCGGTACCCGGCACGCGGTCGTCGGACTCGTCCTGGCCGGGGTCGCCGCCGTCGCCGTGGCCGTCAGCAGCGCCCGGCGGGGCCGCCGCCGTACGGACTGAGGGGCCATGTCACCACGCACGCAATCGGAACACCGGGAACACACGGCGGGCGCCGGCCGGCTCCTGATGGGGCTCGCCTGGGCGCTGCTGCTGCTCGGACTGTGGCTCTGGGGCCGCGAGGTCACCGACATACGGCAGGGCATATCCGCGCCGACCACCGGCGACATGGCGGCGGTCGGACGCCCGCTCGGCGTCGAACTGCCGCCCGCCGTGAAGCCGCTGGGCGACGCGCGGCCCCAGCGCGTGGACGTGCCCGCACTGGGCGTACGGGCCCCCGTCGTGAGCCGCGGCCTCGACCCGGGCGGGGCGATCGATCCGCCGCCGTACGGACAGCCGGGGACCGTCGGCTGGTACCAGGACGGGGTGCGGCCCGGGGCGGCCGGAACCGCGCTGCTCGTTGGGCACGTGGACACCGAGACCCGGCCCGCGGTCTTCTACCACCTCAGCGAGATACGGCCCGGCGCGGCGGTCCGGGTGGTCCGGGACGACGGCACGGTCGCCGAGTTCACCGTCGAGGACGTACAGGTCTTCGCCCGCGACCGCTTCGACGCCCGGAAGGTGTACGGGGCCCGGCAGACCGGGCGCGCCGAACTGCGGCTCATCACGTGCGGCGGCACCTTCGACCGCACGAGCCGCACCTACACGGCGAACGTGGTCGTCTCCGCGTACCTCAGCGGGACCCGTCACGGATGAGGGGCGGCGGTACCTGGCCCGGTCGACGACCCGCTCCCCCCGGAGCCGTCGACCGGGCTGGTCCTCGACCGTGCGCGCACGGGCTGCGGGAGTAACCCGGCGACCGGCACGGGAGGTTCAGGGTCCCATCCGCGGACGGGCGGATGGCCGGACAGCCGGGGGCCCGGGCCGTCTGGGACGACTCTAGAACGGATGAGCGCCCCGGCCTAGGGGCTGAATGACGCCAAGTCCCAGCACGGTGGCGCTGCGTTATCCGCGCAGGTGGCCGCGGCGTCCGGGCAGGTCCGCGGGACCCCGCCGCTGTCCGGCCGTTCAGCGCTGTAACAGCTGGCCGACAAGGCGTGACTGTGCTCGTGGGCGGCCCGACACGTATGTCAGGATTGGTACTTCGGACGGTGCACCCGAGGGGGAGTTTTTCGATGTACGGGAGCAGGGGGGCCGGGGCAAGGGCGTCCGTGGCGGTGGCCGGAGCTGTGCTGCTGCTCGGGGCGTGTTCGTCCTCGGGCGACGACGGCGACAAGGACACGTCGGGCGCCGAGGTGAGCCAGCAGCCCAAGGAGAAGGACCCGTTCTGGGTCAACCCGGACGGGAACGCGGCCGAACAGGTCGCCGCCTATGCGAAGGACGGCAAGGACGAGAACGCCGAACTGATCCGTAAGATCGCCGAGCAGCCCACCGGGCAGTGGCTGACTCCGGAGAACGCGGAGCAGGAGGCGCGCGGCTTCACCGAGGCCGCGGCGAAGGCCGACCGGGACGCCCTGCTCGTCGTCTACAACATCCCGCACCGCGACTGCGGCCAGTTCTCCAGCGGCGGCGCCGCCGACGGCAACGCGTACCGGACCTTCATCGACCAGGTCGCCAACGGCATCGGCGACCGGGCGGCCACGGTGATCCTGGAGCCGGACGCCGTGCTCCACATGGTGGACGGCTGCACCCCGGACGAGTTCCACGAGGAGCGCTACGACCTGCTCCGGGGCGCGGTGGAGAAGTTCAAGTCGCTGAAGAACACGAAGGTCTACCTGGACGCCGGCAACGCGGGCTGGGGCAAGCCCGCCGACATCGCCGAGCCGCTGAAGCTGGCGGGCGTCGAGAACGGCGACGGGTTCGCGGTCAACGTCTCCAACTTCTACAAGACGCCCGACAGCACGAAGTACGGCAAGGAACTGTCGTCGAAGGTCGGCGGCAAACCGTTCGTGATCGACACCAGCCGCAACGGCAACGGCCCCTACACGGACGGCGACCCGGAGGAGAACTGGTGCAACCCGCCGGGGCGCGCGCTGGGCGAGTCACCCACCACGAAGACCGACGACGATCTCGTCGACGCGTACCTGTGGGTCAAGCGGCCCGGCGAGTCCGACGGCACGTGCAAGGACGGACCGAAGGCGGGCCAGTGGTGGCCGGAGTACGCGCTGAAGCTCGCGAAGGCGAGCAAGTAGTAACTGCTTGTAGGTGACGTGCACGTGACTGGGGGCGCCCTCCCTGTGCGGAGGGCGCCCCCAGTCACGTACGCACCACGTCCGTCAGGGGATCTTCACCCACTGGGCCTTGCTCGGGGTGCCCTGGTCGTCCGTCACGAACAGCATGTACCAGCCGGACTCGACCAGGTTGCGGCTCTTCGGGACGGTGACCTCGATGCCGTCCTGCGTCTTCTCGAAGTCCAGCGCGATCGACCGCTGGTCGACGTCGGTGACGTGCGTCGACGCGCTCGGCCGGATCAGCCGGGCCGACTTGATCGACGAGGAGTGCTTCGACGTGAAGGTCGCCGACCCGCCGCGCTCGATGGTCTTCGGACCGCCGGAGAGCGTCGGCCGCGAACCCTGGAAGAGGTACGGCGGCGTGTAGATCTCCACGCGCTGCTCGAACTTGCCCGGCTTGGTGTTGGCCTTGTCGGCGTAGAGCGAGTCCGAGCCGAAGAACATCACGCGGCCGTCGGGCAGCAGGATCGAGCCCGAGTGGTAGTTGCGCCCCACCAGCGGATCGGCGACCCGCTTGAACTCGTTGGTCTTCGAGTCGTACATCCGCGCCTGCAGGATGTTGGTGGCACCGCGCCCGCGGTAGTCCTCCGAGCCGCCCGACACCAGCACGTCGTCGTCCGGGAGGATCGAGTACTGCGGGTAGCGCGTGCCCTTCTCCATCTCGGGACCGTCGACGAACTTCGGGTTGTCGGCCAGCAGGTCGATGATGCGGGTCTTCTTGCTGGACAGCTTGGACTCGCCGACCCCGCCGCCGCCGATCACCATGTACTTCTCGTCCTGCGCGGGCGGCAGCAGCACCGTGCCCGCGGTCTCCAGGAGCTTCGGGTCGGACATGCCCTTGAGCTTCTTGAACTTGTTCGTCTCCAGGTCCCAGACGCCCGGGTCACGGCCGACGTCGTCGGGTCCGTAGCCGGCGTTCGCGCCCGAGTAGAACAGCTTGCCGTTCTGCATCAGGGAGATCGCCGGGTAGGTCGGGAACTGGCGGACGCCGTCGGTGTACGTCCACTTCTTGGTCTTCGGGTCGTACACCTCGTTCTTGCCCGGGACCAGCTGGCCGATCTCGTCCAGGCCGGAGAGGCTGAGGATCTTGCCGTCCGAGAGCGTGGTGAGCGTCGGGTACCAGCGCGCCTCGTTCATCGGGTCGACCTTGATGTACTTCTCGGCGACCGGGTCGAACTCGTAGGCGTCCCGGATGCCCTGGAAGTCCTTCTTGTCCAGGGCGAGCTTCTGCGCGATGCCGTACGTGTTGCGGGCGTCGGCGCCCGAGAGCCCCTGCACGCGGTAGTTGTCCTGCGTGCCCGTCTCGTACTTGGAGCCGCTCTTCTGCGCCTCGACGTAGATCCGGCCGAGGCCCGGTTCGTTGCGCAGGAACTTGCCGGTCGCCGGGTCGAAGACCTTCTTGGCGCGCTCGACGACGACCGGGTCCTTCGACACGAACGTCTTGCCGTTCTCCTTGCCGGAGAAGCGGGTGCCCGCGGGCAGGGTGATCGGCTCGTCGGGGTTCTCGTTGTGGACGACCATCAGGCCGCCCGCCTTGGTGATGTCGCCCTTGAGCTTCTCGTAGCGCTTGGTGCCGCCCGCGATCAGCAGATTGCCGTTGGGCAGCTGGGTGTGGCCCGTGCAGAACAGGTCGGCCGGCGTCGGGACCTTCTTGATCGTCTTCTTGACCGGGTCCCAGACGCGGGTGTCGAACTTCTTCGCGTCGAAGTTGTCCTGGTTGTTCCCCGAACCGGCGATCAGCAGGATCTTGCCGGTGTGCAGCAGCGCGGCGTGAATGGTGTTCAGCCGGTACTTCTCGGGGAACTCGACGATGTCCCACTTGCCGTTCTCGGCCTTGTACTCAGGTCTGTTGATCTTGTACTCGTGGTACTGCTCCGACCCGAAGCGGTAGAGCGCGGGTCCGTTCATCCCGGCCAGCGCAAGCACCACCGCCGCACCTATCGCGATGCGGCGGGCGCGGCGGCGGCTGGAACCGTCTTTCACTTGAATTCCCGTCTAACTCGACTGACTTGGCCGGCACGGACCAGGCCTCGTCCCTGGTCCGGCCCCTGGGGTGGGATACGCGGCGCGGTGGCCGCGCATCTCATTCCCCGGACGAACGGTGCCGGCCTCCGAGGGAGATCTGCACGGTCTGGTCGGTGCCCCCGCCCGACGCCCAGCTCGGCTTGTGCTGAGGTGCGTGCTGCTGCCCGTGCGGGGCGGCGTGCTGAGGCGCCTGGGACTGCTGTGGCTGGAGGGGGATCCGGCTGTCGTACACGGGCGCCGGGGCGGCCGGGGGCTCCTGGGGGGAACCGTGCCGGTGCTTCCTCCCCTTCTTGTCCTGCCGCATCATCCAGCGCCAGGCGAACATCGGCGAGGCCGTGATGAGGAGCGCGAACGTCGCCCAGATGATCATCGCCGGGTGGGAGTGGCCGTAGACGAAGCCCGCGGTGATCGAACCGCTGAAGATCGCGATGAAGTACCAGTGGTACCGGAACGTCCCGAACCAGGTGTCCGGGCTCGCGGAGTCGCCCTTCGGGGTCACCACGAACTTGCTCTTGCGGCGCAGCATCGAGTCGATGAGGGCCTTCGCGTACAGCGGTGCCGACAGCGCGGACATGATCATGCCCGCCACACCGCCGGAGCCCTCGGGCTCGTGCGGCGAGACGTTGTGGCGGCGGTTCCAGACGTAGAGGCCGATCTGCAGCGCCGAGGCGTTGCCGTAGAGCATCAGCCAGATCGCCGGGTCGATGTTCACACCCGAGGCGCCCAGACCCAGGAACAGGGCGCAGCTCAGCGCGGCCAGGATCCAGTTGAGCGCCGACATCGGGTAGAAGATGATCATCATCGTGTAGTTGAAGAACTTACTCGGCGGCAGCGAGTAGGCGCCCTTCCAGTACTGCTTGAGGATCGTCTCGTACGTACCCCGTGACCAGCGCATCTGCTGGGTGAAGAAGTCCGTCCAGGCGTTCGGGCCCTCACCGACCGCGAGGACGTCCGGGGTGTAGACCGAGCGCCACTTCCTGCCCGTCGCCGGGTTCTTGTGGCGGTGGATCTCGAAGCCGGTCGCCATGTCCTCGGTGATCGAGTCGTACAGGCCGCCGATCTGCTTCAGCGCCTTGATGCGCACGGCGTTCGACGTGCCCACGAACATCGGCGAGCCGTACGCGTTGCCCGCGCGCTGGATCAGCGCGTGGAACAGGAACTGCTGCGACTCGGCGGCCTTGGTGATCGGGTTGTCGTAGTTGCCGTAGACCTGCGGGCCGATCACGAAGCCGATGTTCGGGTCGCGGAAGAAGCCCAGCATCCGCTCCAGGTAGTTCGGCAGCGGGACATGGTCGGTGTCGACGCTGGCGAAGAAGTCGTAGTGGTCACCGTGCGCGTCCAGCCAGGCGTTGTAGTTGCCGTGCTTGGTCTTGGCGCGGTGCGGGCCCTTCTTCTGGTTCCACTTCGCGACGCCCTTGCGGGAGAAGTGGTGCACTCCGAGGCGCTCGCACACCGCCTTCACCTCGGGGTCGTCGCCCTCGTCGAGGAGCCAGACATGCATGAGGCCGCGGTGCCGGATCCGCACCGCGGCTTCCAGGGTCTTCGTCACCATCTCCAACGGCTCCTTGCCGGGCACGAAGGAGGTGAGGAAGGCCACTCTGGTGCCGGTCTCGGGCACCACCGGGATCGGGTCGCGGGCGACCAGCGTGGCGTGCGCGTTCGACAGCACGTTCATGCAGCGGAACAGCTCGATCAGACCGATGGAGACGAGCATCACCACGTCGAGCGCCGGCAGGAAGTCGTACGCGGGATAGTCCCGCTCGGTCCAGTGCGCCGGCTGGAGGAGCCAGATGAGCAGCACGATCGACAGCAGCGGGGCCGCGCCCAGCATCAGGGCGGCGCGCAGCCGGTGCGGCTCCTGCGAGAGCAGCGTGCGGTACTGCACCTTGTACGGCTTGGTCGGGTCCGGCTGCGTGAGAGGACCCGCGAGCCGGCTGTAGTGCTCGTAGTCGTATCTCGGCAGGTTCTTCTTGATTCTGCGGAAAGTGCCGGTCCGCGTCTGTGACGGCACCCTCAGCTGGGTGGTCTCGGACGGGTCGGAGTTCTGCCGGGCGCCCGTCGGCGTCGACGTCATGAGTCATCCCCCCACACGCGAGTTTCCACGTGCTCGTTGTTCCCTTCGCCGGCCGGTCCCCCTGAACCCGCACTGGCGTATCAACAGCAGGCCCCCGTCACCACATCATCCACACACCTTATAGACATGGCGGAGCGGCCTTCCGGTTGCATGATGCCCCCCTCGGCATCCGTTCATTGACAGGGCCCCAATCCCTGCCTTCGCACGCAACCGCTTTCATGCCCCCAACTGCTCTGTAACCGCAGCCTCTTGTTGCCCAGGGTTCTATGCCGTTCGTCATGATCGCAAGATGCGAAACACGGTGTTTACCGGTCATACGCGCTCATTGGGGAGCCTGCTGGTCTCGTTCGGTACCGGTTGCTGTCAACCGCGTACGGATGTTGCCGAAGTGTTCTCTTATCGCGTCCTCGGCCCGCCCCGGATCACCGGAGCGCACCGCGTCGAGAATCTCCCGGTGCTGCCGGCAGGTGACCTTCGGATCCTGCGGAAGTTCCACGAGATCCGTGCGTACGCGGTGGAAGGCGTCCCAGAACGCCTCCAGGAGTTCACTCAGCAGGACGTTGCCCAGACTCCGGTAGAGGGTGGCGTGAAACGCGCGGTCGGTCTCGGCGAGACCCGCTCCCGCGGTGGCCTCGGCCTCCATGCGCTCGACCAGCGCGTCCAGGACGGCCAGATCGTCCGGCGGGACGTTGCCCGCCACACGCGAGACCAGGCCGGTCTCCACGGCCTCGCGCAGCTGCAGGAGCTGCAGGAGGCTGTCCTCGCCGCGGTAGTGCCCGGCGACCGTGCGGAAGGCCAGGCCCTCGATCATCGGGGCCATGGACATCGGGCCGACGTAAGTGCCGAAGCCGTGCCGGATCTCTACGATGCCCATCGCCTGGAGGGCCTTGAGGGCCTCGCGCACGGAGTTCCGGCTGGCGCCGAGCAGCTCCATGAGGTCGGGCTCGGTCGGCAGTACGGCGCCCGAGGGCAGCCGACGGTCGATGATGAGCTTCTTGATCTGCTCCTGGAGGTCGCGCGCCATGGCGAGAGGGTAGCGGGCCGTAAGGGTTCGGCCATACGCGAAGAGGCTCCCCGCTTCTCGCGGGGAGCCTCTTCGTTACTTCTCTTGCCCTGCTGGTGCTTCTTCCTGCTTCTTGTGCGCCGCCAGGGACTCGAACCCCGGACCCGCTGATTAAGAGTCAGCTGCTCTAACCAACTGAGCTAGCGGCGCGTCTCGTCAGGAATCCTAGCGGATCCCTGCGGGGGCTTTGACCGGGGGATTCGGCTGCGGGCCGGTGGGGGTGGGCCGCGCAGTTCCCCGCGCCCCTGGGCGGTTGGGGGCGCGGGGAACTGCGCGAGCAACCCCCACCGGCCCGCAGCCGAAATCAGACCCGCTCGCCGGAGGCGGTCGATACATCATTCGGACCGTCAACATGCGGTCCGAGCAACACGTTGCGAAACTGACGCACGTGCAGAAGCGCGAAATTCTCAGACAGGACGACGACGGGAAAAGCATGCCCGCTCCGGCATTCGAGGAATTCGATCCCGAGAGCGACTGCGACTGCCCCGGATGTACACACTGGCGGCGCGTACTGCCGCATTCCAGAACCGGCGGATTCGGCGGCCACCCGGCCGCACTGTCCCCCATGGCGCTGGCCCTCGCCGCGGCCACCGGCACGGTGCTCGGCGCGGCCGGCGCCACCCCCGCCGTCGCCGCAGCGCACGCCCCGCAGCGCCCCGGCGCCCCCGCGGCCGACGACCCCGGCACTCCGCAGGGCGGCACGACCCCGCTGCACGGCCCCGGTGGGGTGCCGGCCAGGATCAAGGCGCCCCAGACGACCCGGGCCGAGATCATCAACCGGGCCAGGGAGTGGGTCGCCGCGCAGGTGCCCTACAACATGGGCGCGTACTGGTCCGACGGCTACCGCCAGGACTGCTCCGGCTTCGTCTCGATGGCGTGGAACCTCGGCGGGAACGAATGGACGGGCAGCCTCGACAAGTACGGCGTCCGGATCGCCCAGGGTGATCTCCAGCCGGGGGACATCCTGCTCTTCCACAATCCGTCCGACCCCGAGAAAGGGTCCCACGTCGTGATTTTCGGCGGCTGGACGGATTACACGCAGAGCCATTACGTCGCGTACGAGCTGACGCGTCCGCACGCCCGCAGGCAGGCCACTCCTTACGCCTACTGGAGCAATTCGGACCGCTATCTCGCGTATCGCTACAAGGGGCTCAAGCCGGAGCCGGGCAAGGGCGGCACGGGCACCGGCACCGGCACGCCCGTCACCTCTCCGGCCGCGGCCGGCTATCCCGGCGCCGCCGCGTTCGGGCCCGGTGCGAACAACGCGTACGTCACCCGGCTGGGGCGGATGCTCGTCGCGCGGGGCGCGGGGAGTTTCTACACCTCGGGTCCCGGGCCGCGCTGGTCGGACGCGGACCGGCGGGCGACCCGGGCGTTCCAGCAGGCGCAGGGCTGGACCGGGGCCGACGCCGACGGGCTGCCGGGGCCGGCGACCTGGTCGTACCTGGTGAACGGCAAGGGCCGGGACGTCCGGGCCGCGAGCGCAGGCAGCCCCGGCACGCCCGTGAAGCCCCCGGCCGGCGGTGTCGCCCCGCACGGCGTCCCCGGCTATCCCGGACGGGCGATGTTCCGGCCCGGCGCGGACAACGACCACGTCACCCGGCTGGGGAGGCAACTGGTGAAGAAGGGGTTCGGCACGCACTACACGCAGGGTCCGGGATCGCGCTGGGGCGAGGGCGACCGGCGCAACGTCGAGGCGTTCCAGCGCGCGCAGGGGTGGCGCGGCGGGGCGGCGGACGGCTACCCGGGTCCGGAGACCTGGCGACGGCTCTTCGCCGACACCCCCTAGGGCGGTTGTTCGACCGGCACGGCGGTTCTTCCTGGCGCGGAGGCACGGAGGCACAGATGAGTACGACGACCACTTCACACTCGCCGGAGCCCGAGGGACCGCCCGAGGCGGGCGGCCGGGACCCCGGCGGACGCGACACCGGCGGCCGGGACACCGGCGGTCGGGAGGCGGGTGGCCGCGGGGCGCGGGTCATCCACAACGAGGCGACCACCGAGATCCCGGTCCACCTGCTCTTCCGCGACGAGCCCGGACCGGTGTCCGTGGCACTGGCGCCCGCGGTGGTCAGCCGTCGGCGGGGTACGGGCGAGCAGCCGCGGATCGCGCGGCGCACCCCCGCCCCGCTGCGGCCGAGGCCCACACCGGAGGTCGACCCCGACCTGGTCGAGCGGCCCGCACGGGTGCTGCCGGGCCTGGCCGGAGTACTGGCGGGCGCCGTCGGTACGACCGGCTGCGTCCTGGCGTCCTGGTGGGCGGGCGTCCTGCCGCCGCTCGCCGTGGACGCGCTGGGACTGCCCGCGCACACCGCCGCCGGACTCGGCGGTCCGCAGTGGGCGGCGCTCGCGGGAGGCGGGGCGCTCGCGCTGTTCGGGTTCGGCGGGCTGGCCCGCGGCCGTACCGGGCGCGCCTGGGTGCTCGGCCTCTTCGGCCGCTACCGGGGCACGGTCCGGCGCACCGGGCTGATGTGGGTGAACCCGCTGGTGCTGCGCCGCCGGATCGACGTACGGCTGCGGCACTGGCGGAGCGAGGCGATGCCCGCGGTCGACGCGAACGGCGTCGCGCTGCGGGTCGTGGTGCTCGTCGTCTGGCGGGTGCGGGACACCGCCCGCGCCGCGCTCGGCGTCGAGGACCACCAGCTGTATCTGCGCGAGTGCGTGGAGGCGGCGCTCGCCCGGGTGCTCGCGCAGCTGCCGGCCGACCTCTCGCCGAACTCGCCCTACGGGCCGAACGCGTCGGGCGGGGCGGACTCCGCGACCCTGCGGAACACGGAGGCCGTCAGCGACTCGCTGACCCGGCTGGTGGCGGCGGAGGCGGCGGCGGTCGGGCTCCAGGTGTACTCGGCGCAGCCGCTCGGGGTGGAGTACGCGCCCGAGATCGCCGCCGTGATGCAGCGCCGCCGGATCGCGGCCCTGGACGCCCAGCACCGCGACAAGGTCCTCACCTCGGTCGTCGACTCGGTGGAGGACACGGTGACCCGGCTGACCGTGCGCGGTCTCGTCGAGCTGGACGACTACGAGCGCAAGGCCCTGGTGAAGGACCTGACGGTGGCGTTCTATACGGGGCATGGAGATCGATGACCCCCGCACCCCCGTCCCGGCCGCCGACCCCGAAGCCTCCGCCACCGGCCCCCACGACCTCACCGACCCCCACATCCTCGCGGGTCCCCACACCCTCGACGACCTGGCCGCGGACGCCTGGAGTCTGACCGAGGGCACCCCGCGTGCCGTGCTGGGCCTGGCGGGACCGCCCGGTGCCGGCAAGTCCACCCTCGCCCGCGCCCTGGTCGCGCACCTCGGCGAGGGCGCCGCCTATCTGCCGCTCGACGGCTTCCACCTCTCCAACGTCCAGCTGGAACGCCTCGGTCTGACCGCCCGCAAGGGCTCCGAGCCGAGCTTCGACGTGTGGGGGTACGTCGATCTGCTGCGCCGGGTCCTCGACGAGACCGTCCGCGACATCTACGTACCGGACTACGACCGCACGCTCCACGAGCCGGTCGCCGCGCGGCATCTGGTGCCTCCGGCCGCCCGGCTCGTCGTCACCGAGGGGAACTATCTCGCCTGTGATCTGCCGGGCTGGCGGGACGCACATGTGCTCATGGGGGAGTGCTGGTACGTGGAGACGCCGGGGGGCGTGCGGCAGGAGAGGCTGGTGGAGCGGCAGTTGGCTGGTGGGAGGGACGAGGCGCAGGCGCGGGACTGGGTGGCCACCAACGACGACCCGAACGGACAGCTGGTGGAGAAGTCGCGGGACCGGTGCCACCGGGCCCTCTCCACGATTGGTATGGACCCATCCGGCTTTTGACGTGGACTTGATATGGACACAGCCAAGTCCTGGCAATAATCTGGTACTTGGTCTAGACCTGAATCATCGCCTCATCTTCACCTTCGTCTTCACCTTCACGCATCGCGATGCGCACGCACGGCTCACGGAACTTCCCCCACGTTCTCCAGGAGCGGCAGCATGCGAGAAACTCCCCAGCCAACCCTCCGGCCAACTCCCCCGCCCCGAAAGCGGCTGAAGTGGTACGCCGCCGCCGTCGGACTCGCCACCACCGGAGCGATCGTCCTCTCCAGCGGCGGTGCCACCGGCCACGGCTACACCGATCTCCCCGTCAGCCGGCAGAAGCTCTGCCAGAACGGCGGCGTGGCCAACTGCGGTGACATCCAGTGGGAGCCCCAGAGCGTCGAGGGCCCCAAGGGCTTCCCGGCGGCCGGGCCCTCGGACGGTCAGATCTGCTCCGGGAACCACGGCAACTTCGGCGCGCTCGACAAGGCGACGACGCCCTCGGGCGGCGCCTGGCCGACGACGAAGGTCAGCGGCGGGCAGAGCTACACCTTCCGCTGGCAGTTCACGGCACGGCACTCGACGACCGACTTCAAGTACTACATCACCAAGAGCGGCTGGAACCAGAACGCTCCGCTGACGCGGTCCGCGCTGGACACCACCCCGTTCCTGACCGTTCCCTACAGCGGTCAGCCCCCGGCGACGCTCTCGCACAGCGGCACCCTGCCGTCGGGCCGGAGCGGACACCACGTGATCCTCGCGGTGTGGACGATCGCCGACACGAGCAACGCGTTCTACGCCTGCTCGGACGTCACCTTCTGAGCCATCGCACGGCCACCCCCCACGGGTAGGTTCCACGCACGTCGGCATGGAGTGACGGCGTGCGTGGAGCTGTACCGCTCCCGCTCCCACCCTCGTCATCTGACGCTCCGTCAATTATGGTGCGCGTCCATGGGAGTCAGGAGCGTGGGCACGGGCGCGCGTACCGTCGCCGAACTCGTACAGGAGCGGTGGGGCGACCACCGGCCGGGGCTGTGGTGCGAGGAGCGGGCCCTGACCCACCACGAGGTGGCCGCGGGCGCGGCGGCGCGGGCCGCGCTGTTCGCCGAACTGCTGTCGCCCCGCGCGGAACCGCACATCGGCGTGCTGCTCGACAACACCCCCGAGTTCCCGCTCTGGCTGAGCGCCGCGGCCCTCGCGGGCGCGGCCGTCGCGGGGATCAACCCCACCCGCCGCGGCCCCGAACTCGCCCGCGACATCCTGCACACCGAATGCCGCGTCCTGATCACCGAGCGGACCCACCTCCCGCTCCTCGACGGCCTCGAACTCCCGGGCGTACGCGTCCTGGTGACCGACACGCAGGCGTACGAGGACCTGCTCGCGCCGTACGCGGACGCGCGCCCGGAGCCGGGACCGGCCACCCCGCGCAGCCGCTTCCTCCTCTACTTCACCTCCGGCTCGACCGGTGCGCCCAAGGCGGCGATCTGCTCGCAGGGGCGGCTCGCGGCGGCCGGGCGGTCACTGGTCGGCCACTTCGGGGTGCGCGCGGACGACGTGCACTACATCTGCATGCCCATGTTCCACGGCAACGCGGTGATCGCCGACTGGGCACCCGCCCTCGCGGCCGGCGCGGGCGTGGCGCTGCGGCGCCGCTTCTCCGCCTCGGCCTTCCTGCCGGACGTACGGGCCTACGGGGCCACGTACTTCACCTATGTGGGACGCGCCGTCCAGTACATCCTCCAGACCCCGGCCCGCGCCGACGACCGTGACAACCCGCTGCGCACGGGCTTCGGGACGGAGGCGGGGGCGGTGGACGCGGCGGCCTTCGAGGAGCGGTTCGGGGTGCGCCTGGTGGAGGGCTACGGGTCGTCGGAGGGCGGGGCGGCGATCCAGTGGTCGCCCGGGACGCCGAAGGGCGCGACCGGACGGGCGGCACCCGGCGACGACCTCGCGGTGCTGGATCCGCGGACCCGCGCCGAGTGCCCCGCGGCGGTCTTCGGCCCCGACGGTCTGCTGCTCAACGGCCACGAGGCCATAGGCGAGCTGGTGAACCGCGGCCCCAACCCCTTCGAGGGCTACTGGCGCAACCCGGCGGCGGACGCGGCCCGGGGCCGGGACGGCTGGTACTGGACCGGCGACCTCTTCTACCGGGACGCCGAGGGATTCCTGTACTTCGCGGGCCGCACCGACGACAGGCTCCGCGTCGACAGCGAGAACCTGGCCGCCGCGGTGATCGAGAACATCCTCGCCCGCTACGAGGGCGCGGACGCCGTGGCCGTGTACGCCGTCCCCGACCCGGTGGCCGGCGACCAGGTCATGGCCACCGTGGCCGGCACCTTCGACCCGCTCGCCTTCGAGGCCTTCCTGGACGCCCAGCCTGACCTGGGCACCAAGATGACCCCGCGCTTCGTACGGGTCGTCGACCGGATGCCGGTCACCGCCACCAACAAGATCCACCGGGCCGGACTGCGCCGCGAGGGCTTCCGCTGCACGGACCCGGTGTGGTGGCGGCCGGAGGGGGAGCCGGGGTGCACCGGATACCGGCTGCTGGACGGGGCGGACGTCGAGGCGCTGGTGGAGCGGTACCGGGCGCGGGGGCGCGAGGAACTGCTGTCGCGGTGAGGCGGGGCCGCGGCGGGCACGGGCCGGAGCGGGCGACGCGGAAGGCCGGGCAACGCAGAGGGCCCCCGCTCTCGCGGGGGCCCTCTGCTGTGGTGCTGTTGTGCGCCGCCAGGGACTCGAACCCCGGACCCGCTGATTAAGAGTCAGCTGCTCTAACCAACTGAGCTAGCGGCGCGTGACTCCCGCCGACCGCTCTCGCGGCTGGCGACAGGGAAAATACTACCCGGTCCTCAGGGGTGCTCCGGACCACCCGCGGGGCGGCGGCGGATGCCGGGGTGCCGCCCGGACGGCCTGCTCAGATGGCCAGCGAGAGGAGCAGCGGTGTCGCGCCCCGGTTCAGGGTGTCGGCGGCCTCGCGGAGCCGGTGGGCGTGTTCCACCGGGAGGGAGAGGGCGAGGCAGCCCACGGCCGAACCGGCCGTGATGGGGACCGCCGCGCAGACCGTGCCGATCGCGTACTCCTGGAGGTCGAGCACGGGCACGGTGGGTGCCTGGGCGTCGAGCCGGGACAGGAGCACCCGCTCGTTCGTGATGGTGCGCGAGGTGAGCCGGGCCATGCGGTGGCGGGAGAGGTGGTCGCGCCGGCCGTTGAGGTCGAGCTGGCCGAGCAGGCTCTTGCCGATGGCGCTGGCGTGGGCCGCGGAACGGAAGTCCACCCATTCGTTGACCGCCGGGGTGGCCGGGCCCTCCGCGCACTGGGTGACGTGGATCTCGCCGTCCACGTAACGGCTCATGTAGACGGCGGCGCCGACCGAGTCGCGCAGGCGGTCGAGGTTGCGCTGGAGCTGGACGCGCAGTGCCTCGTCCCGGTCGCGCACGGAGCCGAGCCGGCCGAAGGCCTCCCCGGTCACGTACGCCCCGTCCGCGAGCTGTTCCACGTAGCCCTCGCGGCGCAGCATGCGCAGGAGGGCGGTGAGGCGCTCGGTGCCGAGGCCGGTGTGCCGGGCGAGTTCGATGTCGGTGATGCCGGTGGTGTGCCGTGCCACGGTCTCCAGGACGCGCAGGGCGTCCTGGGCCGAGTGGTACGGCGCGGTCGACTCACGCTTCAGCGCCACGGTGATCCCCCTGCGCTTTTCGGCCCAGCGCGCGGCTCGACGTCACGCGCATCGACCCGCACATCAACGCAGCCCGGACGGCCGGGCCCCCTCCAGGATAGCCGTCGGGCCGGGGGCGTGGAGGGGCTGTTGGCGGGATTGATGGCGTGATCCGATCCCCCCAACAGTGGCTCACCCGTCCGGCATATGCCACAGGCCTGAGCCGGTGACCCGGCCGGTCCGGCCGGGCCGTGGGATCACAGCACCGCGCCGAGGAACTCCCTCGTCCTGTCGTGCTCCGGGTCGCCGAAGATCTTCTCCGGAGACCCGGACTCCAGGACCCGCCCGGAGTCGAACATCAGCACCTGGTCGGAGATGTCCCGGGCGAAGCTCATCTCGTGCGTCACGCACAGCATCGTGATGTCGGTGCTGCGGGCGATGTCCCGCAGCACGTCGAGGACGCCCACGACCAGCTCGGGGTCGAGCGCGGAGGTCACCTCGTCGAGGAGCAGCACCTGCGGCCGCATGGCCAGCGCCCGCGCGATCGCGACACGCTGCTGCTGCCCGCCGGAGAGCTGGCTCGGGTACTTGTCGATGTGCTCCGCCAGACCGACCAGGTCGAGCAGTTCGCGGGCCCGCTCCTCGGCCGCGTCCTTGGACATGCCGAGCACGGTGACCGGTGCCTCGGTGATGTTGCGCAGCACCTTCATGTTCGGGAAGAGGTTGAACTGCTGGAAGACCATCCCGATGTTCTTGCGGACCTCGCGGATGTGCTTGTCGCCGGCCGGGACGAGCTTGCCGTTCTTCTCCTCGTGGGTGAGGTAGTCGCCGCCCACCTTGATGGTGCCCTCGTCGGGCTTGAGCAGGGTCATCAGCAGCCGCAGGATCGTCGTCTTGCCGGAGCCGGACGGGCCGATCAGCGTGACGTGCTTGCCGGACGCGACGGAGAAGTCGAGGTTGTCGAGGACCGTGTTGTCGCCGAAGCGCTTGGTGACCTTGTCGAACCGGATCAGCTCGCTGCCGTCCACGGCCGGGTTGGCGGCGGACTCTTCTGTCAGGGGGGTGTCAGCGGACAAGACGTCGCTCCAGGGCTCGCATGAGGAGGGAAGCCGGATAGGAAATGAGGATGAAGGCCACGCCGATGACCGTCAGCGGCTCGGTGAACTGGAAGTTCTGCTGGGAGAACAGCCGCGCCTCACCGAGCATGTCGAGGACGGTGATCGCCATCAGCAGCGGCGTGTCCTTGAGCATCGAGATGACGTAGTTGCCCAGCGCGGGCACCACCCGGCGGATCGCCTGCGGCAGGATCACCGCGGTCCACGTCCGGGTCATGGGCAGGTTCAGTGCCGTGGCCGCTTCCCATTGGCCGGCCGGCACGCCCTCGATACCGGCCCGGTAGACCTGCATCGTGTACGTCGAGTAGTGCAGCCCGATGGCGACGACACCGGTGGTCATCGCGGAGAACGTGATGTTCCACTCGGGCAGCACGTAGAAGAGGAAGAACAGCTGGACCAGCAGCGGGGTGTTGCGGATGAACTCCGTGACGACCCCGACCGGCCAGCGCACCCAGCGGGTCGGCGTACGCATCAGCAGCGCCCACACGAGCCCGAGGGCGAAGGAGATCAGCGAGCCGAGCACCAGGGCCTGCAGGGTGATCAGCAGGCCGTCCCAGAAGTGCGGCATGAAGTCGCCGACGGCACTCCAGTCCCATGTCATACGGCACCTCCGCCGACTCCGGTGGTCTCCGGGCGGTGCAGCTCGCCCTGGGACACACCCATCTCAGGAACTTCGCCGACCCCGGCCTTGAGCCGCTTCTCCAGCCCGCGCATGAGCCGCGTGAGCAGGAAGGCGATCACGAAGTAGATCAGCAGGATGTACGTGTAGATCTCCGCGCTCTGCTGCAGCGCGAGCCGCACCAGGTTCCCGCTGAAGGCCAGGTCGCCCATGCCCATCACGGACACCAGGGCGGTGCCCTTGAGCAGCTCGATCAGCAGGTTGGAGAACGGCGGGATCATCTCCGGCACGGCCTGCGGCAGCAGGATCAGCCGCAGCCGCTGCCAGGGCGTGAAGCTGAGCGCGATACCGCCCTCGACCTGCGCCTTGTCGACGGAGTTCAGGGCGCCGCGCACGATCTCGGAGCCGTACGCCCCGTACGTCAGACCCAGCGCGAGGGTGCCCGCCCACATCGGGACCAGCTGCCAGCCGAAGGCGATCGGCAGCACGAAGAACACCCAGAAGATCATGATCAGTGCCGAGGTGCCTCGGAACACCTCGGTGTAGAAGCCCGCGAGGAAGCGGACGATCCACAGCCGGTGGACGCGCGCGATGCCCACCACGAAGGAGACGGCCCCGGCCAGCAGCGCGCTGAGCACCAGCAGCTGGACCGTGACCCAGATCCCCTTGAGGACGAGTTCCCAGAGTCCCGATGTCATCCGCCGCACAACTCCTTCGCGGTCAAATCGGTCATCTCGTTCTTCGTGAAGCCGAAGGGCCGCAGGATCCGCAGCAGCTCACCGCTGTCCTTCATCTTCTTCAGCTCCACGTTGAAGGCGTCCCGCAGCTTCGTCTCCGTCGGGCGGAACGCGAAGCCGCCGCCGTCCGTGTGCGGCTTGCCGTCCACGAGTGGCGCGAACGGTTCGGTCGACTCCACCTTGCTGGACTTCTTGACGACCTCGCGGGTGGTCAGCGCCGTCCCGGCGAAGACGTCGACACGGCCCGCCTCGACGGCGTTCATGCCCGCGACCTGGTCCTGGACGATCAGGATGTCGCTCTCCTTGTACCCGGCCTCGACCGCGTACTGGATCTCCGCGTATCCCGTTCCGGTCGCGAATTTCGCCCCCGATTTCACGACGTCCTTGTAGTCGCGCAGGTTCTTCGGGTTGCCCTTGCGGACGATGAAGGCGTCGAGCATCTGGTAGTCGGGGTCGGAGAAGATCACCTGGGCGCAGCGCTCGGCGTTGATGTACATCCCGGCGGCGACCACGTCGAACTGCTGGGACTTCAGACCGGGAATGAGCGAGCCGAATTCCGTCGGCACGGGCTGTACGCGCTCCACCCCCAGCCGCTTGAAGATGACCCTCGCGAGTTCCGGGGCCTCACCCGTGAGCTCGCCGTTCGTGTCGATGTAACCGAAGGGGATCTCGCCGGCGATACCGAGGCGTACGACGCCCTGGGCCTTCAGCCGGTCCAGGAGATCACCGCCGTTCTCGCCCGACGCCGTGGCCACACGGCTGCAGCCGGCGGCACCGAGCGCGCCGAGTGCCGTGACACCCGCCAGCAGTGACCGGCGGCTCGTGCCGCGGTTTCCGACGTCCGGCGAAGCTTCCTTAGAGTCGTTCCCAATTGGTGGAGCCATGGGCGCGCGGCTACCCCATGCGATGCAAATTATTCGGATTAATTTGCGCCCCCATCCCTCCGGCGGGGGTATTGACCCCGGGTGGACCATGGAACGCATGGCTGACCGTTACATCGACGTGTCCCTGTCCGAGCGCGGAGTCCACTGCACGGCGAAGCTCCTCGACGACCGCGCACCGATCACCTGCGAAGCCGTCTGGAACGCGTTGCCGCTCGGCGGTGACGTCTACCACGCGAAGTACGCCCGCAACGAGATCTACGCCCTGTTCCCTGCCTTCGCGCAGACGGAACCACCCCTGGAGAACCCGACCGTCACGCCCATCCCGGGCGACCTCTGCTACTTCTCGTTCTCCGGCACGCAACTGGGATCGCAGGCGTACGGCTACGAAGGCGCGTCCGGCGTCCGCGCGGGCACGCCGGTGATCGACCTGGCCCTGTTCTACGAACGCAACAACCTGCTGCTCAACGGTGACGTGGGGTGGGTGCCGGGGATCGTGTGGGGGCAGGTGGTGGAGGGGCTGGAGGACATGGCTTCGGCCTGCAACGACCTGTGGCGGGCGGGCGCGCTGGGCGAATCTTTGACGTTCCGCCGCGCGTAGGTCTGGACAGGTCGTGGGCACCTGCGGCCCCGGCGGGGGCTGATCGCGCAGTTCCCCGCGCCCCTAAAAGCACGGCCTGACGCCGGAGGGTCGCCTCGGGCGCGCTGTGGCTGGCCGCGCAGTTCCCCGCGCCCCCAGAAGGCGCCTGCGGCGCCATCGGGGGCGCCCGTCAGGGGCGCGGGGAACGGCGCAGTCTTGTGGCTTTTTAGGGGCGCGGGGAACTGCGCGGCCAGCCCCCACCTGGCCGCAGGTGTCTCCGACCTGTTCAGGCCTACGCGCGCGGGGGCGCAAGCCCCGCGACACCCGCCGCGTACAGCGCATGCGCCGCCCGCAGGACCAGCGCGTCCGCGTGCCGCGCACCCACCACCTGCAACCCCACAGGCAACCCCGCCCCGTCCACCCCCACAGGCACCGTCGCAGCCGGCTGCTGCGTCATGTTGAAGGGGTACGTGAACGGCGTCCACCCCGTCCACCGGCGGAGCCCGGACCCACCCGGCACCTCCACCCCCGCCTCGAACGCCGTGATCGGCATGGTCGGCGTCACCAGCACGTCGTACGTGCCGTGGAAGCGCCCCATCCGCCGCCCCATCTCCATCCGCACGTCCACCGCCGCGAGATAGTCCAGCGCGCTGAACCGTTCACCCAGCCCGACGATCTCCCGCAGCCCCGGATCGAGCAGCTCCCGCTGCCGCGGGCCGAGCCGTTGCGTCACCCGCGCCGCCCCGCTGAACCACAGCACGTGGAACGCCTCGACGGGATCCGTGAAATCGGGGTCGGCCTCCTCGACGTACGCGCCGAGGGCCGCCAGCCCCTCCACCCCGCGCCGCACGGCCGCCGCGACCCCGGGCCGTACCGCGACCTGCCCGCCGAGGGAGGGCGAGTACGCGACCCGCAGCCCCCGCACGCCACCGTTCAGCCCGTCCGTGTACGAGCCCGCAGCCGGCCCGAGCCCCGACCAGTCGCGGGTGTCGGGGCCGCTGATGACGTCCATCAGCAGCGCCGCGTCCGCCGCGTCACGCGCCATGGGCCCCACGTGCGAGAGCGTCCCGAACGCGCTCGCGGGATACAGCGGCACCCTCCCGTACGTCGGCTTCAGCGCGAAGATGCCGCAGAAGGAGCCGGGGATACGGACGCTGCCGCCCCCGTCCGTGCCGAGGGACAGCGGACCCGCGCCCAGCGCCACGGCCGCCGCGCTCCCGCCGCTCGACCCGCCCGAGGTGCGGGACAGGTCGTACGGGTTGCGGGTGATCCCCGACACCGGCGAGTCGGTGACGCCCTTCCAGCCGAACTCGGGAGTGGTCGTCCGGCCCAGGAACACCGCCCCGTGCTCGCGCAGCCGAGCCACCGACGGCGCGTCCTCGTCCCAGGCACCGGACGCGGACACGGTCCGCGAACCCCGCAGGGTCGGCCCGCCCCGCATCAGCAGGATGTCCTTCACCGAGACCGGCACACCGTCCACGAGCCCGGCGGGCTCACCGCGCCGCCATCGCTCCGCGGATTCCGCGGCCTGCGCGAGGGCCGCCTCCTCGTCGAGGCGTACGAACGCGTTCACCGCGGGCTGGATCTCCTCGGCCCTGCGCAACGCGGCCCGCACCGCGTCCACGGGGCTGAATTCACCCTTGCGGTACCCCTCGACGAGTCGTACGGCCGTCAGTTCGGTGAGCTCGGTCATCCGGTCATCCGCCCCTCCCACGTGTGCCCCAGACCTGTGTCCCGACGGGTGTCAGGGGCCGGGTACGTATCCGCGCCGCTTGTCGACCACGTTCGGCAGGGGTTCACCCGCCTCCCACAGCTCGAACAACTCCACGAACTGCGTACCCAGTTCGTCCCGCCAGCCCACCGTGTCGCCGCTCATGTGCGGGGACACGATCAGACCGGGGACCTCCCACAACGGGCTGTCGGGGCCGAGTGGTTCGCGTTCGAAGACATCGAGCGCCGCCCCCGCG
Organism: Streptomyces sp. NPDC102514; assembly: GCF_055584525.1. Taxonomy (NCBI): domain Bacteria; kingdom Bacillati; phylum Actinomycetota; class Actinomycetes; order Kitasatosporales; family Streptomycetaceae; genus Streptomyces; species Streptomyces sp. NPDC102514. The sequence continues at coordinate 227,511 of NZ_JBVJLW010000006.1, forward strand.
ATCCACCGGTCCCTGAGGGCCCGGACGAGCGCGTCCTCCACGACGAGCTGCCCCCGGCCGACGTTCACGAAGTACGCCGACGGCTGCATCAGCCCCAGGCGGCGCGCGTCGAACATCCCGGACGTCTCCTCGGTGAGCGGCGCCGCCGACACCACCCAGTCGGCCCGCGCCATCAGCCGGTCCAGCTCCCCGGGACCGTGCACGCCGTCGCGCGCGGTGCGCCCCACGAGCGCGGTCGTGATGCCGAGCGCCCCCAGAGTCCGCTCGATGGCCCGCCCGATCGGCCCGGAACCCACCACGCACGCACGCGTACCTGCGACTCTCCGCGATTCGCGGTGCCGCCACTCGCGCGCCCCCTGGAGCTCCAGAGTGCGCGGCAGATCCTTCGCCAGGGCGAGGACGAGCGCGGCCACGTACTCGGCGATCGGCTGGTCGAAGACACCGCGCGCGTTCGTCACCAGCGTGTCGGACGCGGCCAGTTCGGGGCACATCACGTGATCCACACCCGCGCTCGCCGTGTGCACCCAGCGCGGTCGCGGGCCCTCGCCCGGCCAGGCCCCGCGCAGTGCGCGCGAGTGGAAGTCCCAGATCAGGAGCGCGTCGGCGGTGGGCAGCAGCGCGGCCAGCGTCCCGTCGTCCGCGTACTCGACGCGCACCCGCCCGGTGAGCCTGCCGAGTCGGGGCGGCGGATCGGAGCCCAGCACCAGCAGCGTCGGCTTTTCGGCCATGTTCGGGGAGAGGGGCGCGGTCGAGGGAGTGGTCATCGGGGGGAAACCGTTTCGCAACGAGGGTCCGCTTCTCTGATTCCTGAAGCGTCTGAAGCACTGCTCCGGAGCCGTGCCGCGGGACATTGGGCAAGTCGTCTGAGATGGGCGGATTGACCACGCTCGCACCCGAACCTACCTTCGTCAACACGGGCTTGTCTCCCAGGCGTTCCGGGGAGCCGTCCGTCTCTGTCCCGACGTCCCGGCACGCGCCGGCTTCCGTCCTCCCCCGGCTGCCAGGCAGGCCTCGCGGCCGATCTCCACCACTCGCTCGATCCGAGTTTGGGGCTGCTCATGGACGTCTCCTTCCTTGGTGGACCGCACCCTCAACGGGGTGTCGGCGTCGTCGCTCCCTTCGACTTCGCCCTCGACCGCGAACTGTGGCGGTGGGTGCCCGACGAGGTGTCGCTGCACCTCACCCGTACACCGTTCGTGCCCGTCGAGGTCAGCCTCGACCTGGCGCGCCTGGTCAGCGAGCACGAGACGCTCGGCGACGCGGTGCGCGCGCTGAACGCCGTCCAGCCCGAGATCGTCGCCTACGCCTGCACGTCCGGCAGTTTCGTCGGCGGGATCGCAGGCGAGCGCGCCATGTGCGAGGCCATGACCCGGGCCGGCGAGCTGCCGTCCGTCACCACGTCCGGCGCCCTCCTGGAAGCCCTGGAGGAACTGGGCGTACGCCGGATCGCACTCGTCACGCCGTACACCGTCTCCGTGACCCAGGCCCTGGAGGAGTACGTCGCCGAGGCGGGCATCACCGTCACCGGCCGCGCCTACATGGGTCTGACCAGGCACATCTGGAAGGTCCCGTACCGCGATGTCGTCGACATGGCCCGCGGCGCGGTGCGCGGGGCCGCCGACGCGCTCTTCATCAGCTGCACCAACCTCCCGACGTACGACGTCATCCCGCAGCTGGAGGCCGAGCTGCGCATCCCGGTGATCTCGGCCAACCAGGTCACGATGTGGGCGGCGCTGCGTCACCTGGGTACCCGGGCGATAGGGCCGTACCAGGCGCTGATCGACGCGTCGGCGCGCGTGCGGCCCGTACCGCCCGCACTACCGGAAGAACAGGAAGGTTGGGCATGACGGCTCTCGGATTTCTCTACCCGGGTCACTCGGCCGAGGACGACTACCCGCGCATCGAGCAGCTCCTCGGCAGCGACATCCGCCTCCAGGTCGTCCACACGGACATCGGCGAGGACGCCCACCGTGTGGACGCCCTCCTGGAGATGGGTTCGGCCGACCGGCTCGCCGCCGGGGTCGAGGAGCTGCGGCTGTCCGGGGCCGAGGCGGTGGTCTGGGCCTGCACCAGCGGCAGCTTCGTGTACGGCTGGCAGGGCGCCCACGACCAGGTCCGCGCCCTGGCCCTGACGGCGGGGCTGCCCGCCTCCTCCACGTCCTTCGCGTTCGCCCACGCGGTGGGGGAGCTGGGGGCGAAGCGGGTCGCCGTCGGCGCGACGTATCCGGACGACGTGGCCGGGCTGTTCTCGACGTTCCTGACGGACGCGGGGTTCGAGGTGCTCTCCGTGAGGGGGGCCGGGATCATCACCGCCGCCGAGGTCGGGACCTGGGGGGAGGCCGAAGTGCTGGCGACGGCCCGGGCGGCGGACCATCCCGAGGCGGAGGTGGTGCTGCTGCCCGACACCGCGCTGCACACGGCCTCCTTCCTGCCCGCGCTGGAGGCGGCGCTGGGGAAGCCGGTGCTGACCGCCAACCAGGTCACGGTGTGGGAGGCGCTGCGGCTCGCCGACCGGCGGGTGAACGCGCCGGGGTTGGGCGCGCTGTTCACGAAGGAACGTCCGGTGCAGGCGTAGGGGCTCTCCCTCGCCCCCGCCGCCCCTACCCGTCCCGTCACTGACTCGGGGGCGCTGCCCCCGAACCCCCGGTCCTCAAACGCCGGACGGGCTGAAACGCTTTCAGCCCGTCCGGCGTTTGAGGACGAGCGCGGAGCGCGATACGGGGGCGAGGGGGCGCAGCCCCCATGCAGTGACGGGAAGGGTAGGGGCGGCGGGGGCGAGGGAATAAGCGGAGCCAACCTCCTGTTAGGGACTCGCGGACATCGCGAGCAACAACAGGAGGAATCACCGTGGCGGACCACACGCCCACCGGGACCAGCGACATCCGAGCGGAAGCGAAGGGCACCGCCCCCACCCCCCTCTCCGTCCTGGACCTGGTCACAGTCGGCGCAGGCCACACCGCGACCGAGTCCCTGCGGACCGCGGTGGAGCTGTCCCGCCTCGCGGAGACCCGCGGCTTCCACCGCTACTGGGTGGCCGAGCACCACTCCATGCCGGGCGTGGCCTCCTCCTCGCCGGCCGTGATCCTCGCCCACCTGGCCGCCCACACGACCCGCATCCGCCTGGGCTCCGGCGGCGTGATGCTGCCGAACCACGCCCCTCTGGTCATCGCGGAGCAGTTCGGCACGCTCGAGGCGATGGCCCCGGGCCGTATCGACCTGGGCCTGGGCCGGGCCCCGGGTACGGACGGCGCCACGGCCGCGGCCCTGCGCCGCTCGGACCGCCTGAACGAGGGCGCCGACGATTTCCCCCAGCAGCTCGCGGAACTGACCCGGTTCCTGGACGACGACTTCCCCGACGGCCACCCGTACGCCCGTATCCACGCGGTCCCGGGACCGGTCCAGGCGACCTCGCCCGGCGGTGTCCAGTCCCCGCACCGGCCGCCGGTCTGGCTGCTCGGCTCCTCCGGCTTCAGCGCCCGCCTCGCCGGCACCCTCGGTCTGCCCTTCGCCTTCGCGCACCACTTCTCGGCGCAGAACACCGTCCCGGCGCTCGACCTCTACCGGGAGTCCTTCCGGCCGTCGGCCGTGCTCGACGAGCCCTACGCCCTCATCGGCGTCTCCGCGCTCGCGACGGACGACGAGAAGGAGGCCCGTCGGCAGGTCGAGGCCGCCGCGCTGAACATGGTCCGCCTGCGCACGGGCCGCCCCGGCCTGGTTCCCACTCCGGAGGAGGCGGAGGCGTACGACTTCAGTCCGATGGAGCGGGAGTTCGTCGACTCCTGGAACGCGAACGTCGTCCACGGCACGGCCGACGAGGTCCGCTCCGGTCTCGACGACCTGCAGAAGCGCACCGGCGCCGACGAGCTGATGCTCACCGCCAACGCGCACAGCGGCGCCGTACGCCTGCGCTCGTACGAACTGATCGCGGACGCGTACGGACTGCCCGCCTAGGGCCGGTCGGGCCGGTCACGACCCCGCGCTCTACGGGAGGGCCGCCGCCGACAGGAGCGCGGAGATACGATCCGGCGCCACCGGCCGGGAGTACAGCCATCCCTGGCCGGTGTCGCAGCCGATGCGCCGCAGCCGGGTCGCCTGGCCCGCCGTCTCCACGCACTCGGCGGTGACGGTGAGGCCGAGCCGGTGCGCGAGCTGGATCATCGCCTCCACGACGACCTCGTCGGCGGGGTTGGGCGGCGTTCCGGCGCCGTCCGCGCCCTCGTACTCCCCGCTCTCGTACTGGAAGCCCCGGACGAACGACCCGTCGAGTTTCAGCACCGAGACCGGCAGCCGGCTGAGGTAGGCGAGGTTGGAGTACCCCGTGCCGAAGTCGTCGATGGCGATGCCCACGCCCATGTCGCTGAGCGCCTGGAGCGCCTGGAGGGGCCGGCCCGCGGAGCCCATCACCGCGGACTCGGTGAGCTCCAGCTGCAGCAGATGCGGGGCGAGCCCGGTCTCCGCGAGGATCGCCGCCACGTCGGACACCAGGTCGGAGTCCCAGACCTGCCGTACCGCCACGTTGACGCTGACGAAGATCGGCTCCGCGTCCGGGTGGTCCAGCTGCCAGCGGCGGGCCTGCCGGCAGGCGGTGGCCAGCACCCAGCGGCCCAGCTGGACGATCGACCCGTCCTCCTCGGCCAGTCCGATGAACCGATTCGGCGTCAACGTGCCGAACTGGGGATGGTTCCATCGCACCAGTGCCTCGACGCCGCGCACCACGCCGTCCTCCATGCAGACCAGCGGCTGGTACTCCAGGGCGAACTCCCCGCGCTCGACCGCGGGACGCAGCGTGGAGGAGAGGGCCTGACGGGTCATGCGGTGGGCGTTGCGCTCCGGGTCGAAGAGCGTCCAGCGGGCCTTGCCGTCGGCCTTCGCCCAGTACAGCGTGGTGTCGGCGGCCTGCATCAGCCCGGTCGCGGTGGTGCCGGCCGCGTGCCGCTCGACGACACCGATCGAGGCCGAGACCGACAGCCGCTGCCCGGACAGGTCGAAGGGCACCTGCAGGGACTTCAGCACGGAATCGGCCAGGTCCGCGAGCTGTTCCGTACCCGTCGAGTCCTCGACCAGCAGTGCGAACTCGTCGCCGCCGAGCCGGGCGACCAGCGGGGTGGCCGTTCTCGCGTACCCGGCCTCGTTCGCGCAGCGGGTCAGCCGTTCGGCGACGGCCGCCAGCAGCCGGTCGCCGACACGGTGACCGAGCGTGTCGTTGACCGCCTTGAATCCGTCCAGGTCGAGGTAGCACAGCCCGATCCTGCCGGTGCCGGACTCCTCGTACGCCTCGGCCTCCAGCGCGGCCGAGAGCCGCTCGAAGAACAAGGTCCGGTTGGGCAGCCGGGTCACAGGATCGTGCATCTGCAGATGCCGAAGCCGCGCCTGGAGTTCCCGGCGGCCGCTGATGTCGGAGACCGAGATCAGCACCGCCCGCTCCTCCTCGGGCAGCGGACTGACCGTCACCTGCGCCCAGAGCGAGTGGCCGTCGGGGTGCTTGAGGCGCCGGGTGCAGCGCAGCCGGGCCTGCCGGCCGCGGAGCACCTCGCGGTACGCGTGCCAGGTACGGGCGTCCGAGGCGAGGTCGACCAGGTCGGCGGCGATGCGGCCGACCAGGCCCTCCCCGTCGGAGCCCGTGCCGAGCAGCGCGGCCAGCGTGTCGTTGGCCGTGACGACCCGGCCCTCGCGGTCCACGACGGCCATCGCGAGGGGCGCGGCGGCGAAGGTGGCTCGAAACGTACGGCCGTCGACGCCCGTACCGGCCCCGGACCCGTTCTCCGGGTGCGGAGGGAGTCCGGCCGGGGCGCCGGCCGACAGCCTCGCCGGAAGTCCCGCGGCCAGACCGACCGGGAACGTGGACGAGAGGCCGGCCGGAAGTCCGGCCGACAGATCGACCGGGGTGTCGATCAGGGGCTCTACCAGGGGCTCGACGCGTCGAGCCCGCTCCTCATGGGAAAGGGTCCCGGCACGAAGAGAGCTCGTGACGTGACTCTCTGTGACGGCCGACCGCACGAGGTCTGCCGTGGGCGCCGGTCCATCGGACGTTCCGCTCACCGTTCGCTCCCGCTGTGCACTCGTTCGTCGTACAGGTCTCGTCGAGGGTCGGCCGGTGGTGGACGGCCGCTCCAGCCGTGTCCGCGCAGGAAAGTGTGCCGATCATAGAGGCTGGCCGTTAGGCCTTCCAGCTACCGTCCAGTGTCCCGGAAGGGCACCCCTTTCTGACAGATCGTTTCTGCCCGCACCTGGACAGGTTCCTTCACCGGCCGATCACTTGTGACGTTCCGTGAGTGCTCGGGGTGTCGGCGTGTCCTGGCGCCCCCCTGGTGCTCCCCGATGTTCTCGGTCGGATGTCGGCCCGCTCACTCCTTTGGATCAGATAAACAGGACGTAGGAGAACAAATCGTCACAGGCTGGTTGCGGTATCCCGAATTCCGCATCCGGAGGTCGACGTGCCGCGTCTGCTCCCCCTCAAGGGGCTCACCCGTGGCGGGGTCCGACCCCGTTGGTACGGGCCGGTGTGGACCGGACACGGATGGCGGATGCCCGCGGCCGTGTTCACCTCCATGGCGGCGCTCGCGGCCACCTCCCTGGGGGTTCCCACGGCCGCCGTGCCGCTCTCCGTGCCGTGCGCGCTGAAGCGGACCGCGGCCCACCACTCCGAGGGTGTGGACACCTGGAACGCCGCCTATCCGCGGCCCGCCCGCCGCCTGGACGCGGTGATGGTCTTCCTCTCCTTCCCCGACGCCAAGCCGCTGACCAGGCCCGCCGAACTGACGGCCGACTACTTCCCGGCCACCAGCCGCTTCTTCGAACGGGCCTCGTACGGGAAGTTCCAGCTCCGCCCGCACCCGCTGCGCGAGTGGATCCGGATGCCGCGGCCGTCCACCGCGTACGCCATACAGCGCGACTGGAACGCGGCGTCGCGCTCCGCGTATCTGCGGGACGCCCTCGCGGCGGCGGACAGCCGGGTCGACTTCTCGCGCTACGACGTCGTCTACTTCGTCGCCGATCCCGACGCCCCGGGGGTCGACTCGGACGCGACGAAGGTGGTGAACATGGACGTGCCGCTGCGGGCCGACGGCACGGACATCCGCCGGGTCGTCACGGTGTTCGAGAAGCATCCGCCGGACCGGCTGGTCCTGGCCCACGAGACCGGTCACGTCTTCGATCTGCCCGACCTCTACCACCGGCCCGTCGACGGCAAGGGCGACTGGGACACGTATGTCGGCGACTGGGACCTCATGGGCAGCCAGTTCGGACTCGCCCCCGACCTCTTCGGCTGGCACAAATGGAAACTCGGGTGGCTGGAACCACGTCAGGTGGCGTGCGTACGCGACGCGGGCGGACGGGGTACGCGCCTGACGCTGGAGCCGCTGGCGGCGGGAGCCGCGGTGGCCGCGGCGGGTGGCACGGCGGCGGGCGCGCCGATGTCCGAGCCGGGCTCCGAACCGATGGCCGAACCGATGTCCGAGCCGATGTCCGAACCGGGGTGGGCGGGGTTCGGGACGGCGGGCGGGACGAAGCTGGCGGTGGTGCGGACCGGACGCGACAGCGCCATCGCCTTCGAGGTGCGGGGGCCGGCGGGCAACGACGAGGAGGCCTGTTCGCAGGGCGTGCTCGTCTACCGCGTGCGCGGCGGGGCGGAGTCCGGCCGCGGGCCGATCGAGGTGGTCGACGCGCACCCCGGTTCCGGAACCTGCTGGGACGACTCGGTCTACGCCCCCCTCGCGGACGCACCGGTCGCCCTCGGGGAGAGCTTCACCGTCCCCGGCGAGGACGTACGGGTCGAGGTGTCGGACCGGACGGCATCGGGAGCGTGGACGGTGACGATCTCGACCGGACGGGACGACGGCAGGGGCTAGGGCGCGCGGGGGCCGGGCGGCGCGGGCATGCGAAAAGCCCCCCGCTTCCGCGAGAGGCTTCTCACCGTCTGTGCGCCGCCAGGGACTCGAACCCCGGACCCGCTGATTAAGAGTCAGCTGCTCTAACCAACTGAGCTAGCGGCGCCTGCTGACGTCGTAAACCTTAGCATCCTGATCGGCGGGAGGAAAAATCGATATCGGCGCCGCGGGGAAGGGCTCGGAGAGCCGCCGCCGGGCCGCTGACCGGGCCGCTCGCAGTGCCGCCCACAGCATGATCTCCGGCCCCGGCAGCCAGGGGGTGCGGGTGTCGGGGGCGACCAGCCAGCGGGAGCCGAGGTGGGTGGCGGGGGCCGGCTCCGGCGGCGCGAAGGGGACCGGGGCGGGCACGGTCACCGCGTCCCCGGTGCCGTGGCACAGCAGCGGCGGGATGGCCCGGCCCCGCTCCGAGGCGCCGCCCGATCCCCACTCCTCCCACTCCAGCAGCGAGGGCAGGCGCTGCGCCGTGCCGGGGGCGGCGAACAGGAGCATCCGGCCCCGGTGGGCGGCCACGGGACCCGAGCCCGGCCCCTCGTCCCACAGCCCGTCGAGCATGAGGCGGCCGAACAGGGCGGGGGCGTTGACGACGTCGAAGGCGGACCCGCAGGCGAGGACCACCGGGGCGGTGGGGCGGTCCTCCCAGAGGACGCGGGTGCTACGCGGATACGTTCCTGCCGAGGCGAGCCAGGCAGCCCCCTCGGGAGTGACCCCGGTGACCCCGGCCCCGCCGTAGTTCCCATCGATGCTCATACCACCCAGGTCTACCCGCCGTGATCGCCCACTCCCGCAGAGTTGCGAGAACCCAGGACAGGAGAGGACAGGGTGGAGTATCTTGCCCACCTGGCATATGCCAAGCCGCCCCTCAGGGGCGCGGGGAACGGCGCAGTCTTCGGCTTTGAGGGGCGCGGGGAACGGCGCAATCTTTTGCCCTTAAGGGGCGCGGGGAACGGCGCGACCAGCCACGACGGACCCGCACCCGCCGAACGCCCCCCCCGCCCGGGAGGGCGATCACACCGGATCCGCATACCCCTCCGCGTCGGCCCCCCGCAACAACTCCCGCCCGAACTCCACCATCTTCATCGCATAGTCCTCGGTCCACTCGGCCCGCGCAGCGACCTCCGCAGGGGTCAGCCGATCGAACCGCCGAGGATCCGCAAGCTGCGCCGCGGCCATCGCCTGGAACTCCACGGCCCGATCGGTCGCCGCGCGGAACGCGAGCGCCAACTCCGTGGAGCGCGCCAGCAACGCCAGCGGATCGTCTATCGACTCCAGGTCGAAGAAGTGCTCCGGATCGGTCGCCGCCTCCGCCGGCTCGAAGAGCAGCGGCGCGGGGCGAAGCCGCGGCTCGTTCCGACGCGGCGTGGGCTCCGCCATGACTTCTCCTCCTCGTACAGCGGTCGGCCCGTCCTTGTGGGCGGGCCACCGTCCATTGTCCCTTGACCGCGCAAGTGGGCCACCGGCCCCGGCGCACGCCCCCGAACACCCCCGCACGCGCTCCCTTACGACTCCCACACCACCCGGTGTTCGGACAGATGCGAGAACACCGCGTGGTTCGCCTCCCAGCCGTCCGGGAACTTCACCGTGACGCCCAGCTGCACCGGCTCCGTCGACGGGTGGTCGTCCAGCAGGTCGGTGACACCGGCGCGGCACACGACGATGCAGGCGTGCCGGTGGCGTGAGGCCAGTACGCACAGGCGGCCCGTCTCCAGATGGAAGGCCGTCGCGTCGGGCCGCCCCGACAGGGGGTGCAGGACGACGGTCACGTCGAACTCGCGGCCCTGCAGCCGGTTCGCGGTGTCGACCGTCACCTCGGGAACGCCCAGCTCGGCCAGCGCCGCCCGGACGGCCGCCGCCTGGTCGCGGTGGGCCGTGCCGACGGCGATACGGTCGGCCGTCAGCGGGACCGCGTCGGGGGACCGCTCCGAGGTCGCCGCGCCGCCCCGGTCCAGCAGCCGGCGTACGACCAGGGCGAGGGCCCGGATCGCCTCCGGGTCCGTACGCGGGGTGTGCCGGGCGGGCAGTTCCAGCAGGCCCCAGCCCGATTCGGCCGCCTCGTCGATGACGCGGTCGGGGCCCGAACCGTCCGAGGGCACCGCGAAGGCGAGCCGCCGGTCGCCGTGGCCCGTGCCGCTGCGGAACGGCGTGAAGGGGTAGAACGCGGCCGAGACCAGCGGCGCCGCCGAGGCGGGGAGCCGCCAGGAGACCGGCAGCCGGTGCTGCGGCAGCTCCGGATTGTGCGCGAGGAGGGTCGTCACGGCCGAGGCCGAGGGGTCGTAGGACAGGCCCGCCCACTGCTCCGAGCCGACGATCGCGAACGGGTCCAACTGGCCCGGGTCGCCCACGAACAGCGCCCGCTCGAACAGCCCGGCCACGGCCAGCAGCGCGTCCGAACGCATCTGGTACGCCTCGTCGACGATCGCGTGCCGCCACGGCTCGACCCCCTTGACGTGCGCCCACTTCGCGGCCGTCGAGATGACCACGTCGAGCCCGGCGAGGTCGCCCGCCTTCGCGGACTTGCGCACGTTCGGCAGCTCGTCGAGCGCCTTGTCGTACGGGTCGGAGTCGCTGCTGTGCAGGCGGCCGACGGGGAGGTCGGGGTTCTTCTCGGCGAGTCGGACCACCAGGTCGTCCACCTGGGCGTTCGTCTGGGCGATGACCATCAACGGGCGCCCCGCCTCGGCCAGTTCGAGCGCGGCCCGTACGACGAGCGTGGACTTGCCCGCGCCGGGCGGTGAGTCGACCACGACCCCGCGGTGCGCCCCGTGCAGGGTGTCGCGCAGGATCGCGTCGGTGGCGCGGGCGGCCTCGGCCCCCGGGTCGAACACGGTGGTCACAGAACGTCCTCCGGGGTCACGGCGTCGGGCTGCGGGGCGGCGTCGGTCTCTCCGGGCGGCCCGCCGTGCGTCCACGGCGTGTCCTCCGGCTCGGGCAGCTTCGCGCCGCCCCGCTGCTCGTGCTCGAAGAGCGTGAAGCAGAGCGGATCGCCCTTCTCCGGCACGGATCCGGGCTCGGGCTCCTTGCCGCGGCCCATCTTGTCGAGGATGCGCAGCACGACGAGGGCGCCGCCGGAACCGGACTCCGCCGAGCCGCCGTCCTCCTCGGGCGGGCCGTCCGAGCCGTCCCGTTCGTACCCCACGAACTCCGCCGACTGCGGCTTGCCGCCGAGCGAGCGGTAGACCTTCGCCCGCTCGCCGAGATGCGGCCGGTCGTCCGTCCGTACGGTCACCAGGGGGCGCGGGGCGGCCCGCTTCCCCTCGCTGTACGCCATCACGACATCGACGACCTCACCCGCGAAGGCCTCGCCCCCGAGCCGGCGCCCGGCCATGACCAGCGGGTCGTCCAGGGCCTCCTGGGCTTCCAGCCGGGCCTGTTCGCGCTCGCGCGTGGCGAGTTTGTTCGCCGCCGTGACCGCGTCGTCGCGGCGCGGCTGCGGCGGTTCACCGGCGAGGACGCGGTCCCGGTGGCCGGTGAACGACCAGCGGTCGCGGGTCCACCGGTCGGCCGCGCGCGGGCCTTCGGGCAGGGTCCGCAGCAGGTCCAGGCCGTGCCACACCGCGTCCCAGGTGGGGCGGGTGCGGCTGGCCACCAGCTCGTGGATGTGCCGCTCGGCCGCGGTGAGTTCACCGAGCCGGTCGTCCGCCTCGACACCGTCCTCGGCGGCCGCGAGCGCCGTACGCGCGCGGTCGTAGCGCTCGATGGCGGGGGCGAGCAGCTTGTTGTCGAAGGCCGGGTCGGTGGTCGGTCCCGCGGGCGGGCAGACGAGCTGGCCCTGGGCGTCCCGCTCCAACTCGGCCCGCAGCGCCGCGTCGGCGCCCGACTCGCCCTGCGGCGGATCGATCCACGCGAGCAGCGCGCCGAGATGCTGGTCCTCCAGGGAGGACTGGCCGGTGGCCCAGTGCCGGGACAGCGCGTCGGTGAGGGCCGTCAGGAGCGACGAACCCGGCACCCGCGCCCGCTCCCCGTAGTGCGTGAGCCACCGCCCGAGCAACGGCACGCGCGGCGGCGCGGGATAGGGGGTCTCCGGGTCCTGCTCGGCGGTGCGCCTGAACCGCATGGAACGCCCCAGCAGCCGTACGAGTTCGATGCCGGCCCGGCCCGGGACGATCAACTGCGGTGCGTCCGCGCACAGTTCGACCTCGACCTTGACCCGCTTGCCGGTCTCCGGGTCGGTCTCGTTGCGCTCGGCGGCCTCGACGTCGTCCGCGTAGGCGTCGATGTACGGCAGGACGATGTCCGCGAGCTCGGCGAGGAACGCGAAGCGGAGGTCGCGGTCGCGGGGCTGCGGCACGACGAGGAGGCGCGGGGCGTCGCGGTCCGTGCCGACCAGTGCGCCGAGCGGGGCGCCGGCCTCTCCCGCGGTGGTGAGCGGGACGAGGACCAGGGGGTGGTCGGTGAGGTGGCGGTGGCGGACGGTGGTGAGGGGCTGGGCTCGGCCGGTGCTCACGGCTTCCAGCCTGGCGAGGGTGGTGATCAGGGTCATTTCGACCCCGATCGCCCGGATTGCTGCGCGGTTCGCTGCGCGGCCGGTGGTGTGTCGTCTGCCGCGCCGTCGTGGCTGGTCGCGCAGTTCCCCGCGCCCCTTGCGGGGCTTGGGGTGCCCAGGGCTTCCGCGCGGAGGGTTGTCGCTCTGCGGAGGGTTTCTACCGTGGGGTCCGTGGGGTCGCCCGTGTGGCCGTGGGCCGCCGAGAGGACGTCGGTGACCGTGGTCAGGGCGCCGAGTTCGGCTCGGAGGGAGCGGCCCAGGGAGGTGACCGCGCCCTCGGCGCGGGAGTGGGCGCGGCAGTGGAAGGCCAGTTCGCAGGCGGCCAGGCACTCGGGGGCGTAGGTCGCCGGGACCGACTCGACCGCGGCCGTCAGCTCGGCGGCGGGGAGGTCGGGGGAGAAGCAGGTGCCCTCGGGGAGCGCGTCGGCGATGTCCTCGACACGGGTGAGGCGGTCCAGCTGGCGGCGGGTCACCGAGCACTGCTTGCGGACGTCCACGGCCGACGCGGTGGGCAGGTTGGAGAAGTCCTTCGGGCAGACCAGCAGCACCGTGTGGTGGACCTCGGGCGCGGGGTCGAGCCGGGCCGCGACCTTCTCCAGCGCCAGGACGTACACCGCGGACTGGCGGGCCGCCGCGCCCACCTTCGCCGCGTCCGCCGAACCGTCCAGCATCGGGAAGGACTTGATCTCGACGACCGTCCAACCGCCGTCGGGGTGCACGACCACCGCGTCCGGCTCCAGGAAGGCGGGGGAGCCCGCCACCTCCAGGGCGAGCAGCGGGTGGTCGAGGAGCGTCCAGCCGCCCGACGCGGTGGCCTCGCGCAGCGCCAGCGCCGTACGGGCCGTGCGCCCCTCGGGGCCACTGGCGCCGAGGTCGGGAACCGCGCCGCCGACCGGCGGTTCGGCCCCCGCGTCCAGCTTCTCGTGCACGAGCCGCAGCAGCTCCGCGCCCCCGTCGGCCTTGACCCGCGCCTCGAAGGCGTTGCCCCGCATGAACGCGAACTGCGACTGCCCGAAGGCCGACGGCGAGCCGAGCGCGCTCGCCAGCACCGCCTTGTTCACGCCCGCGCCGTCGAGGATCGCGCGCCGGCGGCACCCCGGATTCGCCGCGAGCGCCGCGAGGGCGCGCGCGTCCAGCGGCTGCGGTGGGACGGCCGGGCCGCGCAGCTCAGCGAGCCGGTGCCGGAGTCTCGTCCCCCGAGTCGACGGGACTGGCTGCCGGTTCGGCTCCCGGCTCGGCGGCACCCGGGGTGGCTGGGACCTTGCGTTGTCGGGGAAGTCGCTCACCCGGGGAAGTCTGGCACCCTGCACTGACAATTGAGGAACCTGCGTCGTGCGGGGCGACCGGGCCGGCGGCCGGGGGACCCCCGAGGGCCGGTGCGAAGGGACGGATCCCGAACCGCGTCCGGAACCTGTCCGCGAGCCGCAGCACCGGCCGGGTCAGCAGGAATCCGACGCCCATGACGGCGAAGCCCGCGACCGCGTCCAGGAAGTAGTGGTTGGCGGTGCCCATCACCACGATCGTCGTGATCAGCGGGTACAGGACGCCCGCGATCTTGGTGAGCCGCGTGCCGCCGTACATCCAGAGCATCACACCGCACCACAGGGCCCAGCCGCAGTGCAGGCTCGGCATCGCCGCGTACTGGTTCGTCATGCCGCCGAGTCCGCGGGGCGCGCTCGCCTCGCCGCCCCACCAGCCGTAGTCGCTGTACTGGGCCATCGTGTCGACGAATCCGTGGCTCGCCGACAGCAGCCGCGGCGGGCAGGTCGGCAGCAGGGTGAAACCGATCAGACCCATGAACGTGGACGTCATCAGCCAGGTCCGGGCGGCCCGGTAGCGCACCGCGCGGGACCGGAACAGCCAGACCAGGACGGCGGGCGTCACCATGTAGTGCAGTGACGCGTACCAGAAGTCCGCCGGGATGCCGAGCCAGGGCTCACGCGTGAACAGGCGGTTCAGCGGGTGCTCCGCGTTCAGGAAGAAGAACTTCTCCACCCGCAGGATCGCCAGGCCGTGGTCGACGGCATGGGTCACATCCCCGCGCGCGAGGAGCCGCCCCGCCGAGTAGGCCCCGTAGACCAGCAGGATCAGGGGCAGCTCGGTCCACCAGCGGAGGCGGGTTCGTGGTGCCGCCTCGCTGACTGGTGCATCGGTCCGCAGCATCCGATTCCTCCCCCTCCTGCTCCCCCGCGCGCAGTGCCGCGGACCAATGTACGGTCTGTGCGCTTCCCTCGTGGGGGCGCCCCCGGTGCTCAAAGACGCGGAGATCGCCCGCCGGGTTGCTTCTCGACCACGTGCGCGATGATTGAAGTGATCCATCCCTCGTTCTTCCGCGGTTCACCCGCCCGAGTTTCCCCGAAAGGCCCTTTCATGGCACCGCGCATCCTGTTGGCCCGCCACGGACAGACGCAATGGTCGCTGTCCGGCAAGCACACCGGCAGGACCGACATCCCCCTCCTGGACGAGGGCAGACGCGGCGCGAAACTGCTCGGCGAGCGCCTGCACCGGCCGCCGCTGGACGGGCTCTCCGGAGCGGAGGTCCTCACCAGCCCGCTGGTGCGCGCGCGTGAGACGTGCGAGATCGCCGGGTTCGGCGGCCGGGCGACCCCCTGGGACGCGCTCATGGAGTGGGACTACGGGGCGTACGAGGGGCTGACGCCCGACGAGATCCGGGCCGACCGCCCCGACTGGCTGATCTGGCGGGACGGTGTGCCCGGGGGCGAGACCCTCGCCGAGGTCTCCGCGCGCGCGGACGAGGTCGTCGAGCGGGTCCGCGCCGGGGAGCGTGACGTGCTGGTCTTCGCCCACGGCCACATCCTGCGGTCGATCGGCGCCCGCTGGCTCGGCCTGGACATCGACTTCGCGGCCCGGGTCCGCCTCAACCCCACGTCCCTCTCGGTCCTGGGCTGGGCCTACGGAGAGCCCGCGATCGAGACCTGGAACGACTGCGGCCACCTGATCCCGTAGCCCGTAGCCCGTAGCCCGTAGCCCGTAGCCCGTAGCCCGTAGCCCGGTCACGGCCTGGCCCGGTCGAGGTCTAGGCAGGTCGCGGCAGGGCCCCGTGCCGTTCCAGGAAGTCCGACACCCCCGAGGCGCGGCGGTGCGGCAGCAGCACCCTGGCCGTCCCCGCCAGCATGGTCTGCACCCGGGACGACTGGACCTCGTCCAGCAGGTCCAGGACGCGCAGCCCGGCCGCGGCGGCCTCGTCGGGGTGCCCGGCGCGGGCCAGGTCGTCGGCGAGCTCGGCCGTGTACAGCGCGAGGTTGCGGGTGAAGTGCGGGTCCTGGAGCCGGGTCGCCCGGCGGGCCTGGTGGGCGGCGCGCTGCCAGTCGCCGAGCGCCGACCAGCACTGCGCCTCCAGGCCGGCCAGTTCGGCGTCTCCGTAGAAGCTCATCCACTCCGGATCGGCGTCGCAGGGGCCCCGCCCGTACAGGGCCTGCGCACGTGTCAGTGCCTGTTCGCAGCCCGTCCGGTCGGCCAGCCCCGCCCAGCCGCCCGCCTCACGCAGCGAGAGCAGCGACAGGAGCCGGGCCGAGCCCAGGGGGCGCGCCGCGTACTGCGCCGCCTGGGCCGCCCGTACCGCCTCGCGGGGCCGTCCCGCGTCCCGGGCGAGGAAGGACGTGTTGCAGAAGGCGTGCGCCTCCAGGGCCGGGTCTCTGGCCACCCGGGCCGTCGCGAGCGCCTCCGCGTAGTGCGAGCGGGCGTCGTCGAACCTCCCCGAGTCGTGCGCCAGCCAGCCGACCGAGATGGCCAGCTCACCGGCCCCGGTGTGCAGCCGGTCGGCGGTCGCCTGCCGCGTGGCGCCGGCGTCCAGCAGCGCGTACGCGGCCCGCAGTGGAGCCGCCGCCCTCCGGTACAGCCCGTCGGCGCCGTGCCGGTCGTCCAGTACGCGGATCTTGCGGACGGCGTCCTCCAGTGCCCCCGCCTCGGCTTCGCCGGCGCGGCGCACGGAACGCGGCGCGGCCTCGGCCGTGCCGCCGAACGCGAGCCCCCAGGGGCCCAGTGAGACGGCCGCCACCGTGGCGGTACCGCCGCTCATGAATGCGCGACGTTGCACGTCGCTCTCCTCGTGGTTCTGATCGTCGATCTCGTGCGGGCCGTACGGGTCGTGCGGGGCGTACGACGCATGCGGCGCGTGTGCCGTTACATACGGCTCGTACGCCCCGTTCGTCTCATGCGGGGCGGACAGTGGGCTCGTGGTGCGTGGAGCGGGCGCCACCTCGGCGGTGCGCGCCCCCCGTCCACGTACCGCCGAACGGGGCACGAAGCCCAGGTCGGTCAGTGTCCGGCCGGGGAACATGTGCAGGAAAACCCGTTCGTACGCGTAGTTGGGACAGCGGATCTCGCCCGCCTCGACCCGCCCGATGTAGCGCGCGTCGCAGCTGACCCGTTCGTCGATCTCCAGGGCCGCCCGCCGCACGGCGGCGGCGAACTCGCCCGGCGAGCGCTGTCCGCGCAGGCGCCGGAAAGCGAGGTTCGGCCGTGGCGGCCGAGGTGGTCGAGGTGACTGGGACGACGAGGTCGTCGGTGACGACGCCATGGCCGGGCCCTCTCTCGCGAACCGTCGAACCATGCCGGAACCGGAGCGAGTCGATCATGCGAGCGATCGGGCCGCACCTGTGTTTCCGGCGGGCACGAACGTACCCGCTGTGATGAGTCGACCACACGGGGTTTGGCTACAAAACGGATATCTCATCCCTGATCTGCCATGAACTGCCATCCTTTGCGGCCGAGTTTCGCCGTAGCCGTTGACGCTGTGCAGCGTTGAACCATGTGGTGTGCTCGATCGAGGAGGGGTTCCGTGGTGGAGGCCAGGATGGAGACCAGGCAGAGCGAAGGCCGCGGGGACCCTTGTGACCTTGTCACCGTGCCCGCGCGGCAGGGGCTGGAGGCCGTCGACATTCTGCGGCGGGGTGCTCCCGCCGAGGCCGTCGGGCCCGTTCTGCACGACGACAACTGCGACACGCTGGGGTTTCTGGTGCCGCCCGGTACGGCTTCCGCGTGGGACGTCCCCGGCAGTACGTGTACGCGGACCGAAGGGCGGGGGGTGCGGTTGGCGCCGCCCGAGCCGCCCGTCGAGGGGTCGGACTGGCTGCTGCCGCCGGGCGAGGCGGAGCTGGCGACGGACCCTGCGGTGTTGCGGGCGGCGTTGGGGGAGGCGGCTCGGTTGATCGAGGCGGCGGACAACTGCCGTTGAGGTGGGCCGGGGGGTTGTGGGGCTGGGCGTCTCGTTGTCGGGTGCGGGTTCGTTGTGGCTGGTCGCGCCGTTCCCCGCGCCCCTTAAGGGCAAAAGACTGCGCCGTTCCCCGCGCCCCTTGGGGGCTGCGCCCCCTCACGACGAAAGATTGCGCCGTTCCCCGCGCCCCCAAGGCAAAAGACTGTGCCGTTCCCCGCGGTCCTTGGGTGGGACGGTGCTGAGGTGGGTTCGTTCGGTTGGTCGATAATGGGGGGATGGGTAAGGGGAAGAACCGGCGTGTGGTGAGTGCGGCCGTTGTCGGACAGGTCGACGGGGGGCTTGCCGAGTTGTTGCCCGATCGGGAGCGGGCGCGCGGGTGGACCCTGCTCATCGACGGGGCCCCGCAGTCGCATGTCGACCTCGACGACCCGGCCTATCTGAGCTTCGAGTACCAGCGCCGCCTCGGGCACGTCATCGACCTCGTCGCCCCGCCCGGCCGGCCCGTGCACGCCGTGCACCTCGGCGGTGGCGCCCTCACCCTCGCCCGGTACGTGGCCGCCACCCGCCCCCGCTCCACCCAGCAGGTCGTCGAACGGGACGCGGCGCTCGTCCAACTGGTGCGGCGCGAACTGCCGTTGGACCCGAACGCCCGGATCCGGGTGCGGTCCGTCGACGCACGCGAAGGGCTCGCCAAGGTGCCGGACGGCTGGGCGGACCTGGTCATCGCCGATGTGTTCAGCGGGGCGCGCACGCCCGCGCATCTGACATCCGGAGAGTTCCTCACCGAGGTGCGCAGGGTCGTGAAGGCCGGGGGGCTGTACGCCGCCAACCTCGCCGACGGTCCGCCTCTGGCGCATCTGCGCGGCCAGATCGCCACCGCGGCCGGCGTCTTCCCCGAACTCGCCCTCGTCGCCGACCCCACGGTCCTGCGCGGCAAACGCTTCGGCAACGCGGTCCTGGTCGCCTCCGACCAGCCACTGCCGGTCGCGGAACTGACCCGCCGAGCGGCCTCCGACCCCCACCCCGCCAGGGTCGAACACGGCAAGCAACTGAGGGACTTCACCGGCGGAGCAGCCCCGGTGACGGACGCATCGGCAGTGGCGTCCCCCGCGCCTCCGCCATCAGTTTTCCGGTAGGGCCAAGGCGTAGCGGGCCCGTTTTTCAGGGGCGCGGGGAACTGCGCGACCAGCCCCCACCGGACCCGCAGTCGGAGTCAGAACCCTCAGTAATCGTTCACTTCGACCCGCGGCGCCGAGTCGTGCCACGTACAGAACACCGACACCCGATCCGCCCCGGACGAGAACTCCACCCGAATCCACGTCTCCGTCTTCCACACCTGCATCGACCACCCGGACGCGGGCGTCGCGGACACCAGCGACGCGGACGTCTTCCCGAGGTCGAAGACGGCCCGCCCTCCGTCGGTGTCGTAACTCTTCACCTCACCGGAGGCCCCCACGCTCGGCGAAGTCGCACTCGCCGGCTTCGAATGCGACGCCGACGCCGACGGTGACGATGAAGCCGAGGGCGCGGCCGGAGAAGAACCGCTCGCATGCGGCGACGGGCTCTTCGACGGCGAGGCCGCCGACCCCGCCGGGGACTCCGGCCGACTCGTCGAGGACGACAGCGGTTTCGCCCCCTGCGCGGTCCCGTCCGCCGCGATCGGCAGGGCCCGCGGCGGATCGTAGGCCGTGCCCGTCATGACCGAGTGCACACCCCACCACGACAGCGTGACCGCCGCGCCCGTGGCGAGCGACCAAGCCAGTACGTGTACGAGTCCTCTGCGCATCGCGGGCCATCCTGCCCCACGAGCCCCGTCCGTGTCCCGCCCGTCCACAGGCCTGGGAGTTGTCCACAGGCCCAGGACCCGGTCCGCCGGATTGGCGTACGGTGCGGCGCATGGCAAGTGTGCTCGTGGTCGAGGACGACCAGTTCGTACGCTCCGCTCTCATCCGGCATCTGACCGAGGCCGCGCACACGGTGCGCAGTGTCGGTACGGCCCTTGAGGCGTTGCGTGAGGTCGCCCATTTCCGTTTCGACGTCGTGATCCTGGATCTCGGCCTGCCCGACCTGGACGGGTCGGAGGCGCTGAAGATGCTGCGCGGCATCACCGACGTGCCCGTGATCGTGGCGACCGCGCGGGACGACGAGACGGAGATCGTCCGGCTGTTGAACGACGGCGCGGACGACTATCTGACCAAGCCGTTCTCGGTGGAGCACCTGTCGGCGAGGATGGCGGCGGTCCTGCGCCGGGCCCGGTCCTCGGCCGCCGAGCCGCCGCCCTCGCCCCAGCTCAGGGTCGGCGGCCTCGCCATCGACCCGCTGCGCCGCCAGGCCGAACTGGACGGCGTACGACTGGACCTGACCCGGCGCGAGTTCGACCTGCTGGCCTTTCTCGCGGGGCGGCCCGGTGTCGTCGTGGCGCGCAAGGAGCTGCTGGCCGAGGTGTGGCAGCAGTCCTACGGGGACGACCAGACGATCGACGTCCATCTGTCGTGGCTGCGGCGGAAGCTGGGTGAGACGGCGGCACGGCCGCGCTATCTGCACACCCTGCGCGGGGTCGGCGTGAAGCTGGAGCCGCCGGGCCAGGGCGGGCTGCGCGGTCCGGCGGGCACGGAGCCGGCGCGATGAGGTGGGCGCTGGTGAAGGTCTGTGTGGCCGTCACCACGATGGTCGTGGTGGCGTTCGCGGTTCCGCTGGGCCTGGTGATCAGGGAGATGGCGAGGGACCGCGCGTTCTCGAACGCCGAGCGGGAGGCGGCGGCCATCGCCCCCGCGCTCTCGATCACCACCGACCGGGCCGAGTTGGAGCGGGTCGTCGCCTCGGCCGCGTCGGACGCGGGCATGGCCGTGCACATCCCCGCAGGCGGCGGCAGCGGTGACAGTGGCGGCAGAGGCACCACCGATGCCACCGGTGGTGCCGGTGGCTCCGGTGGGAAGCAGCAGGCCGTCGACATCGGGCGGCAGCGCGCCGCCGACAAGGACATCGCCACGACCCGGAAGCTGGGCCGGGCCTCCACCACCGAAGTACCCGGCGGCTCCACGCTGTTGCAGCCCGTCGCGCTCAGCTCGGGCGCGATCGCGGTCGTCGAGGTGTACGTCCCCGAGGCGGAGGTCAGCAACGGCCTGGGCACCGCCTGGGCCGTCCTCGCCGGCGTCGGGGTCGCGTTGATCGTCGGCTCGGTCGCGGTGGCCGACCGGCTCGGCGTCCGGATGGTGCAGCCCGCGCAGCGCCTGGTGGAGAGCGCGCACGAACTGGGGGAGGGGAAGCTGGGCGTGCGGGTGCCCGAGGAGGGGCCGACCGAACTGCGGCTCGCGGCGGTCGCCTTCAACTCGATGGCCGACCAGGTCGTACAACTGCTGGCCAATGAGCGGGAGTTGGCGGCCGACCTCTCGCACCGGCTGCGTACACCGCTCACCGTGCTGCGGCTGAACGCGGCCTCGCTCGGTGACGGGCCCGCCGCCGAGCAGACCCGGGCCGCCGTCGCCCAGCTGGAGCGCGAGGTCGACACGATCATCCGCACGGCCCGGGACGCCAAGCCGCAGACCGCCGCGATCGGAGTCGGCGTCGGCTGCGACGCGGCCGAGGTCGTCCGGGAGCGGATGGACTTCTGGTCGGCGCTCGCGGAGGACGAGGGACGCAAGGTGCGGGTGGCCGGGGTCGACCGGCCCGTACGGATACCCGTGGCCCGCGCCGATCTCGTCGCCGCGCTCGACGCGCTGCTCGGGAACGTGTTCCGGCACACGGCCGAGGGCACGGCCTTCGCGGTCGACGTGCACAACGGCGAGGACGCGGTGATCGTCCTCGTCTCGGACGCGGGCCCGGGGATAGCCGACCCGCAGGCCGCGATGGCCCGTGGCCGCGGTTCCGGCGCCGACGGCTCGACCGGGCTCGGTCTGGACATCGTGAGCCGGCTCGCGGAGTCGACGGGCGGGGACGTGCGGATCGGCCGGTCCGTCCTGGGCGGCACCGAGGTCAGGATCTGGATCCAGCTGGACGGGCGCGAGCCCGAGCGGCGCGGTCACCGGGGCTCGGTGCGACGGCGCAGGCCCGCCGCATTGGTCTCGACCTTTAACCGTTCCCGATCCCTTCCTTAAGCGCACCCTAAGAACCACAAGCCCCGTCCGGATCAGGCGTTTTGCCGGTTTCCGGCTCGCTAGCGTGCTGCCGCACCCCCACCCTCGGTCCCGTTCGCGGGAAACCGGGGCTCCGTACGGCGAAGGCAGGCACGCGATGAGCACGCACCGGCGCATGGCCAGTGGCAGGAACAAGGCGATAGGCGGCGTGGTCGCCGCGGCCGTGGTCGGCGGCGGGGCGCTCATGTTCTCCGGTACGGCACAGGCGGCGGGCGTCGGAGCCGCGTACACGAAGACCAGCGACTGGTCGACGGGTTACACCGCGCAGTACGTCGTGGCCAACGACAGCGCCGGTGCGAAGACGGACTGGACGCTGGAGTTCGACCTGCCGTCGGGCGCCGAGCTCAGCTCGCTGTGGAACGCCGAGTCGAAGGTGAGCGGCCGGCACGTCACCGTGAAGCCGCCGTCCTGGGACAAGGACGGGCTCGCCGAGGGCGAGTCGGTGACCGTCGGTTTCGTGGTGCGCGGCTCCGGCGACCCGACCGGCTGTCTCGTCGACGGCGCCAAGTGCTCGGTGGACGACGGCGCGACACCGGAGCCCACCGGCCGCCCGACGCAGACCTCGTCCCCGTCGCCGGAACCGACGAAGGCCACCGCCACCCCGACGGCCACGCCGACCGCCACGGCCACCGCGACCAAGAGCCCGACCGCCACCCCCACGCCCTCCGGGACCACCGGCGGCGGCACGGCCGCCGGCGCAGGCTTCGCGCCCTACGTCGACACCTCGCTCTACCCCGCCTTCGACCTGCTCGCCCACTCCGCGGCCACCGGGGTGAAGGAGTACAACCTCGCGTTCGTCACGGACGGCGGGGGCTGCACCCCCAAGTGGGGCGGGGTGACGGACCTCGCAGGCGACGCGGTCGCCGCGCAGATCGGCGCGCTCCGGGCCAAGGGCGGTGACGTCCGCGTCTCGTTCGGCGGCGCGTCCGGCTCCGAGCTGGCGCTGAACTGCTCGTCCGCGGACGCCCTCGCGGCGGCGTACGGCAAGGCCGTGGACGCGTACGACCTGACGAAGGTCGACTTCGACGTGGAGGGCGGCGCGCTCCCGGACAAGGCGGCCAACACCCGCAGGGCGCAGGCGATCGCGAAGCTGCAGGCCCAGCACCCGGGCCTGGACGTCTCGTTCACCCTGCCCGTCATGCCGGAGGGCCTCACCCAGGACGGTGTGAGCCTGCTCGCCGACGCCAAGGCGAACGGCGTGGGCATCGCCACGGTCAACATCATGGCGATGGACTACGGACCGGCCTACAGCGACGACATGGGCACCTACGCCGAGCAGGCCGCCACCGCGACCCAGGCGCAGATCAAGGGCGTCCTCGGGCTCTCCGACTCCGCCGCCTGGAAGGCGGTCGCCGTCACCCCGATGATCGGCGTCAACGACGTCGCGTCGGAGATCTTCAAGGTCGAGGACGCCACCCAGCTCGTGGCCTTCGCCAAGTCGAAGGGGCTCGGCTGGCTCTCCCTGTGGTCCGCCACCCGCGACAAGCAGTGCGCGGGCGGCACCAAGCCCACCGCCGACGCCACCTGCAGCTCGGTCCTCCAGGACGCGAACGCCTTCTCGAAGGCCTTCGCCGCCTACAAGTGAGCCCCCGCTGACACCACGTGAGCGGTACCCCCGAACGCCCCCGCAGGAGGTCATGCCCGCGCGGGGGTCGCGCGCCCCGGCCGGCCTTCCCCCCACCCGGCCGGGGCGCGCGTGCACGCGTACGCGGGGCGCGGCACTCCCCTCACCGTGTGCCGCGCCCCGCCCCCGCCCGCTTCCCCCAGGAGGGGCGTCTACTCGGTCACTCGGCCCGACTCACCGGCGGCAGCTCGCCGGTGCGGGCCGCCTCGCGGTACCACAGGGCGCTCGACTTCGGGGTGCGCGCCTGCGTCGCGTAGTCCACGTACACCGCGCCGAAGCGCTTGCCGTAGCCGTACGCCCACTCGAAGTTGTCCATCAGGGACCACAGGTAGTAGCCGCGTACGTCCGCGCCCTCGGCGATCGCGCGGCGGACCGCGCGCAGGTGTCCGTGCAGGTAGGCGATGCGCTCCGGGTCGTGGACGCGGCCGTCCGGGTCCGGCTTGTCGTCGTAGGCGGCGCCGTTCTCCGTGATGTACAGCGGCAGGCCCGGCACCTCCCGCGTATAGCGCATGATCAGGTCCTGGAGGCCCGACGGGTCGATCGTCCAGCCCATCTCGGTGCGCTCACCGGGCGTCTGGTGGAAGGCCACGTCGTCCGCGCCCGGCCAGGGGGAGGACGAACTCGCCCCGTGGCCGTCCGCGCGCGGTCCCGAGGCGTCCGCCGGGGCGGCCGACACCAGCGTCGGCGTGTAGTAGTTCAGGCCGAGCGCGTCCAGCGGCTGCTTGATCAGGGCGAGGTCGCCGTCGCGCACGTACGACCAGTCCGTCACCGAGGCCGTCGCGGCGAGGAGGGTCTCCGGGTACGCGCCGTGCAGCATCGGGCCGTGGAAGATGCCGTTGGCCAGGTCGTCGATCCGCTGCACCGCCGCCAGGTCGGCGGGGTCCCGGGTCAGCGGCCTGACCACCGAGGAGTTGAGGCTCACCGCGATGGAGTTGCGGGCCGGCATCGCGGTGCGCAGGGCCTTGGTGCCCAGGCCGTGCGCCAGGTTGAGGTGGTGCGCCGCCCTCAGGGAGGCCTCGTGGTCGGTGCGGCCGGGGGCGTGCACACCGGACGCGTACCCGAGGAACGCGCTGCACCAGGGCTCGTTGAGCGTGATCCACTGCTCGACGCGGTCCCCGAGTGCCTCGCCGACGATCTGCGCGTACTCGGCGAAGCGCAGCGCGGTGTCGCGCTCGGGCCAGCCGCCCGCGTCCTCCAGCTCCTGGGGGAGGTCCCAGTGGTAGAGGGTGATCGCGGGCTTGATGCCGTGCGAGAGCAGCTCGTCGACGAGGCGGCGGTAGAAGTCGAGGCCGCGCTGCACGGCGGGCCCGCGGCCCGTCGGCTGCACCCGGGACCAGGACACCGAGAAGCGGTACGCGGTCAGGCCGAGGTCCGCCATCATCGCCACGTCGTCGCGGTAGCGGTGGTAGTGGTCGTTGGCGATGTCGCCGTTCTCACCGCCCGCCGTCTTGCCGGGCGTATGGCTGAAGGTGTCCCAGATCGAGGGCGTACGTCCGTCCTCCCGCACCGCCCCCTCGATCTGGTACGCGGAGGTCGCGGAGCCCCAGAGGAAGGCGGGCGGGAAGGTCACGGGCGTTTCGGACTCGGGCATGGAAGCGCTCCCATGGGAGGAAGGTCGTAGGAGACCGGGGAATGTGAGGTCGGGGAGCGGGGGCGAGGCGGCGGCGGCTCGCCCCCGTCGGCGCGGGGCGCGGGTCAGCCCTTGATCGCGCCCTGCATGATGCCGCCCACGATCTGCTTGCCGAACAGCAGGAAGGCGATGAGCAGCGGCAGGGTGCCGAGGAGCGCGCCCGCCATGATCACCGCCTGGTCGGGCACATAGCCCGTGCCGAGCGAGTTGAGGGCGACCTGCACGGTGGGGTTCTGCTGGTTGAGCGCGATGATCGGCCACAGGAAGTCGTTCCAGGCCATCACGAACGTCAGCAGGCCGAGCACGGCCATCGCGGGCCGCGCCGCCGGGAAGACGACGTGCCACACGATGCGCAGACTGCTCGCGCCGTCGACCCGCGCCGCCTCGATCAGCTCACTGGGCAGCGCCTGGATCAGGTACTGCCGCATGAAGAACGTACCGAAGGCGCTGACCAGGGTCGGCAGGATGACCGTCTGCAGCTGGTTGGACCAGCCCAGCTCGCTCATCCACAGGTACAGCGGTACGACGGCCAGCTGCGGCGGGATCATCATCGTGCCGATGGTCAGCAGCAGCAGGACGTTCGAGAACTTGAACCGCAGCTTGGCGAAGGCGAAGCCGGCGAGCGTGGAGAACAGGACCGTACCGACGGTGATGGTGCCGGCGACGATCGTGCTGTTGACCATCGCGGTGCCGAGGCCGCCCTCCTCCCACGCGCTCTGCAGGTTCTTGAAGAGGTTCCCGCCGATCCACAGCGGCGGCGGGGTCTCGGCGAGCCGCTGGTTGGTGCGCGAGGCCGCGACCACGGTCCACAGCAGCGGCGCCAGCGAGACGAGCGCGAAGACCGCCAGGACGACGTACGTGAGGGGCCCCGCGTGCAGTTGCTTGCCCGCGCCCATGAGCCGGCGGCGCCCGGAGCCGTCCCGGGCGGCCTTCTCGGCCGCGTCCATCGGCGCCTGAGGGGCCGTCAGTTCGCTAGTGGTCATTGGGACTTCCTCAGCCGTCGGGTGATCAGCAGGTTGACCGCGGCGACGATCAGCAGGATCAGGAACATCGTCCAGGCGATCGCGGACGCCTTGCCGAGGTTGCCGATGATCCAGCCCTGGTCGTACATGTACAGGCCGAGCGTCTGGTACTGGTGCTCGGAGCCGCCCTTGGAGCCGCTGACCCCGCCGAACAGGAGCGGTTCGCCGAACAGCTGCGTCGCGCCGATCGTGGAGACGACCACCGTGAACAGGATGGTGGGCCGCAGCATCGGGATCGTCACATGGCGGAACTGCTGCCAGCGGCCCGCGCCGTCCAGCGCCGCCGACTCGTACAGGTCGGCGGGGATCGCCTGCATCGCGGCCAGGTAGATCAGCGCGTTGTAGCCGGTCCACCGCCAGATCACGATCGAGGAGACGGCGAACTGCGAACCCCAGGTGGACTCACGCCAGTTGACGGCGTCGACCCCGACGAAGTGCAGCAGCCAGTTGATCATGCCGCCGTCCCACGAGTAGAGCAGGACGAACACCAGCGTCGCCGCCGCCACCGAGGTGGCGTACGGGGTGAGCATCACGACCCGCCACAGGGTCGAGCCCCGCAGCTTGTAGTTGAGCAGATGCGCGATGCCGATCGCCATGACCAGCTGCGGCACGGTCGAGATCACACCGATGGTGAAGGTGTTCTGCAGTGCCCCCCAGAAGAAGTCCGAGGACATCAGGTTCTTGTAGTTGTCCAGGCCGACCCAGGTCTGCTGGTCCAGGTTGGACAGCTGCACGTTGTGCAGCGAGTACCAGGCCGTGTACAGCAGCGGGACGAGCCCGAAGGCCCCGAAGAAGATGAAGAAGGGGGCGACGAACGCGTACGGCGACGCCTTCATGTCCCAGCGGTACAGCCGGCTGCGCCACGAGCCGGGGCCCGGGGGCGGTGTACCACGACCTTGAGCACGGCGCGCCGCGCCCGGCTGGGAGCCGGGCGCGGCGTCGGCGCTCGGCGCGGTTCGCGCGAGAGCCTGCTTGGAGCTGGTCACTGGCCGAGCACGTCCTTGATCTCCTTGGTGGCCGCGTCCCAGCCCTGGTCCGGGGTCTTGCCCTTCTGCTCGACCTGGAGGATGCCGATGTCCGAGATCGCGGTGTTGATCGGCTGGTCCTTGACGCCGAAGATCTGCGTCGGGATGGTCTTCGCCGAGTCGGAGAAGATCTGCGTGATCGGCGCGTCCGAGAAGAACGTCGTGGTGGCGGCCTGCGGCTTCAGGCTCGCGTACGCCGACGGGGTGGACGGGAAGCTCGCCTGCTTGCCGAAGACCTTCGCCTGCTGCTCGGGGGCGGTCAGCCACTTCGCCAGCGCGATGGCCTCCTTCTGGTGCTTGCCCGCCGTGGGCACACCGATGAACGAGCCGCCCCAGTTGGCCGCGGTGGGCGCTGCCGCCACGTCCCACTTGCCCTTGCCGGAGTCACCGGACTTCTCCTGGATGTAGCCCAGCATCCACGCGGGGCAGGCCACCGTCGCGAAGCCGCCGTTGGCGAAGGCCTGGTCCCACGGCTTGTCGAACTGCTTCAGCTTCGCCGACATGTTGCTGGTCGCCACCTCCATGGAGGCGTCCCAGGCCTTCTCCACCCCGGCGGACTTGTCCCAGATGACGTTGCCGTCCTTGTCGTAGTACCGCTCGCTCTCGCCACCGAGAGCCGCGTTGTAGACCGAGGCGGCGGAGTCCACGAACTTGGTGCCCTTGGGCGCCTTCTTCATGTAGTCCTTGCCGACGGCCACGTACTTCGACCAGTCGCCCTTCCACTGCTCGGCGAGCTTGACGCGGTCCGTCTCCAGGCCCGCCGCCTTGAAGAGGTCCTTGCGGTAGCAGACCGCCATCGGACCGATGTCGGTGCCGAGCCCGATGGTCTTGCCGTCCTTGGTGGTGGCCTGCGCGGTCTTCCAGTCCAGCCACTGGGACTTGTCGACGTCCTTTCCGAGGTCGACGAACTTGTCGCCCTGCGTCTGGACGGCCTCGGCGACGTTGCCGACCTCGATCGCCTGGATGTCGTCCGTACCGGACCCGGCCTGCAGACGGGTGAGCGTCTTCGGCCAGTACACGTCCGTACGGGTGGTGACGTTCTCCTTGATCGTGATGTCGGGGTTCTGCTTCATGTACTCGTCGTAGAGGCCGGCCTGCTTGTAGCCGAAGACCCCGAAAGTGCCGATGGTCAGCGTGGTCTTGCCACCGCCGCTGCCGCCGTCCGAGTCCGACGACCCGTCGTCCGAGTCCTCGGCGCAGCCGGCGAGCAGCCCCGTCGTCAGCGCGGCCACGGCCGCGAGGGCCATCAGCCTGCGGGACCCGCGGTTACTCGTGCGCATTGCGTCCTCCTGTTGCCTGACGTGCCGACCCCCCGGCCAACTGCGTTGTTGGGCCCGTTTGTTCATGCTGCGGCTCGGGCGGGGAACGTGCGGGATGTGTATGTGTCAGGTACTGTGGGAGCGCTCCCACAGGTGATGTGTTGAAGGTTCGTCGCTCGGCGCGGGGGTGTCAAGGGAGAGGACGCAGAGACGTGTCTTCAGTTATCGGGCTGTTAACTAACGCCGGCGGAGACCCGAGGGGAGACCCGGAGGGTAGGTCTCCGACGGTTGCGGGACGGCCTCGGGAAGGCTCCGGATCGGCTTCGGAGTGGCCCCGGGGACGCCGGGGGAGGGCGTCAGGAAAGTGGAGGCACCGTCTCCGCGGGCCCGGCCCCGATCACGGCTGTTACATTCCAGGCCAAGCGCGGTGTCAACCGTGTCGGACGGGAGGCGGACCATGGCAGTCCACGGAGCGCGGAGCCGGAGCGGCGGGAGGCCGACGCTCGAAGAGGTCGCCGCGCGGGCCGGGGTGGGCCGCGGCACGGTCTCCCGTGTGATCAACGGCTCCCCGCGGGTCAGCGACGCCACCCGGGCGGCCGTGGAGGCGGCGGTCGCGGAACTGGGGTACGTGCCGAACACCGCGGCCCGGGCCCTCGCCGCCAACCGCACCGACGCGATCGCCCTGGTCGTCCCCGAGCCCGAGACCCGCTTCTTCGCCGAGCCGTACTTCTCCGACATGCTGCGGGGCGTGGGCGCGGCCCTCTCCGACACCGAGATGCAGCTGCTGCTGATCTTCGCGGGCAGCGACCGGGAGCGGGCCCGGCTGGCCCAGTACCTGGCGGCGCACCGGGTGGACGGGGTCCTGCTGGTCTCGGTCCACGCGGACGACCCGCTGCCCGACCTGCTGGCCCAGCTGGAGATCCCGGCCGTGATCAGCGGTCGCAGGTCGGCGGACGAGACGCTGCCGTCCGTGGACTCGGACAACTTCGGCGGCGGCCGGTTCGCCGTCGAGCACCTCATCGCCCAGGGCCGCCGCACCATAGCCCACCTGGCCGGACGCCTCGACGTGTTCGGTGCCCAGCGCCGCGTCGACGGCTACCGCGCCGCGCTGCGCGACGCGGGCCACGAGGTCGACGAACGCCTCATCGTGCCGGGGGACTTCACCGAGGAGGGCGGCCGTCGCGCGATGACGGAACTGCTCGCCGTCTGCCCCACGCTGGACGCGGTCTTCGCCGGGTCGGACGTGATGGCGGCCGGCGCCCGGCAGGTCCTGCGCGAGGTGGGGCGCCGCATACCCGACGACGTCGCCCTCGTCGGCTACGACGACTCGGCGATCGCCCGCCACATGGACCCGCCCCTGACGAGTGTGCGCCAGCCGATCGAGGACATGGGCCGCGCGATGCTCGCCCTGCTGATGGACGAGATCGCGGACCGCCGCCCGGCGGTCTCCCGGGGCCTGGAACGACGGCAGCTGGTGCTTCCCACGGAGCTGGTGGCACGGCATTCGTCGTGACCCCGCGCAGGGGGAGGGCCGTGACCCCTCGTGGGGGAAACGCCAGAGGGCCGGACCGCTTTCGCGGCCCGGCCCTCTGATCATCAGGGTGAGTGACGGGACTTGAACCCGCGGCATCCTGGACCACAACCAGGTGCTCTACCAGCTGAGCTACACCCACCATGACCGGCGATCCTGCGCTTGGTTCACCTGAAGTGGTTCACCGACCGGCCGAGAAAAAGTGTACAGGGTCCGAAGGGGTGCTCGCTCCCGCCTTTACGGCGGGGGCTACTGCGCGGGCAGGACGTGCTTCGCGGCGATGGAACGGGCCGTGTCCGAGTCCGGTCCGGGCTGCGGGACGAAGATCGCCTCGCGGTAGTAGCGCAGCTCGGCGATCGACTCGCGGATGTCGGCCAGCGCCCGGTGGTTGCCGTTCTTGTCGGGACTGTTGAAGTACGCCCGGGGATACCAGCGGCGGGCCAGTTCCTTCACGGAGGACACGTCCACGATCCGGTAGTGGAGGTACGCCTCCAGGGTCGCCATGTCCCTCAGCAGGAAGCCGCGGTCCGTGCCCACCGAGTTCCCGCACAGCGGGGCCTTGCCCGGTTCCTTGACGTGCTCACGGATGTAGGAGAGGACCTCCTCCTCCGCGGCGGCCAGGGTCGTGCCCGCGGCCAGCTCGTCGAGGAGACCGGAGGACGTGTGCATCGTGCGCACCACCTCCGGCATCGTCTCCAGCGCGGCGTCCGGCGGACGGATCACGATGTCCACCCCCTCGCCGAGCACGTTGAGCTCCGAGTCGGTCACCAGCGCGGCCACCTCGATGAGCGCGTCCTCCGACAGCGAGAGACCGGTCATCTCGCAGTCGATCCACACCATGCGATCGTTCATGGGCTCACCCTACGGCCCGCTCACCCGCCCCGGCAGGCCCGGGACCTCGGCAGTCGTGACCGGCGGGACGGCGGAACGCCCGGGCCGGGGTACACGAACGGCGCCGGCCCCGGACCGTGAAGGGTCCGGGGCCGGCGTACGACGTCACCGCGGGGAGCTAGGGCGCGCTCCGCTGGCCCGGCAGGCTGTGCCGTCCGGCCGCGTACAGCTCCGCGCCCGGGCGGCCCGCGTCCGTGGAGAGGGACGAGGCGGTCGCGCCGACCGCGTGGGCGGCTGCCGTGCGACGGGTCTGGAACGGCACGGGTGGCTCCTGCTGGAGCACCGGCGGCGCCGGTGGCGGCGGACCGTCCGGGTCGCTCTTCTTCTCACCCTGCGGGCGGCGTGCCCGGTACGCGGCGCGGTACGCCGCCGGGGAGGAGCCGAGCTGGCGGCGGAAGTGCCCGCGCAGCGCCACCGGCGAACGGAAGCCGCAGCGGCCCGCGACCTCGTCCACCGAGTAGTCGGACGTCTCCAGGAGCCGCTGCGCCTGGAGCACCCGCTGCGTGATCAGCCACTGCAGGGGAGCGCTCCCGGTGAGCGAGCGGAACCGGCGGTCGAACGTACGCCTGCTCATGTACGCGCGTGCCGCCAGCGTCTCCACGTCGAACTGCTCGTGGAGGTGCTCCAGTGCCCAGGCGACGACCTCCGCGAGGGGGTCGGCGCCGATCTCCTCCGGTAAAGATCGATCGAGATAGCGCTCCTGGCCGCCACTGCGCCGGGGCGGGACCACCAGACGGCGGGCCAGTGCCCCGGCCGCCTCGTTCCCGTGGTCCGTCCGCACTATGTGCAGACACAGGTCGATCCCCGCCGCGGTGCCCGCCGACGTCAGCACGTCGCCGTCGTCCACGAACAGCTCGCGGGGATCGACATGCACCGACGGATAGCGCTTGGCCAGCGTCGGTGCGTACATCCAGTGTGTGGTCGCGGGACGGCCGTCCAGCAGTCCGGCCGCGGCGAGCACGAAGGCGCCGGTGCACAGCCCGACTATGCGGGCGCCCTCCTCATGTGCCCGGCGCAGTGCGTCGAGCGCCTCCTCCGGTGGCGGTGAGGTGATCGACCGCCAGGCGGGCACGACAACGGTGCCCGCCCGGGAGATCGCCTCCAGCCCGTTGGGCGCGGTGAGTTCCAGGCCACCTGTCGTCCGCAGTGGGCCTTCCTCACCGGCGCACACGAGTAGTCGATACCGCGGCACGCCGGCGTCCTGGCGGTCGATGCCGAACACCGACAGCGGTATGGAACTCTCGAAGATGGGGCCGCCGCTGAACAGCAGCACCGCGACGATCTCCTTGCGGCGTCGCCCGGAAAGTTTCCGGGCCGCGGCTTCCGGCGCGGCAGTGGAGTCGTGGCTCATCCTGCTAAGCCCCCCTCGGTGGTCGCGGCTCCTCGGTTGTGTCGCTCCTGCACGTTTCCCCTCGGTCCTGCACGAGTCCCCCGCCGTAAGACGTCAAGATCGAATCTACTGTGTCGTCAGGTGCCGAGGTGGCCAGTTCAGCACTCGGCAGATTGTCGACATGGCAACTTGGCGTGAAGCATTCGATCACGAAGCGTTGCACTCGTGGGCCGCACAGGGAAGTGCGCCTCGTCCCCGTGGCCGGTCCCCGTAGGGTGCGGGCACCCTACGGGACCCTTTCGGTGCAGGTCGAACGGGGGTTGGGGGGTGGTTCGGCCAAGGGGTACGCAGGGCATGGAAGTTGGCTGAAAAGCAGCGGGCGCGTGCGCACAAACCGGTCAGTCAACCGGCGTATTTCCACCGGCGTGCCGGCCTCCGTGGCGGTCGCCGTGAGGGACGCCCTGACGGACACCTTGACGGATGTCGTGGCGGTCACCGTCGTCTGCCCCGCCGTGCAGCACATGATGCGGGGTCCGCTCCGCCGCGTGCGGTTGCGCCGCGCCGCGCTCGGACCGGCGCAGCAGTACCCGGCAGGCGCCCGTCACCGCGGCGAGACCGAGGGCCGTGCCGGCCGTGCCCGCCAGTGAGGTCCCGTACCCGACGAGGACGACCGGAACCAGGACGCAGCTGAAGGCCGCCCAGCGGACCACGTCCGTGGCGGTGTCCTGCGCGGTGCCCCTGCCTTCGCCGGCGGGAGGGTGGGGGGCGGTCGTGTGGTGGCCGGGCACGGTGGGCTCCTCCCTGGGGGACGTGGGGTACATGGGTTCAACGCTTGTTCGAGCGGGCGGTCACGGGGGTTTTCCCAGGGTTCCCCGGGATGCCTCGGCTCCGCCGCGGGGTGCGTCCCGTCGGGTGCGGGTCCGGTGGGGGCCGGTCGCGTAGTCCCCCGCGCCCCTTGAGGGGCTGCGCCCCCTGGGGCGGAGGGTCGGGTGCGGGTCCGTGGGGGCTCGTCGCGCAGTTCCCCGCGCCCCTGACGGGCGGGGCTGCGTCCCTTGCCCCGGGGGAGGGCCGGCTGAGGGAGTGCTGTGTAAAACGGCTGTACGGGGCAGCAACCATTGCGTTACGGGCATGCTCTCGGGCATGCTCCCTGGAACCCTCCCGCGGCGAGAGCGGGATCTGGGCAGAGGAGGCGTGCCGCCGTACCCTTGGGGGTATGGGGTTGGGAAGATGATTCCCGGACACAGCTCCGCAGCTCCTGTCGGCCCACCCAAGAGGATCCGAACGCCGAGACACCCATGGCCGGTCACGAATTCGAACCCGCGGACCGCAAGCGCCCCGTCGCCGATCACACGGCGGCCGAGCCCTTGGCGGCGGAAGAGACACGCCAGTCCTGCGACCCAGCCTTCAAGCATGGCGTCGTCGTGGGCTTCGACGGCTCGACATCCAGCGAGCGCGCCCTCGCGTACGCGATCGGCATGGCCTGCCGCTCCGGATCGGGCCTGATCATCGTGCACGTCGCGAACCGGCTGCCCACCACGGTGTGGGCCGGCTGCGAGCCCCCCGTCTTCGTCGACGTGCCGGACCACCGCACCGAGGTGCTCGGTCTTGAGCTGGCCTGCGCGGAGTATCTGGCCGAGGTTCCGTGGATCCTCGTCGAGCGCGGTGGCGACATCTGCCACGAACTCGAAGAGGTGGGGCGGGAGTACGAGGCCGACGCGATCGTGGTGGGGTCGACCCACGGGATCGTCGGGCGCATCTTCGGGTCGGTCGCGGGGCGGCTCGCCAAGCGGGCGCAGCGGCCCGTGGTCGTCATTCCGTAACCCGGCCCGCGGCTCGGTCCTCAACTCGGCTCCGTCCCAGGTGATATGCGTCCCGGGGCGCGGTAACTCCCTTTCGTGGCACGGCAAAACTACTCATGCGTAGATGTGTTTGTGTGCTTGTGAAGGGCATATAGGCAGCAGGTTTGCCGCCGTTGTGCGGCACCGGTGAGCGTGTACGTGCTGCCGGCCGGAGCGTGACGGTTACCGGTGGTGGGCAGCCAGCCGGGGTTTTGGGCGGCCCCGGCGCGTGAACGGACCCCCGCGTGTCTGGTGGCGACACGTGGGGGTCCGTTCTTTTGCGGTGCGTTGTCTCTGCGGGCCGGTGGGGGCCGGTCGCGCAGTTCCCCGCGCCCCTAAGGGGCTGCGCCCCCGAAGACGAAAGACTGCGCCGTTCCCCGCGCCCCTTAAAGATAAAAGATTGCGCCGTTCCCCGCGCCCCTCAGGGGTGCCCTTGCGGGGCTACTCGACCGTTACCGACTTTGCCAGGTTCCTCGGCTTGTCGATGTCTCGGCCCAGGGCCAAAGCCGTGTGGTAGGCGAGGAGTTGGAGGGGGATGCCCATCAGGATGGGGTCCAGTTCGTCCTCGTTCTTCGGGACGACGATCGTCTGGTCGGCCTTCTCCTGGACGTCGTGGGCGACGGCGAGGATCTTGCCGCTGCGAGCCTTGATCTCCTCAAGGGCCGCGCGGTTCTTCTCCAGCAGGTCGTCGTTGGGGACGATCGCGACCGTCGGCAGTGCGGGCTCGATCAGCGCGAGCGGGCCGTGCTTCAACTCCGAGGCGGGGTAGGCCTCGGCGTGGATGTACGAGACCTCCTTCAGCTTCAGCGAGGCCTCACGGGCCACCGGATAGCCGCGTACACGACCGATGAAGAGCATCGAGCGGGCCTCGGCGTACTGCTCGGCCAGCTTCTTGATCTCGTCCTCCTGGTCGAGGATCTCCGTGATCTGGCCGGGCAGCTTGCGCAGGCCCTCGATGATCCGCTTGCCGTCGGAGACCGACAGGTCACGGGTGCGGCCGAGGTGCAGGGCGAGCAGCGCGAAGGCGACCGTGGTGTTCGTGAAGCACTTGGTGGAGACCACGCAGACCTCGGGCCCGGCGTGCACGTACATGCCGCCGTCGGCCTCGCGGGCGATGGCGGAACCGACCACGTTCACGATGCCGAGGACCCGGGCGCCCTTGCGCTTCAGCTCCTGCACGGCGGCCAGTACGTCATACGTCTCACCGGACTGGGACACCGCCACGTACAGCGTGTCGGGGTCGACGACGGCGTTGCGGTAGCGGAACTCCGAGGCGGGCTCGGCGTCCGCGGGGATACGGGCCAGCTCCTCTATCATCTGGGCGCCGATCATGCCCGCGTGGTACGAGGTGCCGCAGCCCAGGATCTTCACGCGGCGGATCTTGCGCGCCTCGCGGGCGTCCAGGTTCAGCCCGCCCAGGTGCACGGTCGAGAACCGGTCGTCGATCCGGCCGCGCAGCACCCGGTCCACGGCCTCGGCCTGCTCGTGGATCTCCTTGTGCATGTACGTGTCGTGGCCGCCCATGTCGTAGGAGGCGGCCTCCCACTCGACGGTGGTCGGCTCGGCCGTCGTACGGGTGCCCTCGGTGGTGTACGTACGGAAGTCGTCGGCCTTCAGCGTGGCCATCTCGCCGTCGTCGAGCGTGACGATCTGGCGGGTGTGGGTGACCAGCGCGGCGATGTCCGAAGCGACGAACATCTCCTTCTCGCCGATGCCGAGGACGACCGGGGAGCCGTTGCGGGCGACCACGATGCGGTCCGCGTGGTCGGCGTGCATCACGGCGATGCCGTACGTGCCCTCGATCAGCCGGAGGGTCTCGCGGACCTTGTCCTCCAGCTTCTCGGCCTGCGAGCGGGCGATGAGGTGCGTGAGGACCTCGGTGTCGGTCTCCGAGAGGAACTCGACGCCCTCCGCCTCCAGCTTCTTGCGCAGGTCGGAGGCGTTGTCGATGATGCCGTTGTGGACGACCGCGACCTTGTTGTCGGCCGACATGTGCGGGTGCGCGTTCTCGTCGGAGGGGGCGCCGTGGGTGGCCCAGCGGGTGTGGGCGATGCCCGTGGTGCCGGCGAAGCGCTTGGGGACGCGGGCCTCCAGGTCACGTACGCGGCCCTTGGCCTTGACCATCTTCAGACCGGCCGTCTTCGGTGACGTCACGACGAGACCGGCCGAGTCGTAGCCGCGGTACTCCAGGCGCTGCAGACCCTCCAGGAGGAGCGGCGCCACGTCACGCCTGCCGATGTATCCCACGATTCCGCACATACAGAGAAGTTCCTAGCCGTAGACGATGCGGCGCACCTGCCGGAGCGTGAGCTCCGGCGGTGCGACCGCGCGGTATTCGAGGTCCGCCGTGATCCGTTCGAAGATCGCCGAGTTGACCAGGCCCTGCGCCTGGAGCTCCCGGTGGCGGCGACGGACGTAGTCCTCCGTCGTCTCGTCGAAGTAGGCGAGCACGTCCTGGATCACCCGCAGTGCCTCGCCCCGGCTGAGGGGTGAGGAACGCGTCAGGTGATCAACAAGGTCGTCGTGCACCCGTTGATCCTGGGGTAAAGCGCGGGTAATCGCAAGGATCCTGCCCGATTTCGGGCAAGGGGCTGTCGAAACGCTGTGTGAGCCTGCGGGTCGGTGGGGAACTGCGCGGCCCGCCCCCACCGGGCCGCACCCGCCCTACCTCCCCCGTAGGATCGCTCGCTTCGCCAGGGTGAACTCCTCCTCCGTCAGGACGCCCGCCGTGCGTAGGTCGCCGAGTTCTCGGAGGCGGCGCAGGAGTGCGTCGTGGTCGACCTCCGGGGGCGTGAGGTGCTTCGCGGGAGCGGGCGGCGGAGCCGACGGGTGGGGGAGGCGGGCCTGGACCGCCGCCGCGACCAGCGCCATCAGGGGGTCCTTCTTGAAGCCCCACAGTTCGACCGCGTTGGGGTCGTACTTCGGCGGCGCCTTCGTCGGTGCGCCTCGGACGGTGAAGCGCAGATGCCCGTTCTCCAGGCCCACCGACGGCTGCCACTCCACCCCCTGGATGTCCGCCAGCGCGAGCGTTCGCGCGCCCGCGGCCGACTTCGCCTCCTCGGTCTTCCAGTTCCACTCCAGCCGCACCTGCTCCCCGTCGAAGCTCGCGGTGCCGTCCCCGGCGGAGACCGACAGGGGCACGGCGGGACCCGGCAGCAGATAGCGGTCGACGGCGCCGCTCGGCACCTCGTCCAGCAGCAGCGCGTTGCGTATCTCGTCCACGAAGTACTCGGCGACGCCGTAGCGGTCCGACTCGACGGTCAGCTGGTAGGGGTCGGAGGCCTCCGTGAGTCTGCCTCCGGTCGCGTGCAGCAGCGGGTCCGCGCCGTCCCGCAGCCGCAGCCTGAGCCGGCCGGACTTCTTGCCCTGTTCGAACGAGATCCCCGCCAACGCGCCCAGCGGGACCGCCAGTTCACCCAGGGACTTGCGCAGCACGCCCGCGTTCTTGTCGCGGCCCGGCACCAGCCGAAGGGCGTCGCCGTCGAAGGTCCACGTACCGTCCCGTTGGATGATTTCCGCCATGAGGGGGATTGTTTCACCGGCTCTGCGGGAGAGTGGTCTATACCCATTCGAAGGGAGCGCATGTGAGACAGCACAGAACGCCCCGTCTGCTCGGTACGCTGCTGCTCGTGGCAGCCGCCGGTATCTCCGTGGTCGGCGCGGCACCGTCCGCGCCCGACCGCACAGTCGACCGCACCGTCACTCCGCTGAGCCGGGTCGTCCCGGCACCCGCCTCGGTCGACCCGGGCGGCTCCCCGTACCGGATCACGAGCGGTACGCGTATCCGTGTGGACCGGTCGAAGGGGGTCCAGGACGTCGGCGCGTATCTCGCCGGTGTGCTGCGGCCGTCGACCGGTTACCGGCTTCCCGTCACCGGCGACCCGGGCGGCGACGGCATCCGGCTCAGGATCAGCGACAAGGGCACCGGCGGCCTCGGCGCCGAGGGGTACCGGCTGACCAGCGGGAAGGGTGCTGTCACGATCACCGCCCGCGCGCCCGCCGGGCTGTTCCACGGTGTGCAGACCCTGCGGCAGCTGCTGCCCGCGGCGATCGAGAAGGACTCCGCGCAGCCGGGGCCGTGGGCCGTCGCCGGCGGCACCATCACGGACACCCCCCGCTACGGCTACCGCGGCGCGATGCTCGACGTCTCCCGGCACTTCTTCACCGTGGACCAGGTCAAGCGCTATATCGACCAGCTCGCGCTCTACAAGATCAACACGCTGCATCTGCACCTCAGCGACGACCAGGGCTGGCGCATCGCCATCGACTCCTGGCCGCGCCTCGCCACGTACGGCGGCTCCACGCAGGTCGGTGGCGGTGGGCCCGGCGGCCACTACACGAAGGCCCAGTACAAGGACCTCGTGCGGTACGCCTCCTCGCGGCATCTGCAGGTCGTGCCCGAGATCGACATGCCCGGTCACACCAACGCGGCGCTCGCCTCGTACGCGGAGCTGAACTGCGACGGTGTCGCCCCGCCGCTCTACACCGGCACCGAGGTCGGCTTCAGTTCGCTGTGCGTCGACAAGCCGGTGACGTACGACTTCGTGGACGATGTCATCCGCGAACTGGCCGCGCTCACCCCGGGCAAGTACCTCCACATCGGCGGTGACGAGGCGCACTCCACCAGCCACGAGGACTATGTGGCCTTCATGGAGAAGGTCCAGCCGATCGTCGCCAAGTACGGGAAGAGCGTGATGGGCTGGCACCAGCTGACCGGCGCGAGTCCGGCGAAGGGCGCGCTGGCCCAGTACTGGGGTCTCGACGACACGAGCGCCGCCGAGAAGGAGCAGGTCGCGGCGGCGGCCAGGAACGGCACCGGGGTCGTCCTCTCGCCCGCCGACCGCGTGTATCTGGACATGAAGTACACCGCCGACACGCCCCTCGGGCAGGACTGGGCCGGGCTGGTGGAGGTGCGGCGGTCGTACGACTGGGACCCGGGCGACTACCTGCCGGGCGTGACCGGTTCGGCCGTGCGGGGGGTCGAGGCGCCGCTGTGGACCGAGACGCTCTCGACCTCGTCGCACATCGAGTACATGGCGTTCCCGC
This sequence comes from Streptomyces sp. NPDC102514, assembly GCF_055584525.1. Classification (NCBI taxonomy): domain Bacteria; kingdom Bacillati; phylum Actinomycetota; class Actinomycetes; order Kitasatosporales; family Streptomycetaceae; genus Streptomyces; species Streptomyces sp. NPDC102514. The sequence continues at coordinate 266,382 of NZ_JBVJLW010000006.1, forward strand.
GGCTGCCGGGTGTGGCCGAGCTGGGCTGGTCGCCCGACTCGACGCACGACTGGGACACCTACAAGGTGCGGCTCGCCGCGCAGGCGCCCCGCTGGGACGCGCTGGGCATCGACTACTACCGGTCGCCGCAAGTGCCCTGGCCCGCACAGTAGTTACTGATCAGGACCGAGTACGACGGCGGGCGCCCCTGGGACCGTACATGGGGGCGCCCGCCTGCTGTGGGGGCTGCGGAACGGGTTCTACAGCCCGGCTATGGGGTTCTTCAGGGTGCCGACGAGCTGGAGGGCCCCGGCCGGGTCGGACAGGTCGACCATCTGCTCGTTGTTCCGCAGTTGCAGCCGGTTGAGGCAGGACAGTGCGAACTCGGGCGCGAACAGGTCGTACTGCCGGAACTTGTCCGCGAGTTCGGGCGCGGACGCCTGGTAGTCGCGTACGCAGTCGGCGACCGTCCGCCAGAAGTCGTCCTCCTCGATGACGCCCTCGGCCGCGAGGTTCGCCGCCAGGAAGCGGAAGAAGCAGTCGAAGACGTCGGTGAAGATCGACAGGAGTTTCTTGTCCTCGGGGACGTCGACGCGCAGCCGCTCGACCGTCGGCGGGAGCACCGCGTCCGGGTCCATGACGGCGATCTCCTCGGCGATGTCCTTGTAGATCGCCCGCTCGACCACCCCGTCCTTGAGGACGAGGATGACGTTCTCGCCGTGCGGCATGAACACCAGGTCGTACGCGTAGAAACTGTGCAGCAGCGGGGTGAGGTAGGCGCGGAGGTAGCGGCGCAGCCACTCCACCGGGGTGCGGCCCGAGCGCTCGATCAGCGCTGCGGCGATCGAGGAGCCGTCGTGGTCCACGTGGACGAGCGAGGCCATGGTGGCCAGGGACTCGCTGTCCCCGAGCGTGGGGACCGGGCTCTCGCGCCACAGGGCGGCGAGCATTTTCCGGTACGGGGAGTAGCGGTCGGTGGCGGCCTCGTACTCCAGGTGCCGGTAGCCGACGGCCGCGCGTTCGCGGATGATCGACAGGCCGGTCGACCGCAGCACCGGGTCGTTGTCGATGAGTTGGGCCAGCCAGTCGTTGATGGCCGGGGTCGCCTCCATGTAGGCGGCGGACAGGCCGCGCATGAAGCCCATGTTGATGACCGACAGGGCGGTCTTCACATAGTGCTTCCCGGGCTCGCTCCTGTTGAAGAACGTCCGGATCGACTGCTGGGCCAGGTACTCGTCGTCGCCCTCGCCCAGGCACACCAGGTGCTGCCGGGCGATCTCGGCGGCGAAGGTGACCGTCAGTTTGTTCCACCACTGCCAGGGGTGGACCGGGATGAACAGGTAGTCGGCCGGGTCGAGGCCCTGGTCGCGGAGCGTGCCGTGGAAGCGGTCCACGGTCTCCTTGCCCAGCTCGCCCTGGAGGAAGGACTCGTACTCGATGCCCACGCCCGCCGTGAACGCGGCCCGCGAACGGTGCGCGGCCAGCCAGACCAGCCGTACGGGGCTCGCGGTCTCGGGCGCGTACGACAGGTACTCGTGGATGCCGAAGCCGAGCCGGCCGTTGTTGGCGACGAAGCAGGGGTGACCCTCGGTCATCCCCGTCTCGATCTCCTGGAAGCCGCTCTTCGCCAGCTCGGGGGAGGTGAGCTGCGGCTTGGTGAGCTTGTAGCAGGTGCCGGAGAGGGTGGAGGAGATCTCCTCCAGGTAGACCGGCAGCACCTCGTCGCTCAGGCCGAGTGATTTTTTCAGCTCGATGAAGAAGTCCAGTGCGGCGAGCGGGAGTTCACCGCCGTCACGGCTGCGGGTGATCGACTCGGCGTCGACCTGCCAGTGGTCTAGGGCGCGGCGGGTGGCGGTGAAGCGGTAGCGGGTCAGACCGTCGTCGCTGCGGACGGCGTACTCGGCTTTTTTGCCGGTGCCACCCTCGTCAAGGGGCTCGGGGGTGATCAGGCGCTCGTGGGCGAACTCGGCGAGGGCCTTGCGGATGAGGAGGCGATTGGCCCGGGCCCAGCGGTGGGGGGACAGATGCGCCACGGCGTCGGACAGGGTCACAGGGAAACTCCTCGGCTGGCCGGACTGCGCCGGTTCAGGAACTGTTCGCGCGTGCAGAAGGACAGCAGCGCGCGTTTCTCCGGCTTCTCGATCTCGCGCTCCGGGACGAAACCGACGGTCTCGTTGAGCGCGTGGACCGCCTTGTTGGTGACATCGGGCTCGACGACGACCCGGCGGGTGCGGGGGGCGGCGAACAGCTCGTCCATCACGGCGGTGATGACGGCCCGGGTGAAGCCGTGCACGGGCCGGTCGGTGGGGGCGACCAGGAAGTGCATGCCGACGTCACCCGGTTCGGGCTCGTACAGCCCGACGAGTTCGATGTACCGGGGGTCGTACTTCTCCATCAGGAACGCGGGCCGGCCGTCGTGCAGACCGAGGTACGCGTGGTGGTGCTCGCCGGCCGCGATGGCCATGTACTCGCGCTCGACGTCCTGGAGTTTCGCGTCCTGCATCATCCAGAACGCCGCCTTGGGGTCGGTCACCCAGGAGTGCAGCAGCTCCGCGTCCTTGAGGGGGTCGAGGGGGCGGATGGTGAGGGCGCCCACGCCGTCGCCCGTTCCCGGGGCGCTCATACGGCGAACTCCTGGAACGCGATGGACTTCTCCACCGGGTAGTACTCGGTGCCGAGCAGTTCCCGGATGATGTACGCGTTGCGGTACGCGCCCATGCCGAGGTCCGGTGACGTCACCGAGTGGGTGTGGACGCCGGCGTTCTGCAGGAAGATGCCGCGGCCCGTCGTGTCGATGGCGTAGTTGCGCGCCACGTCGTGGTTGCCGTGCTCGTCGTAGCGGATCCGGTCACGCACGGGCTTGAGGAACTCCGGCTCCACGTACTTGTAGCCGGTCGCCAGGATCAGACCCTCGGACTGCAGCTCGTAGTCCGTCTCCTGCTCCTCCTGGCGCAGCCCCAGGGTGTACGTGCCGTTCTCGTGACCCGCCGTTCTCAGCGCCGAGTTGGTGAGCAGGCGGGTGGGGACCGGGCCGCCGAGGTTCTTCTGGTAGAGCAGGTCGAAGATCGAGTCGATCAGCTCCCCGTCGATGCCCTTGAACAGGCCCTTCTGCTCCGACTGGAGGCGGTAGCGGGTCCGCTCGGGCAGCGCGTGGAAGTAGTCGATGTACTCCGGGGAGGTCATCTCCAGCGTGAGCTTCGTGTACTCCAGCGGGAAGAACCGCGGGGAGCGCGTGACCCAGTTCAACCGATAGCCGTGGACGTCGATCTCGCTCAGCAGGTCGTGGTAGATCTCGGCGGCGGACTGCCCGCTGCCGACCAGCGTGATCGACTTCTTGGCCTGCAGCTCCCGCTTGTGCTGCCGGTAGCGGGAGTTGTGGATGAAGTCCCCGCCGAGGTCCGCGCAGGCCTCCGGGACGTACGGGGGAGTGCCGGTGCCGAGGACGAGATGCCGGGCGCGGTACTCGTCACCGGCGGTGGTCCGCACCACGTACACCTCGTGCGCGTCCTCGTACGTCACCTCCGCGACCGTCGTGCTGAAACGGACGCAGGAGAGTTTCGAGGCGGCCCAGCGGCAGTAGTCGTCGTACTCGACGCGCAGCGGATAGAAGTTCTCGCGTATGTAGAACGAGTACAGACGGCCCGACTCTTTGAGGTAGTTGAGGAAGGAGTACGGGGACGTCGGGTCGGCCAGGGTGACCAGGTCCGACATGAACGGCGTCTGGAGGTGCGCGCCCTCCAGGAACATCCCGGAGTGCCACTCGAAGTCCGGCTTGGACTCCAGGAAGACACCGTCGAGTTCGTCGATCGGCTCGGTGAGGCAGGCGAGACCGAGGTTGAAGGGGCCCAGCCCGATGCCGATGAAATCGTGCGTGCGCACGGCGGATTCAGGAAGCGCGGTCAAGGGAGTCTCCCAGGTACTGCTCGGCGTGGCCGGCGATCAGGTCGAGTACGGCGGAGATGTCGTCCGTCGTGGTCTCGGGGTTGAGCAGGGTGAACTTCAGGAAGTGACGGCCGCCGACCTTCGTCCCCGCGACCACCGCGTCGCCGGAGGCGAACAGCGCCTTGCGGGCGTACAGGTTGGCGCGGTCGATCTCGGCGGGGTCGGTGACGGCGGCCGGGATGTAGCGGAAGACGAGGGTGGAGAGCGAGGGGGCGACCACGACGTCGTAGCGCGGGTCGGCGGCCAGCAGTCGCCAGCCCTGTTCGGCCAGGTCGCAGACCTCGTCGAAGAGCTGGCCGATGCCGTCGGCGCCCATCACGCGCAGCGTCATCCACAGTTTGAGGGCGTCGAACCGGCGGGTGGTCTGGAGGGACTTGTCGACCTGGTTCGGGATGCGCTCCTGCACCATGCGCTGCGGGTTGAGGTACTCCGCGTGGTAGGTCGCGTGGCGCAGGGTGGCCGCGTCGCGGACGAGCACGGCGGACGAACTCACCGGCTGGAAGAAGGACTTGTGGTAGTCCACGGTGACCGAGTCGGCGCGCTCGATGCCGTCGATGCGGTGCCGGTTCTTCAGCGAGGTGAGCAGTCCGCAGCCGTACGCGGCATCCACGTGCAGCCAGGCGCCGAACTGCTCGCACAGCTCGGCGATCTCGGGCAGCGGGTCGATGGAGCCGAAGTCGGTGGTGCCGGCGGTGGCGACGACGGCCATCGGGACCAGGCCGTCCCGCCTGCAGCGCTCCAGCTCGTGGGCGAGCGCCACGGTCTGCATGCGCTTGTCGTTGCCGGTGGGCACGGTGACCACGGAGTCCGCGCCGAGCCCGAGGAGTTTCGCCGACTTCTTGACGCTGAAGTGGCTCGCCTCGGAGGCGAAGATCCGCAGTTTGGCGTACGAGTCGGTCTTCGCTTCCTCGCGGGCGAGCAGCAGCGCCTGGAGGTTGGACTGCGAGCCGCCGGAGGTGAACACGCCGTCGGCGGAGCAGCCGAACCCGATGCGCTCGTTGGTCCAGTCGATGAGCCTGCGCTCGATGAGGGTGCCGCCGGCCGACTGGTCCCAGGTGTCCAGGGAGGAGTTGACGGCGGACAGGACCGCTTCGCCCACCACCGCGGGGATGACCACCGGGCAGTTGAGGTGGGCGAGGTAGCGGGGGTGGTGGAAGTAGATCGCGTCCCGGAGGTAGACGTCCTCCAGCTCGTCGAGCACCGCGGTGGTGTCGTGCAGCGGCTTGTCGAGGTCGATCCGGTCGATGCGGGGGGCGAGGGTGTCGACCGTGACACCCGTGAACGGACGGTCGGTGGTGGCGAGTTTGGCCGCCACCCGCTCTATTCCTTCGGTCACGGAACGGCGGTACCGATCCGCGGTCGTGTCATTGAGCAGGTGCGAGCGCATGGGGGAGTCCTCCGGAGGGGCGGGAGAGGGACGGGCGCATGACGGGGCCGTGGGGGGCGGCGCTTAACTTAGGTTAGCCTAACCTAAGTTCCTGTGCGGCGGGTCCCTCTCGTCACTCCTGTGACACGCGCCTCGCCACTGACCGTGGGAGGGGGTGGCGGGGGCGGTCCTCTGCCTGCGGGCCGGTGGGGGCGGGTCGCGCAGTTCCCCGCGCCCCTAAAGGCGAAAGGACTGCGCAGTTCCCCGCGCCCCTGGAGGGGCTACGCCCCTGCTCCGGGCTAGGCGACCTTCTTGGCCTTTTCGATGGCCTCGGCGAGGTTGTTGAGCATGGGGGTGCACTTCGCGTAGGAGAGGATCGGCTCGGGGGTGCGGCCGATGACCTGGCCGGCCTTGACGGCGGGCAGCTTCTTCCAGGTCGCCTCGGTGATGTCGGCGGGCTGGATGGTCGCGGTGCGGTCGTCCATGATGATGATGTCGGCCGGGTACTTGTCGACGTTCTCCCAGCTCAGGTTCTCGAACCAACCGCCGCTGGCCTTCAGGACCTTGGCCGGCGGCTCGACGAGGTTCACACCGAGGGCCTTGAAGTACTCCAGGTCGATGGAGAGGTTCGAGCCGGACACGTAGAAGATGTCCTGGCTGGCGGAACCGGCGAGGACCTTGATCTCCGGGCGGGCCTTGGCGGCGGCGCGCAGACGCTCGGCCGCCGCCTCGAAGTTCTTCTTCGCCTCGACGGTCTTCGCGGCCTTCACGTCCGCGCCCAGCGACTCGGCGAGCGCGAGCATGCGCTCCAGCGGCTCGGGAAGCTGACGGTCGTACACGGAGACGGCGACGCTCGGGGCGAGCTTGGAGATCTTGTCGGCGGACTCGGCCGGGACGTACCAGAGGGTGCCGGCGTCGTCGAACATCGTGGAGATCAGCACGTCCGGGGCGAGCGTGGCGTACTTCTCCACGTTGAACTGGCCGTACACGTTGCCGAGGACCGTCACCTTGCTGACGTCCATGTCGCCGGCCTGGACGTCGGCCTTGCCGTTCTTGGTCTTGGTCGGGCCGAAGACGCCCTTGACCTCGATGCCGTAGTCGAAGAGGGCGGCGGCGACACCGGTGAACGCGACGATGTTCGCCGGGACCTTGTCGAGCTTCACGGTCTCGTCGCGGTCGTCCTTGAACGTCCAGGGGCCGGACGCGGCGGCCTTCGACTTGTCCGCCGAGCCACCGCTTTTCGGGTCGTCGTCACCGCAGGCGGCCAGAACGGCACCGAGGCCGACGGCCCCGCCGGCGGCGAGGATGCCGCGTCGGGTGAGGTGGGTGGCACGGGCGTTGGACATGTCGTGGCTGCTTTCGAACAGGGCGGATGGCCCGCCGGACAGATGCGAAGGTAGGTTAGCCTAACCTCAGCTCGTGTCCAGAAGAAGCCTCCCACCTGCCGAAACGCCCGGGGCGGCGGGTCGGGGCGGCTGTGAACGGGCTGTGCGACCGTCCGCGCGACTACCGGCCCGTGAGGCGAAGAAAGCCGGGTTTCCTCGCCGTGCTGCTACCTGCCGTTGCCCTGCGGGTCTCCTCGATCAGGGTCCCGCTGCCGGGGAAGCGACTGGTGTGCGTGGCCATCAAGTTCCTCCAGAGTGCGCGCGTCCGGGGGTCACCCAGACCGATCTCAGTGAATTCCGTGTGACGTGCGCAAGGTGGATATCAGCTGCGAGAGCTGGCGCGGGCCGGTGGTGAGGATGGTTTCCGGGTCGTCGCTCTCCCGGAGGAGGATCGTTCCGGCGGCGGGGGTGGCGACGTAGACGCAGGAGGAGGCCTCCTCGCTGAGGGTGGACTTCTGCCAGGTGAGGTCGGTCTCTGTCACGGCTCGGCCTTCAGGTTTCTTGGGTGATGTGGTGGATCAGGTCGCGGGAGGCGTCGGGCTCCAGGGCGGCTTCCTCCATGCGGTCCAGGATGAGCCGGTACTTCGTCAACTGCGCTACTGCGTCAATGAGTTCACTGCCGTGTGCGGCATCGAGCTGCGCCGTGTCGAGTGCGGGGACCGGCCCGTAGGCGTAGTCCAGGCCGTGGCCGACGGTGGGGAACACGGTGCCGTCGAAAGGGATGACTCGCAGCGTGATGTGCGGCTGTTCGCTCACCTTGCACAGGTGCTCCAGCTGCGGTCGGGCGACAACGTGACCGCCGAAGCGCATGCGCAGGGCCGCTTCGTGGATGATCGCCGTGTACTGCGGGGGCTGTTCGCGGTACAGGATGCCCTGACGCTTGATGCGGTGGGAGACGCGGTACTCGATCTCGTGCGGGTGGAGCGCCGGAACCGCCAGACGGAAGAGGGTGCGGGCGTGCTCGGGGGTCTGGAGCAGGCCCGGGATGTTGATGACCTGGGCCATGCGCAGGGCCCGCGCGTGGTGCTCCATCTCCGCGACATCGAGGAAGCGCGACGGCAGTGTGTCCCTGTACTCCTCCCACCAGCCGCGTTCGCGGTATGCCGCCATGGCCACGAGGGCGTCGACCAAGGGCTCGTTGGTACAGGCGTAGTTGTGGGCGAGTGTGCGGATGCGCTGTTCGCTGAGGCCGAACCGGCCGGTCTCGATGTTGCTGATGCGTGCCTGGTTCGCGCTGATCATCTCGCCGGCCTCGCGGGCGGTCAGTCCCGCCTGCTCGCGTAGCTTGCGCAGTTCAAGGCCCAAACGCAGCTGGCGTGCCGTGGGTGTCTGCCGTGGGGGCATGTTTCCGCTCCTCGCTCTACCTTCCGTGCGGTCACCCACACGAGTGGAGCGTCGGATGTATCCGCAGATTGCGTAGAAACCATTCTACGGCTGCCGCTACGGTGAGACCCGAACCGCTCAACCCCTCCCCGCCGGTAAGCCGGAAGTGCACCGCGTACGCAGCTGTACGCGTCACCGCCACCGCCCGGTCGGGGCAGCGAACCAAGTTCCCCCACCGCAGGAGGCGTTCATGGTCACCGTATCCCCATCGCCGTCGTCCCCGCCGGAGTGCGAAGCCGGGCCGACATGGACGTACGCCCTCCAGTTGCCGCACGACCCCCGTGCCGCCCGCGTCGCCCGCGTCACCCTCCGGGCCGTGCTCGCCGGGCACGGGCTGGCTCAACTCACCGAGACGGCCGAGCTGTTGGCGTCCGAGCTCGTCACCAACGCGTACCGCCACTCCTTCGGCCCCGCCGCTCTCCGTCTGCGAGGGCTGGCCGGAGGCAGACTGCGGGTGGGCGTCTGGGACGCCGACCCGCATATCCCACCTCCGTTCGACAGGCGTTCGGGGCCTCTGCGCCCCGTATCCGCGCCGGTGGAGGCCGAGGGTGGGCGCGGGCTGTTCCTCGTATGCCATTACGCGGACGCGTGGGGCGGCTACCGGCTCGGGGACGATCTCTTCGGGGCGAGCGGGAAGCTGCTGTGGTGCGAGCTGGTGGAGTCGGCGGCCGACCGCGCCGACAGCGGTGCGTGAAGGCTGCCTGGCGACGGAGGACGGCCGGTGATCAAGCGATGGGCGGCCAGGAGGGCCCCACGCTATCGTGGAAGCGCGACACGCTCTGTAATCAGTGGAGGACCGTGGTGACCACCATGACCGAGCGCACGACCGGTGTAGATGCTTCTGCCGCTGGAGCCTTCGAGGACATGCTCCGGATCGTCGAGGAGCTGGACACCCCTGACGGCTACAAGGCCGAACTCATCCGGGGGAAGATCATCGTGTCGCCGTGGTCGAAGCTGCGCTACAAGAAGGTGATGAAGTCGCTGCGGCTGCAGTTGCAGCCCCATGCGCCGGAGGGGCACGACGTCGACGTGGCGCCGTTCCTTTTCACCTTCCCCGGCTCGGAGCGCGGCTTCGGTCCCGACCTGCACGTCGCCGACGAGGCGGCCTTCGACGAAGCCGGTCGTCCTGCTGACGGTGCCGCTCTGTCCCTCGCCGCGGAGCTGACCTCCGACTCCTCCAAGGACGCCGACTGGCTCGACAAGCTGGACACGTACGGTCGGGTCGTGCCCGTGTACCTGGTGCTCGACATGCAGGTGCAGGAGGTCACCGCCTTCTGGGACCCGTCGCCGAAGGGGTACCGGTCCCGGCACACCGTTCCCTTCGGGGAGTCGCTGCAGGTGCCGCCTCCGTTCGACTTCGAGCTGGACACGGCCGGGTTCTCCGTCCGCGTGGCCGACGGGAACGCGGAGGGCGCGCGGGGCGCGTGAAGGCCGGGTGCCGGCGGGCCGCGTGGGAGTTTCACGCGGCCCGGATGGGGCGGGTCAGCCCGTCAAACCCAACTCCCTTGCGATCAGCATGCGTTGGACCTCGCTCGTGCCCTCGCCGATTTCCAGGATCTTGGAGTCTCGCCACATGCGGGCCACCGGGTACTCGTTCATGAAGCCGTAGCCGCCGTGGATCTGGGTGGCGTCGCGGGCGTTGTCCACGGCGATCGTGGAGGAGTGGAGTTTCGCCAGGGCCGCCTCCTTCTTGAACGGTTCGCCCGCCACCAGGCGGGACGCCGCGTCGCGCCAGGCCAGGCGGGCCGTGTGGGCCCGCATCTCCATGTCCGCGATCTTGAACTGGATCGCCTGGTTCGCGCCGATCGGGCGGCCGAAGGCGTGCCGTTCCTTGGCGTACTTCACCGACTCGTCCACGCAGCCCTGGGCCAGGCCCGTCGCCAGGGCCGCGATCGCGATGCGGCCCTCGTCCAGGATGCGGAGGAACTGCGCGTAACCGCGGCCCTCGGCGCCGAGCAGGTTCGCGGCCGGGACGCGGACGTCCGCGAAGGACAGTTCGCGGGTGTCCGAGGCGTTCCAGCCGACCTTGGAGTAGGGGGCGGCCACCGTGAAGCCGGGCGTGCCGGACGGGACGATGATCGACGAGATCAGCGGCCCCCCGTCGGGCTTGCGCCCCGTCACCGCCGTGACCGTCACCAGGCCCGTGATGTCCGTTCCCGAGTTGGTGATGAAGCATTTGGAGCCGTTGATCACCCATTCGTTCGTCGCCTCGTCCAGGCGGGCCGTCGTACGCGTCGCGCCCGCGTCCGAGCCGCCGTCCGGCTCGGTGAGGCCGAACGCGCCGAGCAACTCGCCCGAGCACAGGCGCGGCAGCCACTCCGCCTTCTGCTCCGGGGTCCCGAAGAGGTGGATCGGCATCGCGCCGAGTGAGACGCCTGCTTCCAGGGTGATCGCCACCGAGGAGTCCACGCGGGCGAGTTCTTCGAGGACGATGCCCAAGGCCAGGTAGTCGCCGCCCATGCCGCCGTGCTCCTCCGGGAACGGCAGTCCGAACAGGCCCATGCGGCCCATCTCACGGACGATCTCGTACGGGAACTCGTGCCGCTCGTAGAAGTCGCCGATCTTCGGCGCCACGACGTCGCGGGCGAACTCCGCGACCGTACGGCGCAGTTCGTCGAGTTCGGGGGAGAGGCGGTGGTCCAGAGGCATGGTGGTCACTCCTGGTGGGAGAGGGCGCGGACGGTGCGGGACGGGCTGGGTCGGCCCAGTTGTTCGGCCATCCACACGCTGGTGGCGGTGAGGAGTCCGAGATCGACCCCGGTGTCGATGCCGAGGCCCGTCAGCATCCATACGAGGTCTTCGGTGGCGAGGTTGCCGGTGGCGCTCTTCGCGTACGGGCAGCCGCCGAGGCCGCCCGCGGACGCGTCCACCGTCGTCACGCCGTGCTGGAGCGCGGCCAGGGTGTTGGCGAGGGCCTGGCCGTACGTGTCGTGGAAGTGCACGCCGAGGGAGGGAGTGGGGACCCCCTCGGCGTTGAGCGCGGTGAGGAGAGCCCGTACGTGTCCGGGCGTCGCCACACCGATCGTGTCGCCCAGGCTCAACTCGTCGCAGCCCATGTCGAGCAGCGCCCGGCAGACCCGTACGACCTGGGGGAGCGGGACCGGGCCCTCCCACGGGTCGCCGAAGCACATGGAGAGGTAGCCGCGTACGTGGGCGTCCTGCGCCCTGGCCCGTGCGACCACCGGCTCGAACATCGCCAGGGCCTCGTCGACGGTCCGGTTGAGGTTGGCCTTGGCGAAGGACTCCGTGGCGCTGGCGAACACGGCGATCCGGGTCGCGCCGAGGTTCAGTGCGCGGTCCAGACCGCGTTCGTTCGGTACGAGGACGGGGAGGGCCACTGTGCCGTCGGGGGCGCCCAGTTCCCTCACGAGCGGGAACAGCTGCTCCGCGTCGGCGAGTTGAGGGACCCACTTGGGGTGGACGAAGCTCGTCGCCTCGATCGTGGTGAGGCCCGCGGCGGCGAGGCGGTGGATGAACTCCGCCTTCGTCTCCGTCGGGACGGTCGCCTTCTCGTTCTGCAGGCCGTCGCGGGCGCCGACCTCGTGGATACGGACCCTGGCGGGGAGGCCCTCGGCGGCCGGTACGGCCATGGGCAGGCCTGGTTCGGGGGTCGTCATGCCTGCTCCTCCTGCGATGCCGTCGGTTCCTGCGGCGCAATCACGGCCAGGACCTGGTCCATGGCGACCGTCGTGCCCGGGGTGACGTCCAGCTCGGTGACGGTGCCGGCGTGCGGGGCGGAGATGACGTGCTCCATCTTCATCGCCTCCACGACCAGCAGGCTCTGACCGGCGCTCACTTCGTCCCCGAGGGCGACCTTCACGACGGTGACCGTGCCGGGCATGGGGGCGGTGAGGGAGTCCGCGCCGGCGTGCGCGGTGCCGGTGAGGGAGGCGGTGACGGGGTCGTGGTCCATGACGTTCCACGCGTCGCCGTCGCGGCCCAGCCAGGTGCCGGAGTGGTGGAAGGTGTGGGACTGGCCGTCCAGGTGGAGGGTGAGGGTGGAGGCGCTTTCTTCTTCCCCAGCCCCGCCCCTTCCCGAAACCGGGGGCAGGCCCCCGGACCCCGGAAGGGACTCGGCTGCGCCGCCCGACACCCAGTGGGTGTCGGCTGCGCCGCCCGCGACGTCCAGTCTGACCTCCGTACCGGTCTGCGTGCCTCGTACTCGGACCGTCACCGGGTCATGCCCAGGCACCCGCACATGGTGCACCGTCCAAGCCGCCTCGCCGCCCATGCGCCAGCCGCTCGGGATCGAGAACGGGTCCGTCCAGCCACTCAGTCCGTCCGGCGTTTGAGGACGAGGGGTCCGGGGGCACAGCCCCTGGTTTCGGGAAGGGGCGGGGTGGGGGAAGAGAGCCGCCTGTCGCAGCAACCCACCCGCCACGTACACCTCCGGCGGAACCTCCCCTGAGACCAGCCCCTCCACCTCCCGTTCCACCAGCCCGGTGTCCAGTTCCCCCGCCACCACCGCCGGATGGGCCAGCAGGTTCCGGAGGAAGCCCGCGTTCGTCTGCACGCCCAGCGTCACCGTCTGCGCCAGGGCCGCGCGCAGGCGGCGCAGGGCCGTCGGGCGGTCGGGGCCGTACGCGATCACCTTCGACAGCATCGGGTCGTACAGCGAGCCGACCTCCGTGCCCTCCGTCAGGCCTGAGTCGGTGCGGACGCCGTCGCCCTGGGGCTCGTACAGGCTCAGGATCGTGCCGCCGGACGGCAGGAAACCCCGCGCCGGGTCCTCGGCGCACACCCGGGCCTCGACAGCGTGCCCGGTGAACGTCACGTCCTCCTGGGCGAAGCCGAGCCGCTCGCCCGCCGCCACCCGCAGCTGCCACTCCACGAGGTCCAGGCCCGTGATCAGCTCGGTCACCGGGTGTTCCACCTGGAGGCGGGTGTTCATCTCCATGAAGTAGTAGGAGGCCGGGTCGTCGCCCGGGACGATGAACTCGACCGTGCCCGCGCCCGAGTAGCCGCAGGAGCGGGCGGCCTGGACCGCCGCCTCGCCCATCGCGGCCCGTGTCTTCTCGTCGAGGAACACGCTCGGCGCCTCTTCGATGATCTTCTGGTGCCGGCGCTGGAGGGAGCATTCGCGTTCGCCGAGGTGCACCACGTTCCCGTGGCCGTCCGCCAGGATCTGGATCTCGATGTGCCGGGGGCGGTCGACCCATCGCTCCACGAGGAGGGTGTCGTCGCCGAAGGAGGCGCGGGCCTCACGGCGCGCCGCGGCGATCTCCTCCGGGAGCACGGCCGCGTCCCGTACCAGGCGCATGCCCTTGCCGCCGCCGCCCGCCGAGGGCTTCAGGAGGACCGGTGTGCCGATCTCCCGTGCCGAGGCGGCGAGTTGAGCGTCCGTCAGGCCGCTGCCCGACGAGCCCGGTACGACCGGGACCCCGGCCGCCTGCACCGTCTCCTTGGCGCGGATCTTGTCGCCCATCAGGGAGATGGCGTCCGACGACGGGCCGATGAAGACCAGGCCCGCTTCCGTGCACGCCCGCGCGAAGTCCGCGTTCTCCGCGAGGAAGCCGTAGCCCGGATGTACCGCCTGCGCCCCCGTCCGTGCCGCCGCCTCCAGCAGGCGGTCCGCAGAGAGGTAGCTCTCGGCGGCCGGGGCCGGACCGATGCGTACCGCCGTGTCCGCCTCGCGCACGTGCCGGGCGTCGGCGTCCGCGTCGGAGTACACGGCCACCGAGCGCACGCCCAGCGACCGCAGTGTCCGGATGACCCGGACGGCGATCTCGCCCCGGTTGGCCACCAATACCGTGTCGAACATCGTTGTGGGTTCCCTTACATCCGGAAGACGCCGAACTGGGGGTCGCCCAGTGGCGCGTTCGCACAGGCGGTCAGGGCCAGACCCAGGACCTGCCGGGTCTCCATCGGGTCGATCACGCCGTCGTCCCAGAGCCGGGCCGTGGCGTAGTAGGCGCTGCCCTGGGTCTCGTACTGGGCGCGGATCGGGGCCTTGAAGGCCTCTTCCTCGTCCGCCGGCCAGGACTCGCCCCGGCCCTCCAACTGGTCGCGCTTGACGGTCGCGAGGACGGAGGCGGCCTGCTCGCCGCCCATCACGGAGATCTTGGCGTTCGGCCACATCCACAGGAAGCGCGGGGAGTACGCCCGGCCGCACATCGAGTAGTTGCCCGCGCCGTACGAGCCGCCGACCACCACCGTCAGCTTCGGTACGCGCGTGCAGGCCACCGCGGTCACCATCTTGGCGCCGTGCTTGGCGATGCCCCCGGCCTCGTACTGGCGGCCCACCATGAAGCCCGAGATGTTCTGCAGGAAGACCAGCGGGATGCCCCGCTGGTCGCACAGTTCGATGAAGTGGGCGCCCTTCTGGGCGGACTCGGAGAACAGGATGCCGTTGTTGGCGACGATGCCGACCGGGTGGCCGTGGATATGCGCGAAGCCGGTGACGAGGGTCTGGCCGAACTCCGACTTGAACTCCGCGAAGCGTGAGCCGTCCACCACGCGCGCGATGACCTCGCGTACGTCGTAGGGGGTGCGGGAGTCGACCGGGACCGCGCCGTACAGCCCGGCGGGGTCCACCTTCGGCTCCGCGCCCTGCGTGACCGACCAGGGCAGGGGCGCGCGGTCGGGGAGCGTCGAGACGATCGTGCGGACGATCTGCAGGGCGTGCGCGTCGTCCTCGGCGAGGTGGTCGGTGACGCCGGAGATCCGGGAGTGGACCTCGCCGCCGCCCAGCTCCTCCGCCGTGACGACCTCGCCGGTCGCGGCCTTCACCAGGGGCGGGCCGCCGAGGAAGATCGTGCCCTGGCCGCGCACGATGACGGCCTCGTCGCTCATCGCCGGGACGTACGCCCCGCCGGCCGTGCACGAGCCGAGGACCGCCGCGATCTGCGGGATTCCCGCCCCGGACATCCGGGCCTGGTTGTAGAAGATCCGGCCGAAGTGGTCCCGGTCGGGGAAGACCTCGTCCTGCATGGGGAGGAAGGCGCCGCCCGAGTCCACGAGGTAGACGCAGGGGAGGCGGTTCTCCAGCGCCACCTCCTGGGCGCGCAGATGCTTCTTCACCGTCATGGGGTAGTACGTGCCGCCCTTGACCGTGGCGTCGTTGGCGACCACCACGCACTCGCGGCCCGCGACCCGGCCGATGCCGGCGATGACGCCCGCCGCCGGGGCCTGGCCCTCGTACAGCCCGTCCGCCGCCAGCGGGGCCAGCTCCAGGAACGGTGAGCCGGGGTCGAGCAGCGTGTCCACGCGGTCCCGCGGCAGCAGCTTGCCGCGGGCGGTGTGCCGGGCGCGGGCCCGCTCACCGCCGCCGAGGCGGGCCGCGGCGAGCTTGCGCCGCAGTTCGTCGACGAGGGCGTGGTGTGCCGCCTCGTTGTTCCGCCAGGCCTCCGACGCGGGATCGGCCGCGCTGTGGAGCTCCGGTGCCTCGTGCATCCTGCGGTCCCCTCACGCAACAAGTTAATGAGCGTTAACGCGTTTCCTTCAGGTTAACGAGCGCTAACCATCCTGTCTAGAATTGCTTCCATGGCCACCAGAACCGACGCCCCCACCCGCCGCGAGCAGATCCTCAAGGAAGCCGCCCGGCTCTTCGCCGAACGCGGCTTCCACGGGGTCGGCGTCGACGAGATAGGCGCCGCGGTCGGCATCAGCGGGCCCGGCCTGTACCGCCACTTCGCCGGCAAGGACGCGATGCTCGCCGAGCTGCTGGTGGGGATCAGCGAGCAGCTGCTGACCGGCGGCAGGCTCCGGGTGGCGGAGGCCGGCGGGAGTCCGGAGGCGCTCCTCGACTCGCTCATCGAGGGGCACATCGACTTCGCGCTCGACGACCGCCCGCTGATCACCCTGCACGACCGCGAGCTGGACCGCCTGCGCGACAGCGACCGCAAGCTCGTACGGCAGCTGCAGCGGCAGTACGTCGAGCTGTGGGTGACGGTCGTGCGCGAGATCCACCCCGCACTGGCCGAGCCGAGCGCCCGTTCGGCCGTGCACTCGGTCTTCGGACTGCTCAACTCCACACCGCATCTGGGGCGCCCCGGGTCGCTGCCCGGACGGGCGGGCACGGCGGAACTGTTGCACCGTATGGCGAGGGGCGCGTTCGCGGCGGCCGGGGAGCCCGGGGCGCCGGAGGTGCCCTGAGTGGCCGGGCGTGACGAGCGTCTCTGGATGCCTGCGGGGTCCGGTCTGGACGATGGTCGTGACCGGCCGGTAACGTAGGCCTGAGCAAGCGCTTAGGTATGCGCTCGGACATGGAAACTTGAGCCAGGCGGAGGTGGCGGCGGTGCGCCGTACGGTGTTCAGCGAAGATCACGAGGCGTTCCGGGAGACCCTGCGCGCCTTCATCGAGGCCGAGGTCGTCCCCGTCTACGACGAGTGGTTCGCGGCGGGCCAGGCGCCCCGCGACTTCTACTACAAGCTCGCCGAGCTGGGCGTCTTCGGCATCCGGGTGGACGAGGAGTTCGGCGGCGCCGGCATCGACTCGTACAAGTTCGAGGCCGTGATGTACGAGGAGACCGCCCGCGCGGGTGTCTCCTTCGGCGGCTCCGGCGTGCACGTGCTGCTGGGCCTGCCCTACATCAAGGCGCTCGCCACCGACGAGCAGAAGAAGCGCTTCCTGCCGAAGTTCGTCTCCGGCGAGGAGATGTGGGCCCTCGCGATGACCGAGCCGGGCACCGGCTCCGACCTCGCGGGCATGAAGACCACCGCGAAGCTGAGCGAGGACGGCACGCACTACGTCCTCAACGGCGCCAAGACCTTCATCACCGGTGGCGTGCACGCCGACCGCGTGATCGTCTGCGCCCGCACCTCCCCGTCCACGGCCGAGGACCGCCGCTTCGGCATCTCCCTCTTCGCCGTCGACACCAAGGCCGAGGGCTACTCGGTGGGCCGCAAGCTCGACAAGCTCGGCCTGAAGACCTCCGACACCGCCGAGCTGGCGTTCGTCGACGTCAAGGTGCCCGTCGAGGACCTCCTCGGCGAGGAGAACAAGGGCTTCTCCTACCTCGGCGGCAACCTGCCCTCCGAGCGCTGGGGCATCGCCTTCGGCGCGTACGCGCAGGCCGCGGCGGCCGTCCGCTTCGCCAAGGAGTACGTGCTCGAGCGCACGGTCTTCGGCAAGCCCGTCTCGCACTTCCAGAACACCAAGTTCGAGCTGGCCGCCTGCCAGGCCGAGGTCGACGCCGCCCAGGCGGTCGCCGACCGCGCGCTGGAAGCCCTCGACCAGGGCGAGCTGTCGGCCGCCGAGGCCGCGTCCGCGAAGCTGTTCTGCACCGAGGTCGCGCACCGCGTCATCGACCGCTGCCTCCAGCTGCACGGCGGCTACGGCTTCATGAACGAGTACCCGATCGCCCGCCTGTACGCGGACAACCGCGTCAACCGCATCTACGGCGGCACCAGCGAGATCATGAAGTCGATCATCGCGAAGAACATGGGCCTGTAAGGCTCGCGAAACCATCCGGGAAACGACTGCACGGTACAACTGACGCATGAGTCAGGCACTTGAGGGCCTGCTCGATCTGCTCGACCTCGAGCGGATCGAGCAGGACATCTTCCGCGGTCAGTCACGCTTCGCCGTCGTCCCGCGCGTCTTCGGCGGGCAGGTCGCGGCGCAGGCACTGGTCGCCGCGGGGCGTACGGTCCCCGCGGACCGGCTCGCCCACTCCCTGCACGCCTACTTCCTGCGCGCCGGGGACGCGGGCGCGCCCATCGTCTACACCGTCGACCGCATCCGCGACGGCCGGTCCTTCACGACCCGCCGGGTGGTCGCCGTCCAGCACGGACAGCCGATCTTCCATCTCTCCGCGTCGTTCCAGACGTACGAGGAGGGCATGGACCACCAGGCCGCCATGCCGCCCGCGCCCGACCCGGAGACGCTGGAGACCACGGACGAGATGCTGCCGCGGTACCTGGAGGCGTACGGGGACCAGGGTGTCGCCCAGCGGATGCTGGAGGCGCGGGCCGCCGTCGACCTGCGCTATGTCGACGCGCCGCCGTTCGCGAGCGTCGGCAAGCCGCGCGAACCGCGCTCGCAGGTCTGGTTCCGCACGAACGGCAAGCTCGACGGCGCGATCGACGAGCCGCTGCTGCACGTCTGCCTCGCCACGTACGTCTCCGACATGACGCTCCTCGACTCCGTGCTGCTCGCCCACGGGCGCGGCGGCTGGGTCACCGGGGACGTCGTCGGGGCCTCCCTGGACCACGCGATGTGGTTCCACCGCCCGTTCCGCGCCGACGAATGGCTCCTGTACGACCAGGAGTCGCCGTCCGCGTCCGGGGGGCGGGGGCTCGGGCAGGCCCGTATCTACACGCGGGACGGACAGCTGGCGATCACGGTGATCCAGGAAGGCGTGGTCCGCATCCCGCGGGACAGGCCCTAGTCGCCTGCGGTCAGTCCCGCCGCGTCCAGCAGGTACGCCGTCATCGGGTCGTAGTGGCGGGGGCTCGTGACGTGGTCGTCCATGGGGACGGTCACCTGGACCGTGCCCTCCGCCTCCGCGAGGAACAGCGCCGGGTCGTTGCAGTCCGCGTAGCCCACGGAGTCCACGCCCAGCTGGCCCGCGCAGCCCGCCCAGCCGTGGTCGGCGACGACCAGGTCGGGCAGGGGGCTGCCCTCGCCCTCCAGGCCCTTCAGGATCGCCCGCATCGGCTCGCCCGAGTGGGTGTGCCACAGGGTCGCGCCGTGCTCCAGGACGGCGACGTCGGCGAACTGGAAGACGTAACCCTCGTCCGTCGTCAGGCCGTCCGGGATGACGACGATCTCGCAGCCGGCCGCGCGCAGGGCGGCGGCGGTCGCGCGGTGCACGTCGAGCAGGCCGCCCGGGTGGCCCGTTGCGAACAGCACGCGCTGTCTGCCGGCGGCGGCCTTGCGCAGGCGGCCCGCCATGCGCTCCAGCGCGTCGACCGTCAGCTCCGGGTCGATGGTGTCCTGGCCGTACCGGTACTCCGGGTCGTCGTTCACGCCGCACCGCTCCGCCATCACCGCGAGGACGTCCTGCTCGTCGGTCCAGCGGTCGCCGAGCTCCAGACCGAGCCAGTAGTTGCGGTCGCCGTTGGCCAGCTTGCGGTAGTGGGACAGGTTGTTCTCGCGGGGAGTGGCCACGTTGCCCGCGATACGCGTCTGGACGAGGTGGTCGAGGAGGTCGGCGCGGCTGGGGGTCACGGGTATCGGCATACCCCCATTCTGCCGGTGCGCTCCGCTGGGTGGTGCCGGGTATCGAACCGTGGGATTTGAGTCACTCGGGGGTTTGGGGGTGGGGTGGGGTGTTTGTCGGATGCGGGCCGGTGGGGGCTGGTCGCGCAGTTCCCCGCGCCCCTGAAAAGCGGGGCTGCGCCCCGGCTTTTCGTTTCAGCCCGTCCGGCGTTTGAGGACCGGGGGTTCGGGGGCGGAGCCCCTGAGGCGATCAGGTGGCGCGCAGGGCGAACCAGAGCTCCATGCGGACGTCCGGGTCGTCCAGGTCCGTGTTCAGGAGGGTCGCCGCGCGGGCGACCCGTTGGCGGACCGTGTTGCGGTGGACCGAGAGCGCCACCGCCGTACGGTCCCAGCTGCCGTGCAGGGACAGCCAGGTGCGGAGCGTCTCCGCGAGGGCGGGGTTCGCCGCGATGGGGGCGAGCACCGCACGGGCGTACGCGGCGGCCTCGTCGGGCGGGACCAGCCCGGCCAGCCCGGGCTGATCCCCGTGCCGGACCACCGGCTCCCGCACGGCCCGCGCCCGCGACAGCGCGCGAGCGGCCTGCGTGTCGGCACCCCCCCACTCGCCCGGGGCGACGGCCGCGCTCACCCCGCACGTCCAGCCGGGCTGGGCGACGGGTTCGCGGTGACCCGCGGGGACGAGGACCCGTACGACGTCACCGGCCACGTCGACCAGTGGAGACCCCAGTGCCGCCCCGAGCGCCGACGCGGCCACGGCGTCCGGCGGGGGGCCGTCGGGGCGCGCGTGCACGACGACCCACAGTTCGCCGGGGTCCAGCAGCGGAGCGACCTCCTGCGGCGCGGCGCCCAGCAGCATGCGGACGAGCGCCGAGGAGCGGGCCGCGCCCGTACTGCTCTGGTGCTCCCCGGTGAGGAGGGAGAGGAGGACCGCGCCGACGGAGGCGATCGTGTGGTCGCCCGGATCGCGGCGCGCGGCGGCCACGCCCAGGACGAAACCCTGGCCGGTACCGAGGGCGTACGCGGCGAGATGGACCCCGGCCACGGTGTCGCTCGCGGAGGACGGCGTCGGACCGCTGCCGAGGCCCGGACCGCCGTCGCCGCCGGGCCGCACCACCGCCACCAGCCCCGCCAGCGCCGCACCCACCTCCGCCCCCGCCCCGGGCCCCGGCAGCCGCCCCGCAGAGGCCACCTCCCCGCCGTCCGGGGCGTACAGCGCGGCGCGGCCCCCGGTCCGCTGGGCGAGCTGCCGGAGCACCGACGGGACCGGGTCCGGGCGGGCAGCGGCGGCGGCCAGGCTCTGCTGGGCCTCCGTGACGCGGCGCAGTTCGGTGTGCCGGGCCTGGGCCATGAGCTGCCAGACCGCCCGTGCCACGCCGGAGAAGGTCGTCCGGGGCGGCACCTCCACGAGCGGCAGCCCGTACTGGTCGCAGGCCTCCACCAGGGCCCGCGGCACCGTGTCGTGCACCGGCGCCACCCCGAAGCCGAGGGCGGCGCCGCCCGCCGCGACGATCCGGGACACGTACGCGTCGAAGTAGGTGCCCGATCCCGCCGCCTGCGGAATGTGCACGCCCGCCGTCAGCAGCAGTTCGCCGCCGAGCAGGTACGGGTACGGGTCCGCCATCTCCGAGGTGTGCGCCCAGTGGATCACCGTGGCCGGATCGGCCGGGCCCGCGATCTGCCGCAGTCCGAGATCCTCCCGGGCCAGCAGGGCGGCGAGCGCGACCGGCGGGGTGGGCGGGACTGCGGGAACGGCGGCGTCCGGCATGGTGGACGTTTCCTCCATCGGATCCTGTGACAGTGGATGAAACGTACACTTCAGCGTTGCTTTCCGGCCACCTAATGTCGTGGCGACCGGAGACCGCGGGTCAGGGCAGCCGCCCACCCCGGTGCACACGAGCGATCAGCCAGCCAGGAGGGCCCCATGGCCGTCGACTACACCGTGATCGTCGTCTATCTCGCCGGGATGCTGGCCATGGGCTGGTGGGGCATGCGCCGCGCCAAGTCCAAGAGCGACTTCCTGGTCGCCGGACGCCGGCTCGGCCCGACGATGTACTCGGGCACGATGGCCGCGATCGTCCTCGGCGGCGCGTCCACCATCGGCGGCGTCGGCCTCGGCTACCAGTACGGGCTCTCCGGCGCCTGGATGGTCTTCACCATCGGCCTCGGGCTCCTCGCCCTGTCCCTCTTCTTCTCGGCGCGCATCGCCCGGCTGAAGGTCTACACGGTCTCCGAGATGCTCGACCTGCGCTACGGCGGCCGGGCCGGGGTGATCTCGGGCCTGGTCATGTGGGCGTACACCCTCATGCTCGCGGTGACGTCGACCATCGCGTACGCCACCATCTTCGACGTCCTCTTCGACATGAACCGGACGGTCGCGATCATCCTCGGCGGCTCGATCGTCGTCGCGTACTCGACGCTCGGCGGCATGTGGTCCATCACCCTCACCGACATGGTGCAGTTCGTCGTGAAGACGATCGGTGTGCTGCTTCTGCTGCTGCCCATCGCCGTCGTCAAGGCCGGCGGGTTCAGCGAGATGAAGGCGCAGCTGCCCACCGGCTACTTCGACCCGCTGGGCATCGGCGGCGAGACGATCTTCACGTACGTGCTCATCTATACGTTCGGCATGCTGATCGGGCAGGACATCTGGCAGCGCGTCTTCACCGCGGGCAGCGACAGGACCGCCAAGTGGGGCGGCACCGTCGCGGGCACCTACTGCCTGGTGTACGCGCTCGCCGGCGCCGTCATCGGCACGGCCGCCAAGGTCCTCTACCCGAAGCTGGCCAGCCCGGACGACGCCTTCGCCACCATCGTCAAGGACGAACTGCCCGTCGGGGTACGGGGACTCGTGCTCGCCGCCGCCCTCGCGGCCGTGATGTCCACGTCCTCCGGAGCCCTCATCGCCTGCGCGACCGTCGCCAACAACGACATCTGGTCGCGGCTGCGCGGAGCCGTCCGGCCGGGCGGCGACGGGGGCGAGGAACACGACGAGGTCAAGGGCAACCGCATCTTCATCCTCGTCATGGGCATCGCCGTCGTCTTTACGGCCATCGCGCTCAACAACGTCGTCGAGGCCCTGACCGTCGCCTACAACCTCCTCGTCGGCGGCCTCCTCGTGCCCATCCTCGGCGGGCTGCTCTGGAAGCGCGGCACGGCCCAGGGCGCCCTCGCCGCCGTCGCGGTCGGCGGTGTCGCGGTCGTCGGCCTGATGGCCACCTACGGCATCCTCGCGAACGAGCCCGTCTACTACGGCCTCCTCGCCTCCCTCGCCGTGTACGTGATCGTCTCCCTCGCCACGCCCGCCACCGACGCGGCGGTGCTCGCCGCCTGGCGCGAACGCCTCGCGGGCCGCGGCTCCGAGCCCGCCGCCGAACTCAAGGAAGAGAGTGTCACCCGATGAACACCAACGAGACGCCCCGCGGGCCCGTCGACTCCTCCCGCGTACCGCGCTACGCGGGACCGGCGACCTTCGCCCGGCTGCCCCGCCTCGACGAGGTCGGCACCACCGACGTCGCCGTGGTCGGCGTGCCGTTCGACGCGGGCGTCTCCTACCGGCCGGGCGCCCGCTTCGGCGGGAACGCGATCCGTGAGGCGAGCCGGCTGCTGCGGCCGTACAACCCGGCGCAGGACGCCTCGCCGTTCGCCCTCGCGCAGGTCGCGGACGCCGGTGACATCGCCGCGAACCCGTTCGACATCAACGAGGCCGTGGAGACCATCGAAGGTGCCGCGGACGAACTCCTCGGCACCGGCGCCCGGCTGATGACCCTCGGCGGCGACCACACCATCGCGCTGCCGCTGCTGCGCGCGGTCGCCCGCAAGCACGGCCCGGTCGCGCTGCTGCACTTCGACGCGCACCTCGACACCTGGGACACCTACTTCGGCGCCGAGTACACGCACGGCACCCCGTTCCGGCGGGCCGTCGAGGAGGGCATCCTCGACACCGAGGCCCTCTCCCACGTCGGCACCCGCGGGCCCCTGTACGGACGGCAGGACCTCACCGACGACGAGAAGATGGGCTTCGGCATCGTCACCTCCGCCGACATCTACCGGCGCGGCGCCGACGAGGTCGCCGACCAGCTGCGCCGGCGCATCGGCGACCGCCCGCTCTACATCTCCATCGACATCGACTGCCTCGACCCGGCCCACGCGCCCGGCACCGGCACGCCCGAGGCGGGCGGCATGACCTCCCGCGAACTCCTGGAGATCCTGCGCGGCCTCGCCTCCTGCCACCTTGTCTCCGCGGACGTCGTCGAGGTCGCCCCCGCGTACGATCACGCCGAGATCACCTCGGTCGCCGCGTCCCACACGGCGTACGAACTCACCACCATCATGTCCCGCCAGATTGCAGAGGCCCGAGCGCAGTGACCCACGACCACGACCTGGTGCTCCGCCCGACCCCGGAGCAGACGGAGGCCGCGCTCGACCCGCCGCCCGGCCGCAACGGCGGAGACCTGGTCGTGGAGACCCTCACCGGTCTCGGCGCCACCACCGTCTTCGGGCTCCCCGGCCAGCACGCGCTCGGCATGTTCGACGCGCTGCGCCGCTCCGACCTCGCGTACATCGGCCTGCGGGTCGAGAACAACGCCGGGTTCGCGGCGGATGCGTACGGCCGGATCACCGGCGAGGCCGCCCCGCTGCTCCTGTCGACCGGTCCCGGCGCGCTGACCTCGCTGGCCGCGCTCCAGGAGGCGGCGGCGGCCAGCGCCCCCGTCCTCGCCATCAGCAGCCAGATCCCGGGCGCGGGCCTCGGCGGCGGCCGGCACGGCTACCTCCACGAACTCCCGGACCAGCAGGCCTCGTTCCGGGGCGTGGTGAAGTCCGTCCACACGGTCCGTACGCAGTCGCAGATCCCCTCCGCGATCGCCGAGGCCTGGGAGTCGGCGCTCACCGCCCCGCACGGGCCCGTATGGGTGGAGATCCCGCAGGACGTGCTGCTCGCCGAGACGGCCCTGCCCGTCGTGACCGCCGTGGACGCGGCGCCCCACGACCTGCCGCCGCGCCCCGAGCTGACCGCCGTGGCCGCCGACCTGCTCGCGAACGCGGCCCGACCGGTGATCATCGCGGGCGGCGGAGTCGTACGCGCCGACGCGTCGGGCAAGCTGCGGCAGCTCGCCGAGCGGCTGAACGCGCCCGTCGTCACCACCTTCGGCGGCAAGGGCGCCTTCCCCTGGAACCATCCGCTCTCGCTGCAGTCCTGGCTGGAGGACCGGCACACCACGGACTTCCTGGAGGACGCCGACGTACTCCTCGTCGTCGGCTCGGGGCTCGGCGAACTCTCCTCGAACTACTACACGTTCAAGCCCCGCGGCCGGGTGATCCAGATCGAGGCCGACCTCGGGAAGCTGGAGTCCAACCACCCCGCCCTCGGCATCCACGCCGACGCCCGCCTCGGCCTGTCGGCGCTGCTCGAAACCATCACGGAGCAGCGGCAGGACGAGACGGCCGCGGACCGCGTACGGACCGTGCTCGACCTCGTCCGCGAACGGATCGACGCGCAGGAACTCACCCTGGAACAGCAGGTGCTGGCGGCCGTCCGGCAAGCCCTGCCCGACCGTTCGGCGAGCTTCTGGGACATGACGATCCTCGCCTACTGGGCCTGGTCCGCCTTCGACGCCCGGCGCCCCAACACCATGCACTCCGCCCAGGGCGCGGGCGGCCTCGGCTACGCCTTCCCGGCGGCGGTCGGCGGCGCGGTCGCCGACCCCACCCACCCCGTCCTCGCGGTCTCCGGCGACGGCGGCGCGCTCTACTCCATCGCCGAACTCGCCACCGCCAGGCAGCACGACCTCGACGTGACCTGGCTGATCGTCGACGACGGCGGGTACGGCATCCTGCGCGAGTACATGACGGACGCCTTCGGGCAGTCCACGGCCACGGAACTGACCCGCCCGGACTATGTGGCGCTCGCGGAGTCCTTCGGCGTCCCCGGCGTACGGACCACCCCGGACACCCTCGCCGCCGACCTCGCCAAGGCCCTCGCCACGCCCGGCCCCTCGGTGGTCGTGCTGCCGGCGCTGCTGCGGATGTTCGCGCCGACGCACCTGGGCTGAGCAATCCCCTTTTACGGGGGCGGACATGACGGTGGGGCGGCACGGGGCCGCCCCACCTCCGGTGCCCGCAGGCCGATCGGTCAGCGCAGGTACGCGCCGAAGTGGGCGGCCGTGGCGGGGGCGCCGAGGGTGCCCGCGCCGAACGCGAACGACGAGGTGGCGGTGAGGCCGCTCGCCGTGCCGTTCAGGATCCAGACCGCGCCGTTCTGCTCGTTCTCGGCGGTGGAGCCGGCCGCGAGGTCGCGGTGACCGTCGCCGTTGAGGTCCAGCAGGGCGGTGCTCACACCGAACTCGTCGCTGTTCTCGGCGACTCCGGGAATTCCGGCGGTGTTCTGGTGGAAGACCTGCGTCCCGGCGCCCGTGGCACCGGCGGCGCTGCCGGGGACCAGGGCGACCGAGCCGGTGTCGTAGATGTCGCCGACGTCCTCGCCCGGGATGCCGAGCGCGATGTCGGCGTAACCGTCACCGTTGACGTCCGCGACCGAGACCGACGCGCCGATCTCGTCCTCTTCCTCCTCGGCACCGGGGAACCCGGGCGAGTCCTGGTCGAAGGTCTGGACGCGGTCCTCGGACAGGCCGGTGGCCGAACCGAGGGCGACCTTGACCTTGCCGCTGCCCCAGTCGTTGCCGACCACGACGTCGTCGAAGCCGTCCTTGTTGACGTCCCCGACGCCGGTGCCCATCTTGTTGCCCGCGGCCTCACCGGGGACCCAGGCGCCCTTGAAGCCCGCGCTGCCGCCGCCGAGGAGCAGGCGGTTGCCCCAGACGCCGTCGCCCTCGTAGTGGTAGGCAACGATGTCGTCCTTGCCGTCACCGTTGACGTCGCCGGACTCGGTGGTCCTGACGGGGCCGCTGATCGTCTGGCCGGACTTCAGGAGGGGCAGGGTGGAGGCGGGCGTCCCGGCACGCGATATGGGGCCCTTCCACACGGTGCCGGTGGCGTTCACGGGGTCGTCGCCCTCGACGGCCTGGTAGGCGAACAGGGTGAGGTCCGTCTTGCCGTCGCCGTCGAAGTCGCCGGTCTGCGGGGAGCTGTAGCCGGCCAGGGCCGTGCCGCCGGTGAGCCCGGAGGCGGAGCCCCACAGGATCACGGAGCCGGCCTTGCCGCCGGAGATCACCAGGTCGCTGAAGCCGTCGCCGTCCAGGTCGCCCTTGGTGAAGGAGGACCCGAAGCGCTGGCTCGCGGTGGCGGAGCCCGGAACGCCGCTGGTGGAGCGGCTGATGAGCTGCTTGTTGGCGGCGGAGACACCGCTGGCGGAGCCGTACGTGACGGCCACGTAACCGGCCTTGGCCTTGCTCGAAATCGTGCCGTCCGGGGCGCCCACGACCAGGTCGGCGTAGCCGTCGCCGTTGAAGTCGTCCTGCGCGTCCGCCGCCGCGGGGGCCGCCTTGGTGGCCGCCTGGGCCGAGGCCCCGGTGAGGGCCATCGCGCCGAATCCTCCGGCGAGCAGCACGGCCGCTGCCAGGGGAGCGCTGAGCGCGGTACGGGTTCGGCGGTGTGCTCGGGACATACGTGAGCCTTTCGAGTCGGTCGACGTCCATCTGTCGACGTTCGTCGGTCGTCGGATTCCGCTTTGCGTGCGGAATGCCGCGTTCACTGAGTTCGACTCGATCGGGGCGCCACCGGTTGTGCGCTTCAATGTCATGGATTCGTAACCGCAGAGACAGATGTGGCGCTGAACTCCCCATTGGTGACCGGGGGTTCAGCGCCACTCACTGTCGGTTCAGTGCGGCCCTGGCCGGGCTACCAGATCGCCTCGACCCACTCCGGGTGGTCGATGAACGGGTTCCGGTTGTGCTGGTAGTTGCTGTAGATCAGTTCGTTGCGGCGCTCTTCGGAGGTGCTGGGCGGGTCCTCGTCGTTCCACTGCTTCAGCACCGAGAGGCGGCCGTGGTACGGGACGCTGCCGTTGGTGACGGCGTCGTTGGGCTCCAGGTCGGGCCAGGAGTCGTCGCCCTCGTACCGGACGGCCATGTAGAGGATCATCCGGGCGACATCGCCCTTGACGGCGTCGCGCGGCTCGAAGGAGTTCGAGTCGGTGAGGCTGCCGCCGCTGTTGGTGAAGCTGCTGCCGCCGTTGTCGAAGTCCTTGTTGCCGCGGATGCTGTTGACCTGGACGTCCTCGGGCCGCAGGTGGTGCAGGTCCGTGCCGGGGCCCGCGGAGGTGCCGAAGTCGCCGTGGGACTGGGCCCAGGTGTGCTCGCGGTTCCAGTCGCCGACGTCACCGCCGTTGAGGGACTTGCTGCGGGAGATGCCGGAGTAGAGCAGGACCACGTTGCTGCTGTTGTTCGGGTCCTGGTCGGTGACCTTGAGCGCCTCCCAGACCGCGGAGTACGAGATCTTCGTCTGGCTGCTGATGATCGTGTGCAGCGAACCCTTCAGGGCCGTGCCGGTCTTGCCGATCGCGTTCGCGTAGTACGTGTCGTCGTACGCGGTGGTGGTGGCCGCGGCGGGGGTCGCGGCGACCGTCGGGAGGGTGAGGCCGACGAGGACGGCGGAGACGCCTGCTGCCAGCGCCTTCCACTTGCCAATCTGCGCAACGGACATATGGGGTGCCCTTTCCCGAGAACGGCACGCGCCGGTACGCGGGGCCCGCAGTGGTGAGGGGCAACGGGCCCGCGTTCTACGCGTGTTGACAGTTCGGTCAATCGGGAGAGTGGCATGGACATGAGGTCGGTTGCGTAACGGGAAGGGGTCGATTGTGTGACGTTCTCGCATACGACGCAACCCCTGGACGTTTCCGGTCCAGGGGTTGCGAAGGGTCAGGGTTTTCCCCAACTGGCTTAGGGGAGGCCCTAGTTGACGTCCTTGGCGTCGAGGCGGTAGAGGGACTGGGTGTTCTGGGAGTCGGCGGAGGAACTGTCGGAACTGTCCGAACTGCCGGAGGGCGCCGACGCATCGCTGCTGTACTCGCTCGCCTTCACCGCCGTCGCGTGCTTCTGCACCCAGGCGGTCACCTCGGCGCTGACGCTGTCGGAGTCGCCGCCGCCCATGCCGCCGCCTCCGGCCATGCCTCCGCCGCCGAGGACGATGTAGTGCAGTTCGCCCTTCTTCACGAGCTCCTTCAGCTTGGCGAGGGTCATGGCCTTGTCACTGCCGGACCAGCCCCACATGGAGATGACGGGCTGCTTCGTACTGACGATCAGCTGGGCCGCGCTCTGCGAACTGGACACCGCGACCAGCCACTTGGCGCCGTCGCGGTGCTCCTCCAGATAGGAGGTCATGGCGCTGTCGGCACCGCCCATTCCGCCGCCTCCGCCCATGCCTCCGCCGCCGCCCGCGCCACCGGGCTGGGCGGTGCCACCGCTGCCCTGCTCGCCGGTTTCGGCGGTGCCGCCGGTGCTGTTCGGCGGGGTGCCGCCCTGCTGCTGACCGCTCGGGGCGCCACTGGGGGCTCCGTCGGGAGGCGTACCCATCTGGCCGCCGCCGGGGGCTTCACCACCGGCTTGCTGACCGCCTTGCTGCTGGCCGTTCTGCTGGCCGCCGGGGGCCTGGCCGCCACCGCCGCCGGGGAAGCCGCCCTGGCCGCCACGGCCACCGCCCCCACCGCCACCGGGTCCGCCGCCCATGCCGCCGCCCGTGGTGGGGCCGGCCGTCGGGTTCGTACCGTTCATGCCGCCGCCCGAACTCGCGGTCACCGAGGCCGCGTAGGCCGTGGGCCCGGCGAGGGAGGCGACGACGGCGGCGGCCACCGCGGCGGTGAGCAGCCGCGTCCGCCGACCCGTCCGGAAGAGGAACAGGCCCACGATCGCCAGGACCATCACCACCGCGACGGCCGGCCACAGCCAGGTGTTCCAGTCGGTGGCGCGCCGCAGCAGGACGACGGCCCAGACGCCGGTGGCGGCGAACGCCACGGGCAGCACCCAGGACCAGCGCTTGACGTCACCCGTGCGGAAGGCGCGCAGGAGCATCGCTCCGCCGCCTCCGCACAGCGCCGCGATGCCGGGCGCGAGGGCGGTCGTGTAGTACGGGTGCATGGTGCCTTCGGCGAGGCTGAACGTGAAGTAGTGCAGCACGGTCCAGCCGCCCCACAGGATCAGCGCGGCACGCGTGAGGTCCGTACGGGGGGCGCGTCCGCGCAGGACGAGGCCGCCGGCGAGGGCGATCGCGGAGAAGGGGAGGAGCCAGGAGATCTGGCCGCCCAGCACGTCGTTGAACATGCGGCCGATCCCGGCGGTGCCGGAGAAGCCGCCCCCGCCGCCACCTCCGCCCCCGCCGCCGTTGCCCTCGCCGCCGAGGACGCGGCCGAGGCCGTTGTAGCCCATGATCAGGTCCCAGGCGGTGCCGTCCGTGGAGCCGCCGATGTACGGGCGCTCGGAGGCGGGCACGAACGACACGGCGGCGGCCCACCAGAAGCTGGAGACCGCCAGTGCGACCGCGGCGACGGCGAGGTTGCGTACGCGGCGGAGCAGGCCGCCCTCGGCCGCGTACAGGTAGACGGCGAAGACGGCGGGCAGGGCGATGTAGCCCTGGAGCATCTTGGTGTTGAAGGCGAACCCGAAGCACACGGCCGCGCCGACGAGCGGCAGCAGCTTGCCGTTGCGGACGGCGCGCAGGGCCAGGGCCGCGCCTCCGACCATCAGCAGTACGAGCAGGGTGTCGGGGTTGTTGTCGCGGTTGATGGCGACGGTGATCGGGGTGAGCGCGAGGACGAGCGCGGCGACGGCGGCCGGGGCGTGGCCCCAGACCCGCTTGACCGACGCGTGCAGGATCCAGATCGTGCCGAGGGCGGCGGCGACCAGCGGCAGCATCATCTGCCAGGTGCCGTACCCGAAGACGCGGCAGGACAGGCCCATCACCATCAGGACGAAGGGCGGCTTGTCCACGGTCATGAAGTTCCCGGCGTCCAGCGAGCCGAAGAACCACGCCTTCCAGCTCTGCGTGCCGCTGAACACGGCGGCGCTGTAGAAGCTGTTCAGGCTGGAGGAGGAGAGGTTCCAGGAGTACAGCACGCCGGCCAGGACGAGGATCGCGGCCAGCACGGGCAGCGACCAGCGGGGCGCCTTGTCCGGCCGCGCGACCGGCTCGTCGGGAGGCGTCGAGGGGACGGCCTCGGGGGCGTGGGGGTACGGATCGGTGGCAGATGTCACGAGCTCATCGTGCGCGGCCGGTTTTGGCGGGGCCTGTGGTCAAGCTGGGCCTCACCTGTGAGCGGGGTCGCCTTCGGCTTTGAGGGCGGCGATGAACGAGGCCCAGTCCCTGGCCGGGATGAGGAGGACGGGGCCGTGGGGGTCCTTGGAGTCCCGCACGGGAACCCCGGCCGGGTGCCCGTCGCCGACCTCCAGGCAACTGCCGCCCTCGCTGTTGCTGTACGAGGACTTCCGCCAGCCTCGCAGGGGCGGGGTGCCGGTGGATATCCGGTCAGTCATGGTGTTCGTAACCCTTCGCTGTCGCCCTCAGCAGGGCCAATGACTCCGTGAGCGGCATCGCGTCGCTCAAGGCGAGAGCGTAGCGGTGGTCCAACTCGCGCACCACGGACGGCGAGTCGTGCAGCTTGCCCATGTGGAAGCCCTCGCTGTACGCCACCGGTGGCTGGTCCTCGAACGACATGATGCTGAGCATGCCCTCCATCAGCGGATGGGATCCCAGGGCGAACGGCACGACATGCACGCGGACCCGCTCACTCTCCACCAGGTGGACGAGGTGGCGGAGCTGCTCCGCCATGACATCCGGGCCGCCCACGACGCGGCGTAGAACGGCCTCGTCCAGCAGGACCCAGACCACCGGGCTCACAGGATCCGTGAGGAACTTGGCGCGCTCCAGGCGTGTGACAACGAGCCTGTCACATTCCTGTTCACCCGCCGGAGGGAACGACGTGCCCAGGACCGCACGTGCGTACCTTTCCGTCTGGAGGATGCCAGGGACGAACGACAGGGCGAACTCGCGGATCATCACCGCCTGTTGTTCGAGCAGGCGGGCCGCCTCGAAGTAGTCGGCGACCGCCGCGTCCTCCGCGGGAAGGAAGCTGCTCAGCACGTTCCCCGTGTTCAGGACCTTGTCGAGGCGCCGCGCGTCCTCATGCGACGGAACGCGGCGCCCCGCCTCGATGTGCGAGATGTGCGAACGCGTCATCACCGCCGCGTCCGCCAGCTCCTGCTGCGTCAGCCCCGCCGTCTCGCGCTGCTGCTTGAGCCAGTCACCGTACGTGCTGGTCATGGCCACTCCTTTGTGACAAATGCCTGGTCACACCGCACCCCCTGGCGAGGCTAGCCGAGCAGGCGTCACGCTGTGACGAGTTCGCTACACACAGCGATACCCCCGCGACCGTGCAACCGGTCCGGGGGCGCGGTCATCAACCAGCTAAAGGAAATTGACGACATGGAGCACCGTATCGGCCGGCTCGTCGAGCCGTTGCTGCGATTGCTTTTTCCGGGCAGGGGACGGCACCGACTGCCGGTGGCCGAGGTGGCGTCCAGGCGGGGGCGGCACCGCGCCTCCCCGGGCGCGCAGGGGCAGACCGCCCACCGCGTCGGCTGCCGCCCCCTGCGTGGCGAGGACCACGTGATGGTCCGCCCCTACCTGGTGGAGCACGAGCAGCGAGAGCGACGTGAGCAAGGCGAGCGACACGAGCAGGTGCGGCACCAGCGGGCCCGTCGGCGCGCCCTGTGGCTCGCCACGCGCGGCGTCGACATCGGCCCGCGGCTGATCCACGGCATGGAGGTGTCCGCGTGACCGGCGACCGGGCGGGCACGGGAGGACCGGTCCGGGTGGCCAGGTTGCTGCCGTGGGCCGGTGACGAGGGCAAGCCCTGCTATCTCATCGGGGACGGGACGAGCCACCTCTCCCGTACGGCCGACCGCATCGAGAGCGTGCAACTCGACATGACGGCCGGACTGCTCGACCACGCGGGCGACCTGCTCGCCGATCGCCGGGCCACCGCAGATCAACTCCGTTACCTGGCAGCCCGTTTGGCCGAAGCGCTCATGGACGTGCACCGCGTCGCGGAGAGCCGGGGCGCCCGCATCACTCCGGCCGTCCACGCGGACGCCCACGACCTCGCAGGTCACCCGTACGTCGAGTGACCTGTCCCGGAGGCCGGATTCAGCCCCCTTCCGCGAAGGTTCACGGCCCGTACCCTCCCGCTCAACCACCCTCCCCCTACCGTGACGCCATGCGTCTGAGATCCGTACTCGTCACCCTCACCGCCGGCCTGGTGGCGGCCACGTGCGTCACCGCCGCCGGGCCCGCCACGGCCCACAGCGGTCCCGCCGACCCGTCGCGCGGCCACGCCTGTTCCCCCGCCGTCTCCATCGAGCGTTTCTCCGACGCCCTCGACAAGACGACGTACGAGGGCACGTTCGTCGGCAACTTCTCCGCGCTGGCCGTGGACCGGGACGGGGCGATCGCCGCGCTGTCCGACCGGTCCTCGCTCTTCACCCTGGACCCGAAGACCCTGCGTCCGCGTTCCGTCGTCCCGCTGGCCGACGAGAGCGGGGCCGCGCTGGACTCCGAGGGGCTCGTCGTCGACCGCGACGGCACCCGGCTCGTGTCGTCCGAGACCGAGCCGTCGGTACGCCGCTACGGCCGCGACGGCACGATCCTCGGCCGCCTCCCCGTGCCGGACGCCCTGCGCGTCGCCCCGACCGGCCGCGCCACCGCCAACCAGACCTTCGAGGCGCTGACCCTGCTGCCCGGCGGCCGTACCCTGCTGGCCGGCATGGAGGGCTCCCTGTCCGGCGACACCCCCGGCGTCGTACGCCTCCAGACCTGGCAGCGGCACGGCAGGAGCGACTTCCGGCTCGCCGCCCAGTACGGCTACCGCACCGACACCGGTCTCGGGCTCGTCGAGAGCGCCGCGACCCCCGACGGCCGCCTCCTCGTCCTGGAACGCGGCTTCACCGCCGGGGTCGGCAACACCGTCCGCCTCTACCTGGCCGACGTCCGCCACGCCACGGACACCTCCCGTATCGACACCCTGACCGGCCGGGACGGCGTACGCCTCGTCCGTAAGACCCTCCTCGCCGACATCGCGGACTGCCCCTCCCTCGGCGCGACCGCCAAGCAGCCGCAGCCCAATCCGCTGCTCGACAACATCGAGGGCATGGCCGTCACCGGCGGCAGCCGGGGCGCCCTGCGTGTCCTCCTCGTCAGCGACGACAACCAGGGCGCCACCCAGACCACCCGCTTCTACTCCCTCCGCGTGCGCCCCTGATCCCTCCGCGCACGCCCCCGATTGTTGCGGAGGGATGAAATCCGCTTCGATCCGTGTTGGTGCCTTCCGGACGATCAGGCCGGACGAGGGAAGGCATCAGGAGTGACAACGCAGCGGGGATGGGCACGGCGGCTGGCCGGGTACGCGTGGCGGTACCCGAAGGACGTCGTGCTCTCGCTGGGCGCCTCGCTCGCCGGCATGGCCGTCATGGCCGTCGTGCCCCTCATCACCAAGGTGATCATCGACGACGTCGTGGGCGACCACACCCGCGACATGGCCCCGTGGGCGGGCGCGCTCATCGGCGCGGGCGTCCTCGTCTACGTCCTCACCTACATCCGCCGCTACTACGGCGGCCGGCTCGCGCTCGACGTCCAGCACGACCTGCGCACCGACATGTACGAGACGATCGTCCGCCTCGACGGCAGGCGTCAGGACGAGCTGTCGACCGGCCAGGTGGTGGGCCGCGCGACCAGCGACCTCCAGCTCATCCAGGGCCTGCTCTTCATGCTCCCGATGACGGTCGGGAACATCCTGCTCTTCCTGATCTCGCTCGGGATCATGGCCTGGCTGTCCCTCCCGCTCACCCTCGTCGCGCTGGCCGTCGCCCCCGCCCTCTGGTTCATCGCCCGGCGCAGCCGCTCCAAGCTGCACCCGGCGACCTGGTACGCGCAGGCGCAGGCCGCCGCGGTGGCCGGGGTCGTCGACGGCGCGGTCAGCGGCGTACGGGTGGTGAAGGGCTTCGGGCAGGAGGACCAGGAGACCGGGAAGCTCCGGGAGATCGGGCGGCGGCTCTTCGCGGGGCGGCTGCGTACGATCCGGCTCAATTCCAAGTACACCCCGGCCCTCCAGGCCGTTCCGGCGCTCGGGCAGGTCGCCATGCTGGCCCTCGGCGGCTGGCTGGCGGTGCAGGGCGAGGTCACCCTCGGTACGTTCGTCGCCTTCTCCTCCTATCTCGCCCAGCTCGTGGGCCCCGTACGCATGCTCGCCATGGTCCTCACGGTCGGACAGCAGGCCCGCGCCGGTGCCGAACGCGTCCTGGAGCTCATCGACACCCGGCCGTCCATGGAGGACGGCACGAAGGGCCTTCCGGCCGACGCGCCCGCGACCGTCGAGTTCGACGGTGTCTCCTTCGCCTACGACGACGACCGCCCGGTCCTCGACGGCCTCAGCTTCGAGATCCGCGCCGGCGAGACCCTCGCGGTCGTCGGCTCCTCCGGCTCCGGCAAGTCCACGGTCTCCCTGCTGCTGCCCCGCTTCTACGACGTGACCGGCGGCGCGGTCCTCATCGGCGGCCTCGACGTGCGCGAGCTGACCCTCGACTCGCTGCGGGCCGCGATCGGACTCGTCCCCGAGGACTCCTTCCTCTTCTCGGACACCGTCGGGTCCAACATCGCGTACGGCCGCCCCGAGGCCACCCGCGAGGAGATCGAGACCGCCGCCCGCGCCGCCCAGGCGCACGGCTTCGTCTCCGCGCTGCCCGACGGCTACGACACCAAGGTCGGCGAGCACGGACTCACCCTCTCCGGCGGTCAGCGCCAGCGCGTGGCCCTGGCCCGCGCGATCCTCACCGACCCGCGCCTGCTGGTCCTCGACGACGCGACCTCCGCGGTCGACGCGCGCGTCGAGCACGAGATCCACGAGGCCCTGCGCGGAGTCATGGCGGGCCGCACGACCCTCCTCATCGCCCACCGCCGCTCCACCCTGAACCTCGCCGACCGCATCGCCGTCCTCGAAGACGGCCGCCTCGCCGACCTCGGCACCCACGAGGAACTGACCGAGCGCTCGCCGCTCTACCGCCGCCTGCTCACCGACCCGGACGAACTGGGCGGGGTCTCGCCCGGTCACACCACGCCGTCCTGTCCGCAGGAGGACACCTCCGTACGGGACGAGCTGGACGCCGAGTTCGACGCCGAGCGCGGGGTCACCCCGCACCTGTGGACCGGCGACCGCGAACCCAAGGACACCGCGCTGGCCGGTATGCCCGCGACCCCCGGCCTCCTCGCCCAGGTCGACGCCCTGCCGCCCGCCACCGACACCCCCGGCGTCGACGAGGCGCGCGCGGTCACCCCGGAGGAGTCGTACGGGCTGCGGCGCCTGCTGCGGGGCTTCGGGCTCCCGCTGCTCGTCAGCCTCGGCCTGGTCGCCGTCGACGCGGGCATGGGCCTGCTGCTGCCGGTCCTGATCCGGCACGGCATCGACGAGGGCGTCTCCGAGATGGCGATCGGCGGTGTGTGGGCGGCCTCGGTGATCGCCCTGATCAGCGTGCTCGTCCAGTGGGCGGCGCAGATCGGCGAGACCCGGATGACCGGCCGCACGGGCGAGCGGGTCCTGTACTCGCTGCGGCTGAAGATCTTCGCGCAGCTCCAGCGGCTCGGGCTCGACTACTACGAGCGGGAGCTGACCGGCCGGATCATGACCCGGATGACGACGGACGTGGACGCGCTGTCCACGTTCCTGCAGACCGGTCTGGTCACCGCCTTCGTGTCGGTCGTCACCTTCTTCGGCATCATGGGCGCGCTGCTCGTCATCGACGTACAGCTCGCGCTGATCGTCTTCCTGACGCTGCCGCCGCTGATCGTCGGCACGTTCTTCTTCCGCAGGTCCAGCGTGAAGGCGTACGAACTGGCCCGTGAGCGGGTGTCCGTGGTGAACGCGGACCTCCAGGAGTCGGTGTCGGGGCTGCGGATCCTCCAGGCGTTCCGGCGCGAGGGCTCGGGCGGGCGGCGCTTCGCGGAGGGCAGCGACAGCTACCGCCAGGCGCGGATCCGCGGGCAGTGGCTGATCTCGATCTACTTCCCGTTCGTGCAGCTGCTGTCCGCGGTGGCCGCCGCCTCCGTGCTCGTCGTGGGCGCCGGGCGCGTCGACGCTGGCACCCTCACCACCGGTGCGCTGGTCGCGTACCTCCTCTACATCGATCTGTTCTTCGCCCCCGTGCAGCAGCTCTCGCAGGTCTTCGACGGCTACCAGCAGGCGACCGTCTCCCTCGGCCGGATCCAGGAGCTGCTCCAGGAGCCGACCTCCACGAAGGCCGCCGCCGAGCCGCTGGAGGTGCTGTCCCTGCGGGGCGAGATCGCCTTCGAGGACGTCGACTTCGCGTACGGGTCCGCCGACGGGGCCACGGAGAGCGAGGAGGCGCTCAGCGGGGTGCGGCTGAGCATCCCCGCCGGGCAGACCGTCGCGTTCGTCGGGGAGACCGGCGCGGGCAAGTCGACCCTGGTGAAGCTGGTGGCCCGGTTCTACGACCCGACCGGCGGCCGGGTCACGGTCGACGGCACGGATCTGCGCTCGCTCGACCTGACCTCGTACCGACACCGTCTCGGTGTGGTCCCCCAGGAGGCGTACCTCTTCCAGGGCACCGTCCGGGACGCCATCGCGTACGGCCGTCCCGACGCCACGGACGCGCAGGTGGAGGCGGCGGCCCGCGCGGTCGGCGCACACGACATGATCGCCACGCTGGACGGCGGCTACCTCCACGAGGTCGCCGAGCGCGGGCGCAACCTCTCCGCCGGCCAGCGCCAGCTGATCGCGCTGGCCCGCGCCGAACTCGTCGACCCGGACATCCTGCTCCTCGACGAGGCCACCGCCGCGCTCGACCTGGCCACCGAGGCCCAGGTCAACCAGGCCACCGACCGCATCGCGGGCCGCCGTACCACCCTGGTCGTCGCCCACCGGCTGACCACGGCCGCCCGCGCGGACCGGGTCGTGGTGATGGCCGACGGCCGGGTCGCGGAGGACGGTACGCACGACGAACTGCTCGCGCTCGACGGCCGGTACGCGCGCCTGTGGCGGACGTTCGTGGGGGAGCCGGACCCGGTCCGCACCGCGACCTGACGGCTCGGGCCACCCCGCGAAGACGCTCGGACACCCCTCGAAGACGGCCCGGACACACCGCGAATGCGCCATGAACACGCAGAAAAGCCGCAACCGGCGGGTAGGGCAACCGTTCGCCGTACGCCATGCGTCCGTACAGCAGTACGTCGAAGCAGGGCATCAGCCGCCGCGGGCCGTGGAGGGACACCAGTGGACATGGGCGCGATACGCCGACGCCTCACGCTCGGTACCGCCGTGCTGACGGCGTCCGGGCTGCTGGCACTCGCGGGCCCGGTGGGCGACGCCTCGGCGGCGTCACCGTGCGCCGGGCGGAAGGTGCGCACCCTGCCCTTCTCCACCGGCCATGTGGACGTCCACAAGAAGCGCGGTTACGTGTGCGCGGTGACCTACCCCAAGAAGGTGGGCGCCCGCCGCTACATGATGGTGAGCGTCCAGGCCCGGGGGAGCGAGCGCGTGCCGAACGCGGGCCGGTTCGTGCGGTACGCGGGTCCCGTACGGGTGCACGCGGGCCACCGCTGCGTACGGGTCACGGGGGCCGTCGGCCCGGGCACGGTCAGCACGGGCTGGATCCTCTGCTGAACCCCCAAGTCGTGCGGTCTTCGCACCGACCTGACGGTAATGTCCGCAACATCCCCTGGTGTGACAGCTGTTGCTGGGCTAAGTTCCGGCGGACATCTGCGTATTCAGGGGAGAACGCATGCGCAAGACGCTCAGATGGCTGTTGTCCCTCGTGGTGCTCATAGGCACCGTGAGCACGGCCGGGGCGGCCACCGCCGCCCAGCCGGACGCCGCCACCGCAACCAACCTCGTCACGGACGAGTCGGCGGACATCAAGGACCGCCTCCTCGCGATACCGGGCATGAGCCTGATCGAGGAGAAGCCCTACACGGGCTACCGCTTCTTCGTCCTCAACTACACCCAGCCGGTCGACCACCGGCACCCGTCCAAGGGCACCTTCCAGCAGCGCATCACCGTGCTGCACAAGGACACCGCCCGCCCGACGGTCTTCTACACCGGCGGCTACAACGTCTCCACGACCCCGAGCCGCCGCGAGCCGACCCAGATCGTGGACGGCAACCAGGTCTCGATGGAGTACCGCTACTTCACTCCGTCCCGGCCCGCGCCTGCGGACTGGTCGAAGCTCGACATCTGGCAGGCGGCCAGCGACCAGCACCGCATCTTCAAGGCCCTCAAGCCGGTCTACGACAAGAAGTGGGTCTCCACGGGCGGTTCGAAGGGCGGCATGACCGCCACCTACTTCGAGCGCTTCTACCCGCGTGACATGGACGGCGTCGTCGCGTACGTCGCCCCCAACGACGTGGTGAACAAGGAGGACTCGGCGTACGACCGGTTCTTCGCCAAGGTCGGCACCAAGGAGTGCCGCACCCGGCTGAACGCGGTGCAGCGCGAGGCGCTGGTACGCCGTACCGCGCTGGAGAAGAAGTACAAGGAACTGGCCGCCGCCGAGGGCTACACCTTCACCACCATCGGCAGCCTGGACCGGGCGTACGAGGCGGTCGTCCTCGACTACGTGTGGGGCTTCTGGCAGTACAGCCTGCTCGCCGACTGCGACACGATCCCGGCGGACGCGAAGAACGCCACGGACGACGAGATCTGGACGTCGATCGACACGATCTCAGGCTTCTCGTTCTACACCGACCAGGGCCTGTCGCCCTACACGCCGTACTACTACCAGGCGGGCACGCAGCTCGGTGCGCCGACCATCGTCTTCCCGCACATCGAGAAGAAGTACATCCGCTACGGCTACCAGCCGCCGCGGAACTTCGTGCCGCGCGACATCAAGATGAAGTTCCAGCCCGGCGTCATGCGCAGCGTCGACTCCTGGGTCAAGCACAACGCGAACCAGATGCTGTTCGTGTACGGGCAGAACGACCCGTGGGGCGCCGAGCCGTTCCGCCTCGGCAAGGGCGCACGTGACTCGTACGTGTTCACGGCCCCGGGCCTGAACCACGGCGCCAACGTCGCGGGTCTCGTCGCCGACGAGAAGGCCCTCGCCACGGCCCGCATCCTGGAGTGGGCGGGCGTCGCCACGGCCGCGGTCCAGGCGGACCCGGAGAAGGCGAAGCCGCTGGCCAAGTGGGACTCGAAGCTGGACAAGCGCACGGTCGAGCGTCAGCTCCGTCCGTAGCCGTTCCGGTCACGCGTTCGGTGCCGCGCCCGTCCGTCCGGCCCCCGGGCCACGAGCCCCCGGGCTACAACGGGCGGGCGCAGCCCACCGGCTCCGGTCCGCCGAGCTGCACGTACAGCTCGGTGGACGCGGGGCAGTCGGAGCGCCGCTCCACGGCCCCGGTCACCTTGTACTCGGGGGCCCTGCCGCCGCTCGGGCCACCGCTCGGGCCGGCGCACGCGGTCTCGCGGACCTCGCCCGCACCCGCGCCGTAGACACAGTCGCCGACGATCGTGCGGGGGCCTCCGCCGCCGCCCGGGTCGCCGGGGTGCGGGGGTTCCAGGTTGCGCATACAGGCGTACCCCTGCGGGACCGAGCCGTCGCCGTCCTCGTCGGCGGAGGGCCGCTGCTCGCTGATGTGCAGCACGAAGTCCGTGGTGGCGGGACAGGGCCGGCCCTCGCCCGCCCTGCCGTCGTGCCGCGCGATCACCCGCGCCGCCGCCCGTTCGCTGGTGCACGGCACCTCGGTGAACGACTCGCGCCCGAACGAACTGCACTCGTCGATCCCGAGGAACACCACCCCGTATCCCGAGGCCTGGGTCGGGACCGGAACGGGAGTCGTCCGCCGCGCGTCACCGTCGCCGTCGGCCCCCGACGGCTGCCCGCACCCCGCGAGGGCCGCCAGCACCAGCATGAGCAGCGCGCACACCAGCGGCGCGCACAGCATCGCCGCCGTCGCGTCGGCGGACCTCGCGCGGTGTGCGCCCGCGCCGCGTGCGTCGCGCATGGCACCTCCCCCCGATCATCCCCAGCCCAGCGTGACCCGCCGGGGCGGGCCCCGCCAGGCGTACCGGATGCTTTGCGTCACTTGGGGATGCGGGAAGGGGCGCACGTCGTAGACCCGGTACGCCAGGCCGGGCGCGCGCCCCTGTGCGGGACCTCAGTACGTCAGGCCGTGCCCCACGGGATACAGCACCACCGCCGGATCGTCCGCGCGCTGCACCGGCACCGGCAGTCTGCCGCGCGGACCGACCCGCCCGGCGAGCACCCGTACCGCGGCGCGCAGCTCGACGTCCGTCCACGAGTACGACGCCAAGTAGGCCTTGACGTCCGGCAGTTGAGCCACGTCGTACGGGTTGCGGATGGCGAGCGCGACCACCGGGCGGCCCGTGGCGAGCAGTTGGTTCACGAGGGCGCGCTGACCGGAGGCGGCGGTGACGTTGTACGTGCCCACCAGGACCGCGTCCATGTCCTGGGCCGCCGCGACGGCTTTCGCGATCGTCGCGGCCGAGGGTGCCGTGCCCGTGGACAGCACGGTCGGGGTGAACCCCAGCTCGGTGAGGGCGTTCGCCAGGACGGTCGTGGGCGGACCCGTGGTGCCGGACGGCGAGGCCGGATCGGCGCCGACGACGAGCACCTTCGTGTGCGTACGCCGTGACAGCGGCAGCAGCCCGCCGGAGTTGACGAGCAGAGTCGTCGTCCGCTCGGCGACACGGTCGGCGGCCTTGAGGTGCGAGGGGATCCCGACCGTGCGGTCGACCCCCCGCCCCGTGACGTACGGGTCCTTCAGCAGCCCCAGCTTCGCCTTCAGCCGCAGCACGCGCAGGATCGATTCGTCGAGGCGGGCCTCCGTCAGCTCGCCGCCGCGGACGGCCTGAAGGACCGCGTTCCAGGCGACGTCCAGCTTCGGCGGGTTGAGGAGCTGGTCGACACCGGCCTTCAGGGCCAGAACCGGCACACGGTCGTCGCCGTACTTCGTGCGGACGCCCTCCATGCCGAGCGAGTCCGTCACCACGACCCCGTCGTAGCCGAGCCGTTCGCGCAGGATGCCGGTGAGGATCGGACGAGAGAGGGTGGCCGGATCGCCGGCCGGGTCGAGCGCCGGAACCATGATGTGCGCGGTCATGATCGAGTCGATACCGGCGGCGATCGCGGCCTTGAACGGGGGCGCGTCCAGCTCGGCCCACTGCGCCTCGGTGTGCGCGATCACCGGGAAGCCGTAATGGCTGTCGGTCTCGGTGTCGCCGTGCCCCGGGAAGTGCTTGGAGGTGGCCGCGACCCCGGCACCCTGATAGCCCTTCACCTGTGCGGCGACCAGGCCCGCCACGGCCTCGGGACCGGCGCCGAAGGAGCGTACGCCGATGACCGGGTTGGCCGGGTTCACGTTCACGTCGGCGACCGGGGCGTAGTCCTGGAGGATGCCCATCGCACGCAGCTCGGCGCCGCCGATGCGCCCGGCCGTGCGGG
This sequence comes from Streptomyces sp. NPDC102514, assembly GCF_055584525.1. Classification (NCBI taxonomy): domain Bacteria; kingdom Bacillati; phylum Actinomycetota; class Actinomycetes; order Kitasatosporales; family Streptomycetaceae; genus Streptomyces; species Streptomyces sp. NPDC102514. The sequence goes on from NZ_JBVJLW010000006.1 coordinate 307,947, forward strand.
CGTCCGTGCGCGAGCCGCCCGCGCCCAGGGCCATCGCGCCCGGGAAGAGCGTCGCGGGCGTGCCCACCCGTGCCACTATGCCGTGCTCCTGGTCCGTGGAGATGAGCACGGGGAGGCCGCGGGGCTGTTCCAGCGATGCCTTCTGGATGCCGTTGCTCAGGTCCGCGATCTGGTGCGGTGCGCGGGTGTTGTGCGCCCACCCGAAGTAGATGATCCCGCCGACCCGGTACTTCGCGATCAGCTCGGCGGCCGTCCGTACGCCGATCTCCGCGAGGTTGGCGTCGATGTCGGCCTGGTCGGGCTCGGTCGCGGAGTGCCCGTACACCCGCATGACGAAGAGCTGCCCGACCTTCTCTTCGAGCGTCATACGGGAGACAAGGGCCCGGAGCCGCTTGTCGTCGCGGTGCGCGTGGGCGCCGGTGCCGGCGAGTGCGGGGGTGGCGCCGGCGACGGCTGCGGCCGCACCGGCGGTGGCCGCGAGCAGCGTACGTCTGGAGGTGTGCACGTGCGCTCCTTCCGGAGAGGGCCCGGGGGACCCGTGGAGGGGCGAGCTGAACGAACCCTTGCGGGTTTCCCTTGCAGGATTCCCTTGGGCGATCCTTGAAGAAAACTGCCAAGGAGTCACGGATATCCGGGAAATTTCTGCCAGTCAATAGCGCGGACGGACGCGGTGGGGTGGCGCCGGGGTCGTGCCGGGGGAGGGGCCGCCACCGGCGCTGTTGGAGGGGGGCGCGCCGGTGACGGCGTGCTGCCGGCCGCAGGCGGCGGAGAGGGTGGTCAGCAATCGCAGCCAGCAGCGAGGCCGACACCGCACTGCGGAGACTCATCCGACAGCATGCGAATTGGACGAGGGCCGGTGGGGATGGGTTCCCCGGAATCCCCGAATTCCGGCAAGTAGGTACGAGGGCGGACGCGAGTACGCTCCCGGGACGGAAGCGGCACACGTTCGAACCAACCACTCCCCTCCCCGCACCCCGACGGGGACCGCCCGCGCAGTCCCCCGCACCCCTAAAAGACTGCGCAGTTCCCCGCGCCCCTAGAGGTGGCGGGCCGCAGCGATCGTCTTGAGGGACCGCGAGCACCCCAACAAACCCGCACCCGGCAACGAACCTTTCAAGGGGGGCGCGGGGAACGGCGCGAGCAACCGAGACGGCCCCGCACCCGACAACGAACCCCGTAAGGGGCGCGGGGAACGGCGCGATCAGCCACAGCGGACCCGCACTCGGCGACGGGCCTTGTAAGGGGCGCGGGGAACGGCGCGAGCAACCGAGACGGCCCCGCACCTGACGACGGACCCCTTAAGGGGCGCGGGGAACGGCGCGATCAGCCACAGCGGACCCGCACCCGGCGACGGATCTTTTAAGGGGCGCGGGGAACGGCGCGAGCAACCGAGACGGCCCCGCACCCGGCGACGGGCCCTTCAAGGGGCGCGGGGAACTGCGCAGTCTTTTGGGGCGTGGGCCCGCGCTCGGGCGGCGGCTCAGGGCAACGGCGCGCTGCGCGCGCTACGCCGCGTCGTTCAGGAGGCGCGACAGATAGTCATGCCCCGCCCCCAACAACCCCTCCAGCGGCTCCGCCGCCTCGTACCACCGCTTCTCGTACTCCCAGCACAACCACCCGTCCCACCCCTCCCGGGACAGCAGATCCACACACTCGGTGAGCGGCAACACCCCCGCCCCCAGCGCCAGCGGAGTCGTGTCGTCCGCGGACGCGATGTCCTTGACCTGGACATACCCGAGGAACGGCGACAGCGCCGCGAAACTCGCCGAGGGCTGCTCCCCGCCGAGCCACGTGTGCATGACGTCCCAGAGCGCCCCCGCCTGCCGGTGCCCGACGGGCCCGAGGACGCGGATCGCGTCGGCGCCGGTGCGGTGCGAGTCGTGGGTCTCCAGCAGGATCCGTACACCGAGGTCGGCCGCGTACTCGGCCGCCGTGCCCAGCCGCCGGGCGGCCGTCGCGTCGGCCTCCTCGGGCGTCTGGTCGGGTGTCTGCCCGGAGCCGCCGCCGGGGAAGACCCGGATGAAGGGCGCGCCCAAGTCCCGTGCCAGGCCCAGGAGTTCGCGGATCTCGGCGAGTACGGGCTCGTCGTCGCCCGGCGCGGCGACCCGTACGTACCCGGCCAGGCCCAGGATCTCGACGCCCGCCGTCTTGAACTCGGCGACCACGTCGGCGCGTGCGGTGAGGTCGAGGCCGGTGTGCACGGGCTCCTCGGGATGCGTACGCAACTCGACGCCGTGATAGCCGTGGGTGGCGGCGAGCCGCACCACGTCGCTGATCGGGAGTCCGGGTACGCCGAGGGTGGAGAAGGCCAGTTTCACGAAATCGCACCTTCGCTGTCGATCGAGTCGGGCGAGTCAGGACTACGGGCGCGGGCCGGTCCGCGGGCCGGTCCGCGGACCGTTGCGGCCAAGGGGCCGGGAATCCCGAGTGCCCCCGGGGCCGGCGCACCACGAAACGGACCCTACCCGCCGCTCGCGTTCTCTCACTTCCGCGTCACTCCTGTGTTCCGAGCAGGTCCAGCCGCCAGTCCTGCCCGACGAGATCGGCGCCGAAGGAGCGGTGCGGTTTCTCGTCGACGAGGACGAACCCGTGCCGCTGGTAGATGCGGCGGGCGGAGGACAGGACGTCGTTCGTCCACAGGACGGTCTCCCGGTAGCCGACGCCCCGGGCGAAGTCGACGCAGGCGCTCACCAGCCGGTCGCCGATGCCGAGGCCGCGCGCGTCCGGTTCGACGAGCAGCAGGCGCAGCCGGGCGGCGCCGGGTGCCTCGTCCCGTACGCACATCACGCTGCCCACCTGGCGGCCGTCCAGTTCCGCGATCCACACCCGTTCCAGGTGGGGGTCGTGGTCCTCGGCGAAGTCGGCGACGATCCGGGCGACCAGCCCTTCGTAGTCCGCGTTCCAGCCGTACTCGGCGGTGTAGAGCGCCGCGTTGCGCTGCACGATCCAGCCGAGGTCGCCCGGGCGGGGCTCGCGCAGCAGGACGTCCTCGCGGCGCGGGGGCCGGCGTCCGGCGTCGGAGAGGATCTCGCGGATGTCCCGCATGGCCTCGGCGAGCCGGGTCCGGTCCCCGGGCGGCACGCTCGACAGCAGCGAGCCGACCGAGTCCCGCGACCGCTCGTCCAGCAGGTCGGCGGTCTCCCGCCCGCGGGCCGTGAGTGTGACGCGGCGGCGCCGGGTGTCCTTCTCGGAAGGTGTCCGCTCGATCAGTCCGTCCTTCTCGAACTTCGCCAGCAGCCTGCTCAAGTAGCCGGAGTCCAGGGAGAGTTCGGTACGGAGGTCGGCGGTGTCCGTTCGGGGGGAGTGGGCGAGCTCGTACAGCACGCGGGACTCCGTGAGCGTGTACGGCGCGTGGAGTTGGCGGCCGTAGTCGAGTGCGCCGATGAGGTTGGTGTAGAAGCGGTTGAAGGCGCGGATTTCCTGAACGGTCATGGCACGTGACACCTGTCTCACAGCGATGGTCAAGAGAAAATTGCTGACTCAGTCAGAGATGATGCCTGATGGGGCCAGTTTCCGGCACGGCTTCGGCCGGTTTCCGGCCCGACGGCCCGGATAGCCTTCCGGGGTGCTGCAGTACGACGATCTGACGCCGCCGGAACGTGCCGTCTGGGATGCCTTTCCCGAGGGCAGGCTCGTGGACCTGCGCAGCGGAGACCCCGAGGAGGACGACGCCGTCGGCGGGCGGGCGTGGGGTGCCGGGCGCACGGTCAGGGCCGAGGTCCTGGCCGCCCTGCTGCTCGGGGCGAACTCCGCCCGGCCGGGAGCCGTCGCGGCCCTGAACCTCACGGGCGCGCGGATCGTCGGCCGCCTCGACCTGGCGGGCGGCGACATCGCCCACACGGTCCACCTCGCGTCGTGCAGGCTGGAGGAGACCGTGAACCTGCGCGGCAGCGCCACCCGCACGATCCGGATGACACGCTGCCGGGTGCTCGGCATCGAAGCGCAGATGGTCCGCGTCGAAGGCCGCTTCGAACTCAGCGGAACGACCCTGCGGGGCGGCCGGCTCGCACTCACCAACGCCCACGTCTCCGGAGAACTGGACCTGAACGGGGCCACACTGGAGGCCGACGGCACATGGGCCCTGTTCGCGGGCGGGCTCGTCGCGGAGGGCGCGGTCTTCTGCAGCAAGGGCTTCACCGCCAGGGGAGGGCTGCGGCTGCTGGGGGCCCAGCTGTCCGGCGGCCTGTTCCTGGGCGGAGCACGACTGGCGAACCCGGCGGGCGAGGCGCTGCTCGCCGACACCGCCACCGTGTCGACGCTGGAACTGACCGACGGCTTCAGCACCGCTGGTGTGGTCCGGATGCGAGGCGCGCACATCACCAACCGCCTGTCGCTGCGGGGCGCCGCCCTCGGTGAGCCGGGCGCCGCCCTGGACCTCGCCCGCATCCAGGTCGCCGAACTCGACCTCACGCCCGCGGTCGCCCCGTCCGGCGGCATCGACCTGCGCAGCGCACGCGTCGAGGTACTGCGCGACAACGAGACCGGCCGGACCGCACGCGTACGGCTGGAGGGGCTCGTCTACACCTCCCTCCACGCGGACGACGCGCCGGCCACCGGACTCGGCGAACGCGTCGGGGCCGCCCGTCGCGTCGCGTGGATCCGCCGGTCACCCGGCTACAGCCCGCAGCCGTACGAGCAACTCGCCGGCTGGTACCGCCTCATCGGCCATGACGACGACGCCCGCCTCGTCCTGCTGGAGAAGCAGCGGCACCGGCGCGGCACCCTCCACCCCGTCGCCCGGATCTGGGGCCGCGTCTTCGACGCCACGGTCGGCTATGGCTACCGGCCCTGGCGCGCGGGCGGCTGGCTGATCCTGCTGTCACTGATCGGGACGCTGGTCTTCAGCGCCCACACCCCCACGGCGAACAAGGAGGGCGAGGGGCCGCCGTTCAGCGCCGTGGCCTACACGCTGGACCTGCTGATCCCGATCGGCGGCTTCGGCCAGCGCGGTTCCTGGCACTGGGCCGACCCGACGGTCATGGGCCTCTCGTACGCGCTGATCGCCGCGGGCTGGCTACTGACGACGGCGGTGGTAGCGGGCATAACCCGCTCCCTGAACAAGAACTGACCGAAACGGCCGAGAGGGCGCTGCCCCGCTTCCGACCGGACTTCAGCCTGCGGGCCCACGACGGCTGGCCGCGCCCCTGGGGCCCTCCGGCCGGGGGTTGGACTGCGGGTCCACGGCGGCTGATCGCGCAGTTCCTCGCGCCCCTGGGGGGTGGGTGCCTTGGGCCGGACTTCGGCCTGTGGGTCGGTGGTGGCTGGCCGCGCAGTTCCTCGCGCCCCTAAGGGGTCCTCCGGCCGGGGGTTCGGCTGCGGGTCTGCGGTGGCTGGCCGCGCAGTTCCCCGCGCCCCTGACGGGGCCGCGGCATCGCGCGCACGCCAAGCCCGTCTCCCAGCGGCCCACCCACACACGCCCCGCAGTCGACAACCCGGCCACACCCCCACCCACCCAGGGGCGCGGGGAACGGCGCGCTCAGCCACCGCGGACCCGCAGCCGACGAACAGGGGCGCGCAGGCACGGCGCATTCGGCCACGCACAGCCCGCAGCCGAAGAGTAGGGGTGCGGGGAACGGCGCGCTCAGCCACCGCGGACCCGCAGCCGACGAACAGGGGCGCGCAGGGACGCCGCATTGGCCGCCCACGACGACCCGCAGTCGACAACCCGGCCACACCCCCCACCCACCCAGGGGCGCGGGGAACGGCGCGCTCAGCCACCACGGACCTGCAGGCTGAAGTCCGGCCGGAGGACCCCCCAGGGGCGCGGGGAACTGCGCAACACCCCCACCGGCCCGCACCCGAAAAGCGACCCCCGACCCCCCGCCCCCCAACCCCCTACGCCCCCTTGGGAACCCCCGTAGACCCCCGCACCATCAACTCCCCCCGAATCGTCGCGATCCCCCCGGGCGGAACCTCCTCCCGCCCCATCGCGATCCGCCCCGCCCGACCCCCCGCGTCAGCCAGCGGCAACCGCACGGTCGTCAGTGCCGGCACCGCGTCGATGCTGAACGGCAGGTCGTCGAAGCCGACGACGGACACGTCGTCCGGAATGCGCAGACCCGAGTCCCGAAGAGCCGCACACGCCCCCAACGCCACCGTGTCGTTCGCGGCCACGACAGCCGTCAAGTCGGGCTCCCGGCGCAGGAGTTCGATCGTGGCCTCGTACCCCGCCCGCCGGTCGTACCGCCCATGAACCGTCCGCGCGGGATCGTCCGCGATGCCGTGCGCGGCGAGCGCGTCCCGATGCCCTTCAAGCCGGTGCCGCGTGGTCGTCCGCTCCTCGGGCCCCGCGATGTACCCCATCCGCCGATGCCCGAGCCCGATCAGATGCTCGGTCAGTTCCCGCCCGCCACCCCGGTTGTCGAAGGTGAGCGCCACCGCGTCGGTGTCCGCCGGCGCGGGCGGCCGGCCGCACAGCACCACCCGCGTCCCCGCCTCCCCGAGCTTGCGCAGCTTCGTCGCGACGGCCGTCGCGTGCGCGGTGTCCTCCACGGCCCCACCGGTCAGTACGACCGCAGCCGCCCGCTGCCGTTGAAGGAGCGTGAGGTAGGTGAGTTCGCGTTCCGGAGAGCCGCCGGTGTTGCACACGACGGCGAGCCGTTCCCCGCCCGCCCGGCCCCCGGGCCCGCCGATCTCGGACTGGATCGCCCCGGCCATGATTCCGAAGAACGGGTCGGCGATGTCGTTGACCAGGATCCCGACCAGGTCGGAGGTGGCTGCCGCGAGTGCGCTCGCGGGACCGTTCAGTACGTAGTCCAGGTCGTCCACGGCCCGCAGCACCCGTTCGCGGGTGGAGGCCGCCACGGGATAGTTCCCGTTCAGCACGCGCGACACCGTCGCGGGCGAGACCTGCGCGCGAGCCGCCACGTCCGCCAGGGTCACCGTCATCTCGAAGTCCTCCGGTCGCGCATCTCGTCATCGTCGTCAGTCCAGTGCGGGCCCGCTGCCCCGTCGTAGCGACAGCCACAACCACAGCCGTTGCCGCAGCCAAAACCACAGCCGCAGCCAAAACCACAGCCATCGCCACCGTCCGGCACGACGCCCAGCCCCGACGCCCCTGGCCGGAAGTCACCCGAGCAGCGCGGATGAGTGGTGCAGACCTTACGTCCGGCCGGGACCCGGCACGACCTTACGGCCGTACACCCCTCCCGTTCGCCCCCTCGAACAACTCGCCACCCCCGCGCTCTTGTCCGATCCGCTGCACAGAGGCTAGCTTCTTCTTACATAGAAAGCGCTTGCTGCGACGCTCGCCAGTTCGTACGCGGCGCGGGACGCGTACGAAGGGAATGACGTGACACGCAAGACGGTGCGCATCGCCATGAACGGCGTGACGGGACGCATGGGCTACCGCCAGCACCTCGTCCGCTCGATCCTCGCCCTGCGCGAGCAGGGCGGTCTCGACCTCGGTGACGGCACCGTGCTGTGGCCCGAACCGGTCCTCGTCGGCCGCCGCGAGCACGCCCTGAAGGCGCTCGCCGACCAGCACGGCATCGAGCACTGGTCCACCGACCTGGACGCCGTCCTCGCCGACCCGGCCATCGACATCTACTTCGACGCGCAGGTCACCTCGGCCCGCGAGGAGGCGCTGAAGAAGGCGATCGCGGCCGGCAAGCACATCTACACGGAGAAGCCGACCGCCACCGGCCTCGACGGAGCCCTCGCGCTCGCCCGTCTCGCGGACGAGGCCGGCATCAAGCACGGCGTCGTCCAGGACAAGCTCTTCCTCCCCGGACTGCTCAAACTCAAGCGGCTCATCGACGGCGGCTTCTTCGGCCGCGTCCTGTCCATCCGCGGCGAGTTCGGCTACTGGGTCTTCGAGGGCGACTGGCAGTCCGCCCAGCGCCCGTCGTGGAACTACCGGACCGAGGACGGCGGCGGCATCGTCGTCGACATGTTCCCGCACTGGGAGTACGTGCTGCACGAGCTGTTCGGCCGCGTGAAGTCGGTCCAGGCGCTCACCGCCACGCACATCCCGCAGCGCTGGGACGAGGGCGACAAGCCCTACGACGCGACCGCCGACGACGCCGCGTACGGCGTCTTCGAACTCGAAGGCGGCGCGATCGCCCAGATCAACTCCTCCTGGGCGGTCCGCGTCAACCGCGACGAACTCGTCGAGTTCCAGGTCGACGGCACCGAGGGTTCGGCCGTCGCCGGACTGCGCAACTGCCGTGTCCAGCACCGGTCCGCGACCCCCAAGCCGGTCTGGAACCCGGACATCCCCGCCACCGAGGTCTTCCGCGACCAGTGGCAGGAGGTGCCCGACAACGCCGAGTTCGACAACGGCTTCAAGGCCCAGTGGGAACTGTTCCTCCGCCACGTCTACGCCGACGCCCCCTACCACTGGGACCTGCTGGCCGGCGCCCGCGGCGTCCAGCTCGCCGAACTGGGCCTGAAGTCCTCCGCCGAGGGCCGCCGCTTCGACGTCCCGGAGATCTCCCTGTGACCATCGAACTCCCGCGCGCGGACGGCAGGTTGCACACCTACACCCCGCGCCCCGACCCGCTCCCCGTCACCGCCGGCGCCCCCTTCGGCGCCCGTACGGTCTTCTCGGCGGCGCACGTGGTCGCCGACCCGTACGCCGACACCACCCCCGACTCGCCCGCCGCCGTCGACTGGGACGCCACCCTCGCCTTCCGCCGCCACCTGTGGTCCCACGGACTCGGTGTCGCCGAGGCGATGGACACGGCCCAGCGGGGGATGGGCCTCGACTGGGCGGGCGCGGCCGAGCTGATCCGCCGCTCGTCGGCCGAGGCGAAGTCGGTCGGCGGCCTGATCGCCTGCGGCGTGGGCACCGACCAGCTGCCGGCCACCGGGGCCGCGCACCCGTACGGGTCGTACAGCCTGGACGACGTACGGGCGGCGTACGAGGAGCAGCTGGCCCTCGTCGAGGAGTCCGGCTCCCAAACGATCCTGATGGCCTCGCGAGCCCTCGCCGCCGTCGCCAAGGGCCCCGAGGACTATCTGGAGGTCTACGGCCACCTGCTGCGCCAGGCCGCCGAACCGGTGGTCCTGCACTGGCTGGGCCCGATGTTCGACCCGGCCCTTGAGGGCTACTGGGGCAGCACCGACCTGGACGCCGCCACCAGCACCTTCCTGGAGGTCATCGCCGCCCACCCCGACAAGGTCGACGGCATCAAGGTCTCGCTGCTGGACGCCCGGCGCGAGATCGACCTGCGCCGCAAGCTTCCCGACGGGGTGCGCTGCTACACCGGCGACGACTTCAACTACCCCGAGCTGATCGCGGGCGACGACCAGGGCTTCAGCCACGCCCTGCTCGGCATCTTCGACCCGCTGGGCCCGCTCGCCGCGGAGGCCGTACGGACCCTGGACACAGGCGACGTACAGGGCTTCCGCGCCCTCCTCGACCCGACCGTCGAGCTGTCGCGCCACCTCTTCCAGCCCCCCACCCGCTTCTACAAGACGGGCGTGGTGTTCCTGGCCTGGCTCGCGGGCCACCAGTCCCACTTCACGATGGTCGGCGGCCTCCAGTCGGCCCGTTCCCTGCCGCACCTCGCCCGCGCGTACGAACTCGCCGACGGCCTGGGCCTGTTCCCCGACCCGGCACTGGCCGAGACCCGCATGAAGAACCTGCTCTCCCTGTACGGAGTGAACCAGTGACCGCAGCCGACCTCTCCCGCTTCAGCATCAACCAGATGACGGTCAAGCAGCTGTCGATGCCGGAACTGGTCGACGCGTGCGGCGAGTTGGGCATCCCCGGCGTGGGCCTGTGGCGGGACCCGGTCCGGTCCTACGGCCTGGAGCGGACGGCCAAGCTGGTCCGGGAGGCCGGCCTGACCGTCACGACCCTCTGCCGAGGCGGCTTCTTCACGGCGATCGACCCCGCCGAGCGGGCGCAGGCGCTCGACGACAACCGCCTGGCGATCGACGAGGCCGCCACCCTCGGCACGGACACGCTCGTCCTGGTCTCGGGCGGCCTCCCGGCGGGCTCCACGGACCTCCACGGCGCCCGGGAACGCATCGCGGACGCCCTGGCCGAACTGGGCCCGTACGCCGAGGAACGGGGAGTACGTCTCGCCATCGAACCCCTCCACCCCATGTACGCCGCCGACCGCTGCGTGGTCTCCACGCTCACCCAGGCCCTGGACCTCGCGGAACGCTTCCCCGCGCACCAGGTCGGCGTGACGGTCGACACGTACCACATCTGGTGGGACGACCAGGCTCCGGCGCAGATCGCCCGCGCGGGCGCCGGCGGCCGTATCCACACCTTCCAGCTCGCCGACTGGACGACCCCGCTCCCCGAGGGCGTCCTCAACGGCCGCGGCCAGATCGGCGACGGCTCGATCGACATGCGCGAGTGGAAGGCGTACGTCGAGGCGGCGGGCTACACGGGCCCCATCGAGGTCGAACTCTTCAACGACGCCCTGTGGGCCAGGAACGGCCGCGAGGTCCTGACGGAGACGGCGACACGCTTCACCCAGCACACGACCTGACGAACCGGCGAAGCCGCCTGACGACGCCACCGGACCCGCGCCACCGCCCGGCGCGGGCCCGAAACAGGTCTACGGTCCGGCTCCGCCTCTACGTGTCGAGAATGTGCCGCAGATAGGCGTGCGGGTCGGCGAGATAGCGGCGCCAGTGGTCGACGACGCCGAGCTCCCGCCAGGCGACCTTCCGCATACCGTGCTCGCCGACCTCGACGATGTCCGCGCCGGGCAGGGCGGTCAGCAGGGGTGAGTGCGTGGCGCAGATGACCTGGCCGCCCTCCTTGGTCAACCGGTCGATGTGCCCGATCAGTTCGAGGCACGAGGAGAAGGAGAGGGCGGCCTCCGGCTCGTCGAGAACGTAGAGCCCGGTGTGCAGGAACTTCCCGCGGAACGCCGCGAGGAAGCCCTCGCCATGGCTGACCGAGTCCGGCGACAGCCCCTCCCTGCCCAGAGCGTCCAGCGCGGTCTCGGCCCGCAGGAAGAAGCCCTTGCGGGCCGCCCAGCTGGTGGCCATACGGCGCCCGCGCGGGGCAGCGTCGAACTTCATCCGCTCGCCGAGCGCCGACTTGCCCCGCGGGGAGGCGTAGCGCCAGTCGTGGGAACCGCCGTAGGAGTCCAGCCCGAACCCCTCCGCCAGCGCCTCGACCAGCGTCGACTTCCCCGAGCCGTTCTCCCCGACCAGAAAGGTCACCGGCGCGGTGAACCGCAGCCCCTCCTCGATCAGCTGCCGGACACAGGGCACGGACCAGGGCCAGACGTCCTCGTCGTACGAGGAGAGATGGGCATACGCGCGTTCGACAATCACCCGCCCAGTGTCGCCCAGAGCGGGCGCCCGCCCCCGCTCGAAAAAAGCTCAAAAAAATCTCAAGCAACCGTGCAACCCTCCCCCCACCTCGCGGGTCGTACCTGGCATCAGAACCTTTGGAGGGGGATCCGGGGGGATCGCGGGGGTTCTGATCTGGGGGAGGGGAACCGAGGGGCCCGGTCGACGGACCGGGCCCCTCGAAATATGTCCGGACGTCCGCAGCGGAATGTTCCGTCGACGGTCCGGTGCCCCCCGGTGCTAGAAGAACACCCCGCACCGCAGCAGCACATTCGCGTAAGGCCGGGCCTCGCCGGTTCGGACGATCAGGCGGGCGCCGGCCGAGAGCGTCTTCAGGTTCTCGTGGGAGACGTGGGTCAGCGTGTCGGGGAAGTGGGTTGTCAGGAGGGCCGAGGCTTCCGGGTTCGACTCGCGTATCTCCTGTGCCGCCGTCGCCCCCTCCACCACCAGTTCTTCCAGCAGGCCCTCCAGGACCTCCTGGAACGAGGGGACCCCGGCCCGGAAGGCGAGGTCCACGACCCGCGGGCCCGGCGGGATCGGCATGCCCGCGTCGCAGATCAGGACGCCGTCGCCGTGGCCCAGTTCGGCTGTCGCGCCCGCCAGGTGGCGGTTCAGGATTCCGGACTTCTTCATACGGCGGCGACCTCTTCGGCAGTGGGGAAGGACGCCTGCGCGCCCTGACGGGTGACGGCGACGGCGCCCACGCGGGCCGCGTACGCCGCCGAGTCCGCGAGGGACTCGCCCGCGCCCAGCCGCCAGGCCAGCGCCGCAGTGAAGGAGTCGCCCGCGCCGGTCGTGTCCACGGCGGTCGCCTCGACGGCCGGGACCCGGGTGGCGCCCGAGGCGTCGGCGACCAGCGCGCCCTCCTCGCCCAGGGTGACGACCACCGAGCGCGGGCCGAGGGCCAGCAGCGCCCCGGCCCACTCCTCGGGCGTCGCGCCCGCGTCCGCGCCGAGCACCACCCGCGCCTCGTGCTCGTTCACGATCAGCGGGTCGCAGGCGGCGAGGACCGCCGCGGGCAACTCCTGCGGCGGGGACGGGTTGAGGACGAAACGGGTGCCGGGGCGCAGGCCCCGTACGACCTCCTCGACCGTCTCCAGCGGGATCTCCAGTTGGGTCGAGACGACCTTGGATGCCGTGAGCGGGGCCGATGCCTCGCGGATGTCGTCCGGGGTGAGGCGGCCGTTCGCGCCCGGCGACACCACGATGCTGTTGTCGCCGGACGGGTCCACCGTGATGAGCGCGACCCCGGTGGGCGCGCCGCCGACGAGGACCCCGGACGTGTCGACCCCGGCCGCCCGCTGCGAGTCGAGCAGCAGCCGGCCGTGCGCGTCGTCGCCGACCCGGGCGAGGAGCGCCGTACGCGCCCCCAGCCGGGCGGCGGCGACCGCCTGGTTGGCGCCCTTGCCGCCCGGGTGCAGGGCCAGGTCGGAGCCGAGCACGGTCTCCCCGGCGCCCGGCCGCCGCTCGACACCGATGACCAGATCGGCGTTGGCCGACCCGACGACCAGCAGGTCGTACTCGAACATGAACTGTCTCCCTGGAAAGGTGAATACGGGGCGGTCGGGGTCAGCCCGTGAAGTCGGCCACGTTCTTCGACGTGACCACCTTCACCGGGACCTTCACCGTCTGCTCGGTCTTCTTGCCGTCGGCCGCCCGCAGCGCGTTCTCCACGGCGATCCTGCCGAGTTCCTTCGGCTGCTGTGCCACGGAGGCGTACATCGTGCCGTCCGCGACGGCCTTCAGTCCGTCCGGCGTGCCGTCGAAGCCGATGACCTGGACCGACTTCCCGGCCTTGGAGCCGAGCGCCTTGATCGCGCCGAGTGCCATCTCGTCGTTCTCGGCGAAAACGCCCTGGACGTCCGGGTGGGCCTGGAGCAGGTTCGTCATGACGTCGAGACCCTTGGTGCGGTCGAAGTCGGCGGGCTGCCTGGCGACCACCTTGATGTCCGGGTAGGCCTTCAGACCCTCCTCGAAGCCCGCGCCGCGCTCACGGCTCGCGGACGTACCGGCCAGGCCCTGCAGGATGACGATCTTGCCCTTGCCGCCCAGCTTCTCGGCCAGCGCCTTGGCGCCGAGCTGCCCGCCCTCGACGTTGTCGGAGGCCACGAGCGCGGCCGTCCTCGCCTTGTTGACGCCCCGGTCGACACCGACGACGGGGATGTCGGACTTGTTCGCGGAGCGCACCGAAGGGCCCGCCGCGTCCGAGTCCACCGGGTTGACGATGATCGAGTCGACGCCCTCGCTGGTGAAGTTCTGCAGCTGGTTGGCCTGCTGCGAGGCGTCGTTCTGCGCGTCGGTGACGGTCAGATCCGCCCCGAGCTTCTTCGCCTCGGCCTGCGCACCCGCCTTGATCTGTACGAAGAAGGGGTTGTTCAGGGTGGAGAGGGACAGGCCGACCTTCGGCTTGTCGGACGAGGACGAGCCGCTGTTGAAGATGCTCAGGCCGCCCACGACCGCCGCCACGAGGACGACCGCGAGCCCGTACTTGACCGCCTGCGGGCCCTTCCTGCCCGCCGCGCCCCCGGCGCCGGACGTCACCGGGGTCGCCCCGGCCTTGCGGCGCACGGTGTCGAGCAGCACCGCCAGCGCGATGACCACACCGATGACGACCTGCTGCCAGAACGCCGACACGGACAGGAGGTTGAGGCCGTTGCGCAGCACCGCGAGGATCAGCGCGCCGATCAGCGTCCCGGACGCCTTGCCCGTACCACCCGCGAGGGAGGCGCCGCCGATGACGACAGCGGCGATCGCGTCCAGCTCGTAACCCTGCGCGGCCTGCGGCTGCGCGGAGGACAGCCGGGAGGCGAGCACGATGCCCGCGGCGGCGGCGAAGAGCCCCGACAGTGCGTAGATGGCGAGCTTCTGCCGCTTCACCCGCAGCCCGGAGAGACGCGCCGCCTCCTCGTTGCCGCCGATCGCGTACATGGAACGCCCGATGTACGTACGCCCGAGGATCACGGCCGTGATCAGGCCCAGGACGATCATCACGAGGACCGGGACCGGCAGCCAGCCGCCGAGCGTGTCACCGAGGTGGGAGACCGAGTCGGGGAAGGCGATCGGGGAGCCCTGTGAGATCACCAGGGACAGGCCGCGGCCCACCGACAGCATGGCGAGCGTCGCGATGAACGGCGGCAGCTTCCCGTACGAGATCAGGACGCCGTTGACCAGGCCGCACGCTATGCCGGTGGCGATCGCGAGGATCACCGCGATCCAGACCGGTACGCCCTCCGAAGTCGCCGTCCAGGCAAGGACGGTGGCGGAGAGGGCGGCGACGGAACCGACCGACAGGTCGATGCCCGCCGAGACGATCACGAAGGTCACACCGAAGGCGAGGATGGCGGTCACGGCCGCCTGCACGCCGATGTTGAGCAGGTTGTCGGTCGTCAGGAAGTCGCCGGACAGGGCCGACATCGCGATGACGAGAATGATGAGCGCGGTGAGCGCGCCGTTGTCGAGCAGGAGCCGGCGCAGGCCACCAGAGGCGCCCGAGGCGCCACCGCCTGGAGCGCCACTCGCGCCCGTTGTGCTCTTGAGCGTGTCAGTGGCCACGGGGGTCCTCCACAGCGGTATCAGCGGTATCAGCGGTAACGGGGGTAACAGGGGCAGCAGAGTTGCTGGGTGATGCGGTGGTCGGTGTACTGACGGCGAGGGCCATCACGGAGTCCTGGGTCGCCTCGTCGGCGGAGAGTTCCCCGGCGATCCGGCCCTGGGCCATCACCAGCACCCGGTCGCTCATGCCGAGCACCTCGGGCAGATCGCTGGAGATCATCAGGACGGCGTGACCGGCGGCCGTGAGCGCGTTGACCAGCTGGTAGATCTCGACCTTGGCGCCCACGTCGATACCGCGGGTCGGCTCGTCGAGGATCAGCACCCTGGTGTCGGCGAGCAGCCACTTGCCGATGACGACCTTCTGCTGGTTGCCGCCGGAGAGCGTGCGCACGTGCTGGCCGAGCCCGGCCATCCGTACGCCCAGCTGCTCGGCGATCCGCGCGGCGGCCGTCCGCTGGCCCTTGAGGTCGACGAGCCCGCCGCGGGTCGCCGCCCGCAGGGTGACGAGCCCGAGGTTCTCCTCCACGGAGGCGTCCAGGAGCAGGCCCTGGCCCTTGCGGTCCTCGGGGACGAGCCCGATCCCGGCGGTCATGGCCGCGTTGACGTCGTGGCGGGGAAGCGGGCTGCCCGCGACGGCCACCGACCCCTTGTCGTACGGATCGGCGCCGAAGACGGCTCGCACGACCTCGGTCCGTCCGGCACCCACGAGGCCGGCGATACCGACGACCTCACCGGCGCGCACCTCGAAGGTCACATCGTGGAAGACACCGTTGCGGGTGAGCCCGTCGACGGAGAGCAGGGCCGGCCCGGTGTCACTCTCGTCACCGCTGTCGGGCCGCTCGCGCGGATACTGCAGCTCGATGGAACGGCCCACCATCATGCGTACGAGATCGTCCTCGGGCGTCGACGCGGGGACCTGGCCGACGCTCCGGCCGTCCCGGATGACCGTGACGCGGTCGCCCAGGGCGGCGATCTCCTCCAGGTGGTGGGTGATGAAGACGATGCCCACGCCGTCCTCGCGCAGCTTGCGCACGATCCGGAAGAGCTTCTCCACCTCTCTGGAGGTGAGCACCGCGGTCGGCTCGTCCATGATCAGGACGCGGGCGTCCAGGCTCAGCGCCTTCGCGATCTCGACCATCT
This sequence comes from Streptomyces sp. NPDC102514, assembly GCF_055584525.1. NCBI lineage: Bacteria > Bacillati > Actinomycetota > Actinomycetes > Kitasatosporales > Streptomycetaceae > Streptomyces > Streptomyces sp. NPDC102514. The sequence continues at coordinate 323,907 of NZ_JBVJLW010000006.1, forward strand.
GGAGCCGGGCGATGCCCAGTTCACGCACCCGCGCACGCGGCGAGACAGTGACGCCCACCCGCTCCAGGAGCACGGCGGCGTCGGCCTCCATCCTCTTCCGGTCGATCATCCCGAGGCGGCGCGGCTGGCGGCCCAGGAAGATGTTCTCGGCGACGGTGAGGTCGGGGACCAGGTTGAACTCCTGGTAGATGGTCGCGATCCCGAGGCGCGCGGCGTCCTGCGCGCCGTGGATGCGGACCTTCTCGCCGTCGACGACGATCTTCCCGGCGTCGGGGCGGTAGGCGCCGGACAGCATCTTGATGAGGGTGCTCTTGCCGGCACCGTTCTCACCGAGCAGTACGTGCACCTCGCCGCGGCGCAGATCGAAGTCGACGCTGTCGAGCGCGACCACACCGGGGAAGGTCTTGCGTATCCCTTCGATACGCAGCAACTCGTCCGGGCTGCTGCTCACGGGTTGCTCCTTTGAGTGACGTTCACGGGTGCGCTGTCCATGGGGGGCGGTTCGCCGCAGGAGCGGCGGACGACGAGGGCGGCGGGGAGGGTGACCGACTGCGGGGGCCGCCCCTCGATGCGGTCGACGACGGCGCGTACGGCCGCGCGGCCCAGTTCGGGGGTCGGCTGGGCGATCGCCGTGACCGGCGGATCGGTGTGCACGAACCACGGGATGTCGTCGAAGGCGGCGAGCGCGATGTCGTCGGGCACGCGAAGACCACGCGCCCGTACGGCGTCCAGGGCGCCCAGGGCCATCAGGTTGTCGGCGGCGAAGACGACCTCGGGCGGCTCGGCCAGGTCGAGGAACTCCTCGGTGGCCCGCCGGCCGCTGGCCGCCTGGAAGTCGCCCTGCCCGATGTAGGCGTCGGGGAGCGGCAGCCCGTACGCGCGCAGGGCGTCCCGGAAGGCGTCGACGCGCTCGCTGCCGGTGGTGGTGGCGGCCGGGCCCGCGATGATCGCGAGCCTGCGGTGGCCGAGACCGTACAGGTGGGCGACGAGGTCGCGTACGGCGGCGCGGCCGTCGGCCCGGACGACGGGCACGTCCACGCCCGGTATCCACCGGTCCACGAAGACCATCGGCGTACCCGAGCGCGCGGCGTCCAGCATCAGCGGGGAGCCGCCGTCCGTGGGCGACACGAGGAGGCCGTCGATACGGCGGTCGAGGAGCGTACGGACGTGATGGTCCTGCAGGTCGGGCCGCTCGTCGGCGTTGCCGATGATGACGCTGTACCCGAGGGCGCGGGCCTCCTCCTCGACGGAGCGGGCCAGTTCGGTGAAGTACGGGTTCAGTACGTCGCTGATGACCAGGCCGAGCGTGTGGGTCTGGTCGGTGCGCAGGGAGCGGGCGACGGCGTTCGGGCGGTAGCCCAGTGCCTCGACGGCGGCCAGTACGCGGGTGCGGGCGTCCGCGCTCACCGACGGGTGGTCGTTCAGGACCCGCGACACCGTGGCGACGGAGACACCCGCCTCGGCGGCGACGTCCTTGATGCTCGCCATCGACGCTCCACCTCCTTGTGGATCATCTTGGAATCGATTACATGCGTAACGCTGAGAGCGATTGGAATCGATTACATCGAAGTAAACAAGTCCTTGAGACCGGATCGTGATGTTGCGGGCGGGGTGGGCATGCGTGCGGGCCGGAGCGGGTCCTGCGGTTTCCCGCACCCCTGGAAGCGTGCTCATGTTCTGGCCAGTGCGTTGCGATATTCGCAAGACGCGGTTACGGTGAGTGCATGTCCGATTCCGTAATCGACCGTGTGCGTAGAGTGATAGGGGCGACTTCGCTGAGTCAGGCCGCGTTCGCCGAGAAGGTGGGGCTCACGCCCGACAAGCTGTCCAAGTCCCTGGCGGGGGTGCGCCGCTTCACGTCGCTCGACCTGGCGTTGATCGCCGAGGCGGGTGGCAGAACCGTGGACTGGCTGCTCACGGGGCGCGAGCCGCTGCGTCCGGCGTTCGCGGCCCGGACCACCGCCGGCGCGACTCCCCGGCGGGGCCGCGTCAGCGATGCCGCGGACCGATTCACGGCGGCGTACGAGGTGTTGGAGCTGCTGGGGAGGCCGCCCGAGCTGCCGCCGATGCCCTTCGTGCGTCCGGGCATCAAGCGTTTCGTGGACCAGGGGAGGCAGTTGGCTCAGGACGCCGTCGGTGCGCTCACCGCGGCGGACGGCCACCGGACCGTGGCCGGTCTGGAGACCGACGTGCTGATCACGGCCTGTACACAGGCGTTCGGTGTGGACGTCGCGGTCACGTGTCTTCCCGAGGCCGTGGACGGGCTCACCTGGCAGACGGACACGTTCCGGCTCATTCTCATCGGACCCACGGAGACCTGGACCCGGCAGAGGTTCACGCTGGCTCACGAACTCGGCCACATCCTGGCCCGCGACGCCCAGGAGCTCGTCGTCGAATCGCATGTCGCCCCAGGGCGGCAGAAGGATCTGACCGAGGTGCGGGCCAACGTCTTCGCCTCCAACCTGCTGATGCCGGCGCCGGAGATCCGTGACCGGTTCCGCCAGGTGGCGGATCGGCACGGCGGGCTCACCGTCGAGGCGTTCTCCGAGCTGGTCGTGGCCTTCAAGGTCTCACCCAGCGCGCTGAGCGCACGGTTGAGTCAACTCCGCCTCATCGACGCGAGGTCGGAGCCCGCGGTCCACCACAGGGGTCTGACCACGGAGATCTGCCATCTGCTCGCCGGTGCGACAGACGCCTTCCAGCGGCAGCTCGCCTGGGCCGCGGCCCAACGCTTCCCCGTGCGCCTCGTGGCCGCGCTCTACAAGTGCTACGCCGAGGGGGAGACGACGCTCCGGCCCCTCGCCGCCCTCCTGGGCATGGACGTGGACCAGCTGCACGACCTTCTCGACCCGGCCGACCCCGACATTCCGGAAGCCGCCGTCAGCGAGGCGGAAGAAGGGGACCTGATCTTCCAGCCATGAGACTCTGCTGGTTTCCGGACAACACGGTCCTGTGCAACTTCGCGGTCGTCGACCGCGTGCCACTGCTGGAGAAAGTGCTCGACGGGCGCGGCCGTTGGACCGAAGCGGTGGCGCACGAAGCCGAGCAATCCGCTCGGTACATCCCCCGATTACGGGAGGTCGAGTCGCTCGGCATGCTCGGCGAGCCGATCGCCATCACGGACGTCGAGGAGATCGCCGCGGTCGACCGCCTGCGCCGGGCCGTCTTCGGGGGCGTCGCGTCATTACCCACCAAGCATCTCGGGGAGGCCGAGACCTGCGTACTGATCACCATGCGCACGGGCTTCCGTGATTCGGTGTGGATCACCGACGACCGGTCGGCCGGCACGTACGCGCGGCGGAAGGGCATCACCACCAAGGAAACCTTCGACCTCGTGAACGAGGCCGTGGTCGGTGGGCTGATCAGCGCCGTGGACGGCCATGACCTGCTCCACCGGATGGTGGCAGCCGGCCGCCATCTGCATCGCGTTTCCGTACGTCCCGACGAGCTGATGCGCTGAGTGCGTTCGGTCGGAGTATCCGGTCGGCGCCTGCGCCGGGGTCGGTCGGTGAAGGGACCGGGCCCCCGACCCCTCCTTGGCCCTGGAGTCTCGTGGGGGTCCCGCGGCGTGACGGCCGGGTGAATTCCAGCGGAATGTGGAATTGCTGGCGCGTTTACGATTCAACGCCGCGCATTTATCCGCGAGTCGGTGCACAACCAAGCGCGCACCTCGTCCGTCACACCAAGCGAAAGGCACCACAACTGCTCCATGGAGGTTATGCAATGCCTTATCGCCGCGGTGGTCTTCGTCCTGCGCGCGCCCTATCGATTCTGGCGCCGATTCTCGGAATCGGACTGGCTCTTCCGCTTACCCTCGCCGGAACGGCGGGTGCGGCGGAATCGACGGCCACGGCCGCGGTCAACGAGTACGGCTGGCAGCTCACGTACACGGCAGCCGCAGGTCAGGTCAACAATGTGGCCGTCACGCAGTCGTACAGCGACGACCGCGCGCAATACATCTATGTAATCGACGATGTCGTTCCGATAACCGCCGGAAACGGGTGCAGCTATCCCGACAGCGCGGACCGGACCAAGGTCACCTGCGCGATCGAGAATATCGAGAGCCAGTCCCCGTACGCGGCTCTGGAGGCGGACCTCGGCGATGGGAACGACACCGGCTCCGTCGAGAATCGCACCGACCAGATTTTCTCCTACAACTCCGTCGAGCTGGGCCTCGGCAACGACAAGTGGACCAGCGGCGCCGGCGAACGGGTCGACGGCAGCGCCGTCAGGGGTGGCGCGGGGAACGACGTCATCACGGTCGGCCGGTACGGGTCGTCGCTGGGCGGCGACGGCGCCGACACCCTCACCGCCACCGGCGGCGGCGAGATCCTCCAGGGCGGCGCGGGCAACGACGTGCTGCGCGGCGGCGCGGGCGAGCAGATCATCAAGGGCGACGACGGCAACGACACGGTGTACGGCGGCGCGGGCGACGACGAACTGTACGGCGGCAAGGGCGACGACACCGTGCACGGGGACGCCGGCAACGACCGCATCTGGGGCAACAGCGGCAACGACAAGCTGTACGGCGGGGCGGGGACGGACACGATCTCCGGCGGAGCCGGCACGAACGTGATCGTCCAGGACTGACGATCGCGCGCTGTCAGGGGCCGCGCGGCTGTTTCTCGCGGTCCCCTGGCGGTGGCGCCCGCGGGTCAGAGGAGGTGGTCCGCCTTGCCGGCTTTGATGTCGAGGATGAGGGTGCGGAGGGCTTCGCGGGTGTCGGTGAGGGGGGTGTCTTCGGCGCCGGTGACGGCTATGTAGGCGTTGCCGTGGGGGTCGGTGCCGAGGCGGAAGCAGTTGTTGCCTTCGCCGCAGAAGGGGGGCTCCCAGGTGATGTGGTCGGTCACGACGTCTCCTACAGTTCGCGAGCAATCTTGTGGATGAGGCCGCGAGATGCTGCTGAGGACATTGCCGCGCCGTCCATCCAGTCCAAGTGGGAACGGTACTTCGTGAGCTGAGCCTCGGCGTGGGTGAATTCCGGCCCGTGTGCCGAGTCCAGTTGCACGGTGTCGAGCGGGGGCACCTCCCCGTCCGCGTAGAGCAACGCATGCCCTGCGCCAGGGAATCCGCCCACGGATGTGGGGATCACGCAGACCTCGACGTTCTCCCGCTCGGACTGAGCGGCCAGATGCCGGAGTTGCTGCCGGGTGGCATCCGTGCCGCCGTACGGCATACGCAGGGCGGCTTCGTGGACGTAGGCGACGTACGGGAGCGGGTCAGGTCGATCGAGGACCTGCTGACGCTCCATGCGATGCACGACGCGCAGTTCGACTTCGAGCCGCGTCAGCGGGGGCAGTACCGCTGCGAAGACGGCGCGGGCGTACTCCTCGGTCTGGAGCAGTCCGGGCGCGTGCATGACCTGAGTGGTCCGGACGCGGGCGGCGTGCCACTCCAACTCGGCGATGTCCAGCAGGCCGGAGGGCAGTGTGCCGCGGTGGCGCTCCCACCACCCCCGCTCCTTGTCGGCGGCCATGGCCACCAGTGCCTCGACGTAACTGTGCTCCGCGCACGCGTAGTTGCATGCCAGAGTGCGGACGCGTTCCGGCGAGAAGGGGCGGATGCCCGACTCCATGTTGGAGAGTCGCGTCCTGTCGATGCCGAGGAGGCTTGCGGCGTACTCCGTGGTGACATCCGCCGCCACCCGCATCTTGCGCAGCTCGGAACCAAGTCGCTTCTGCCGCTGCGTCGGGGCGGTTCTGGTTGACATTCGGACAGTCTGCCTGCAGGAAAGACAAGGGCGCGCACACGAAGGGGGTAATTACCTCCAGCTTGATGGACACAGTGACTCCAGTGGGTCTACTTTCTGTAGTGCACCGCTTACACAAGGCAGTCGGCAGTGCATCACCCGAGCCTGCCCGAACCCCCCGCCCTGGGAGGGGAACCCCCTGCCCTGGGAGGGAACCCCCTGCCCGGCAGGGGCGGGCCCGTGTCAGGGAGACGAGCCACCGGCCGCCGCGCACCGTCCATCCATGCATCCAGCCAGTCAGGGGTCCCCCGTGCCCGAAACCGCCTCCACCTGTCCCGTCCCGCTCCCTCCCGCCACCTGGGGCTGCCACCTGCACCTCACCAACGACCCCAGAGCCCCACGTATCGCCCGGCACACCATCCGCACCGCCCTTCTCGGCTACGCCTGCGCCGCGGAACTCGTCGACACCGCCGAGCTGTTGACCTCCGAGCTGGTCTCGAACGCCGTGCAGCACTCCGACGGCCCGGTCACCGTCAGACTCCGTACCCGCCGCGGAGTCGTCCGGATCGGGGTCATGGACAACCACCCCGAACTCCCCGACCCCTTGCCCTGCACCACCGACCAGGACTTCGGCCGGGGCCTGTTCCTCGTCGACGCGCTGGCCGACGCCTGGGGGCGTTACCCCCTCGCCGCCCGGTCCCGGACGGCCGGCTGGAAGGTGGTGTGGTTCGAACTGGCCGCGCGGCCGTCAACTGCGTTCATGCACAACTGAGTTGTTGTGGAAGGCTGTCGGCAGCCGTGCGCGGGCAAGAGGCCTGGCGGGCGGTGGTCGAGAGGAGTGCAGCGTGAGTCAGGACGGTTTCCGTGCCGAGGAGATCGACACCAGCAGGCCGCACCCCGCGCGGATCTACGACTACCTGCTGGGCGGCAAGGACAACTACGAGGTGGACCAGCGGGCCGGTGACGCCCTCGCCGCCGCCGCGCCCGAGGTGCGCATAGGGCTGCGGGCCAACCGGGAGTTCCTGCGGCGGGCCGTCCGGTACGTCGTCGGCAGCGGCGTCCGCCAGATCCTCGACATCGGCACCGGGCTGCCCACCTCCCCGAACGTGCACGAGATCGCCCACGAGGTGGCGCCGGACGTGCGCGTCGCCTACGTCGACAACGATCCGATCGTCAGCGCGCACGCCGACGCGCTGCTCAGCGGTTCCGGCGCGAACAGCATCGTCCTCGCCGACCTGCGCGACCCGCGGGCCATCGTGGACCACCCCGACGTCCGCAGGGTCATCGACTTCGACGAGCCGGTGGCCGTACTCCTCGTCGCCATCGTCCACTTCCTCACCGACGCGGACAAACCCGAGCAGGTCGTCGCCACGCTGCGCGACGCGCTGCCGGCCGGAAGCTTCCTGGTGCTCTCGCACGCCACGGGTGACTTCGCCGATCGCCGCGATGCCCAGGCCGTCTACAGCAAGGCCAGCGCCACGCTGAACCTGCGGTCCCGCGCCGAGGTCGAGCGCTTCTTCGACGGCTTCGAACTGGTCGAACCCGGCCTCGCCCAGGCTCCGTTCTGGCGCCCGGACGCTCCGCCGCCGGCCAGGTCGGAGGAGATCGGCTTCTACGGAGGCGTGGCCCGCAAGGCAGGCTGAGCCGCCGGTGCCGGTGCCGGTGCCGGTGCCCGTACGGGTACGGGTGCCGGTCCGCGATGTCAGACGTGGGCGGTAGCGTCGGATCATGTCCAATCAAGGGGCGGGGAGCGAGGCCCGGAACCTGGCGGTTCTGGAGGGCGTACTGGAGAGGATCACGTACGCCAACGAGGAGAACGGGTACACGGTCGCGCGCGTCGACACCGGTCGCGGCGGCGGTGATCTCCTCACGGTCGTCGGTGCGCTGCTCGGCGCCCAGGTGGGGGAGTCCCTGCGGATGGAGGGCCGCTGGGGTTCCCATCAGCAGTACGGGAAACAGTTCACCGTCGAGAACTACACGACCGTGCTGCCCGCCACGGTCCAGGGCATCCGCCGTTACCTCGGATCCGGCCTGGTCAAAGGCATCGGGCCGGTCTTCGCCGACCGCATCACCACGCACTTCGGGCTGGACACGCTCCAGATCATCGAGGAGGAGCCGAAACGCCTCATCGAGGTGCCGGGACTCGGCCCCAAGCGCACCAAGAAGATCGCCGAGGCCTGGGAGGAACAGAAGGCGATCAAAGAGGTCATGCTCTTCCTCCAGACCGTCGAGGTGTCCACGTCCATCGCGGTGCGGATCTACAAGAAGTACGGCGACGCGTCGATCTCGGTCGTCAAGAACCAGCCCTACCGCCTCGCGTCCGACGTCTGGGGCATCGGCTTCCTCACCGCCGACAAGATCGCCCAGTCCGTGGGCATCCCGCACGACAGCCCGGAGCGGGTGAAGGCCGGACTGCAGTACGCGCTGTCGCAGTCCAGCGACCAGGGCCACTGTTTCCTCCCGGAGGAGCGGCTGATCGCGGACGCGGTGAAACTGCTCCAGGTGGACACGGGCCTGGTCATCGAGTGTTTGGCGGAACTGGCCGCCCCGGCCGAAGAGGGCGAGGACCCCGGTGTCGTACGGGAGCGGGTGCCGGGGCCGGACGGCGGGGAGCCCGTGACGGCCATCTACCTCGTGCCCTTCCACCGGGCCGAACTGTCGCTGTCCGCCCAGTTGCTGCGGCTCCTGCGTACCGACGAGGACCGGATGCCCGGGTTCCGGGACGTGACCTGGGACAAGGCGTTGGCCTGGCTCAAGGGCCGTACGGGGACGGAACTGGCGCCCGAGCAGCAACAGGCCGTGCGGCTCGCGCTCACCCAGAAGGTCGCGGTGCTCACGGGCGGGCCCGGCTGCGGCAAGTCCTTCACGGTCCGGTCGATCGTGGAACTGGCTCGCGCGAAGAAGGCGAAGGTGGTCCTCGCGGCGCCGACCGGCCGGGCCGCCAAGCGGCTCGCCGAGCTGACCGGCGCGGAGGCCTCCACCGTGCACCGGCTGCTGGAGCTACGGCCCGGAGGCGACGCGGCCTACGACCGGGACCGTCCCCTGGACGCCGACCTCGTCGTCGTGGACGAGGCCTCGATGCTGGATCTGCTGCTGGCCAACAAACTGGTCAAGGCCGTGCCGCCGGGAGCGCATCTGCTGTTCGTGGGGGACGTGGACCAGTTGCCGAGCGTCGGGGCGGGCGAGGTGCTGCGCGACCTGCTGGCGGAGGGCGGGCCGGTACCCGCGGTCCGGCTGACCCAGGTCTTCCGGCAGGCCCAGCAGTCGGGTGTGGTCATGAACGCCCACCGGATCAACGCCGGACAGCAGCCCGTCACCGACAAGCTCAAGGACTTCTTCCTCTTCGTGGAGGACGACACGGAGGAGGCCGGGCGGCTCACGGTGGATGTGGCGGCGCGGCGCATCCCGGCGAAGTTCGGGCTCGATCCGCGGCGCGATGTGCAGGTGCTCGCGCCGATGCACCGGGGGCCGGCGGGGGCCGCCGCGCTCAACGGGCTGCTCCAGCAGGCCGTCACACCGGCCCGGCCCGATCTCCCCGAGAAGCGGTTCGGCGGGCGGGTCTTCCGGGTGGGCGACAAGGTCACGCAGATCCGCAACAACTACGAGAAGGGCGAGAACGGCGTCTTCAACGGCACGGTGGGGGTCGTGACCTCGCTCAACCTCGACGATCAGCGGCTGACGGTGCTGACGGACGAGGACGAGGAGGTGCCGTACGAGTTCGACGAACTGGACGAGCTGGCGCATGCGTACGCGGTGACGATCCACCGCTCCCAGGGGAGCGAGTACCCCGCTGTCGTCATCCCGGTGACGACCGGGGCGTGGATGATGCTGCAGCGCAATCTCCTCTATACGGCGGTCACGCGGGCGAAGAGGTTGGTGGTGCTGGTGGGGTCGCGGAAGGCGCTGGGCCAGGCGGTCCGCACGGTGTCCGCGGGGCGCCGCTGCACGGCACTGGCCTTCCGCCTGACCGGCACGCGCGTCCCTGCGTGAGCCTGTCCGCGGCCCCGGCGGTCGTATACCGAGTGCGGGCCGGTGGGGGTCGCCCGCGCAGTTCCCCGCGCCCCTCAAAAGCGGGGCTGCGCCCCGGCCTTTGCCTTTAAGGGGCGCGGGGAACGGCGCAATCTTTCAGGGGCGCGGGGAACGGCGCGACCAGCCCCCACCGGGGCCGCAGCCGAAAATGATCGATCAAACGAGTCGGAAACCTCACACGGCACTTTCGGAAGGCCGGGGAAGCGGGCAGGATGAACAGGTTGGCGGCACTGAGTGCCGCCAATAGGCCCAATGGTCGACCCCGAGTGCACTCTCCTGCGCCAAATGGGGGATGGTAGAGACAGTCAGGGCACCTCGAAGAAGAGGCACAACGTCGGTGAGGGATGACGTGAGCGACAACTCTGTAGTACTGCGGTTCGGCGATGGCGAGTACACCTACCCGGTGATCGACAGCACCGTCGGCGACAAGGGCTTCGACATCGGGAAGCTCCGCGCCCAGACCGGTCTGGTGACACTGGACAGCGGTTACGGGAACACCGCCGCCTATAAATCCGCCATCACCTATCTCGACGGCGAGCAGGGCATCCTCCGCTACCGCGGGTACCCGATCGAGCAGCTCGCCGAGAGCTCCACCTTCCTCGAAGTGGCCTCGCTGCTGATCAACGGCGAGCTGCCCACGGTCGACGAGCTCTCCACCTTCCAGAACGAGATCACGCAGCACACCCTGCTGCACGAGGACGTCAAGCGGTTCTTCCAGGGCTTCCCCCGTGACGCCCACCCGATGGCGATGCTGTCGTCGGTGGTCTCCGCGCTGTCGACGTTCTACCAGGACAGCCACAACCCGTTCGACGAGGAGCAGCGCCACCTCTCGACGATCCGGCTGCTCGCGAAGCTTCCGACCATCGCGGCGTACGCGTACAAGAAGTCGATCGGTCACCCCTTCGTCTACCCGCGCAACGACCTGGGCTACGTCGAGAACTTCCTGCGCATGACGTTCTCGGTCCCCGCGCAGGAGTACGAGCTCGACCCGGTCGTCGTCTCCGCGCTCGACAAGCTGCTCATCCTGCACGCGGACCACGAGCAGAACTGTTCGACCTCCACCGTCCGTCTGGTGGGCTCGTCGCAGGCGAACATGTTCGCCTCGATCTCCGCCGGCATCAGCGCCCTCTGGGGCCCGCTGCACGGCGGCGCCAACCAGTCGGTCCTGGAGATGCTCGAAGGCATCAAGGCCAACGGCGGCGATGTCGACTCCTTCATCCGCAAGGTGAAGAACAAGGAGGACGGCGTCCGCCTGATGGGCTTCGGCCACCGGGTGTACAAGTCCTTCGACCCGCGCGCGAAGATCATCAAGGCTGCCGCGCACGACGTCCTCTCGGCCCTCGGCAAGTCCGACGAGCTGCTGGACATCGCGCTCAAGCTGGAGGAGCACGCGCTCTCCGACGAGTACTTCGTCTCGCGCAACCTCTACCCGAACGTCGACTTCTACACCGGTCTGATCTACCGGGCCATGGGCTTCCCGACCGAGATGTTCACGGTCCTGTTCGCCCTCGGTCGCCTTCCGGGCTGGATCGCCCAGTGGCACGAGATGATCAAGGAGCCCGGGTCCCGGATCGGGCGTCCGCGACAGATCTACACGGGTGTTGTCGAGCGGGACTTCAAGCCCGTCGAGGAGCGCTGAGCGCTTCTCGGTGCCGCGGGTTCTCGACTGCGGGTCCGTCGTGGCGGGCCGCGCAGTTCCCCGCGCCCCTCACGGGGCCGGGGGTTGCCCCGCCCCGCAGATGACGAAGAGCGATGTCCCGTAAGGGATGAGGCAATAAAGAAGGCGCCCCGCTGCCGGTCCCCCCACGGGCCGGAGTCGGGGCGCCTTCCCATGTCCCGGTGCGGATTCCCCCCACGGGATCCGGCCGGGCGTCTGAAGGCAGCGCCTGAATCGCTGCGAGCAAAACGAGCAGAATGAACAAAAATTCTGCCTACTGCGTACTACCTACCGCGTGCTGCCGTACTGCCTCCTGCTGGTGCGGTCTGCCGGGACCCGTACGTACGGGAGGGCCGCTCAAAGCTCCCCGTCGTACGTGCCCCGGCAACGCGTTCCCAGGAACGTCCCCCAAGACATCCCCAGATGCCAGAAACGCCCCCCAAGACGTGTCTGACATCGTCAATCTAGACTCACGAACCCCTTCGATGGTTACGTTCACATCACTGTGACCTGCGTCTCTTGCGTATGTCCTGAAGATACGCAAGAGCCCCGATATGACTATCGGAGCCCTAGCGTAAGGATGATGCGCGAGCCTTGTGAAGAGCTTATGTGAAGAGGTGTGCCGGACTCTAGGGGAGTCCTACCTCTTCGTCATGAAAATGCCCTGAGTCGCAGACTGTTCGTCACCACGAACACGGAGGAGAACGCCATGGCGGCTCCCGCGATCATCGGGTTCAGCAGGCCGGCCGCGGCGAGGGGCAGTGCCGCCACGTTGTATCCGAAGGCCCACACGAGGTTCCCCTTGATCGTGGAGAGCGTCCTGCGGGACAGCCGGATCGCGTCCGGCGCCGCCCGCAGGTCCCCGCGGACCAGCGTCAGATCGCTCGCCTCGATCGCGGCGTCCGTGCCCGTGCCCATCGCCAGACCCAGATCGGCGGTGGCGAGCGCCGCGGCGTCGTTGACGCCGTCGCCCACCATCGCGACCGCCCGGCCCTCGGCCTGAAGCCGCCTGATCACGTCGACCTTGCCCTCGGGCAGCACCTCGGCGATCACGTCGGCGGGGTCGATGCCCACGGAGCGGGCCACGGACTCGGCGACGGTCCGGTTGTCCCCGGTCAGCAGCACCGGCGTGAGCCCCAGGGCGCGCAGCGCGCGGACCGCCTCGGCGCTGGTCTCCTTGACCGCGTCGGCGACGGTCACGACCCCGTGCGCGGTGCCGTCCCAGGCGACGGCGACGGCGGTACGCCCCTCCTCCTCGGCCCGCGTCCGCAGCGCGGCCAGGGAGTCGGGCAGCGTGATCCCGGCCTCTTCGAGGAGCCGGGCGCGGCCCACGAGCACCGCGTGGCCCTCGGCCGTGCCGCGGACACCGAGCCCGGGCACGTTCTCGAAGCCGTCCACGGCCGGCAGGGCCCCGGTCCGCTCCTCGGCGCCCGCCGCGACCGCCCGTGCGATCGGATGCTCCGAGGCGTGCTCCAGGGCCCCCGCGAGCCGCAGCACGCGCGCCGTGTCGGTGCCGTCGGCCGCGTACACCTCCTGGAGGGTCATACGGCCCGTCGTCACCGTGCCGGTCTTGTCCAGGACGATCGTGTCGACGCGGCGGGTGGACTCCAGGACCTCGGGGCCCTTGATGAGGATGCCGAGCTGGGCGCCGCGGCCCGTGCCGACCATGAGGGCGGTCGGGGTGGCCAGCCCCAGGGCGCACGGGCAGGCGATGATCAGTACGGCGACGGCCGCGGTGAACGCGGCGGCCGTGTCGCCGGTGACGCCGAGCCAGACCCCGAAGGTGGCGACCGCGATCAGCAGCACCACGGGTACGAAGATTCCGGAGATCCGGTCGGCGAGGCGCTGCACCCGGGCCTTGCCGTTCTGGGCGTCCTCGACCAGCCGCGCCATCCGGGCGAGCTGGGTGTCGGTGCCGACCCGGGTCGCCTCGACGAGCAGCCGCCCGCCGGCGTTCACGGTCGCCCCGGTGACGGCCGAACCCACCGTCACGTCCACCGGCACGGACTCGCCCGTCAGCATCGACGCGTCGACGGCCGAGGTCCCCTCGACGACCGTGCCGTCCGTGGCGACCTTCTCCCCGGGGCGTACGACGAAACGGTCGCCCACGGCCAGTGCGCCCACCGGCACACGGACCTCACGGCCGTCCCGTACGACGGAGACGTCCTTCGCGCCCAGTTCCATCAGGGAGCGCAGGGCGGCGCCCGCCTGCCGCTTGGAGCGGGCCTCCAGATAGCGGCCGAGGAGGATGAGGGCGATGACCCCGGCGGCGACTTCGAGGTAGATCGCCGAGGCGCCCTGCTCGCGGGAGACGGTGAGGGAGAAGCCCTCGTCCCGCATGCCCTCCATGCCCGCGTCGCCCCAGAACAGCGCCCACAGGGACCAGCCGAACGCGGCCAGCGTGCCCGTCGAGACGAGGGTGTCCATGGTGGCGGCGCCGTGCCGGGCGTTCGTGTAGGCGGCCCGGTGGAAGGGCAGTCCGCCCCAGACGACGACCGGCGCGGCGAGCGTCAGCACGAGCCACTGCCAGTTGTCGAACTGCAGCGCCGGGATCATCGACAGCAGGACGACGGGGGTGGCGAGGAGCGCGGAGACGACGAGGCGTTCGCGCAGCGCGGCCAGTTCGGGGTCACGCTTGTGCGCCGGGTCCTCGCCGGCGGAGGCGTCCCGGTCCGCCGAGGGTTCCGTGGGCTCCGGGGGAGCGGGCGGCGGGGGTTCCTCGGCCGTGTAGCCCGTCCTGACCACGGTGGCGATCAGGTCGGTGACCTGGACCCCGTCCGCGTACGCGACCTTCGCCTTCTCCGTCGCGTAGTTGACCGTGGCGGTGACGCCGTCCATGCGGTTGAGCTTCTTCTCGACCCGGGCCGCGCAGGAGGCGCAGGTCATCCCGCCGATGGTCAGCTCTACCTGCGAGGAGACCTGTGGGTCGACCTGCGGGTCGACCCGGGACGCCGGAGGGGCTGCGGTGGTGCTTGTGCTGGCGGTCGTGCTGCTGCTGGTACCGGTGCTGGTCATGTCCTGCTCCAGGGAACTAACCGGGCCGTACGGAGCCAGTATCAGCTGGTCGGTACGGCCCGGTGCGGAGTGGGGAAAAGCGGTCTCAGGCCTGGCCGGCGAGCTCGAAGCCCGCCTCGTCGACGGCGGCGCGGACGGCCTCCTCGTCGAGCGGTGCGGTGGAGATCACGGTCACCTCGCCGGTGGAGGCGACGGCCTTCACCGAGGTGACGCCCGCGATCCCGGAGATCTCGCCGGAGACCGAGCCTTCACAGTGTCCGCAGCTCATCCCGCTCACCTGGTAGACGGTGGTGACGGAGCCGGGGGTGTCGGTGTGGGCGGTCATGTCGTTCTCCTCGTCGAGAGGTATGGGGCGCGTGCTGCGTGGGATACATGAGGCGTGTGTGGCCCACGGGCTTTCACGGTACTCACAGTATACCCCTAGGGGGTACGTTCAAAGGGCTGGGGACAGCGGAGGGGTGGCGGCCATGAGGGCAGTGGTGTTCGAGCGATTCGGGGAACCGGCCGAGGTGCGGGAGGTGCCGGACCCGGCGCCCGCGCCGCACGGCGTGGTGGTGCGCGTCGAGGCCACCGGGCTCTGCCGCAGCGACTGGCACGGCTGGCAGGGCCACGACCCGGGCATCGCGCTGCCGCACGTGCCCGGACACGAACTCGCCGGAACCGTCGAGGCCGTGGGCGCCCTGGTGACCCGCCACCGCCCCGGCGACCGCGTCACCGTGCCCTTCGTCTGCGCCTGCGGAAGCTGCGCCTCCTGCGCGGCGGGCGACCAGCAGGTGTGCGAGCGACAGACCCAGCCCGGGTTCACGCACTGGGGGTCCTTCGCCGAGTACGTCGCCCTCGACCACGCCGACGTGAACCTCGTCGCCGTGGCGGACGAACTGGCCTTCGGCACGGCCGCCTCGCTCGGCTGCCGGTTCGCCACGGCGTTCCGCGCGGTGGTCGCGCAGGGGCGGGTGGCGCCGGGGGAGTGGGTGGCGGTGCACGGCTGCGGAGGGGTCGGACTGTCCGCGGTGATGATCGCCGCGGCGGCCGGGGCGCGGGTCGTCGCGGTCGACCTCTCGCCCGGCGCGCTGGACCTCGCGCGGCGGTTCGGCGCCGCGCACTGCGTGGACGCGTCCCGGACCGGCGACACGGCGGAGGCGGTCCGCGACCTGACCGGCGGCGGCGCCCATCTCTCCCTCGACGCCCTCGGCTCCCCGGTCACCTGCGCGGCCTCGATCGCCGGGCTGCGCCGTCGCGGCCGGCACGTCCAGGTGGGCCTGCTGCCCGACGACCCGAAGGTGCCGATGTCCCGGGTGATCGGCCTCGAACTCGAACTCCTCGGCAGCCACGGCATGCCCGCGCACGCCTACCCGCCGATGCTGGAGTCCGTACGGGCCGGGCTCCTGCGCCCCGACCTCCTGGTGACGTCCACGATCTCCCTGGAGGCGGCCCCCGCGGCGCTGGCGGCGATGGGGACGGCACCGGGGGCGGTGCCGGGAGTGGCGTCGGCAGTGGTGTCGGGGGCGGGTGTCACGGTCGTCGAACCCTGGGCGTGACGGCGACGGGCCGTGCGGCGGCGCCGACGCGGACGAGGGGGTCCCGCACGGTGGACGTGCGGGACCCCCTCGCGTACCGGGCGCCGTGCCGAGCGCCCTGCCGCCGGGCGCGGTGACGGGCGGTCAGCGGTCCCGGCGGCCCCTGTTGCCCGGCCGGGAGGCGACCCAGGCCCGGACGGTGTCGGCGTACCAGTACGGTTTGCCGCTCTCCACATGGTCGGGCGCGGGCAGCAGCCCGTGTTTGCGGTAGGACCGCACAGTGTCCGGCTGCACCTTGATGTGCGCCGCGATCTCCTTGTACGACCAGAGCCTTCGGTCGGTCATCAGAAGCACCTCCCTGCGCGCGCCGCAGCGGCGGCCGAGGGGCGGCCGTCGGGGGAGCCGGGCACTGCGCTGGCGATCACAAGCCTGTGCTCGGTGAACGACACAGAGTGACAACGCGGCAGGGGCTGTCGCTCGGGTGTGACGCAAGACCCGCGTACACGTGACATGTGTGACAGAGGGGTGTCTTTTGTGACACGCGTGACGCATTGGGCCCCAGCAGGAATCTGCTCCACCGCGAACCCGCCCCATCGGGAGCCCGCCCCCTTCATGAAAATGTCCCAATGGGAAACATGTCTCATTGGGACATGGAGGAGTATTCTGAGGGTATGGAGGCAACGGAGCCCAGCACCACCACCGAGGACCGCCGGCAGCGCAAGGCCCGGCAGACCCGCAACGCCCTCGCGACCGCCGCGGTCGACCTGATCCTGGAGCGCGGACTCGCCGCCACCACGGTCGAGGCGATCGCCGAGCGGGCGGACGTCACCCGCCGCACCTTCAGCCGGCTCTTCGACGGCAAGGAGGACGCGGCCCTCGACTTCGTACGAGGTGACGGCGACCGCATCAACGCGCTGCTGCGCGAGCGGCCCGCCGCCGAACCGCCGCTGCTCGCCTACCGCAGGGCCGTACGCGACTGGCTCGCCGACCGGGACGACCCGGCCTGGCACGTACGCCCCCGGATGCGACGGCTGCTGGCCCTGCTCGACAGCGAGCCGGCCCTGTTCGCGGCGTACGAACGCATCCGGGTCGACGCCCAGGACGAGTCGATCCGCATCCTCGCCGACCGGCTCGGCACCGACGACGTACTGGACGTACGTCCCGCCGTCGTGGTCGACGCCGCCGCCGGAGTCCTCACCGCCGCGCTGCGCATCTGGGCGCGCGGCGCGTCCGGCCCCGACTCGGCGGCCGAGGACCTCGCCGCCCTGGTGGAGCGGGCCTACGACGCCCTGACCCACGAGGCCGCGTCCGCGGTCTCGTACGACACCCCCGAAAAGTGAGAGCACCATGAGCACCACCGGCACCACCCCCGTCACCGGCAACGCATCCGTCACCGACTACGCCACCGAGTTCGCCGGGAGGACCGCGCTCGTCACCGGCGCCGCCTCCGGCATCGGCCTGGCCACCGCCCGCCGTCTCGGTGCCGGCGGCGCCGCCGTCGTGATCGCCGACTACAACGCCGAGGGCGCCGAGAAGGCCGCCGCCGAGCTGCGCGCCGAGGGCTTCAAGGCCGCCGCGGTCGCGGTGGACGTGACGAGCCCCGACTCCGTGGCCGCGGCCGTCGCCTTCGCCGTCGAGACCTTCGGCGGACTGCACCTGGCCGTGAACAACGCCGGCATCGGCGGCCCGAGCGCCCCGACCGGCGAGTACGACATCGAGGCCTACGACCGCGTGGTGCTCACCAACCTCAACGGCGTCTTCTACAGCCTGCGCCACGAGCTGCCCGCCATCGAGGCGGCCGGCGGCGGTGCCGTGGTGAACGTCGCCTCCATCCTCGGCTCGGTCGGTTTCGCCGGCTCCTCCGCGTACGTGGCCGCCAAGCACGGCGTGGTGGGCCTCACCAAGACCACTGCCGCCGAGTACGCCGCCAAGGGCATCCGCGTCAACGTCGTCGGCCCCGGCTTCATCGAGACCCCGCTGCTCCAGGGCATGGACAAGGAGGCCTACGACGGCCTGGTCGCGCTGCACCCCGCCGGCCGCCTCGGCCGCCCCGAGGAGGTCGCCGAACTGATCGCCTTCCTGCTGTCCGCGCGGGCCTCGTTCGTGACCGGCGGCTACCACCTGGTCGACGGCGCCTACACCGCCGTCTGAGCACCACGGAAACGCAGGAGCAGCAGAGCAGCAGCAGAGCGAAACAGACAGAGAAAGAAGCAAGGCCATGAAGGCACTGCAGTACCGCTCCATCGGCGCCGCTCCCGAGGTCGTGGTCGTCCCCGACCCCGAACCCGGCCCCGGTCAGGTCCTGTTGAAGGTCACCGCCGCCGGCGTGTGCCACTCCGACATCGCCGTGATGAGCTGGCCCGCCGAGGGATTCCCGTACGAGCTGCCGCTCACCCTCGGCCACGAGGGCGTGGGCACGGTCGCCGCGCTCGGCGCGGGGGTGACCGGTGTGCGCGAGGGCGACGCGGTCGCCGTGTACGGCCCCTGGGGCTGCGGCAGCTGCGCCAAGTGCGCGGAGGGCAAGGAGAACTACTGCCTGCGCGCAGACGAGCTCGGTATCCGTCCGCCGGGGCTCGGGGCACCGGGTTCGATGGCGGAGTACCTGCTGGTGGACGATCCCCGGCACCTGGTGCCGCTGGACGGCCTCGACCCGGCTGCGGCGGTCTCGCTGACGGACGCGGGCCTGACGCCGTACCACGCGATCAAGCGCTCGCTGCCGAAGCTGGTACCGGGTTCGACCGCGGTGGTCATCGGCACGGGCGGGCTCGGGCATGTCGCCATCCAGCTGCTGCGGGCCATGTCCCCGGCCCGGGTGATCGCCCTCGACGTGACGGAGGAGAAGCTGCGGCTGGCCAGCGCGGTCGGCGCCCACGAGACGGTCCTGTCCGACGCGCAGGCCGCCGCCAAGGTGCGTGAACTCACCGGCGGCGTCGGGGCGGAGGCGGTCTTCGACTTCGTCGGGGCGCAGCCCACCCTGGCCACCGCGGGAGCCGTCGCGGCGGTCGAGGGCGATATCACGATCGTCGGCATCGGCGGCGGAACGCTCCCCGTCGGCTTCGGACAGCTCCCCTTCGAGGTCTCGGTCAGCGCCCCCTACTGGGGCACCCGCGGCGAACTCGTCGAGGTCCTCGCACTGGCCCGCTCCGGCGCGGTCTCGGTACACACCGAGACCTTCTCCCTGGACGACGCCCCACTCGCCTACGAACGCCTGCACGCAGGCAAGATCAACGGCCGAGCGGTGATCCTCCCGCACGGCTGAGCGGGCTCAGGGGGCTGACCGGGAGCGTCGGCGCGGACAGGTCGGTCACGGGGTGAAGGCCGACCAGCAGATGTCGTTGCGCAGTCGCTGGTCGTCGAGTACGAGTTCGCGGATCTCCGGCGGGAGTTGCTCGCGTTGCCAGCGGCACTCACGTCGGCCCGCGGACTCGCTCTCGCCCTCGGCGGCGCGGGCGGCCTTGATCGCGTAGGCGGCGGCGCCGAGTTCATGGGCGGCCACATGGGCGACAACCCCGGCCTGCCCGGCGGCGTACGCGGCATGCCGGGCCGCCCCGCACCCGACCATCTGGGCCCAGCCTCACCCCAGAGGGGCGCGGGGAACTGCGCGACCAGCCACATCCGGCCCGCACCACACGGACCACGGACCAGCCCCTTCCCTCAGGGGCGCGGGGAACTGCGCAATCCTTCACGCCCACCCGCCGCGCGGGGGTCGCGGACCTTCGGGAGGATCATGAACGCGCCTCCTCGGGCGGCGCGGGGCGGACGGCAGCGGGCGCCGCCGCCCGCAGATGGCCGATCCCGGAGTCCAGCGCCGCCTTCAGATGGGCCGAGTCGCCCGTCGACATCATGATGGTCACGCCTCCCTGGATGCCCGCCAGCAGCGCGGCGGCCTCCCTGTCCACGTCGAGGGCCGGCGACACCAGTCCGTTCGTCTGCAGGGCGCTCATACCGCGGGCGAGTTGCCACTGCCACTGGCGCATCAGCTCCGTCACGATCGCCCGGGCACCTGGCCGGTCCCGCCCGACCTGGAGGAACAGGGACCCCAACGGGCAGTGGTTGCCCTGTCGTTCGTAGCGTTCCACCAGCACGTCCCGCCACTGCCGCCAGGACTCCCACGAGTCCAGGCGCCCCAGGTGCGGCTGCTGGTCCGCCAGGACGCGGTCCGCCTCGAACCGGGCCACCGCCAGCAGCAGTTCGTCCTTGCCGGCGGGGAAGTAGTGGAAGAGCTGGCTCTTGCTCGTACCGGTGCGGGCGCGGATGTCGTCGAGCGTCGTGAACCCGACGCCCCGCTCGCGCAGCACCTCGGCCGCCCCTTCGACGATACGGGCCCGGGTCGCCCGGCCCTTCACGGTCGCCGCTTCCGCCATCCCCGCCTCCTCGTGTTCCCGGCCCCGGTCGCGTTGACCGGCCGTACCGGCCGTACCGACGGTACCTCCGTTCTGGACTTGCCGGTCCATTTTCTGCGGCGCACAGTGGTCCGCGCAAGCCGGAGGACAGGCCGAAGACAAGGGAGATCACGTCATGAGTGAGCGGCTGCGGAACAGGACAGCGCTGGTCACGGGCTCGACCAGCAACATCGGGCAGGCGATCGCGGAGGCGTTCGCCGCCGAGGGGGCCCATGTCGTCGTGTCCGGGCGCAACCCGGAACGCGGCGCGCGGGTGGTCGAAGGCATCCGCGCGTCGGGCGGCCGGGCCGACTTCCTGGCGGCGGACCTCGACGGCAGCGCGGCGGCCTCCCAGGACCTCGCCGAGCGGGCCCGGAAGACCCTGGGCGGACAGATCGACATCCTGGTCAACAACGCCGGGATCTATCCGTCCCCCGGTACCGCCGACACCGACGAGAAGACCTTCGACCAGGTCTACGGCGTGAACGTGAAGGCGCCGTTCTTCCTCACCGCCGCCGTCGTCCCGGCCATGGCGGACTCCGGCGGCGGGGTGATCGTCAACCTCGGCTCGTGGATCGCGCGGCTCGGCGTCCCCCGCGGCGCGCTCTACAGCTCCACCAAGGGAGCCATGGAGACGCTCACGCGGGCGTGGGCCGCGGAGTTCGCCCCGCTCGGCGTGCGGGTCAACGCCGTGTCGCCCGGCGTGATCCTGCCCCCGGCCCCGGCGGGCGCCGAGCCGGGGCCCGGCGAGATCATGATGAACGGCACCCCGGCCGGTGGCGTCGGCACGCCCGAGGCCATCGCGTCCGCCGTGCTCTGGCTGGCGAGCGACGAGGCGTCCTTCGTCCACGGAACCGTGGTGGACGTCGACGGGGGCAGGACCGGGGTCGCCGTCATCGCCGCGTAGGAGCCGCGGCCGGGGGCCTCAGTCGCGGCGCCGGACGTACAGACGGTTGCCCTTCGGACCGGTCCACTCCACCCGTACGACACCGGGCACGGCGGCCTCGGCGAGCCGCGAGGCGTTGGACCAGTAACCGAAGTTCGGGTTGTTGAAGAACGTCGCCCACAACTGCCCGCGGTGGTCCTCGAAGAAGTTGTTGTGGCCGGCGCCGACACCGGCGGTCCAGCGCTGCGAGTACGGTCCCTCGAAGGTGTCGGAGACGGCGACGACGGCGTCGTACTGGTACTGGACCCGGCCGGCCGCGGCGGTGTCGTAGGCCTGGCGGGTGGTGCCGTCGGCGTTGACCGAGGTGCGGTCCCACGCGGCGTGGAGCAGGAAGTACTTGCCGCCGTGCTTGAACACGTACGCGCCTTCGAGGTACGGCTCCGGTGAGTACGGCGACTGCCTGAACGCGGGAAGGTCCGTCGTGGGGACGATGTCCTCCATGTCGTCCCGGAACCTGGCGTAGAGGTTGTTGTGCAGCACCAGCCACGCGGCGTCGCCCTCGGAGTACAGGCTGCCGTCGATGTGGTGGTAGGCGCCGGGCTCGATGAAGGCGGGGCCGCCGATGAACGAGTCCCCGAAGGGTTTCTCCAGATTCCCCTCGACCAGCCGGTACGGGCCCTCGACGCCGCCCTCGCTGACGAGCATGAACGAGCCGACCTTCTTCGAGTGGTCGCCCATGCACGCGACGAGGTACCACTTGTCGTCGAAGCGGTGCAGCTCGGGCGCCCAGGCCTGGCCGCGCTTGCCGAAGCGGTCGTCGTACCAGTACTCCTGCCAGGGGGCGACGACCGTGCGGCCGGGCCGGTTCTCCCCGGCGAACTCGGGCGACCACACCTTGCCCTTCTCCTCGCCGGGCCGCACACCGGTCGTGTCCGCCAGTCTCCAGGGCCCCTGGAGGGAGCGCGCGGTCCACACGAAGATGCCGTCGTTCCACGGTCCGGCCGTGTCGAGCCCCGGCACCCGGGTCGTGCCGGTGGCGACGTAGAGGGGGCGGCCGTCGACGACGAAGCAGTTGACGTACGTGTCGCGCATCCACACCACCCCGCGCTCCTCGTCGCGAGGCCGCAGCTCCAGCGGCAGCACGAACGAGTTGTCGTCCCTCGGCCAGAGGTCCGGGCGGGTGTCGGCGAGGCCGTAGGGGGCGGGATCGGGCCAGTTCGCCGGATACCGCCGCCCCGACGCGGAGGCGGACGCCGACGCGGTCACCGCCGCGGATGCGGAGTCCGACGCCGCCGACGCGGACTGAGCGGGCAGGGCCGCCGCGGCGCCCAGGCCGGCGGCGGCCCCGGCCAGCAGTGCACGGCGTCCGA
Organism: Streptomyces sp. NPDC102514; assembly: GCF_055584525.1. Lineage (NCBI taxonomy): Bacteria > Bacillati > Actinomycetota > Actinomycetes > Kitasatosporales > Streptomycetaceae > Streptomyces > Streptomyces sp. NPDC102514. The sequence continues at coordinate 346,452 of NZ_JBVJLW010000006.1, forward strand.
CGGGCGGTCGGTTCTCAAGGCCGGTCATCGGTCAACTCGCATGCTGCCAGCATGAAAAGCCCGGATGATCTACGTCAAGACACCGACGATTTAATCCGCCGGGACCTGACCGCCAGGGGTCGCGGGAAACTGCGCGACCGGCCCCCACGCACACCCGCACCCAACCCCGATCCGCACACCAGCGATTCAATCCGCCGAGGCCCGACTGCCAAGGGTCGCGGGGAACTGCGCGACCGGCCCCCACGCACCCGCACCCGACCCCGCCCCTACCCCGCTTGCGATCCGCCCCGATCCGCACACCAGCGATTCAATCCGCCGAGGCCTGACTGCCAAGGGGCGCGGGGAACTGCGCGACCGGCCCCCACGCACCCGCACCCGACCCCGCAGCCGCCCCTACCCCGCTTGCGATCCGCCCCGATCCGCACACCAGCGATTCAATCCGCCGGGGCCTGACCGCCAAGGGGCGCGGGGAACTGCGCGACCAGCCCCCACGCACCCGCACCCGACCCCGCAGCCGCCTCCACCCCGCCCCCGATCCACCCCGTCCGTCCCAAGACATGGTCAGAATGTCCGGACAACCAATTGACAGGGCTCTATCGGCGCCGCTAGACCTGGGGTCCACCGATGCGGAGGGAACTCGATGGTCGAGTCAGCGGAGTCCAGTGCGTACGACCTCATCACCATGGGGCGCATCGGCGTGGACCTCTACCCGCTGCAGACCGGCGTGCCCCTCCCGCAGGTGACGTCCTTCGGGAAGTTCCTCGGCGGCTCGGCGGCCAACGTGGCGGTCGCGGCGGCCCGGCTCGGCCGGCGCACGGCCGTGGTGTCGCGGACCGGGGACGACCCCTTCGGCACGTATCTGCACGAGGCGCTGCGGGACTTCGGCGTCGACGACCGCTGGGTGACCCCCGTCCGCGGGCTGCCCACACCGGTCACCTTCTGCGAGGTGTTCCCGCCGGACGACTTCCCGCTGTATTTCTACCGGCAGCCGAAGGCCCCCGACCTGGAGATCGACGCCCACGAACTGGACCTGGACGCCATCCGGGACGCCCGGATCTTCTGGGTCACGGGTGCGGGCCTGAGCGAGGAGCCCAGCCGCACGGCCACGCTCGCGGCGCTGGCCCACCGCGCCAGATCGGGCCCGACGGTCTTCGACCTGGACTGGCGGCCGATGTTCTGGACCGACCCCTCCGAGGCCCGCCCCTTCTACGCCGAGGCCCTGCGCCACACCACGGTCGCCGTCGGCAACCTCGACGAGGTGGAGGTCGCCACCGGCCTGCGCGAACCGCACGCGGCGGCCCGCGCCCTCCTCGACGCGGGCGTGGAACTGGCCGTGGTCAAACAGGGCCCCAAGGGAGTCCTGGCCGTGCACCGCGACGGCGACTTCGCGGAGGTGCCACCGCTGCCGGTCACGGTCCTCAACGGCCTCGGCGCCGGTGACGCCTTCGGCGGCGCCCTCTGCCACGGCCTGCTGGCCGGCTGGGACCTGGAGCGCGTCATGCGCCACGCCAACGCCGCGGGCGCCATCGTCGCCTCCCGGCTGGAGTGCTCCTCCGCCATGCCGACGCTCCCCGAGGTCGAGGAAGCCCTCGTGACCGGGGCGGTGCCGCAGTGAGCGGGAGTGCCGTGCTTCCGCCGGGCGGTGGTTGTACGGTGCGCACAGAGGGGAATAAAGAGGGCAAAGTGTATGAACACCTGGGCGCGGAGAGCGTGTTCGCCGAAGCCACCGGCTTCGGTCATGCCCCCGTGGTGCCCGGGCACAGATCGCCTCCGGCGCGGAAGTCCGCTTCGCCCTGGCAGGAGCGAAGTGCGAGCGACGACTCCCCGCCCGCTACGGCTCCGCGCCGGAGGTTCCCCTTCCCGTACGCGCGGTTCGGATTGACGGGCGGGACATAGAGACGGAGGGCCCGTTCCGACGTATGACGTGGCGGATCAGCTTCAACCCGTGATTCCACCCGTGACACGCAGAGAGCACAGAGGGCCACCGATGACAGAGCCGAGGTCAACGACGACAAGGCTGACGGTCGCACAGGCGCTGGTGCGGTTCCTCACCGTCCAGCACACCGAGCGCGACGGTGTGCGGCGCCGCCTGATCGACTCCACCTGGGGCATTCTCGGCCACGGCAACGTCGCCGGCCTCGGCCAGGCGCTCGTGGAGTACGGCGACGGCATGCCGTACCACCAGGGCCGCAACGAACAGGCCATGGTGCACGCGGCGGTGGGCTACGCACGTCAGTCGAACCGACTCTCCGCGCAGGCCGTCACCACGTCCGTCGGCCCCGGCGCCACCAACCTCGTCACCGGCGCCGCCCTCGCCACGATCAACCGCCTCCCGGTGCTCCTGCTGCCCGGCGACGTCTTCGCGACCCGCCCCGCCGACCCGGTCCTCCAGCAGCTCGAAGTCCCGTACGCGGGCGATGTGTCGGTCAACGACTGTCTGCGCCCGGTGTCGAAGTACTTCGACCGGATCAGCCGCCCCGAGGCCCTGATCCCGGCCGCCCTCCAGGCGATGCGTGTGCTCGCCGACCCGCTCGACACCGGCGCCGTCACCCTCGCGCTCCCGCAGGACGTCCAGGCGGAGGCCTTCGACTGGCCCGACGAGTTCTTCGCCGAACGCGTGTGGACCGTACGCCGTCCGGTCGCCGACCCGGCACAACTGGCCGCGGCCGTACGGGCCGTGCGGACGGCCCGGCGGCCCCTGGTCGTCGCGGGCGGCGGGGTCCACCACAGCGAGGCCGAGGACGCGCTCCGGGAGTTCGCCGACCTCACCGGCATCCCGGTCGCCTCCACACAGGCCGGCAAGGGCTCGCTCGCCTGGGACCACCCCGCGGACGTCGGCGGCATCGGGCACACGGGCACCGCGACCGCCTGCGAACTCGCCCGCACCGCCGACCTGGTGATCGGGATCGGCACCCGCTACACCGACTTCACCACCGCCTCCGGCACCCTCTTCGCCGCCCCGGACGTACGTTTCTTGAACATCAACATCGCCTCCTTCGACGGCCACAAGATGGCCGGGCAGCCGCTGGTCGCCGACGCGCGCACCGCGCTGGAGGCCCTCACCGCGGCCCTCGCCCCGCACGGCCACCGCGCCGGGCCCGCCTACGTCACCGAGTACACCGACGACAAGGAGCGCTGGGAGCACCGCGTCGACGCGGCCTTCGAGGCGGAGGACCCCTACGCGCGGCCCACCCAGCCGCAGGTCCTCGGCGCGCTCGACGACCTCGTCACCGGCGACGACATCATCGTCAACGCGGCCGGCTCCCTCCCCGGCGACCTGCACAAACTCTGGCGCGCCCGGTCCCGCGACCAGTACCACGTCGAGTACGGCTACTCCTGCATGGGCTACGAGATCCCGGCCGCGATCGGCATCCGGATGGCGGCCCCGGACCGGCCCGTGTGGGCGCTGGTCGGCGACGGCACGTACCTCATGATGCCCACCGAGATCGTCACCGCCGTCCAGGAGGGCATCGCCATCAAGGTGGTCATCCTGCAGAACCACGGGTACGCGTCCATCGGCGGCCTCTCCCAGGCGGTCGGCGCCGAGCGCTTCGCCACCGCCTACCGGCACCGCTCCGAGGACGGTACGTACACGGGGCGCCCGCTCCCCGTCGACCTGGCCGCCAACGCGGCGAGCCTCGGCATGCGGGTGCTGCGCGCCAAGACCGTGGACGACCTGCGGACCGCCCTCGCCGAGGCACGGGCCGCCGACACTCCCACATGTGTCTACGTGGAGACCGAAACGGCAGACACAGTGTCGGGCGCGCCCCCGGCCCAGGCCTGGTGGGATGTTCCTGTGGCCGAGACCGCGACCCGACCGTCGGCGGTCAAGGCACGCGCGCTGTACGAACGGCTGGCCTCCACCCGGCGCCGCCATCTGTGACGTAGTTCTCGGGCATGACAAGGAGTTCTCGGGCATGACGAAGATCGTCAACCACTGGATCGGCGGCAAGCCCGTCGAAAACGCTGCGGGCACGGCGGGCACGTACGGGCCGGTCACCGACCCCGCGACCGGCGCCGTCACCACGAAGGTCGCCTTCGCGAGCGTAGAGGAGGTGGACGCCGCGGTCGCCGCCGCGAAGGACGCCTACGCGAGCTGGGGCACCTCCTCGCTCGCCAAGCGCTCCGGCATCCTCTTCGCGTTCCGAGCGCTCCTCGACGCCCACCGCGACGAGATCGCCGCCCTGATCACCGCCGAGCACGGCAAGGTCCACTCGGACGCGCTCGGCGAGGTCGCGCGCGGCCTGGAGATCGTCGACCTGGCGTGCGGGATCACCGTGCAGCTGAAGGGCGAACTGTCGACCGAGGTGGCCTCGCGGGTCGACGTGGCCTCGATCCGCCAGCCCCTCGGCGTCGTCGCGGGCATCACGCCGTTCAACTTCCCGGCGATGGTGCCGATGTGGATGTTCCCGCTGGCCGTCGCCTGCGGCAACACCTTCGTGCTCAAGCCGAGCGAGAAGGACCCGTCGGCGGCCGTCCGGCTCGCGGAGCTGTTCGCGGAGGCGGGCCTCCCGGACGGCGTGCTGAACGTCGTCCACGGCGACAAGGTGGCCGTCGACCGCCTCCTGGAGCACCCGGACGTCAAGGCCGTCTCCTTCGTCGGCTCCACCCCGATCGCCCGGTACATCCACACCACCGCCTCCGCCAACGGCAAGCGCGTCCAGGCCCTCGGCGGCGCCAAGAACCACATGCTGGTCCTCCCGGACGCCGACCTGGACGCGGCGGCCGACGCGGCCGTCTCCGCCGCCTACGGTTCGGCCGGAGAGCGCTGCATGGCCATCTCGGCCGTCGTCGCGGTCGGCACGATCGGCGACGAACTGGTCGCGAAGATCCGCGAGCGCGCCGAGAAGATCAAGATCGGCCCCGGGAACGACCCGGCCTCCGAGATGGGCCCGCTGATCACCGCGGCCCACCGCGACAAGGTCGCCTCGTACGTCACGGGCGCCGCCGCCCAGGGCTCCGAGGTCGTCCTCGACGGCACCGGGTACACGGTCGAGGACCACCCCGAATGCGCTGACGGCCACTGGATCGGGCTCTCGCTGCTCGACAAGGTCCCCACGGACTCGGACGCCTACCGGGACGAGATCTTCGGCCCGGTCCTGTGCGTGCTGCGCGTGGACACGTACGACGAGGGGGTGGCGCTGATCAACGGCTCGCCCTTCGGCAACGGCACCGCGATCTTCACCCGGGACGGCGGCGCGGCCCGCCGCTTCCAGCTGGAGATCGAGGCGGGCATGGTCGGCGTGAACGTGCCGATCCCGGTGCCGGTGGGCTACCACTCCTTCGGCGGCTGGAAGGACTCCCTCTTCGGGGACCACCACATCTACGGCAACGACGGCACGCACTTCTACACCCGTGGCAAGGTCGTCACGACCCGCTGGCCGGACCCCTCGGAGGGCCCGGCCGGCGTGGACCTGGGATTCCCGCGCAACCACTGAGTCCGACCGCACCTTCCACCGGCGCATCGCTCCACCGGTACATCGCTCCACCGGTGAAACCCGCCGGTGAATTTCGGCGCCCGTGCTGCGGTTCCCGCACGGGCGCCGATGGCTGAGGCCGCTTGCCCCACCCTGCCAAGAACGGCAGTTGAGTCCCCCTCGACCTACGGATTCCGTAGGTCGAGGACCGTTGACGATTCGGATTCCGCAGGGTTCGATGCGGCACGGGAGCACGCACCCCCGCCGCACGAGTCGATCGGAACCGCTCCATGACTGACACGCTTCGCACCGTCGACTCCGCCCCCGGCCCTGCCCCCGCCCCCGTCCCCGGGGCACCGGACAGCGGTCCCGGCGAGGCCGGTACCGGTCCCCGTACGCTCAAGCGGTCCATCGGCGTCGTCGGCGGCACCCTGCTCACGATCTCCTGCGTGACACCGGCCTCCACGCTCTTCGTGGTCGTCCCCGACCTGTTCGGGTCCCTCGGCACGGCGACGGCCCTGACGGTCGCCATCGGCTCGCTGCTCTGTATCGCCGTGGCGTTCTGCTACTCGGAGCTGGGCACCCTCATCCCCAGCGCGGGCGGCGAGTACGCCATGGTGTCGACGATGGCCGGCCGGCTCGCGGGCTGGCTGGTCTTCGTCCTGTCGCTCCTCGTCGTGATGATCGTCCCGCCGGTGATCGCGATGGGCACGGCCGACTACCTCGCGCCCCTCGTGCACCTCGACGCGTCCTGGGCGGGCGCGGGCGTGATGGGGCTCGCCACCCTCGCTGGCCTGCTCGACCTGCGGGCCAACGCCTGGATCACCGGGATCTTCCTGGTCCTTGAGGTCATCGCGGCGGCCGTCGTGGCCGTCCTCGGTTTCGCGCACGCCGAGCGCGGGGCGGGCAGCCTGGTGTCCATGGAGGTGGCCGGCTCCGGCGGGCACCCGGACACCGTGACGGTGATGCTGGTCGTCTCCGGGCTCGCGATCGCCCTCTTCGTCACCCAGGGCTTCTCGACCGCCGTCTACCTCTCCGAGGAACTGGAGAACCCGCGCCGCAACGTGGCCCGTACGGTCCTGGCCACCCTCGCCATCTCCACGGTGATCATCCTCGTGCCGGTGGCGGCGATCACCCTGGGCGCCCCGGACCTGGCCGCGCTCACCGGCGGAGACATCGGCGGCATGGTCGCCGCGTGGTCGAACTCCGCGGTCGGCACGTTCGTCAGCCTCTGCGTGGCGCTCGCCATCATCAACGCGGGCATCGTCATGGTCATCCAGAACTCCCGCGTACTGTTCGCCTCCGCCCGCGACAAGGCCTGGCCCGAGCCGGTCAACAAGGTCCTGTCGAAGCTCGGCCGCTTCGGCTCCCCGTGGGTGGCGACGCTGGTCGTGGGCGTCCCCGGCGCGGTGCTCTGCTTCGTCAACCTCGACACCCTGTACGGCATCACGGGCGTCTCCGTCACGAGCATGTACATCCTGGTGGCGGTGGCCGCGCTCCTGGCCCGCCGAGGCCCCCACGCCCACACCCGGGCCTGGCGCATGCCGCTCTGGCCGACGCTCCCGGTCCTCCTCATAGCGGTCCTCGCCTACGTCCTCACCATGCAGGACCCGACGTACCTGGCCTGGACAGGCGGCATCACAGCAGCGGCAACCCTCTACTGGGCCCTGTACCTACGCCCCCGCCGAACAACCCGCTGGCTGGTAACGATCCCGGACACCCACTAGGGGCGCGGGGAACGGCGCAATCTTTTCAGGGGGCGAAGCCCCCAAGGGGCGCGGGGAACTGCGCGCCCAGCCACGACGATCCCGCACCCGCCGACGGTCAAGGCCCCCACCCCCTCCGCGCCGCACGGCCCCCGCACCCGCCGACGGTCAAAGCCCCCACCCCCTCCGCGCCGCACGGCACCCGCGCATACCGCACCCGCGGTACACCGCAAGGCAGCCGTACTCCTACGGGATACCGCCAAGCTCCCCCCACCGACCCCACCCCCACCCGGCAGGGCCCCGTACGGTTGAACCATGGATCTTCGAATGCCCGCAGCACCACGACGATGGCTGCGAGGCCCGCGCCGATGGACCGCCGCGGCCCTCGTCGCCGTGCTCGCCGGCGCCGGGACATGGACCGCGGTCGCCTCCGACGGCGCACCCGCGGTGCACCGCGCCGACCGCGTCATCCCCACCGCGGACGGGGTGAGGATCGACACGTCGTACTTCACCTCAGGCTCCACCGGTTCCGCAGGTTCGGGCGACCGCCGCCCCGCCGTCCTGCTGACCCACGGCTTCGGCGGCAACAAGGAGGACGTGCGCAAGCAGGCGGAGGACCTCGCCCGCGACGGCTACGCGGTCCTGACGTGGTCCTCGCGCAGCTTCGGCAGATCCACCGGCAAGATCGGCCTGAACGACCCGAAGGGCGAGGTCGCCGACGTCTCCAAGCTCATCGACTGGCTGGCGAAGCGCCCCGAGGTCCAGCTCGACAAGGCCGGCGACCCCCGGGTCGGCGTCGCCGGAGCCTCGTACGGCGGCGCGGTCTCCCTCCTCGCGGCCGGTTACGACCAGCGGGTGGACGCCATCGCCCCCGCGATCACGTACTGGAACCTCTCGGACGCCCTGTTCCCGAACGGCGTCTTCAAGAAGCTCTGGGCCGGGATGTTCATCAACTCCGGCGGCGGCTGCGACACGTTCGAGGCCCAGCTCTGCGAGATGTACGAGCGCGTCGCGGAGTCCGGAAAGCCGGATGCCGCGGCGATGAAGCTCCTGGAGGAGCGCAGCCCCTCCGCCGTCGGCGACCGCATCAAGGTCCCCACGCTCATCATGCAGGGCCAGACCGACTCCCTCTTCCCGCTCGGCCAGGCCGACAAGATCGCCAAGGCGGTCAAGGCCAACGGCGCCCCCGTGGACGTCGACTGGATCGCCGGCGGCCACGACGGCGGAGACATGGAGACGGACCGCGTACAGGCCCGCGTGACCTCCTGGTTCGACCGCTACCTGAAGGACGACAAGAACGCCGACACGGGACCCGCGTTCCGGGTCACCCGCACCGGCGGCATCGACTCGACCGACGGCGGCGCCCAGTTGCGCGGCGCCGACGGAGACACCTACCCCGGCCTGACCGGCGGCGACCGCGAGGTGGCGCTGAGCGGACGCGAGCAGGAGTTCTCCAACCCCGCGGGCGCCAGCCCGCCCGGCATCTCGGCCCTCCCCGGGCTCGGCGGCGCCGGCGGCCTCTCCCAGCTGTCCTCGCTCGGCGTCGGGGTGTCGCTCGACTTCCCCGGCCAGTTCGCGCGCTTCGACTCCGAGCCCGTGACCAGGGACCTGCGGATCACCGGCTCGCCCACCGTGACCGTGAACGTGAAGTCGACGACCGACGAGGCCGTGCTCTTCGCCAAGGTGTACGACGTCGGCCCCGGCGGCCGGCAGCAGGTCCTGCCGTCCCAGCTGGTCACCCCGATCCGTGTCGCGACCGGCGACAGCGGCAAGGACGTCCGCCTCACCCTGCCCGCCATCGACCACGAGGTGCAGGAGGGCCACCACCTGCGCCTGGTCCTCGCCTCGACCGACCTCGGCTACGCGTCCCCGCTGACCCCGGCCACGTACACCGTCTCCCTGAAGAGCGACCTCGCCGTGCCGACCGCGCCCGGTGTGACGACCGGGGCGGCGGGGCTGCCCGCCTGGGTGTGGTGGCTGCCGATCGCCGGCGCGCTGACCGCGCTGGCCCTGCTGCTCACGGGCCGCCGCCGCACCACCACGACCCCGCCCGACCCGGCGCTCGCCGAAGTCCCGCTCCAGATCACCGACCTGAGCAAGCGGTACGCGAAGTCGTCCGACCGCTATGCCGTACGGGACCTGTCGTTCCGCGTGGAGAGGGGCCAGGTCCTCGGTCTGCTCGGCCCGAACGGCGCGGGCAAGACCACCACCCTGCGCATGCTCATGGGCCTCATCAAGCCCGACGGCGGCGAGATCCGGGTCTTCGGGCACGCGATCCGGCCGGGCTCCCCGGTCCTCTCCCGGGTCGGCGCCTTCGTGGAGGGCGCGGGCTTCCTCCCGCACCTGTCCGGCCGCGAGAACCTCGACCTGTACTGGCAGGCCACCGGACGTCCGCCCGAGGACGCCCACCTGGAGGAGGCGCTGGAGATCGCGGGCCTCGGAGACGCGCTGTCCCGCGCGGTCCGCACGTACTCCCAGGGCATGCGGCAGCGCCTCGCCATCGCCCAGGCCATGCTCGGCCTGCCCGACCTGCTGATCCTCGACGAGCCGACGAACGGCCTCGACCCGCCCCAGATCCGCGAGATGCGCGAGGTCATGATCCGTTACGCCGCCGCGGGCCGCACGGTCATCGTGTCCAGCCACCTCCTCGCCGAGGTCGAGCAGTCCTGCACGCATCTGGTCGTCATGGACCGCGGCCGACTCGTCCAGGCCGGCCCGGTCCACGAGATCATCGGCTCCGGAGACACGCTCCTCGTCGGCCTCGCGACCGACATCCCGGACCCGCTGGTGGAGAAGGTGGCGGCGCTCCCGGGCATCGACTCGGCGATCCGCACGGACGACGGCCTGCTGATACGGCTGTCGGCGCGCGTCCCGGCGACCGTGGACTCCGGGGCTACGGGTTCCGAGGTGCCGGGTTCCGGAACGGTTGCCGGCGACTCCGCGACCGTCGACGACTCCGCGGCAGCCGCCCGGCTCCTCGTGGAGCTGGTCCGGCTGGAAGTACCGGTGGCCTCCCTCGGCCCCCACCGCCGCCTGGAGGACGCGTTCCTGACCCTGATCGGAGGCTCCGCGTGAGCACACTTGTAGAGCGTGCCGAAGTTGCGGACGGCTACCGGGCCGGGCGCACCCTGCCGTTGCGCGTCGAACTGATGCGCCAGCTGAAACGGCGCCGCACGCTGGTCATGGGGGCGATCCTCGCCGCCCTGCCGTTCGTGCTGGTCGTGGCCTTCGCGATCGGCGGCCAGCCGGAGGGCCGCGAGGGCCGGGTCACCCTCATGGACACGGCCACGGCCTCGGGCGCCAACTTCGCCGCGACGAACCTCTTCGTCTCGGCGGGCTTCCTGCTGGTCATCCCGGTCGCACTGTTCTGCGGCGACACCATCGCCTCGGAGGCCAGCTGGTCCTCCCTGCGCTACCTGCTCGCCGCGCCCGTGCCCAGGGCCCGCCTCCTGTGGTCCAAGCTCGTGGTCGCGCTCGGCCTCAGCCTCGCCGCGATGGTGCTGCTGCCGGTCGTCGCGCTGCTGGTGGGCTCGGTCGCCTACGGCTGGGGTCCGCTGGAGATCCCCACCGGCGGCTCCCTGTCCGCGGGCACGGCGGCCCAGCGCCTGGTGATCGTGATCGCGTTCATCTTCGCGTCCCAACTGGTCACCGCCGGGCTCGCGTTCTGGCTGTCGACGAAGACCGACGCCCCGCTGGGCGCGGTGGGCGGCGCGGTCGGCCTGACGATCGTCGGGAACGTACTGGACGCGGTCACCGCCCTCGGCGACTGGCGCCACTTCCTGCCCGCGCACTGGCAGTTCGCGTGGGCCGACGCGGTGCAGCCCACCCCCGAATGGGGCGGCATGATCCAGGGCACGGCCGTCTCGGTCACGTACGCGCTGGTGCTGTTCGCCCTGGCCTTCCGCGGCTTCGCCCGCAAGGACGTGGTGTCGTAGAAGCCCCGTTACGCGGCTTCCGTCCGGCCCTCCCGGCATCCTCCGGACCCTCCGGTGACCCCCAGGTCTCCGGAGGGTCACCCGCCGGTCTCGACCGGCGCCCACCGTGGCCGCATCGAGATCCATCCGCAACGCCTCGGCCCGCTCCTTCCGCCCGCCCCGGCCGTCACAGTCACAGACGTCGGCTCACAGCGGTCACCGAGGGGACACACATGAGGCGCACCGAACGGCATCGGACAGAGCGATATCGGACAGAGCGGGCGGACACTCGGGGAGGGCCGCCGGGCTCGCGGCGACCGCGCGTGCGGGCGCGACGGCGAGGGCGGCGGGTGCGTGGCGCGTTCGTCGCGGCGACCGTCTCGCTCGGACTCCTGCTCACCGCCTGCGGCGGCGGCGTCGGCGAGGACTCGAACGACCGGGGCAGCAGCAGGACCCGGGAGGACAACGGCTTCCCGGCCCCCGCCCCGGCCCAGCCGACGGCCCCGCCGGACACCGGCGGGGGAACCGGTCAGGGCTACGAGGACGGCGAGGGGAAGGGCGAACTCCGGGAGACCGCGCCCCCGGCCGACTACCTCTCCACGTTCGCCCTGGACGTCGACACCGCGTCGTACGGGTACGCGCGCCGGACCCTCCGGGAAGGCCGGCGGCCCGATCCGTCGACGGTCCGCCCCGAGGAATTCATCAACAGCTTCCGCCAGAACTACGAGCGCCCCGACGGCAACGGCTTCACGGTGACGATGGACGGCGCCCGCACGGCCGCCCCCGGGAACGGCCTCGGCGAGGAGAACCGCGACTGGCGGTTCCTCCGCGTCGGCCTCGCCACCCGGGAGGCCGAGGACAGCGGCGAACGCCGGCCCGCCGCCCTCACCTTCGTCATCGACGTCTCGGGCTCGATGGCCGAACCCGGCCGCCTGGACCTGGCGAAGGAGTCCCTCGACGTCATGACGGACCGGCTGCGCGACGACGACGCGGTCGCGCTGGTCAGCTTCAGCGACGAGGCGAGGACCGTGCTCCCGATGACACGCCTGGGCGACCACCGGGGCCGCGTCCACGAGGCGATCGACACCCTCGAACCCACCGACTCGACCAACCTCGGCGCGGGCGTCACGACCGGCTACCGTACGGCCGTCGAAGGGCTGCGGGAAGGCGCCACCAACCGGGTCGTGCTGCTCTCCGACGCCCTCGCCAACACCGGTGAGACCGACGCCGACGCCATCCTCGACCGGATCGCGGACGCCCGCCGCGAGCACGGCATCACGCTCTTCGGGGTCGGCGTGGGCAGCGACTACGGCGACGCGCTGATGGAACGCCTCGCGGACAAGGGCGACGGGCACACGACGTACGTGTCCGGTGCGGAGGAGGCCCGCAAGGTCTTCTGCGACGAACTGCCGCGCAACATCGACCTGACGGCGCGGGACGCGAAAGCCCAGGTGTCCTTCGACCCCGCCACCGTGGACCAATTCCGCCTGATCGGCTACGACAACCGGCAGGTCGCCGACGAGGACTTCCGCGACGACCGGGTGGACGGCGGCGAGACGGGCCCGGGGCACACGGTGACCGCGCTGTACGCGGTACGGGTCAAGCCGGGCGCGAGGGGGCACGTGGCGACGGCGACCGTACGCTGGCTCGACCCCTCGACCCGGGTCCCGCACGAGGAGACGGGCCGGGTGGAGGCTGCCGCGCTCGCCGGCCCCCTGTGGACCACGACAACCGCCCGAAGCGGACTCCAGGTGACGGCGATCGCAGCATACTTCGCGGACGCGCTGCGCTCCGGCGGGCTGCCGGGGGCGCTGCCGCTGCGCGAACTCGGCCGCCACGCTTCGAACTTGGCAGCAACCACAGAAAGCCCCGAGATCGACGCCTTGTCAAACACAATCACCCAGGCAACAACACTGGACGGTTAGCCCCCTGAGGGGCGGGCCTGAGGCCGAGGGGCGGGTGCGGCTCCGGTGGGGGCTGGCCGCGCAGTTCCCCGCGCCCCTGAGGGGCAGGAACCTGAGGCCGCAGGCCAGGTGCGGCCCGGCGGGGGTTGCCCGCGCAGTTCCCCGCGCCCCTAAAAGACAGGCCGTCGGTCGGCCACGGCATCACGCCCGCCCCCGCCCCGCCCCGTCAGGGGCGCGGGGAACGGCGCGGGTCACCCCCACCGGGCCGGCACGTCCGCTCGGCGCGCAGCCACCCACCCCCTCAGGGGCGCGGGGAACGGCGCGAGCAACCCCCACGCACCCGCAGCCGACCCCCGACCGAACCGGAGGTCACCCGCAGTCAACAACCAACCCCCGACCGGAGGTCACCCGCACAGGTGCCTTTCCGCCACAACCGGATCGTTCGGGAACCGCAACGACGTCCGCCCCCACGCCCCAGTCACATTCCGCAAGAACCGCCCCCCGGTCAACGGCCCCCGAACAGCCGCGTCCAGCTCGGCCAGAGCCCCGCACCGCAGTGCCCGCCGCGCGGCGGCCACCTCGGTGGGCGAGACCCCGGGGGGCGGCATCCCCACTCCCCGGTCGGCCACCAGCCAGGCCGCCGGCAGGTGCTTGTCGTGGCCCACCCGCCCCGCTCCGACCCGTTCGGAGTGCGCCGCCAGGGGATACGCGAGCCCGATCGGATCGAGCGCGGCCCCGTCCAGCGGAACGACCGAGCCGTTGAACCCGAGGACCACATAACTCGCCGTCACCCCGCCGGAGGCGCCTCGGACCCACCCGTCCTTGCCCAGCACCACCACAGGCACGCCCGTGCGGCCGGCCGCCGCCACCGCGCGCGCGTACCGCAGATGGTGCGGCGCCCCCGCGAAGGTGTGCCGCAAGGGATGCGGATCGGCGTTGTGCCGCACGTACACCCCGCGCTCGTCCGCGATCCCCGCCGGCCCGATCTGTCCCCCGTACGGCATCCGCAGCCAGCCCGCGCAGACCACCGCCCACAGACCGACGCCGACCGCCGCCAACGTGCCCACCCGTGTCGCCGGGACGACGAACACGGGCAGCAGCATCAACAGCAGCCCGGGCAGCAGCATGCGTCCATGCATGAAGTCACCGCCGACCTTCACGACGTACAGCCAGCACAGCAGTCCGGCGACGACGGGCGCGAGCGCGGAAACGACCCGCACCACCTCCGGCCCGCGCAAGCCGACGCCAGGCCCGCGCGAACCCCCGCGGGCCGGAACGAGCGCCGCTGCCACGAACAGCGCCGGCACCCACAGCAGATACGGATGCGCGAAGTCCGCCAGATAGATCAGCCCCCGCCCCCACAGGCTCTGCGAGGCCTCCTTCGTCACGGCGGGCAGCGGCACCAGATGCCCGTAGTACCCGGCGCGGAACACCTCGTACGCGACCGGCAGCGCCCCCGCCGCTCCCGCCCCCGCGAACACCCCCCGCCACGACGGCCGCACCAGCAGCCACTGGGCCCCCAGGAACACCACGGTCACCAGCCCCAGATCGGGCCGCACCAGGGGTCCGAGACCGATGACGAGAGACGTCACGACAGAGGCGGGCCTCGTCGTCAGCGCCAGCCACGACCCCGCGATCCAGCACGTCGCGAGCCCCGTCTCCAGTCCCGAGGTCGCGAAGTCCCAGACAGGAGGCAGCCCGAGCAGCACCAGCGAACCCAGCGGCACGGCCGTCCGCCCGCCGTACGTCCGCAGCGCACCGATCCCCGCGAGCGCGAACCCGGTCGCGGTCAGCAGCAGACCCCCGTACACCGCCGCCGTCGCCGGATCGACCCCCGCCGCCCCGGCCGCGACCAGCAGCCACTGCCACAGGGTGCCGGTCGACGACTCGACCCGCTCACCCGCGTTGAACACGGGCCCGTTCCCCGCGAGCACCTGCCGCACGGTCCGTACGTAGATGTAGGCGTCGTCGGACATCCACCGCCGCCGGAACCCCGCGTACGCGATCAGGAGCGCGGGCACGGCCCACACCGCCACCCGCAGCCGGTCCGCCCACGCGGTACCAGGACCGGAGCCGGGCGGCAGGGACAGGACGGACGACGAGGGCGGACGGCTCCAGCCGTGGAAGAAGTGCGAGGGGCGGGCGGGGGAGTGCGTCGACGTCATGATCCGTTCATCGGCCCACGTCCGGCCGAGCTTGACGGACCTGTTGAAAATCCCCTACGCATGAGTAAGTTTACTCCGAAGTAAGTAAGCGTCACCGCAACGGGCAAGCGCCACCGCACCGCGAGCCGCCACCGGGAGCCGTCATGGGCGTACGCAGGGAACTGAAGCAGGCGAAGAAGCGCACCGATCCGAGAGGCCGTGTCCAGGTCGAGCTCACGAGGGACGGGAGCGGCACGGTCCGTGAGGCGCGCACGCCCGCCCTCGCGCCGGGAACCACCACCGGCAGCATCGCCGACCTGCCCTTCACCAACGCGGCCGAGGCCCCCGACGCCGTGGTCCTGCGCCGCAGGGAACGCGGCACCTGGCAGCCGGTGACGGCCACCGCCTTCGCCCGTGAAGTCACCGCCGTCGCCAAGGGGTTGATCGCGGCGGGCCTCGAACCGGGCGGCCGGGTCGCGGTGATGTCCCGTACCCGCTACGAGTGGACGCTGCTCGACTTCGCGATCTGGGCCGCGGGCGGCCTGTCCGTCCCCGTGTACCCCACCTCCTCGCCCCAGCAGATCGAGTGGATCGTCCGGGACTCCGCCACCCGTCTCGTCGTCGTCGAGACACCGGAGAACGCGGCGGCGGTCACCACCGGCACGGCCGACCACCCGGCACCCCCGCAGATCTGGCAGCTCGACGCCGAAGCCGACGAGGGCACCAGTAACGGAAGCGTTCGCGGTGGCGCCATCGCCGAACTGACCGCGCTGGGACGCGACCTGTCCGACGAGGAGGTCACCAAGCGCCGCAGCGCCCTCGCCCCCGACACCGTCGCGACGATCTGCTACACCTCCGGCACCACCGGCCGGCCCAAGGGCTGCGTCCTCACCCACGCCAACCTGTACGCCGAGGCCGCCAACACCGTCGAACTCCTCCACCCCGTCTTCAAGGAGGTCACAGGCCAGCAGGCCTCGACCCTCCTCTTCCTGCCCCTCGCCCACATCCTGGGCCGCACCCTCCAGATCTCCTGTCTGATGGCACGGATCGAGCTGGGCCACTTCCCGAGCATCAAGCCCGACGAACTGCGCCCGGCGCTCCGCGGGTTCCGGCCCACCTTCCTCGTCGGCGTGCCCTACCTCTTCGAGAAGATCCACGGCACCGGCCGCGCCACCGCCGAACGCATCGGCCGCGGTGCCTCCTTCGACCGCGCCCACCGCGTCGCCGTCCGCTTCGGCGAGCTGCACCTGGACAGGTTCCTGGGCCGCGGCAAGGGGCCGGGACCCGGTCTCTACGCCGCCTGGGCCCTGTACGACCTGCTGGTCTACCGCCGTGTCCGCAAGGAGATCGGCGGCCGTACGCGCTATGCCATCAGCGGCGGCTCCCCGCTCGACCGCGAGCTCAGCCTCTTCTTCTACGCCGCCGGGATCCTCGTCTACGAGGGTTACGGGCTGACGGAGACCACCGCCGCGGCGACGATCGTGCCGCCCCTGCGGCCCCGCCCCGGCACGGTCGGGCTTCCCGTACCGGGCACGGCCGTGCGGATCGCCGACGACAGCGAGGTGCTCATCAAGGGCGGCATCGTCTTCGGTGCCTACTGGAACGACCCGGCCGCCACCGACGCCGTCCTGACCGACGAGTGGTTCGCCACCGGCGACCTCGGCTCGCTCGACGAGGACGGCTACCTCACCATCACCGGCCGCAAGAAGGACATCCTCGTCACCTCCGGCGGCAAGAACGTCTCCCCGGCCGTCCTGGAGGACCGCCTGCGCAGCCGGCCCCCGGTCGGCCAGTGCGTGGTCGTCGGCGACAACCGCTCCTACATCGCCGCCCTGATCACCCTGGACCGCGAGGACCTCACCCACTGGCTGTACGTCCGCGGGATGCCGGCCGACACCCCGCTGTCCGAGCTGGTCGGCGACCCCCGGTTGCGCGCCGACGTCCAGAAGGTCGTGGACCACGCGAACCAGGCCGTCTCCAGGGCGGAGTCGATCCGGGACTTCACCCTGGTGGAGGGCGAGTTCACCGAGGACAACGGCCTGCTGACCCCGTCCCTGAAGATCAAGCGCCACGCCGTGACGGCGGCGTACGCGCAGGACATCGACGCGCTCTACGACAACCCGACGCCGACCCCGACACCGGCGCCGGGACATCACGCACCGGAATCGCACACACGGGAACAGCGGGCCACCCCCGAGGGGTGACCCGCTGTTCGCGGAGCTCGGTGGAGCTGGGAAGTCAGCTTCCGGCAGCGCCGTTGCCCGAGAGCACCGGGATGTTGTCCAGGATGTGCGAGAGGGGCTCGTCGCCCTTCGCCTGGGTGGAGTTCTCGGTGCACTGCTGGTTCTGCGGGGCCGACAGGATCGGCACGTCCTGCAGGACGGTGACGGGCACCAGGCCGACGAGGGAGGCCAGGTTGGCCTTGACCGGCAGACCGACACACGGCTTGTTGAGCGAGCCCTGCACGAGGGAGAGCTGGGGGCTCATCTTGCCGTGCGTGGCCTGGTTGCCGTACTTCTGGACGGAACCGTTGCCGTTGGCGGTGGTGACGCCGTCGTCGTTGCCGATGGCCAGCGCCTGGGGCGCGGCGACGGCCGACAGACCGGCGACAGAGGCGGCAAGTGCCGCGGTCGCCATCAGCTTCTTCATTTTCGTTCCCTTTCGGAGAGTGGCCCCCGTAACGGAGCCGCATATTCATCAACAGTGCGGTGGACGGTGCGGTTGCGGGGTTTGCCCCGATTGGCCCACAGGCTTTCCTCGGGACCGGAGCTACGCGCCGCCGTTGACGTGGCAGGGGGAGTGGGCCGCCGGGAAGGCCGGCGGCCCACAGGGTGATGCGGCAGATCAGCTGCCGGAGGCACCGTTGCCCGAGAGCACCGGGATGTTGCTGAGGATGTGCGAGAGGGGCTCGTCGCCCTTCGCCTGCGTGGAGTTCTCGGTGCACTGCTGGTTCTGCGGGGCCGACAGGATCGGCACGTCCTGGGCGACCGTGACCGGCACCAGGCCGACGAGCGAAGCCAGGTTGGCCTTGGCGGGCAGGCCGATGCAGGGCTTGTTCAGCGAGCCCTGGATGAGCGCCATCTGCGGGCTCATGTCGCCGTACGTCGCCTGGTTGCCGTAGATCTGCGCGGCGTGGTTGCCGTTGGCGGTGGTGACGCCGTTGTCGTTGCCGATCGCCATCGCCGAGGGGGCGGCGGCAGCCGTAACACCGGCGACGGAAGCGGCGACCGCCGCGGCAGCCATAACCTTCTTGATCACTTGCTGGTCCCTTCTGGAGTAACCCCGTCCACCGGAGCGACCTGGACAACTGCGCCCGGCCCGCATAGTTGCTCCGGTTCACTCCGATGGCCCATTTGGGAATGCCGTTTGTACTACACATGCGCGCGGAGCTTTCCGTGAATTGCGGACCGTCGAACGGGCCAACCGGGTGACACCTCGAAACCAATCGGCCCGCCTCCGGTTGATGCGGGAGCAGGAACACGGGTCTCTGCGCAGGAAAGGACCGGAGAAATGCTCAAGAAGGCAATGGCCACGGCGGCGGTCGCCGCTTCTGTCGTCGGTGTCGCGGCGGCGGGTGCCCCGCAGGCGCTTGCCATCGGCAACGACAGCGGCGTCACCACCGCCAACGGCAACCAGGCCGAGCAGGTGTACGGCAACGCCAAGACCGAGGGCGACATGAGCCCCCAGGGCCAGCTCGTCCAGGGCTCGCTCAACAAGCTCTGCCTCGGGGTGCCCGTCAAGGCCAACCTGGCCTCGCTCGTGGGTGTCCTGGTGCCGGTCACCGTGCTGCAGGACGTGCCGGTCCTGTCGGCCCCGCAGAACCAGCAGTGCGCCGAGAACTCCACCCAGGCGAAGGGTGACGAGCCGATCTCGCACGTCCTGGACAACATCCCGGTGCTCTCGGGCAACGGCGCCTCGGGCAGCTGACCGGCCGTCACGAGGACTGCCCGGGTCGCCCCGCCGCTCTGTGCGGCGGGGCGACCCGGGTTTTTCGGCGTGATGTTCCGCTTTCCTTTTCTGTCTTTATGAAGTGACGTTTCGCCGCCCATTCCGCTCCGGGCGTTCGGGTGAAATACCGGCGAGTCGCACTTTCTGTAGTTTCTTCGTCCCCCGCCCTCTCGTTCAACAGCCCGCAGGTCATGGTGCGAGTCGTTCAGGCTGGGCTCGTCCGGTTTCGGCCGTCATTGGGCATGACCGCAGAGAAAGGGAAGTACGTGAAGCACAAGAAGAGTGCCGTCGTCATCGCCGGCGCGATCATGGCCATGGGCATGGGCGCCCCGGCCTTCGCCGACTCCGAGGCCGAGGGTGCGGCCGTCGGCTCGCCCGGCGTCCTCTCCGGCAACGTTCTCCAGGTGCCCGTGCACATTCCTGTCAACGTGTGCGGCAACTCGATCAACGTGATCGGCCTGCTGAACCCGGCGTTCGGCAACGAGTGCGTCAACGACTGACGTCGTAACGCACCAGCCGAACGGCTGAGTCACGCCGGCCTTGGACCGCATTCCGGTGCCAAGGCCGGCTTTTCCCACTTCTACCAGCAGAGAAGACAACAAAGTTGCGACAGACCCTGAGCAAGGGAATGGTCGCGGCCGCCGCCGCGACGAGCATCTTGTCCCTGTACGGCTCCCAGGCGTTCGCGGACTCGGACGGGCACGGGGTGGCGGCGGACTCGCCCGGAGTGCTGTCCGGCAACAACGTGCAGGCGCCGGTGGGCGTGCCCGTGAACGCGTGCGGCAACTCCGCGAACGCGGCCGCCGGCCTCAACCCGTCGTTCGGCAACTCCTGCGCCACCCCCACGGGCAAGCACCGCAAGCCGGACGGGTCCCGCCACGGCGCCCCGGCCGGTTACGGCTCGGACCACGGCCACGGCTCCCACCGGGGACACGGCTCCGACCAGGGCTACGGCTCGGACCATGGTGGCGGCTCCGGCCACCACGGATCGGGCCACCACCACGGCGGCGGTTCCGCCACGCACGGCGGTGCGCACGACGCGCCCGGTGTCGGTACGGGCAATGTCGACGAGGCCCCCGTGGACGTACCGGCGAACGCCTGCGGCGACACCGCGGACGCGGGCGGCCTGCTGAACCCGGCGTTCGGCGACACGTGCGGGCACGACGGACCGAGGGGCTACGGCGACGACGACACCCCGCCGTCCGGGCCGCCTTCGGGGCCCCCGTCCGGTCCGCCGCACACCACGCCTCCGCACACCACGCCTCCGACGACCACGCCCCCCGAGACGGGTCCGCCCGGAACGGTGCCGCCCACCACCGGGCCTCCGTCGTCGGTCCCGCCCACCACGGGTCCGCCGGGAGCGACGCAGCCGTCCCCGCCCTCCTCCGGCGAGGGCCCCTGGCCGGAGCTGGCGCACACCGGTGTCGACGGGATGCTCGCGGCCTCGGCCGCCGGCGCCGGGCTGCTGCTCGGCGGAGCGATCCTGTACCGCCGCAACCGGGTCGCCGCCCGCCGGTGACGACGCGCCGGATGCCGGACGCCACCCGCCCGGCATCCGGCGCGTGACGTCCGTCATCCGGCATGTGGCACCTGGCATCCGGCACCCGCGCGGTCAGCGTCCCGCCGCCCCCAGCACCCCGCGCCGCTCCCGCGCGCCGGGCACGGGCAGGAGAACCGGTCCCGTACGGAGCCGGCGCCGCACCCCTCGTACGAGGGTCCGGGCCGTGAACGACGCGCCGTGCACGAACCGCATGGCCGGGCCGAAGCCGGCCGCCGTGACCAGGCCCGCCATGAAGAGCCCCGGCCAGGTCGACTCGAACTCCCGGCCCACATAGGGCGATCCGTCAGGACACGCGCCCAGGCCTTCGTGCACGTCCGCCGTCAGGATCCCCAGGCGTTCCCGGGTCGGTTTGAACCCCGTCGCGGCGATGACGTGTTCGGTGTCCAGGGACGTCAGCCCGCCGGCCGGGCCGAGCAGGTCGAGGCGTACGCCGCCCGCCGACCCGTGGGCCGCCGTGATCTCGTGGCCCAGCAGCAGCTCGACGGACGGCTCGACCCGGTCGCGGATCCACCAGGCGCCCGCGGGGCCGAGGGCCGTGGTGGCGATCCGGGCGCGGGTGGGCTCGGGCAGACGGCGGAACGCGCCGGGGCGCTCGGCGTAGAACCAGTTGCGCCAGCCGGGGCCCAGGCCGCTGTGCGGCGCGCGGGCCGACTGCCACCAGGGGCGCTCCCACGGCGGCGGGACGTCGTTCCAGGAGAGGCCGGGGGCCCGGGCCACGACCCGGACGCGGGTGCCCTGTTCGGCGAGCAGGGCCGCCGTCTCCAGCGCGGCCTGGCCGCCGCCGACCACGGTGACGTCCTTGCCGACGAAACGGTTCAGATCGCTGTGATGGCTGCTGTGCGAGACGTGCTCGGGCGTCAGCCCGCGCAGACTAGCCGGGACTTCGGTGAAGGGGAGCACGCCGACCGCCAGCGCGACCGTCCTCGCGCGCACGCTTGTACCGTCCTCGGTGACCGCCTCGAAACCGCCCGGGCAGGGGCGGATGTGCGCGATCGTGCGCTCGTCCACCTCCGGGACGGAGTGCCGCGCGAACCACAGCCCGTACGAGGCGAACACCTCCACCGGGATGGGTGCCCCGTGCCGGGCCTCCATCCCCTGCTCCGCGCAGTAGGCGGCCAGGCCCAGACGGCCCTGGGGGTCCGAGAGGTTGGAGGCCCACGGCTCCGACTTGAGGAACATGCCGCGGGGCATGTGGTCGCGCCAGGAGGCCATGGGCCGGCCGAACACCCGAAGGCTCAGACCGGCCGCCGCGGCATGGGAGGCGATGGACAGGCCGTAGGGGCCCGCTCCCACCACCAGCAGGTCGTACATCAGTGACTGCTCGCTTTCTCTTCGTCGGACAGGGGGGTCGGCTGAGGAGGAGGTGTCGTCGGCCGTACGGGAGGCGTGGGCGGTCGTACCGGGCCCGCGCCGGCGACCGGTACGGAGGCCGTCCGGCGCAGGCGGACCGGCAGCCGCCGGACCGCGCGCCGGCCCACATGGCGTGACCACAGCGCCCACAGGGCGGCACCGGGCGCGAGGTCGTCCCGGGCGTGCCAGGCCAGTTCGGTCCCGCGGCGGAAGGCGGCCGAGAGCGGCGCGTAGTTCTCCACCACGAAGGTCCGGCCCGGCAGGGGCACGGGCGTTGGCAGCGGACGGTGGGTCAGGTCCAGGTGCAGGGCCCGCACCACGTCGAGCCCCGCCCCGTCGGCGAACAGCCGGAACTGCGCGCCGGGCCGCGGATTGAAGTCGAGCAGGTGGTACGCGCCGGTCGCGCCGTCACGGCGGAAGTCCAGGTCGAAGATGCCGCGGTAGCCGAGCTGCGAGACGAGCCGTTCGGCCAGCGTGCGCACGGCCGGGTTCGGCGTCCAGTGGCCCACCGCGGTCAGCCCCGCGCCGCGCGGCCAGGCCAGCTGTTTGCGGCCCGTGCCGCCTCCGCACACCGCCCCGGACCGGTCCACGTACCCGTGGAAGAACCAGTCCCGGTCGGGGCCCGGCGCGAGGAATGCCTGGAGCAGCAGACGGCTGCCCGCCTCCTCGGCCCGCAGCCACAGGGCCCGCGCCTCCTCGGCGGAGGTCAGGACCGTCGTGCTGCGCAGGTCCGAACCGGCGGGCAGCAGCCAGGGACGGCTCCACTTCGCCACCACCGGCAGCCCCAGCCGCCGGGCCGCCGCAGCCGCCTGCGCGGGACCGTCCGGGACCAGCGTCAGCGGGTGCGGGATGCCCGCGGACTCGCACACGGCGGCCAGTTCCGCCTTGTCCGCGACCCGCTCGGCGAGACCGGCGGGCGCGAGGGGCAGCAGGAAGCGGGGCGCGAGTTCGGCCCGCAGCCGGTCCACGGCCACGGCGCCCGCGTCATCCATTGGGATCAGTACGGCGGGCCGGCCCACCCGCGCCGCCACTCGGCGCAACGTCGAGGCGATCTCGGACGGCGGGGCCCCGGGAGAGGGCGGCGGATGCATCCGGCACACAAAACGCGAACCGCGCACCGGACTTCCGGTGGAATCCGCGACCAGGTGTACGTCGATTCCGGCCCGGCCGAGGGAGCGTACGGCTCCCAGCGTGCCGTGGTGAAAGGGATTCCGGTCGGTGCGCAGCAGGACGGCGGGGACACGGGTGTCGAAGGACGGCATGGGTCTGATTCCTTGGGATCGCTTCTGATTCTTCGCTTCTGATTTCTCACCCGTGCGGGTGAGCGGGCATTTCCCCGGCGCCCGGCCTCGGTTGGCGCAATTCATATTCATATGACTGAGTGTCAGTGGACGGTGGAAATGAACGCGAGGAGTGGACATGGCCCCACTGCAACGGACCCGAACCAGACGGCCGGCGTACGTCGCCGCCGTACTCACCGCCGGACTCTTCGCCTCGGCCGCCCTCGTGCCCGGGACGGGACACGCGGCGGCCGTACGGGCGGGGGAGCCGCCCGCCCCGCCGCCGACCGCGCCCACCGGTGTCGTGGCGCCGGTCGCCGCGCCGGTCGCCGCACCGACAGCCCCCGGAGGGGCGACCCCGTTGCCCGCGCCGCCGAAGGCCCCCGAGAGCCCGGCCTTCGGCGCCTACCTGGACTACGGGCCCCGCGGGGTGGCCCGGATCGCCGAGCTCAGCCGCTGGCTCGGCGGGGCCGACCTGCGGGTGGCGCACACGTATCTGCCGGGCGACCGCTGGAGCAACATCGAGGGCCTGCCCGGCTTCCTCGACGCCTGGGCCCACTGGCGGCGGGAGGAGGCCGACCGGCTCTTCGTCCTCAACGTCCCGATGCTGGAGCGCAACGAGGAGGGCGTCTCCGACCGGGAGGTCCGCGGTCTGCTGCGGCGCGGCGCGGCCGGGGAGTTCGACCACCACTTCCGCAAGCTGGCCGAGCGGCTCGTCGAGCTTGAGGTGCCCGACACCGTCATCGTGCTCGGCTGGGAAATGAACGGCATCACGTACACCCATCGCTGCGGGCCGGACCCGGAGGCCTGGAAGAAGTACTGGGACAGGATCGTCACCGCCATGAGAGCGGTGCCGGGGCAGAAGTTCCGCTTCGACTTCACTCCGAACCGCGGCCGGGACGCCATTCCGTGGACCCAGTGCTATCCGGGCGACGAGACGGTCGACGTCATCGGCATGGATTCGTACGACCAGCCGCGCGGACAGTCATTCGACGAGGCCGTTTCGGAGCCCTACGGGCTTCAGGCGCACGTCGACTTCGCGAAAGCGCACGGAAAGCCGATCTCCTATCCTGAATGGGGGCTGTTCCGAAACGGCGACAACGCGACCTACATGAAGCGCATGCTCGCCTGGCTGGACGAGCACAAGCCGCTGTACAACACGCTCACCGACTACTGCCCGCACGGTGTGTGGCAGTGCGACGACAACCCCGAGGCCTCCGAGATCTACCGGTCCGTGCTCTTCGGCCGCACCGATCAGACCCCGAAGCCCACCGACCCGGCCCCGAAGCCGACGGATCCGGCGCCCAAGCCGACCGAGCCGCCCAAGCCCACCGACCCGACGCCCGAGAAGCCGTCGAACTGTTCGCCGGTGGCCCTGGGCGACTGGGTGGAGTACTGGCTCGGCGGGAAGCTGTGCCTGCGCTTCGACTGGTGGTCGCGCAACCGCTGACCGGAAGGCGAAGACGAAGGCGGAGGAATCGGAGGCGGCGGGCCGGTCACGGCCTGCCGCCACCGCGTCCCCTCCAGTCGAGGAACCGGTCGAGCAGCTTCTTGCCCCGGTTGCGGGCGGCCACGTCACAGACGGCGGCGGACATCAGCGGTGACGTCCGCCGTCTGGCCAGCAGGAAACGCTGGTTGACGACGGGCTGCGGGCGCCAGTGGTGCTTGTAGGGCTCGTTGCCGCGCAGCAGGCTCAGCACCCGGCGCCCGCCCGTCCCGTTGCCCGTTCCGTTGCCCGTTCCGGTGTGCTGGGCGCAGGCGTGCAGCAGCATCGTCGCCACGTCCGCCTTGCGCTCCCGCAGCTGGGGATGCGCGCCGTACAGATAGCCGCCCGCCAGCCGGTCCGACAGGAGCGTCAGGTCGACCGCCACCACGGTCCCGTCCACCAGGAACTCGGTCACCACCGCGTCCCCGGCGCGGACCATCGGTCCCACCGAACGGATCAGGTGTTCGGCGAAGCGATCCTGCAGATGCTCGGTGGTCACCTTGCGGCCCTGCCACTGCAGCCGGTGCAGCTCCAGAAGTCTGCGCAGTGCCGTGTCGACGTCGTCGGGGCGTACGGCCCGCCGTTCGACACCCAGCGTGGACAGCTTGCGCAGTTTGGCGCGGACCCGCTGCTGGGCCTTGGCCGTCGCCAGCCGTCCGATCAGGTCGTCCATCGGCACGGCGGGCAGCTCCAGGCACAGCGAGTCCGGCACCTGCCGCCGGGGCCCGCGCCAGCTCGCGTACACCCGCTCCACCGCGCCACCGGGCCGCACCTCACGGAAGTCGATGAGCGCGGTGCGCGCCGCCGCGGCCAGCCCGTCGGCCAGGGCGGAGGCCGCCCGGTCGGCGCGCTCGCCGTCCTCGATCAGCACGTCCCCGAAGTCGGAGATCGACCCGCCCAGCGGTACGAGGGCCGGCCACGGCTGCCGTACGAGCATCAGCGGGGCGGCGGCCACCAGGTCGCCGCCGTCGCGGACCAGCACCAGCCGGAGCCGGCCGGGCGTGCCGTACGAGAGCCACCACGAGTGCAGCCACGCGTGGCTCTGGAAGGGGGTCGCCGTGCCGCAGTGCCGGTACAGCTCTCCCCACTCCTCGGCCAGCCGCCCGAACTCCCGCTCGTCCGTGCACAGTTCCGTACGCAGCTCGGTCCGCGGCCGGGTCCGCGGCGCGGCGGCTCTCACAGCTGTCCGTGGACGTCGGCGGCGGTGGCGGGGCCCGGCACCGAGGCCGTGGGCGCGGTTCCCGGGGCGCGGCGGGGGCGTACCAGCAGCGCGAGTCCGCCGAGCAGTCCGCCGGCGCTCGCGCCGACGAGACCGGTCACCGACGCGGACGCCGAGGAGGCCTCGGTGGGTTTGATCGCCCGCGAGAACTGCAGCAGCTCCACATGCGTGCTGCTCTCGGTGTCGTTCGCGTGCCGGGTCAGCGAGCGCGACACGGCGTTGGCGATGTCCGCGGCGAGGTCGGGCCGGGTGGAGGTGGCGGTCACGGCGACCATCGGCGCGTCCGGCGAGGTCGCCGTCCGCACGCTCTCCCGCAGGGTCGACACCGGTACGCCCGCCCACACCTGGGCGTCCCCGAGCACCGCGAGCTGGGTGGCGACCCGCCCGTACGCCTGCGCGAAGCCGAGCGCCGCCGCCGGGTCCGACTGCTCGGTGGGGACGGCGATGACGTAACTCGTGGCGGTGTACTGCGGAGTCTTCAGGACGCCGTACGAGCCGCCGAGCACTCCGCCGAGAAGGGCGCCCGCCGCGAGCAGGGACCACGGCGGGAGCGCCCTGGCGCGCGCGAATGCCGTTCCCGGCCGCCCGGTGACACGGATGGGGTTGTCGGTCATGTGGAACTCACTCCCAGAGTTGCGGCCGTGTAGATGTCCATGAGCCGGTCGGCACTGCGGGCGATGCTGTAGTGGTGGGCGGCCTCCGGCGCGGAGCGCGGCCCGGGGCCCTGCGCACGCGCCTGCCGCACGGCCCGTACGAAGGAGTCGGCGCCGCCCTGCACCCGCCGGGCGAACGGCGCCGCGTCCCGGGGAAGGTCGTCGACGGCCGGGCAGGAGACGTAGAGCACGGGCAGACCGGCCGCCAGGGCCTCCACGACGGCGAGCCCGAAGGCCTCCTCCGCGGACGGCGAGGCGAGGAGGTCCATGGCCCCGGTCAGGGACGGCAGGTCGAGGTCGGGGCCGCCCGCAGCGCCCTGCGACGCGGGCCCGTTCGGGCGCTCGCCGGTGAACAGCACCCGGTCGGCGACCCCCATGCGCTGCGCCGCCCGCCGCAGCACGTTCTCCTCCGGGCCCCCGCCGACCAGCAGCAGCCAGACGTCGTCCGGCAGTTCGGCCAGCGCCCGCACGAGCACCTCGAACCGCTTGCCTGCCGTCAGCCGCCCGACACCCCCGACGACGTACGCACCCTGCGGCAGCCCCAGCCGCCGCCGGGTGCTCTCGCGCCGGGCCGCGTCGAAGCGGAAGCGGTCCACGTCGATGCCGTTCGGGACGACCTCGATGCGCGGGCCCGGCACGCCCCAGCGGCGCAGCCGTTCGGCGACCGTGGGCGAGACCGCGACCGTCGAACGGCCGAGGCGCTCGCTGGCCAGATAGAGCGCCCGGACGCCCGGGGTGAGGCGGCGGCCCTCCATCTGCGAGTCGCCGAGCGAGTGCTCGGTGGCGACGACGGCCCGCACCCCGGCGATGCGCGCGGCGGTCCTGCCGTACACGCAGGCCCGGTAGAGGTGGGTGTGGACGAGGTCGTAGCGGCCACGGCGGATGAGCCGGGCCAGGCGCGGGAGCGCCGCGAGGTCGCGGTTGCCCTGTATGCCGAGGTGGGTGACGCGCACGCCGTCCGCGACGAGGCCCTCGGCGACCGCGCCCGGGTTGGTGAGGGTCACCACGTCGCACTCGACGGGCAGGTTCCGCACCAGGAGCCGCAGTTGCTGCTCGGCCCCGCCGACCCCGAGCCCGGTGATGACGTGCAGGGCCTTCACCGGGCCGCCTCCGTCACCGGGCCGGCCGCCAGGGGGACCGCGCGTCGGCGCAGCCGGTTGAGCCGGTACTTCAGCTGCAGCCGCCAGGAGGTGTCGTTCTCCCCGATGTGCACCCGCGGCAGGGCGAAGAGGCCGGTGAGCGGGCCGGGGTCGATCGCGCACGCGTAGCCGTAACCGGCGGCCCGGACGGCGTCGGCGACCCGCTCGTCGACCGTCCCGTACGGGTAGCACAGGCCCTGGACCGCACGGCCCGTCAGCTCGGAGAGCAGGGCCCGGCTGCCGCCGAGCTCGGCGCCGAGCAGCGCGTCGTCGGCCAGGGTGAGGTCGACATGGGTGAGGCCGTGCGAGGCGATCTCCAGGCCCTCGGTGTCCGCGAGCCGGCGGATGCCGTCGGCGGTGAGGAGCGGTCTTCGGGGGCCGAGCGGATCCCACTCGTTCGTGCCGCCGAGCCTGCCCGGCAGGACGAACACGGTGGCGCCGAAACCCCAGCGTCTGAGCAGGGGCAGGGCGTTGTCGGCGAAGTCCGCGTAGCCGTCGTCGAAGGTGAGGCCCACCAGGCCCCGGCCCTCGCCCCGGGCGTGGGCCGCGAGCAGGTCCGCCATGCCCACCCCGCGCAGGCCCCGCCGGTGCAGCCAGCCCAGCTGCCGGTCGAGGCGGTCGGGGGAGACCGTGATGCGGTACGGATCGTCGGAACAGTCGCCCACCGAGTGGTACATCGCCACCCACAGGGGCGCCGTGACCGGCCGGGCGCGGCTCTCGGTACGGGTGGCGTCGGTCGGGCCGACGGGATCGGTCGGGTCAGCGGAAACGGGCATGCGGCAGCCTTCGGGTGACGGAGCGGAGGGCGGTTCGGAAGGCGGGTGCGACGGCCTGGACGCCGAGCAACCGGAGCAGCAGTACGTAGACGAGGGTGACGGTCAGACCACCGGTGAGCAGGGCGAGCGCGGGCGAATCGAAGCGGCTCGCGCACAGGGCGCCCGCCACGGCCGCGCACCCGGCCGCGCGGAGCGGCTTGCTGAGTTCGTGGACGACCCGGCGGGTGCGGATCGGCACGCTGCGCCGCTCGTTCATGCCGGACAGCAGCAGCGCCGCGGTGAGGGTGATGCCGATCGCGTTGGCGGCGGCGATCCCGGACACCCCCCAGGCACCGACGGTCGCGGCGCCGATCCACGAGGTGGCCACGATGCCCGCGGTCATCGCCGCGAGCGGGTACCAGGTGGGGCGGCCCGCCGAGAAGTACGTCCGTACGAGCGCGCCCACGAGGGTGTGGCCGAGCAGCCCCACCGAGTAGACCCGCATGACGGTCGCCGTCGCCGCCGTGTCCCGCGCGGTGAACGCGCCGCGCTGGAAGAGGAGTTCGATGATCTGCGGTGCGCACGCGAAGACCGCCGCAGCGCCCAGCAGGACTATGCACGCGGCGACCGAGACGTCGTGCTCGACGCGGTTGCGGGCCCGCTCGGTGTCGCCCTCGGCGAGCGCCTGCGCCAGCACCGGGAAGGTGACCGTGCAGAGCATCAGCGAGAGGGTCATCGGGATCTGGGCCACCTTCTGCGCGTAGTTCAGGTGCGAGATGGCTCCGGAGGGGAGGTTGGAGGCGAGGTAGCGCTCGATGAGGACCTGGGACTGCCGGCAGAGGGCGAAGAGCAGGACCGGGGTGACGAGGGCGAGATTCACCGAGTGCGTCACCGACTGCTTCGGCGGCTGCTCCGCGGACCGTTCCGCCTCCGGCCCCGCGGCGTCCGGCCCTTCGGTGTCCGACGCCTTCCGGGTCCCCGCCGCGGCTCCCGCCGGGGTCACGGCCGCCGTCGCGGACCGGCGGCCGAACAACTGCCGTACGAGGGACGGAGTCTGCGCCGCCACCATCAGACAGCCGCCCAGCGCGACACCGATGGCCGCCGACCGCACACCCCAGTGGCCGCCGAGGACGAACATCGCCGTGATGATGCCGGTGTTGTAGGCGACGTAGATGGCGGCCGGGGCCAGGAAGCGGCGGTGGGCGCGCAGTGCCGCGCTGCAGTAGCCGGCGAGTCCGAAGCTCAGGACGCAGGTCGCCGTCAGCCGCGTGCAGTCGACCGCGAGCCGGGGGTCGGGCAGTCCCGGCGCGAGCCCCGCGACCAGGTAGGGCGCCCCGGCGATCAGCAGCGCGGAGACCCCCACGAGGACCAGCGCGATGCGGGGCAGGGTGGAGGCGACGAGTGCGCGGACCGGGTCGCCGCCGCCGGTTCCGCGGGCCCGCCGTGCCACGGCCAGGCTGAACGCCGGGACCAGCACGAAGGCCATCCCGTCCTCGATCAGCAGCGTCGCCGCGACCTCCGGCACCGTCCACGCGACCAGGAAGGCGTCCGTCTCGGTCCCGGCCCCGAAGAGATGCGCGAGCGCCTGGTCCCGGCCGAGACCGAGCAGCGCGCCCGCGATGGAGAGGGCGGCGGTGACGAGCGTGGCCTTGGCGAGGAATCCCCGGGTGGGCGGGGGGACTTCGGAGGGGCCGTTCCGCTCGGTGCCGACGTCGGCACCGGAGGCGGCGCCGGAAGCGGAGGCCTCGGTGGCGGCCGGGTGCGCGGTCCCGGCCGACGCCGCGCGGGCGCCGGGCAGCAGGACCTCCTCCCCTGTCCCGACGGCCGTGCCGTGGTCCTGGGCGGAGGGGTCGCTCGCGGCCCCCGTCCGCCGACGGCCGCCCCTTCGCGCCGTCGTTCCCTCGTCCCCGGCCCGGGAAGGCGTCACCGTCATCGTTCTCCGGCCCTCTCGTGGGCGCTGTCGCGGGCGTTCTCGTCGGCCAGCGCCCACCACGCGGCGAAGCCGAGCACCAGCGCGGTCAGCACGGTCGAGGGGCCGCCGATGTCGGCGTACACGAAGTCGACCAGCTGCCAGACCAGCAGCCCGCAGGCGACGAGCGCGCAGTCGAGGCCGCTCGCGGAACGCCGTGCGCGCAAGAGCTTCCGGAGCCCGAGAACCAGCAGCGCCAGCCAGCTCCCGGCCAGTGCGAGCAGCCCCAGCAGGCCCTGCTCGCTGAGGATCAGCAGATACATGTTGTGCGGCGACAGCAGCGGCTGGCGCTGGAAACCGGCGCCCGCCCCGTCCGTGTCACTGCCCGACGACAGCGCGAGTGAGGCGTGCCCGTCGCGATGGTCGGGGAAGCCCTTCAGCCCCACCCCGGTCAGCGGCTGATCGCGCCACATGTCGACGGCGGCCGTCCACATCGTGTACCGGTCGGTCACCGACTGGTCCGGCGCGTCCGCGACCTGCGTGATGCTGCTGATCCGCTCCTGGAGCATCGCGGAGCCCACCCCGAGCCCGCCCACCAGGACCACCGCCACCGCCGCGACCGCCGCGAACACCTGCACGGCCCGCCGCAGTCCGGCGAGTACGAGCTGCGCCCCGCAGGTCACGGCCGTCGCGATCCACGCGCCCCGGCTGAACGACAGCGCGAGCGGCAGCAGCAGCGCCAGCGCGCACACCGCCGCCGCGGTCCGCTGCCGCGCGGGTCCCGACCCGAGCGCCAGACCGAGCGCGCACACCAGCCCGAACGCCACCACGGCCGCCATGCCCATGATGTCCGTGGCCCCGAAGGTGCCCACGGCCCGGATCATCTCGCCCTGGTACGAGGCCCCGGTCCCGGTCACGAACTGGTGGACCCCGAGCCCTCCCTGCCACAGCGCGAGCCCGACGAGCGACCAGGCGACCAGGCGTGCGTCACGGCGGTCGCGTACCAGCAGCATCACCGCCGTCGGCACCAGCACGAAGATCTGCAGATAGCGCACGAGCCCCTCGGCCCCCACCCCGGCCGAAGCCGCGTCGGCCGTCGCGACGGCGACCCCGACGACGGGCAGCCCGAGCACGACCGCGGCGGTACGGGACAGGGGGCGCCGCCGGCCGCGTACGAGACGCAGCGCGCAGCAGACCACGACCAGCCCGGACACGGCGTCGGCCAGGGTGCCGCCGCCGTCCCCGGAGACCGGCAGCGCGAGCATCACGATCAGCGCGATCACGGGCAGCACGGGAAGGAAGCGGCGGGGCGCCGCGGCCACGACGGCGACCAGCGGCGGGGCGGGCAGGACCTGGGTCACCGGTTCAGCTCCCCGTCGGACGCACGAGCGATACCGCGGTGCGCGCCAGGATGCAGACGTCCTGCCAGAGCGACCAGTCGTCGATGTACGCGTTGTCGAACCGGCAGCGGTCCTCGATCGAGGTGTCGCCGCGCAGCCCGTGGATCTGCGCGAGCCCGGTGATGCCGGTACGCATCCGGTGGCGGGCCGCGTAACCGGGGTACGTCTGGCTGAACTGGCCGACGAAGAAAGGCCGTTCGGGGCGCGGTCCGACCAGGCTCATGTCGCCCCAGAAGACGTTCCACAGCTGGAGCAGCTCGTCGAGCGACGTGCGCCGCAGGAAGCGGCAGAACCACACCATCTCGTGCTCGTTCGCCACGCTCCAGCGGGTCGCCGCCTCGTGCGCGTCGACCGGCCGGTGCGTACGGAACTTCAGCAGGGTGAACGGCCGCCCGTCCTTGCCGATGCGCTCCTGCCGGAACACCACACCGGGCCCGTCGACGGCCCGCAGCACGACCGCGCACACCAGCAGCATCGGGCTGACCAGCAGCAGCAGGGCGCCGGAGACCAGCACGTCGAGCAGCCGCTTCCCGGCACTCCCGTACCGGCGCCCCAGGGACAGCCGGCGGCAGGCGAACCCGGCGAGCCGGTCGGAACGCCCGTACGCCGACGAGTCCGCGCGCACCTCCCACACGGCGCAGCCCGACTCGCCCAACGTCCGCAGCAGCGAGGCCTGTTCGGGCCAGGTGGAGGGGGCCACGGCGAGCACGTCCTGCACGCCGTTCTGGATGAGGGCCCGCTGGACCTCCTCGCCGGTGGTCAGCACCGGCAGGCCCTCGCCGTCGCTCGCCTCGTCGGCGACGACCCCCACCGGCCGTACCCCGCAGTCCGGCTGCCGCAGGAAGGCGGCGGCCACGCGCTGCGCGTCGACGGTGCGGCCGACCACCAGGGCCGCGCGCGGGCGCCGCTGGAGCGTCCGGCGCCGGTGGCCGTGCACGACGCCCCGGCCCGCGCAGCTCACCAGCGACTGCACCGCGCAGCCGAGGACCAGGGCGCTGGCGGACAGCGCGTGCTCGGGGGAGTACGCGGCCAGCAGGGCCGCGAGCGCGCACCAGCCCACCGCGATCCGGGCGCAGACGGCGGGCAGTTCGTCCAGTAAGGCCGGTACGGCGGGGGTGGACGTGGCGCGGTACAGCGACGCGTGCGCGTTCAGCCGGAGCACCGCGAGCACCAGCAGGGCCAGCGGAAGCGGATGCGGCCACGGCAGCGCGAGGGCGCCGCCGGCCAGCGCCGCGCCGATGTCCACGGCGGGCAGGGGCAGCCGTGAGGGCCGCGGCACGGCCCGTACGCGGTGCACGGCACGTACGCGGTGCACGAAGGGCCGTCTGCCGCTGGGGAACGCGAAGCCGCCGACGGCCTCGCGTGGCGGCATGACCGAGACGGGCGAGCCCGACGAGGCCGACGAGACGGATGAGACGGGCGAGAATCCGTGGTCCGCCGCCCGCGGCCGGCCGCCGGGGGAGGGAACGGTACTTTCCGCAGTCACGTGTGGATGGACTCCCTGTACTCGGTGTGGTCCACGCCCTTGGTCCGCCCGGTCGGCCAGGTGCCGATCAGATCGCGGTACACGTCGGCGACGGCCGCGGCCGTGCGCCGCACGTCGTGCGTGGTCGTTACGTACCGGCGTCCCTGGTGACCGAGCGACTCGCGCAGCAGCGGGTCGAGAAGCAGCTCGGCGACGGCCCCGGCCAGCGCGTCCGGCCGCTCGGACGGCACCAGGCAGCGTGGCCCCTGGCCCGGCGGCAGGCTCTCGCGCGACCCGTCCACATCGGTGATCACGACGGGCCGCCCGCAGGCCATGGCCTCCAGCGGCGCCAGCGCCATGCCCTCCCAACGGGACGGCAGGACGACCAGATCGGCGGCCTGGTACCAGGGCATGGTGTCGGTGACGGCCCCGGCGAACAGCACGGACGGGGGAGCCGAGGCCCGCAGCGCCTGCGCGTCCGGCCCGTCGCCGACCAGCACGAGCCGCGCGGCCGGCACCCGCCGGGTCACCTCGCGCCACGCCTCCAGAAGGACGTCCTGTCCCTTCTGCCGGCACAGCCGCCCGACGCACACCACGAGCGGTGCCGCCGCGTCGACGCCCGCCAGCAACGGAATCCCGGCCCGTACGGTCTCCACGGGCGCCGGGTGGAAGCCGCGGGTGTCGATGCCGTTCGGGATGACGCTCCACCGGCCCCTGATCCCCGACCGCTGCCCGGTGCGCCGCTCCGCCTCGCTGACGCACACCACCCGCGAGGCCCAACGGGCCCCCAGCCGCTCCCAGTTGAGGGCGAAGAGGCCGGTGGCCCCGCCGACCGCCTCGAACGACCAGGCGTGCGGCTGGAACACGGTCGGCACCTGCCCGCGAACGGCGAGCCGGGCCGCGAGTCCGGCCTTGGCGCTGTGCGCGTGCACGACGTCGGGCCGCACCTCCCTCACGAGCCGGCGCAGACTCCGTACCTCCTGGGCGAGCCCCGGCCCGGGCGAGCGGGTCGCGTGCCAGTGCCGCACGCCCGCGCCCAGGAGCTCGGCCGCCGTCGCGAGGCCGCCGTCCGGCGGGCAGGCGACGGTGACGTCGGCGCCGGTGGCCAGCTGTGCCCGCACCAGGTCGGTGACCACGCGGCCCACCCCGCCGTCCACTGGCTGGGAGACGTGCAGGACCCGTGGCCTCGGTCCTGGGCCGGTCGGTGACAGTCGCATGAGGGCTTCCTCGCTCACGGGCGGCGCTCACGGGGAGCGCGGGTGGAACTCGGTCGGGGCCGGGACAGGAGGGGAGGGGCATCAGTGCTTCGCGTCGACGGCGACGAACAGCGCGCCGGCCCAGGCCGCGTCCCGCCGCGACACCAGCCGGAAGTCCAGCCGGTCCCCGCCGCGCCGCAGGCCCTCGCGGAGATCGAGGACGTCGGAGTCGTACCCGAGCGTGTTCGGATACGAAGGCGTCCGCGGGGCGGCCGTCCCGTCGGGCTCGCCGATCGTCGAATTCAGTACGTCGTCACGGGGGTTGGCGCTGTTGCCGAGCGGGACCGCCCTGCCCCGTCCGTCCGACACGGTGAGCGAGTCGCCGGTCCGCCCGCGGTCGCCGTTGTAGGCGACGAGCCCCACACGGCCCGCGGCCCCCGCGGGGAACGGCAGGCCGCCCACCCGGACCGCCCGGTCGTCGTCCGGCCCCAGCGGGCCGAAGCCGTCCCAGATCGCCAGATGCCGCAGCGGCTCCGACTTCTTCTCGTACGCCACCATCAGCGTCCAGCCGCCCCAGGCGCCGGCCGCCGAGTGCCCCATCGCCACATTGACCTGCGCCACGGTGTACGCGCCCGCGCCGCTCGACCGCACCAGCCGCGTGACGTCCGCCGAGGCCTGGAAGGCGTCCGCGCCACGGGCGGCCCGGTGCCCGACGAGGGTGTCCGCGAGCACTTCCTTGTACTGGCCGCCGGCCTCGGCGATCAGCACCCGTCCGTTGTCCTTGGGCGGCTTCTGCTCACCGACCCGCAGATTGCCGCCCCAGTACAGCCGCGCGTACGAGACGCGGGCGCCCGACGGCAGACGGACCTCGGCGCTGCTGGAGTTGTAGGTGTTCGGGTCCTTGTCGATGTCCGTGTAGAACATGTCGAAGCCGTCGTTCGCGGCCGCCAGACCCGCGCGGGCCGCGGGGCACGACACCGCAGTCGGCGCGACCGGTGTGCGGCAGGTGATCGACGAGTTGGCGGCCCGGACGATCCCGCCGTGCCGGAGCGCGCGGTACCGCTGGGTGAACGTCAGGCTCTCCGCCTCGGCGGCGGGCGGTGCGACCGTGGCGCCCGGCGGGGCGGGGGCGGCCGACGCCGGTCCGCCCGGCACCCACAACGAGGCGAGGGAAAAAGCTCCCACCATCCCACGGCGCAGCAGAAGACCCAGGGAATTGCGCATGACCGGCGTTGCCCTTTCGGGGGGAATTGCGGCGGCGGAGGTTCCGGCCCTTGCGGACCGGTGGGACGGGGACATCGGCGGACGGGACGCGGACATCACACGGGTGCCGACATGACTCCCCGTCTGTTTCAAGTGATCTGAGGTGATCTGGGGCGGTCTGTGACGATCTGAGGAGGAACGCAACTGTAGCCGCTATCCGTATTTATCGGTGAAACCTGTCAAGTGTGTCGGAATCGTGTGCATGTCTCGGAATAACCGCCTGGCTCGCTTCTGGTAACGGCCCGGAGCGTCACTCTTTTGGAGGCACAACCCGCGCCGTCGCCACGCGTTGATTCCAGAGCCGGGCATCCCGCCCGGTTGTTGTTTCAATCCCAAGGAGCACCTCTCCATGTCGCGTATCGCGAAGGGCCTGGTCTTTACCTCCGTTGCCGCCGCCGCCATGGCGGGCACCGCCGGCATCGCCGCCGCCGACAGTGACGCGCACGGCGCCGCCACCAACTCCCCGGGTGTCCTGTCGGGCAACCTGGTGCAGGTCCCCGTCCACGTGCCGATCAACCTGTGCGGCAACACCGTGAACGTCATCGCGCTGCTGAACCCGGCGTTCGGCAACGAGTGCGCCAACGACTGACGTCGAAGCCCGGCCCCTGATCGGCCGTCCTCCCCCCAGGGGAGGGCGGCCGATCCGCGTTGCCCCGAATGGGGGGAGGGCAGGCAAGTGCCTTCGGCGGGGCCGGGCATGGCGGCTCATCAGGGACAACGGTCACGGCGGTGGGTGCGGGCCGCCGCGGTGCGCGGGTGATCGGTTGCAGGCGGCGGTCACCGATTCCACGGTGGGCACAGGACCCGACGCACCATCGAAAGGACCCTTCATGCGTGCTCTGCCCGCGCGGCGTATCGCGACCTCCGCACTCTGCGCCACGTTCCTGCTGGGGATCGCCGGACCCGTCGCCGTGGCCGCCGACCACGACCCGGCGCACGACGCCCGGTCCGCGGCGGCCCCGCCCGCGACAGCGGTCCGGGCACCGGTGCCCGAGGCGGACGCCCTATTGGCACAGGCCGCCGGCCTCGCCGATGTCGCCGGAGTGCTGAAGCCGGTCACCGACCTGCTCACCGCCGCGCTCAAGGCCGACGGCGGGAAGCTGCCCGCCGCCGACGCCACGAAGCTCGGCGACGCGGTGAAGGAGGCCATCGCCAAGGCCGCCGGGTCCGCTCCGGCCGCCCCGCAGACCCCGCCGGCGAAGACACCGGCCGTGCCGCAGACGCCGACGGTTCCGCAGACACCGGCGGTGAACTCACCGGCCGATCCCAAGATCCCGGCCGTTCCTCAGAGCCCGGCCGATCCCAAGATCCCGGCCGCCCCGCCGGCGATCCTGCCCGCGCTTCCCGGTGCCCCCGCGCTGCCCGCGCCGGACTCGGCGAGCCGTGTGGCCGCGCCCGACCTCAGGGCCGACGCGCTCAAGGCCCTGCAGAGCTCGGTCGACTCCCTGACCGAGGCGGCGGTCGCCGGAGACGCCACCGCTCTGGGGGTGGCCGCGAAGCAGGTCGTGAGCGGTCTGGTCAACTTCGTCGCAGCGGTGGCGGTGGGCGGCGCCCTGCCCGCGCCGAACCTGCCGGGACTGCCCAAGCTGCCGACGAACGTGACCGCACCGTCGGGGAGCGGTGGCTGAGGCGAAGCAGCCACCGCCCCGGCCGTGGGGGGGGGGGGGGGCCCCCCCGGGGGCGCGCCCCGGGGGGGGCCCGCCGTTATTGCATGGTTTGATTTTTGGGTTTGTTTGTGTGGGTAGTTTGTGGTTATCCA
>NZ_JBVJLW010000006.1:383929-481612 GCF_055584525.1 Streptomyces sp. NPDC102514
CCGGGCGGCCCCCCCCCCCCCCGCCCCCCCCCCCCGCCCGGGGGGGGGGGGGGGGGGGGGCCGCCCCCCCCCCCCCCCCCCCGGGGCGGGGGGGCCCCCCCCCCCCCGGGCCCCCCCCCACGGCTGTTCCACCCTCTGTTTGCACAATCTTTCAGGGTTCTCATATGAGGGATCCCATTTGGTGATGAAACACAGCCTTCAATCGGGTGGGTTCCAGGAATTTTCAGCGTTCGGGGTTTCCGCCCGGACGAGGGGTCGTTGGGCAGGAAGCAGTGCGAGAGCAGGCATGCACGCTGCCTGAACAGTGAGAATTCCCTCTGGTGACGCGAGTCACCGATGAAAGGAACACGATGAAGTCCCTGAAGGCCGCCGCTGTCGTTGCCGGGTCCATGGCCATCGCTGGTGTCGCCGCGCCCGCCTTTGCCGCCGACCTCACGCCCCCCACGAGCCTCAACGGCGGCCTCAACTCGGCTCTCACCCAGCTCACCACCCAGCCGGTGGACGCCATGCCGCTGCAGTCGCAGTCGAGGGCCCTCGACACGGAGAACCAGGACTCCGCGCTCAGCACCCTCAACGACGTGACGGACGCCCTGAACTCGGCGGGCGGGCCCACGGCTCTCCTGGGCGGTCTTCCCCTCCAGAAGTGACGCGGGGCCGTACGGAACCGACAGGGGTCCGTACGGGACCGGAAGTGACGCGGGGCCGGTTGCGCATCAGCGCGGGACCGGTCCTTCGCGTCGCTCCTCGTCCCCCGGGGGCCTTACCGCCCCGTCCCGCCGCCCCGGCCATTCGCCGCGTTCCGGCTGTTCCTTTCCGGTGTCCGGGCTGTTTCTCTCTTCCGGTCCGTTCGACGCCGTCCCTCGTTCGTGTGGAGACCTTCAAGGAAATCCCCCGGGCGGGTGAGAAAGGGGGCGGAGGCATTCCGACACGTCGATACGGTTCCGCGGTGACCTCAATCTCAAGTGAAACGCGCCCTTTCCCCGCCGCGGACCTCGGCACCCTCGTCGTCATGGCGTGGAGCGGTGAACAGCCCGACGGCGACATGCCCTATCTCCTGGCCTACTCCCTCGGTGACGGCGCGAACGGCCCCGAGGGCTCCGCGGCCGCCGTCGAGCAGCTGCTGACGGCCAACGGACTGCCCCTCGGCGACGAGGTCGTCGACGCCACCCGGCAGCCGAGCTTCCCGGTCCGCCTCCTCGTCGAGTCGGGCCAGGCCGTCGTCAGCATGACCCAGCTCAACGCCCAGTGCCCCGTACCGCCGGAGTGGCTCGCCGCGGTCGGCGAACGGGGCTACGCCTACTTCCTGTTCACCACCCGCCCGTGGCCCGAGGCCGAGCCGGGCAAGCCCGTCGAGCCCGAGGCGCTGGCCGCCTTCGCCGGCGACGAGGAGACCCTGAAGAGCGCGGCGCACGCCCTCGTACCGGCCCGCAGCCTGCGCGCCTGACCCCGCGCACCGCGCCCGGTCACGCGACCCGGGGCCGCCGGGGCACCGGGGCCCCGGGAGGCTCGCGTCGACGCCGCGGTGGGACTTATGGACGAGCTGAAGATTGCATCGACCGGGGGAATTTTGACCGGATCCCGTGTGCCGGGTCGTTACCCGTTTCGGACGCACCCTCCCGAATCCCGAAAGGCCCGTGCCTGAGATGAAGTCGACCACCCGAGGAACTCTTGCCGCCGTCGTCACCTGTGTGGCGGCCGCCGTCGCGACGCCCGCCGTCGCGGCCGACGGGGTTCCGGTCGCCGTGCCCCTGGAAGGTGTGGAGCACTCCCTGAACATGGAGATGCCCAGCATCAGCGGCACCGTGCCGCTGATCACGCCGGGCAGCCCCGACGGGCCGCGGTACGTCGAGGGCCGGCTGCTGCCGGAGCGGGCCCTCCCGCAGCTGCCGGTCACCAGCGACCTGCCCTCGCTCGACCTGCGTACGCCCCTGCCGCGGGTGCTGGGCGACACCTTCGACCACCTCGCGGCCAGCACGCCCACCTCCGGGATGCGCGCCCTGACGCCCGGCGCCTCGCTGGACGCCCCGCTGACCGCGCCGCGCGCGGACATGCTCGGCCTGCCGGCCGCGAAGCTGCCCCAGGTGGCCGTGCTGACCCCGGTCCTGCAGGCGGCACCGGGCGCGACCCTGGGCCTCGCTCCGGGCCTGTAGGCGCCGACAGCAGGGACAGGACGTATCCAAGGGGGCGGGGAATGCGGTTGAGAGTGGGGAACGGCACGCGGCGTGACGTCCTGAGAGGGGTGCTCGCCGCGGCCGTGGCGGCAGCAGTGGCTCCGTTCGTCGCGGCATCGGGACCGACGCGCGAGGAGCCGGCCGCGCCGGACGGCCCCGCCGGTGGGCCGTCGCGCGAACTGGCCGACTTCGAGGCGCGGTTCGCGGCCGGGTTCGACGAGATGTACGGCGGATGCCG
The DNA here is from genome assembly GCF_055584525.1 of Streptomyces sp. NPDC102514. Taxonomy (NCBI): domain Bacteria; kingdom Bacillati; phylum Actinomycetota; class Actinomycetes; order Kitasatosporales; family Streptomycetaceae; genus Streptomyces; species Streptomyces sp. NPDC102514. The sequence goes on from NZ_JBVJLW010000006.1 coordinate 386,339, forward strand.
CATCCGAGGCTGCAAGGACGGGACGGCGGACGGCGTACGTCCGGCCGGCGACGCGCGTACGGCTCGCGCCGGGGCCTGGCGGGTCACGGTGGACGACCGGCCGCTGCACCTCATGCGGCGGGCCGACGGCGGCTATCTGACGATGGTCGACCACTACCAGGCGTACCCGACACCGCTGGCCGCCGCCCGCGCCGTCGTGGACGAACTGGGCGGCACGCTGCGGTTGCGCGCGGCCGGCATGGACGCGGAACCGGGGGAGGGGCACGGGCATGGCGTACACGCGTAAGAACGTGAACGCGTTGACGCGTACGGAGAAGAGCAGGCTCGTCGGCGCGTTCCTGGAGATCAAACGCACCGGCGAGTACGACGAATTCGTCCGTATGCACATCGACCACTACGTGGCGGACGGTGAGGACGGGCTGCGTGCGGCCCATATGGCTCCCTCCTTCCTGCCCTGGCACCGGCGGTTCCTGCTGGACCTGGAGCGGGCGCTGCGCAAGGTGGACTCCGGGGTGTCCGTGCCGTACTGGGACTGGACGAAGGACCGCACCCCCGCCGCCTCGCTGTGGGGGGAGGACCTCCTCGGCGGCAACGGACGCCGGTCCGACCACCAGGTGACGACCGGTCCGTTCGCGCGCCGGCACAAGAAGTGGGTCGTCAAGGAGTCGATGACCGACGGCGACTACCTCACGCGGGACTTCGGCAGGCCCCGCGATCCGCTGGCCCTGCCCACCGCGGGCGAACTCGCCACGGCCCTCGACGATCCCGTGTACGACACGGCCCCCTGGGACTCCACCTCCGGCCGCGGTTTCCGCAACAAGCTGGAGGGGTGGGGGACCGGGCGGGGCAACGACGCCTGGCGCAACCACAACCGCGTCCACCGCTGGGTCGGCGGGCACATGCTGGGCGGCGGCTCCGTCAACGACCCCGTCTTCTGGCTGCACCACTCCTTCGTGGACCTGCTCTGGACGCGCTGGCAGAAGCGGCACCAGGGCGCGCGGTATCTGCCCGAGTCGCCGCCGGAGCTCGGGGAGCGGGCGTACGGGCGGATCGTCGCGCGGCACGAGGAGATGCCGCCGTGGGGCGTGACGCCGGACCAGCTGGAGGACCACAGCCGGATCTACCGGTACGTGTGAGGCGTTCGCGCGGGCGGTGAGGCGCGCGGGTCACGCGGGTCACGCGGGGGTGCACGGGTCGGGCGGGGTACTTGAGGTACTTGGGATACGGGGAAGCCCCCGGCGGTGGATACCGCCGGGGGCCTTCGCGTCGGTGGTGCGGCGGTTCAGCGGCCGTAACCCTCGTGGGTGTCCGAGATGTTGGCGCACTGGTTGCCGAACGCCGGGTTCAGCAGGGCGATGACGTTCACGGTGTTGCCGCAGAGGTTGACCGGGACGTGGACCGGAACCTGGACGACGTTGCCCGACGCCACGCCGGGCGAGCCGACGGCCGAGCCCGCGGCGTCCGCGTCCGCCATGGCCAGACCGGCACCACTGAGCACAACGGCACCCGTGCCGAGAGCGACGACCGCTGCCTTCGCGATGCGAGACATCACGTTTCTCCTTCGAATCGGTGAGCGCGGAAGCATGAACGCGACCGCACTGACCCTTCAACGCGAGGACTCACAGCGGGTAACGGCACCCAAGCTGACATCATTCACCAAGATGTGTCATACCGGGCCATAGATCATATGAGCTGGTCGGTTTGGCGGGGTCTACGCGCGCGTGGCGTTCGCAGAGGTGTGCCGTTCATGGGCGGGTGCAGAAGCCCGTCGGGTCCGCGGCCGGGGGGCGGCACTGGAGCTTGTAGTCGTCCGCGCTCGTGCTCACGTACCGGCCGACGCAGGTGGTCGGCGAGGTCCTGCCGCGTTCCTCACAGAAGGCCAGGGCTTCGCGGCCGTCGGTGAAGGGGCCCGGCGCGTAGACGACCCAGTAGCCCGGGCGCAGGGACGCGTAGTCGTCGCTGCGGAGGTAGACGGCCTCGGGGACGGACTTCCGCACGGCGTCGAGCCGCCGGTCCCGGGCGGCGGTGCCGGACCCGACCGGTTCGGAGAAGAGCTGGGCGATCCACCGGCCCCCGGAGGCGGGGGAGGACTGCTCGGCCGAGGGCTTCGGCGTGGGCGTCGGGGTCGACGACCGCTTCGGCGACGGCTTCGAGGACGGCGAGGGCGTGGAGCTCGACGAGGACGACGTGGTGGCGGGGTTGCCGACGCCCTTGGCGCCGTCCTCCTTGCCGTCGCCGCCGCCCCGGTCGCCCAGGGTGAGTACGAGAGCGGTCGTGGCCGTCGCGAGGGCGACCACGACGACGGCGACGGTGGCGACGAGCGACGCACGCCCTCCGCGCCCTGACGGGCGGTCGTCCCCGACGCGTGTCGGCTCCTCGCCCGGTGCGGGGGCCGGTGGGCCCGGTGTCCCGGCGGCTGCTCCGGCGTGCTGCGGGCCGCCGGGGCCGGCCTGCGCGGACGGGGCGCCCGGTGCGGGGGCCGGGGTCCCTGTGGGGCCGGGCGGCAGCGGGGCGGTCGTCGTCGGCAGGGCCCAGTCCGGCGTCGTACCCGACTCGACCTGCGCCAGCATCGCGTCCAGCCGTGCCGCGTCGGGGCGGCCCGCCGGATCCCGTACGAGCAGGGCCTGGAGCACGGGTGCCAGCGGGCCGGAGCGCACCGGCGGGGGCAGGGCCTCGTCGAGCACGGCGGCCAGGGTGGCCAGGGTCGTCCCGCGGCGCAGCGGACTGACGCCCTCGACGCACACGTACAGGACGAGCCCCAGGGACCACAGGTCGGACGCCGGGTCGTCGTCGTTGCCGCGGATCCGCTCGGGGGCGATGTACTCGGGTGAGCCGATGAGTTCGCCGGTCGCCGTCAGGGCGGTGGAGCCCTGGAGCGCCGCGATGCCGAAGTCGGTGAGGACCGCGGAGCCGTCGGCGCGCAGCAGGATGTTGGCGGGTTTGACGTCCCGGTGCTGGACCCCGGCCGCGTCGGCGGCGCGCAGGGCGCCGAGCACCTGGCGGCCCAGCCGGGCGGCCTCCGTGGGCGACAACGGGCCCTCGGCGAGCCGTTCCTGCAGCGAGACGCCCTCGACCAGTTCCATCACGAGCCAGGGGTGCGGGTCGTCGTTCACGATGTGATGGATCATCACCACGTTCGGGTGGCTGACCCGGGCCAGCGCCCGCGCCTCCCGCAGCACCCGCGCGCGGACGGCCTCGGAGGCCGCCGCGTCGTGCCGTACGGCCTTCAGCGCGACATCCCGGTGCAGCATGCTGTCCCGCGCGCGCCACACCGTGCCCATTCCGCCACTGCCGAGCCGCGCGACCAGCTCGAACCGACCGTCGATCATGTCCCCCGGAGCGTTCATGGCGGACAGATTAGTGCGGGCTGTGAGCGGGGCCGACGGGGTGGGCGGGGAGTGGGGGCGCGGGGCCCTCCATCGCATCAGGGATGAACAGCTGCCCGCCGGCCGTCGTTTCGCCGGCCTGTCGGAAGGTCCGTTACGGGGCCCTGACAGTCGTCGGCGTGTCCCGTAATATTCCGACTGCCGTGTGCCACAGCCGGGGGACATTGGGGGGCTTTCGTGCTCGATGCGAAGCAGCATCAGGGCAAGTTCGGCGAAGACTACGTCCGTGTGCTGGCCTCTGCGGCGGGGCTGATCGTCGTGCAAGGCGATCTCGACGTGGACGGGGTCGATCTCGGGTTCCGCGCCACCGGCCGTTACGGACGGACGATGTCACCCACTGTCGAGGCTCAGATCAAGACATGGTCGAAGCCGTCCGTGTCGTCCGGCCACCTGAACTTCCGCGGGCTCAACGAACGGCAGTTCAACAAGCTCGCCGGTCCCGACTTCACCGTGCCGCGGTTCCTGTTCGTCATCTGCGTCCCCGCCGACAACCAGGCGTACGCGGCCATGAGCACCGACGGTGTGATGCTCCGTCACCTCGGCTACTTCGTCTCGCTCCGCGCCGAGGAGCAGATCAAGGACCCCGACCGTGACCGAAGGCGTCCGGTCAGGGTTCCGACAGCGAACGTGCTCACCGCCGCCTCACTGCGCCGGCTCACCGAGACGCAGTCCGACTGGTAGGGGAAGCGATGACGATTCCGCTGAAGGTCGACGACATCGCCAGCTATCTGGCGGACACGGGCTGGGAGCGGGATCCACAAGGCTGGCGCGGAGCGAGTGTGTGGCAACACCCGGGCGACTACGAGGTGCTGGTACCCGCTCGCGACGGCATGGGCGACAGCGACCGCCGATTACGGGAGATCCTGCGCTGTCTGTGCGCGCTGGAGGACCGGCCGGCGGGCGACATCGCCCTGGAGATCGCCAGACCGCAGCTGGACAAGCAGTCCTTCCGCACGTTCCCCACCGGCCACGACCCCGGCTACACCTCGCTGCTCCTGGGTACGCAGACGGTGCTGGGTGTCCGCAACGCCCTGACGGCGGCGGCGCGCACCGTCGTGCAGGGTCCGCACTTCGCCTTCGCCGGCCGGCAACCGGGCGTGGTGGGCGACCTCTTGCGCGCAGCCGAACTCGGCCCCTCCCGCGCCGGGAGCTACGTCGTCGAGATCCGGGTGGCGGCGGACGCGACGGCCCGAACCCTGAGTGGGGAGCAGGTCACCGGTCGGGCCGTGCTGGTCCAGATGCTCGAAGCGGTGAGCGCGGCCCAGGCAGCCGTGGCGGCGGACGCGCCCGCGGCCTTCGACGAGACCGTCACGGCCGGCGTCTCCGCGGATCTGTGCAAGGCGCTCAGTGAGCTCTCCGGCCACGACCGGAGCGAGCCCTTCGAGATCGGCTTCCGGTGGGCGCGCTCGCGGCCACTCGATGTGCCGTCACACGTCGTCGCGTTCCCGGAGAACTCGGGATCGCTCCTGCACGCCGCGTCCCTGCGGCTCAGCGGCCTCAACGCCACCGGTGCCGCGACGGTCTCCGGCGTGGTCGAGGGGCTGCACGACGACTCCTCCGGCAACGACCGGTGGCGGATCAAGGTCCGCGGTGAGTTGCGCACCGAGCACACCGAACTGGTCCGGCGGGCCGTCTGGGTGCGGCTCCCCGACCAGGCCTCGTACGACCGTGCGATCACCGCGCATCGGGAACGGCAGGTGATCACCGTCATGGGCGAGTTGTCCAGCATGACCGGCCGGGTGGAACTGGTGCCCAGGCGGGGGTTCGACATCTGACCGGATTCCGGCTCATCGAGGAGGGGTACTGTGCCGACGGAGTTGACTGTACGGGATCATGCATCGCTGTTCGCCCTGATGGTGGTCGCACGGCCGGTGACCAACCGTGAACTGCGCGAACTCGCCGGCCTGGAGATCACCGCGGTGGTGCGACGGCGGGTGAACCAGGACGCCGAGCGGATCGTGACCAGGAAGCGCGGTGCGGTCAACACGCACCAGCTCACGCCTGCGGGCCGGACCTGGTGCGAGTCCGCCCTGGTGGCCGGACGCCCGGACGGAGCGAAGTTTCCGGCCGGGGTGCTCTACGCGGTGCTGGACAACGTCGGACAGTACCTGGCCCGCTCCGGCACCAAGTTCGGCGAGTTCTTCCAGCCCGACGTCGAGGACTGGATCCGCGCGGTCTACACGGAACTCACCGGCCGCCGGAAACCGGGCAGCTGGGTCAGACTGTCGGCGCTGCGCCCATGGCTCGGGGACCTGCCGCGAGGGGCCGTCGACGCCGAACTCGACCGGATGATCGAGCAGGACGACGTACAGCTGATGGGCGAGCTCAACCGGCGCACGCTCAGCGACGAGGACCGCAGGGCCGCCGTCGACATCGGCGGGGAACCCCGCCACCTGCTGCGGATCGGACCGGCGTGAACGGGGAACTCGCCGCCCTGGAGACGCTGTACATCAGCACCGCGCTGACCCAGGAGGAGATCTGGACACCGGTGACCTCCTACCACGTCGACGGCCTTCATCCCGAGGTGTTCCGGCGGCTGGGGAGGGCGATGGGCGCCGTCGAGCGCGCCCACTCGCCGGTGGCGACCGTGGTGCGCGGCGAGACCGGCTCGGGCAAGACGCATCTGCTCGGCTGGGCCCGCCACGAGATCCAGGAGCGCGGCGGGTCCTTCTTCTACATCAAGCTCGTCACCGGCCGGAACTTCTGGGAGAGCGCCACCGACAGTCTCGTCGACGGTCTCTACCGGGAGGACGAGGGCGGCCAGGAACAACTGACTCGCCTGCTCGACGAGCTTTCGCGGCGGGCTCGCCTCGACACGGACACCCGTACCGCCGTCACCGGCCGGGGCGAGGTGACGCGCGACCATGTCGACGCGTTCGTCCGGGGGATCCGGACCATCGACCGACAGGTGGGCAACGAGGCCGCGGACACGGCCCGCGCGCTGGCGCTCCTGGCCTCCGCCGGCGATCCCGTGGAGATCGGCAGGGCCTACTTCGCGCTCAACGACGACGACGGGGACAAGCGCGCCGCCTGGGGGATGTCGCCGGGCGGGCGACAGGCCCAACTCGTCCTCCGCGATCTGACGCGCCTGTTCGCCCTGGTCGGACCGCTGGTGTTCGCCTTCGACCAGCTCGACACCCTGGTGTCCGCCGCGGAGACGTCGTCGCTGACGTCGCCTGCCTCCGGCGAGGGCCGGGCCGCGAAGCGGCTGAGCGGTGAGATCGCCACCGGCCTGATGGAACTGCGGGAGGAAGCCCGCCGGACCCTGCTGGTCGTGGCGTGCCACGAGGACACCTGGGAGCAGATCTCCCGGGAGGCGGTCCGGTCCGCCCTGGACCGGTTCGAGGTTCTGCCGACGCTCGGCGCGATTCCCGACGAGGCCACCGCCGCCGCCATCGTCAGCAGCCGCTTCCGGCCCTACTACGAGTCGCTGGGGTTCACCCCGCGGTCTCCCACCTGGCCGGTCACCCCGGCGGCGCTGGCCGAAGCCCCGCACCGTTACACCGCACGGCGGCTGCTCATCCGGGTCCAGAAGCACATCGAGGCATGTCTGCAGACCGGCACGGCGGCCGAACTGACCTCCCTGGCGGGCGCGGAGCCCACGGCAGCCGCACCGCCCGCACCGGCGAGGGCCGTCGACCTGAGCACCCTGACGGAGACCTTCGACAAGCTCCGTGCCGACGCGGACGACCTCGGGCCGCTCGAACACGCAGCCGAGGACGGGCAGATGCCCGCTCTGCTGGACGCGGGGCTGCGGAGTCTGCTCAGGGAACTGGGTGCCGACGAGACGCGGTTCTCCATCGAGACCGACTTCGGCCGCAAGGCGGCGTTGCACGCCCGGTTGCGCTATGTCATGGACGAGGCCAGCGAGAACGAATTCCACTGGTCCTTCCGGGCGATCGCCGCCAGCAACGCCATCGCCGCCCAGAACCGGATCCGCAACGCGGCCGTGGAGGCCGGCCTGACGGCCGAACTGACGAGCCGCCGGCTGATCCTGCTGCGGAACACGCCGTACCCGAGCGGCCCCAGGACCAAGGACATCAAGGACGACTTCGAGGCGCGGGGCGGGGTGTCGTTACCGATCGGCGCCGCCGACCTCCGGACCCTGGCCGCCCTCCGGGCCATGCTCGACGACCGTACGTCGGGCCTGGACGCATGGCTGCGACAGGAGCACCAGGCTTCCCGCATCGAGGTCTTCGCGCCGGTGCTGGGCGACTTGCGGCAGCATCTCGGCATCGTCGGCATCGCGACCACGGAAGTCGGCTCCGGGGTGGCGGGGGATGCGGCGGCCACACCGGAGGACGCCGAGCCCGCCCGTACCGAGATCGTCGTCGGAACCACCGTCCGGGGCGGCCGTTCGTTCGCGGTGCCCATGGAAGGGCTCCGGATGCACACCGCGGTGGTGGGCGCGGCGGGATCGGGCAAGACCGTCCTGATCAAGCGACTTGTGGAGCAGTGCGCTCTGCGCGGCGTCTCGGTGATCGTGCTGGATCCGAACGACGACCTCGCACGGCTCGGCGACCCCTGGTCGCGCCCGCCGAAGGGGTGGACGGACGACCATGAGCGCGAGGCCCGACGCTATTTCGCGGAGGTCGAAGTGGTGGTGTGGACACCGGGTCTGAACCGGGGACGTCCGATCTCCTTCCACCCGCTTCCCGACTTCGGTCCCGTCCTCGACGACGAGGACGACTTCCCCCGTCTGGTCAGGTCGACCGTGACCTCACTCGCGCCACATGCCGGTGTACGCGGCAGCAGTGCGCGCGCGACCCAGCAGCTGGGGGTCCTCAAACGTGCCCTCGAACGGTACGCGCGCGACGGCGGCAAGACCCTGGCCGGCTTCGTCGAGCTGCTCGCGGAGGCCCCGACCGACATCGTGAACAGCAGGACCATGCGCTTAGCGGTTCAGATGGCGGACACGCTGGAAGCCTCGTCGGAAACCGACCCGCTGTTCGGGGAGTCCGGCGCACCCGCCGATCCCGGCATGCTCCTGATCCCGTCGACGGGGAAGACCGCCCGTATCTCGGTGATCAGCTTCACCGGCCTGTCCGGCGACGGACCGGCCCAATTCGTCAGCCGCCTCCAGGCGACCCTGTTCTCATGGTTCAGGGCACACCCGGTCGGAGACCGTGCCCTGGGCGGGCTGCTGGTGATGGACGAGGCGCAGAACTTCGTGCCCTCCGGTGCATCGAATCCGAGCAGGGACAGCACGGTCGAACTCATCCGCCAGATACGCAAGTACGGACTCGGGATGGTCCTCGCCTCACAGCTCCCCAGGGGGATCCACAACCAGGCGCTGGGCAACACCGTGAACCAGTTCATCGGCCGACTCACAGGGCCCGCCCACATCGAGGCGGCCAGGACCATGGCTCAGGCGCGGAACGCGGTCCTCGACAACCTCGCCGGTCTCAAGGCCGGCCAGTTCAACGCCGCAGGCGAGGGGACCGGATTCAGCAAGATCGAGGTGCCGATCTGCCTCAGTCACCACGATGTGCCGCTCACGGAGGACGAGATCGTCGAGCGAGCCCGCCGGGGGACCTGAGCGGTCGTGCGGCGGTGAGCGCGTCCGGGGCCGTGCCGGGATCCTGGCGTGTCGCCCGATACGGGCTACCTGGCCTGCGAGAACGCAGTGTGCAGCGGTGCGCCCCCGGCAGGACTCGAACCTGCGGCCAAGCGCTTAGAAGGCGCCTGCTCTATCCACTGAGCTACGGGGGCCGGGTGTGGTGGCCTGTGGTGCTGGTGCCCGGGTATGGGCGGGGCTGTGACCTTGCCGGGGACAAGGATAGAGCTCCTGGGTCCCTGCGCCTCGCGCCTCCCCTCCGTGGCTCGATGTGGAGGTTCAGTGAAGCGGTCCTGATAATCGCAGGCAGGTACGAATCGTGCATCGCTTTTGGCGCCTCACGCCCCGGGTGTTGTGCACTCGTTATGCCTGCGCCCCAGTCATCCCTTAGGCCCCGTGTGTCCAATCGGCGCGCAGACATGCCCATATGCTTTAGAAAGCCTGCAAAATTGGGCATTCTTCGCATGTGGTGACCTTGGACGTACGGCCCCAGCTGCTCGACGCACTCTCCGCCCTGCGCGACCGTGTCGCCGCCGCACGCTTCCCGCTGCCCCTGGCGGGGGCTCCACGCGCGCGTGCGAACCGCGACGAACTGCTCGCGCAACTCGACGACTATCTCGTGCCCCGGTTGAGAGAACCCGAAGCACCCCTGCTCGCCGTGATCGGAGGATCGACCGGGGCGGGCAAGTCGACGCTGGTCAACTCCCTTGTGGGGCGGCGGGTCAGCGAGGCCGGGGTGCTCCGGCCCACGACGCGTACTCCGGTGCTCGTGTGCCACCCCGAGGACCATCACTGGTTCAGCGGGATGCGCGTACTGCCCGACCTCACGCGCGTGTGGATGCCGCAACAGGACGTCGACGACGATCCGCTGCTGCCCGGCGAGGAGGACATGCGTGTCCTGCGCATCGAGACCGCCGACATCCTCCCCCGGGGGCTCGCGCTCCTCGACGCGCCCGACATCGACTCCCTGGTGGCCGGCAACCGGGTGCTCGCCGCCGAGCTCATGTGCGCGGCGGACATCTGGGTGATGGTCACCACGGCGGCACGGTACGCCGACGCGGTGCCGTGGCATCTGCTGCGTACCGCGAAGGACCATGACGCCACCCTCGTCACCGTGCTCGACCGGGTGCCCCACCAGGTGGTGTCCGAGGTCTCGCGGCAGTTCGGCGCGCTCCTCGCCAAGGCGGGGCTGGGCGACGTGCCCCGTTTCACGGTGCCCGAGCTGCCCGAGTCGGCCTGGGGCGGGGGACTGCTTCCGGCCACCGCCGTGGCGCCCCTGCGCGCCTGGCTGGCCCAGCAGGCCCAGGACCCGGGCGCCCGGCACCGGACCATGGCACGCACCGCGTACGGGGCGCTCGACTCGCTCAAGTCACGGATGCCCGAGCTGGCCTCCGCCGCCGCGGCCCAGTACGCCGCCGCGCTGCGGCTCACCGCGGCCGTCGACGGGGCGTACGACAGCGAGTACACCCGTCTGCGGGGCCGGCTGCAGGCCGGGGCGGTCCTCGCCGGGGGCGCGCTCAAACGGTGGCGCAGCTACCCGCTGGACTCCAGCGCCGGTGAACTGCTGGACGCGCTCGTCGAGAGCCTGGCCGCACTCCTGCTGTGCGCCGTCACCGCGGCCGACGAGCGCATCGACGAGGCGTGGCGCCGCGAACCCGCCGCGGGCGCCCCGGGGCTGACGGACCGCGATCCCACGCTGGAGAGCGCCGAGCACCGTATCGGGATGGCGGCCCGGCGCTGGCGCCGCGTCCTGGAGGAGTACGCCGAGGACGAGGTACGTGCCCTGGAGAAGAGCGTCGCGCCGGATCCCGAAGTGGTGGCCGCGCTGGTCGCCACCGCGCTCCTGGGCGGCCGGCGGGCGCGTTCCGCGGGCGAGGGGCTCGCCGAGCGGATCGGCGCGCACGGGGCGCTGCGGCTGCGCGACAAGGGCGGCCGGCTGCTCACCGACTACCTCGACAAGGCGCTGCACGACGAACGGGAGCGGCGGCTCGCCCCGCTCGACGCACTCGACGTCCATCCCGAACCCCAGGCCGAACTCATCGCCGCGCTGTCGGTACTGCAGAAGGAGAGGTGACCGCGGTGACCGCCGTCACGGACCACACGGATCACGCCGACCAGCCGGGGGACGACGACGCCCGCAAGAAGGGCCCCGGCGGGGAAATCGTGCGCAAGGAGAGGTCCGGCAGGGAAGCCGGGCACAAGGAGAAGGGTGATTCCGGTCGGGACGCCCGGGATGATCGGGACGCTCGGGAGGCTACGGGGGTGGGCTCCGGGGCGGGTTCCGGTTCCGACCCCGGCTCCGGAGGCGCGGACGTCGCTGGCTCCGCGGACGCGCTGGGCGGCTGGGACGACGGGCTGATCGCGCGGCGCGTGTCCGCCACGGCCGAGGGGCACGCCAGGCCCGTACCGGAGACCGTCGTGGACAACAGGCCGCCCGTGGTGGCCCCTCTCGCGTACGACGGGCCGTTGCGGTCCCGTCTCGACGCGCTGCGCGAACTGGTGGGGCTCTCCAGGACGCGGCTGGACAGCCGGACCCTCGCCGAGGCGGGGCAGGTCCTGGACGAGGCCGCGGCGCGGCGCAGGCTCTCGGGGCAGCACACCGTGGTCGCCATCGCGGGAGCCACCGGGAGCGGCAAGTCGCAGCTCTTCAACGCGCTCGCCGGAGTGGCCATCTCGGAGACCGGGGTACGCAGGCCGACCACCGCCGCCCCCATCGCGTGCAGCTGGAGCGACGGCGCGGCCGGGCTCATCGACCGGCTCGGCATCCCGGGGCGGTTGCGCCGCAGGCCGCTGCAGAGCGCCGAGGCCGAGGCGCAGTTGCGCGGGCTCGTCCTGGTGGACCTGCCCGACCACGACTCGGCGGCCGTCCAGCACCGGGAGCACGTGGACCGGATCCTCGGGCTCGTGGACGCCGTCATCTGGGTCGTCGACCCGGAGAAGTACGCCGACGCGGTACTCCATGAGCGTTATCTGCGGCCGATGGCGGGCCACGCGGAAGTCACCTTCGTGGTCCTCAACCAGGTCGACCGGCTGCCCGGGGACGCCGCCGACCAGGTCCTCGACGACCTGCGGCGGCTGCTCGACGAGGACGGGATCGCGCTCGGCGAGTACGGCGAGCCGGGCGCGACCGTTCTCGCCCTGTCCGCGCTCACCGGGGACGGCATCGGGGAACTGCGCGAGGTGCTCGGGCACTTCGTGGCCGAACGGGGCGCCGCGGCCCGCCGGATCTCCGCCGACGTGGACGCGGCAGCGGTGCACCTGTGGCCCGTCTACGCCAACCGGCGGCAGGCCGGGCTCAGCGAGGAGGCACGCGACGAGTTCGCCGACCGGCTCGCCGACGCGGTCGGCGCCACGGCGGCGGGCGAGGCCGCCGAGCGCGCGTGGCGCCGCAACGCCAACCGCGCGTGCGGCACACCCTGGCTGCGCCTGTGGCGCTGGTACGAGGACCGGCGCGAGCCCGCGACGGGACGGCTGTCCGTACGGTCGTACGACGATGAGGAGGCCACGGCGCGTCAGCGCGTCGAGCAGGCGGTGCGCACGGTGGCCGAGCAGGCGACCGACGGACTGCCCGCGCCCTGGGCACAGGCGGTCCGTGAGGCGGCCGTACGGGGGTCGCAGGGGCTGTGCGAGGCCCTGGACGAACTGGCGGTACGCGCCGGGACACCGGTCGGCAGACCGCCGCGGCCGGGCTGGTGGCCGGCCGCCGTACTCGCGCAGGCGGCCATGACCGTCCTCCAGGTTCTCGGCGGGCTCTGGCTGTTGGCCCAGGTCATCGGCTTCATGTCGCCGAACCTCGGGGTGCCCGTGCTGCTGATGGTCATCGGCATCGTGGGCGGCCCGGGCGTCGAGTGGGCCTGCAGACTCGCGGCGAACGGGCCCGCGCGGCGGTACGGGTCCGAGGCGGAACGGAAATTGCGGGAGGCGGCGTCGGGATGCGGCCGGGCCCGGGTTCTCGATCCGGTGGCGGCGGAGCTGCTGCGGTACCGGGAGGTGCGGGAGCAGTTTCTGCGGGTCTCGGGGATCACCGTGTCGGCGGGGTGAGGTGAGAGGGGGAGGGGGGAGGGAAGCGCGAGGGGGTGGGAGGCGAGAGGGTGCGGGCGGAGGTTCTCGTTCGGGTGGCGGAGTTGTCCACAACCGGGGGGCGGCCCACAGGGCTCAGCGGGTTCGGGCGGACAGAGGCAGTCTGAGGTCTCGGCGGACACGACGTGATCGTGACGTGATCGCGAGGCGGTCGTGGCGCGGTGATGAGGTGCTCATGGGAGGTCGAAGCATGAGCGCCGGGTCGCGTCCGCCGGGACGGACGGACGCAGCCGTACGGGACGAGCCCGTGCGCGTGGGCAGGGAGGGCTTCCGCGATGAACGAGACGATGGTGTGCGTGGTGGGGAACGTGGCGACACAGCCGGTGTTCCGGGAGACGGCGGCAGGTCCGTCGGCGCGGTTCCGGCTGGCGGTCACGCAGCGGTTCTGGGACCGGGAGAAGAGCGTGTGGCGGGACGGGCACACCAACTTCTTCACGGTGTGGGCCAACCGGGCGCTGGCGGCGAACGTGCAGGCGTCCGTGTCGCTCGGGGAGCCGCTGTTGGTGCGAGGCAGGCTGAAGGTCCGCTCCGAGCAGCGCGACGGGCAGTCGTGGACGGGCGCGGACATCGAGGCCTCGGCGATCGGGCACGATCTGGCGCGCGGTACCGCGGCGTTCCGGCGATCGCTCAGGGGCGACCAGGCGTCGGAGCAGGTGCCCGGCCAGTCGTCGGGCGGGGCGGCCCGACCGGAGCCGAGCTGGGAGACGGAGCCGGCCGATCGGGCAGATCCGGCCGAGCAGACCGATGGGGTCGAGCCGACCGATGCGGCCGAGTCGACCGATGGGGCCGAGCCGACCGGGCAGGCGGCTCTGCGGCGGCAGGAACCGGCGTTGGCGGGATGACCGACGCGGTGACCGACTGCGGTGACTGACCGCGGTGACTCTGCGTGGTGAAATCTCGGCCTGACCGAAGTGCGGCTTATCGGCGAATGTGTTGCGAACGGTCCCAGTGGATTTGTCGATAAGCGCGGCGCTCAATCGGCCCTGGCGATAACGATTCCGATTCGGATCACTGATCGGATGACATGACCGGGGAGGGAGCTGCGCCCCGTCCTTAGGATGCCGGGCATAGCTCTCGGGGCTGCTGATTCCGCTGGTGGGACCGTAACCCTCCAGTTCAACGGGTCCCGCTCGAAAGGGAATTCTGTGCTTTCTTCGTTCTCTGCGCCGTCCGTGCACGGGCGAGGTGCCGCTGCCGCCCGCCTGGCCGCGGTGATGCTCGTGTCCGGCCTCGTCGCCGTGAGCGCCGTGACCACAGCCGGTGCGGCCGTCGCGGACGAAGTCCCTCTGAGTCAGGGCGGTGCGACGGCCACGATAGGCGGCCTGAAGACGTCCGGGCCCGCGGTCATCCACGAGGAGGGCGGGGACAAGCAGGTCTCCGCCGGGCTCTTCGAGATGTCCGTGGACAACGGCGGCACGCTGCAGACCTACTGCGTCGACATCTACAGCCCGACGCAGAAGGACGCCAAGTACCAGGAGACCCCCTGGAGCGGCACGTCGTTGAACGGGAACCCCGACGCGGGCCGGATCCGCTGGATCCTGCAGAACTCCTACCCGCAGGTCAACGACCTCGCCGCGCTGGCCGAGAAGGCGGGCGCGAAGGGCCTCACGCAGCAGGACGCGGCGGTCGGCACGCAGGTGGCGATCTGGCGCTACTCGGACGGCGCCGACGTGGACGCCGTGGACCCGCAAGCGGAGAAGCTCGCCGACTATCTGCAGCGCAGCGCACGTGACCTGGCAGAGCCCGCAGCGTCCCTGGAGCTGGATCCGCCGGCGGTCTCCGGTCGCCCGGGTGAACTGCTCGGCCCGGTCACCGTGCGCACCAACGCGGCCGGGGTGACGGTGACGCCGCTCGCCGACGCCACGAGCGGAGTGAAGGTCGTCGGCCGGGACGGCAAGGAGATCACGTCCGCGACCGACGGCAGTGAGCTGTTCTTCGACGTGGCCGAGGACGCCCCGGACGGTTCGGCCGCGCTGACGGTGCAGGCCTCGACCACCGTGCCGGTCGGGCGGGCCTTCGCCTCCGAGACGAGGAGCCAGACCCAGATCCTGGCCGGCTCCAGCGAGTCGACGGTCTCCGCGGCGGCGACCGCGAACTGGGCCGGCGCCGGGGCGATACCCGCGCTGTCGGCCGAGAAGAACTGCGCGGAGGGCGGCCTCGACGTCACGGCGGTGAACGAGGGCGACGAGCCGTTCACCTTCGAGCTGCTGGGCACCGAGCACACCGTCGAGGCGGGCGCGTCACAGACCGTGACGGTTCCGCTGCAGGAGGACCAGGCGTACGACTTCACGGTCGAGGGGCCCGGCGGCTACGAGAAGCGGTTCCAGGGCGTCCTCGACTGCAAGACGCAGAGCGGCGCCGCCGCCGAGGAGACCGTCCGGACACTGAACGAGCCGAGCCCCGCCACGGTCGGTGGCACGGCCGCCACGACCACGGACCTCGCCGAGACCGGCACGTCGAGCGCGACCCCGGTGATAGCCGGAATCGCCATCGGCCTGGTCCTGATCGGCGGCGCCACGATCCTCTTCCTCCGCAAGAAGAAGACGCCCACGCAGGACTGAAGCCCGGGGCGGGGGCTGAACCAGGGCGCTCGGGACCAGGGCGCTCGGATTCCAGCTGCGTGAGCGCCGCGAAAACGGCCCCCGCAACGAGAAGTCGCACCTTGACAAGTCAACAGTGAGTCACCGGACATGAACTCATTGTTGCGCCGACTGCTCAAGGCTCACCGCCGTGTCCCAGCTCGGCGGCCTCCGCCATACGCGTTTCCCCCGAGGGGTGGCGGTACGGCAAGATGGGGTGTATCTGCCCACTGCCGAATTCAAGCGTCCGGACGGTTTCTCTTGGCTGAGTTCATTTACACCATGCGCAAGACGCGCAAAGCGCACGGCGACAAGGTGATTCTTGATGACGTCACCCTGAACTTCCTGCCGGGGGCGAAGATCGGCGTCGTCGGGCCGAACGGTGCCGGCAAGTCGACCGTGCTGAAGATCATGGCGGGCCTTGAGCAACCGTCCAACGGTGACGCGTTCCTGTCGCCCGGCTTCAGCGTCGGCATCCTCATGCAGGAGCCGCAGCTGGACGAGAGCAAGACGGTTCTGCAGAACGTCCAGGACGGCGCCGCCGAGCTCATGGGCAAGCTCAGCCGCTTCAACGAGGTCGCCGAGCTGATGGCGACCGACTACTCGGACGCGCTCCTGGACGAGATGGGCAAGCTCCAGGAGGACCTGGACCACGCGAACGCCTGGGACCTCGACGCGCAGCTGGAGCAGGCCATGGACGCGCTGGGCTGCCCGCCCGGCGACTGGCCGGTCACCAACCTCTCCGGTGGTGAGAAGCGCCGCGTCGCGCTCTGCAAGCTCCTCATCGAGGCGCCCGACCTGCTGCTCCTCGACGAGCCCACCAACCATCTCGACGCCGAGTCGGTGAACTGGCTGGAGCAGCACCTCTCTAAGTACGCGGGCGCCGTCGTCGCCGTCACGCACGACCGGTACTTCCTGAACAACGTCGCCGAGTGGATCCTCGAACTGGACCGCGGCCGTGCGATCCCCTACGAGGGCAACTACTCCACGTACCTCGACAAGAAGTCCGCCCGCCTCAAGGTCGAGGGCCGCAAGGACGAGAAGCGGCAGAAGCGGCTCAAGGAAGAGCTGGAGTGGGTGCGGTCCAACGCCAAGGGCCGCCAGACCAAGTCCAAGGCCCGCCTCGCCCGTTACGAGGAGATGGCGGCCGAGGCCGACAAGATGCGGAAGCTGGACTTCGAGGAGATCCAGATCCCGCCGGGCCCGCGACTCGGCTCCATCGTCGTCGAGGTCCAGAACCTGTCCAAGGCCTTCGGTGACAAGGTTCTGATCGATGACCTGAGCTTCACGCTGCCGCGCAACGGCATCGTCGGGGTCATCGGTCCCAACGGCGCCGGCAAGACCACGCTCTTCAAGATGATCCAGGGTCTGGAGACCCCGGACTCCGGCGCCATCAAGGTCGGCGACACCGTCAAGATCAGCTATGTCGACCAGAGCCGCGCCAACATCGACCCGAAGAAGACGCTGTGGGCCGTCGTCTCCGACGAGCTCGACTACATCAACGTCGGCCAGGTCGAGATGCCGTCGCGGGCGTACGTCTCCGCGTTCGGCTTCAAGGGCCCGGACCAGCAGAAGCCGGCCGGTGTCCTCTCCGGTGGTGAGCGCAACCGCCTGAACCTGGCGCTGACCCTCAAGGAGGGCGGCAACCTGCTGCTCCTCGACGAGCCCACCAACGACCTCGACGTGGAGACCCTGTCGTCGCTGGAGAACGCGCTGCTGGAGTTCCCCGGCGCTGCCGTGGTCATCTCCCACGACCGGTGGTTCCTGGACCGGGTCGCGACGCACATCCTCGCGTACGAGGGTGAGTCGAAGTGGTACTGGTTCGAGGGCAACTTCGAGTCGTACGAGAAGAACAAGGTCGAGCGGCTCGGAGCGGACGCCGCCCGTCCGCACCGCGCCACCTACAAGAAGCTGACCCGGGGCTGATCTCCTTGCGGCACATCTACCGCTGCCCGCTGCGCTGGGCGGACATGGACGCGTACGGCCACGTCAACAACGTGGTCTTCCTCCGCTATCTGGAGGAGGCGCGTATCGACTTCCTGTTCCGCCCGGACAAGGATTTCCAGCAGGGGTCCGTGGTGGCGCGCCATGAGATCGACTACAAGCAGCAGTTGGTGCACCGGCACACCCCGGTGGACATCGAGCTGTGGGTCACGCAGATCAGAGCGGCCTCGTTCACCATCTCCTACGAGGTCAAGGACCCGGACCAGGTGTATGTGCGGGCCCAGACGGTGATAGTGCCGTTCGACTTCGAGGCGCAGCGGCCGCGTCGTATCACCGCGGAGGAGCGCGAGTTCCTCCAGGAGTACGCGGACGACGGGGCCGGTTCCGCGGGGGCCGTCGCCGCATGACGGCCCTGCACCTCGTCGACGAGGGGGAGGCGGCGGATCTCGCCGCCTTCCTGGCCCGGCTGATCCACTACGACCGGGCCGCCGCGGTGCGGCTGCAGGCGTCGGGGACGACGCTCGCGGTGTTCGGCCGACCGCCGTCGTTCGAGGTGCTCGCGATCCGTACGGCACGGCTCGCGAAGCCGTACGAGGACGGTCTCGACCTCACCCTGGACGTGACGGTCTCGGCCGGTGAACTCCTGGAGTCCCTCGACGAGGCGGCGGCCACGGCGGCGGTGCCCGCCGCCGTCACCGGGCCGCCGTGGGCCGGAGTGCTGCCGCCGCGCGGCGGCTGGCGGCCGGAGCCGGGGCTGCCCGGCCTCGACGCGGTGCGCACGATCGTGGCCGCGGTGGTCGCCGAATTCCGTTCACGCATCGACGAGTTGGCGCCCGAGGGACGTACGCGGGCCGCGCTCGACGGGATCGGGCGGGAGATCTGGTCCCGGCCGGTCGGGGACACCGAACTCCCGGTAAGGGCCGCACACGCGGCCCAGTCGCTGGGCTTCCTCAGGCCCGCGCGCACCGCCTCCGCCTCCGCCCCCGACGAGGCCCCGCTGCGCCTGCTCTCGTCGGGGGCGTGGCTCAGGCTGCGGACGCCGTACGGGACCGTCGCCGTGCGCAAGGCCGGGCTCGGGGCGCTGGACGTCAGCGTCCGCTGAGCGTTCTCCTCCGGAGACCCCGGGAGGCCCCCCCGGAGCCCCCCGGGAGGCCGTCCCCTTCAGCGCTTCCTTTTCACGGCCCCCTTCGACCGCGGGTCAGCGGTGTTCGCTGTCGTCCGGCCATACGCCGATGTGGTCCGGTTCGAGTTCGAGGGCGACGCGGTCGCGCATACCGAGGGCCTCGGTGTACTCGGCGGGCAGTTGGAGCCGGCCGGCCCGGTCGAGCATCGCGTACTCGCGGGCCACCACCGTCTCGTGGCCGGTCGTGGCGTCGACCTCGGTGCGGCGCAGGACCTCCGTGGAGGTACGGCCGTCCCGGATGGCGACGGTCCGGCGGACCTCGGTGGCGACCGCCTGGTCGTGCGTGACGATCACGATGGTCGTGCCCAGCCGCTCGTTCGCGGTGCGGAAGGCGGCGAAGATCTGCTCGGCGGTGTGGGAGTCGAGTTCACCGGTGGGTTCGTCGGCGAGGAGGACCGAGGGGTCGTTGGCCAGCGCGACGGCGATGGCGACGCGCTGCTGCTGACCGCCGGACATCTGGAACGGGCGGCGGTCCCGGCACTCGCCGACCTCCAGCAACTCCAGCAGTTCCAGGGCGCGTTGGGCCTGCGCGCGACGGCCCTTGCGGGAGACGCCGAGCTGCATCGGCAGGGCGACGTTCTGGGCGGCCGTCAGATAGGGCAGGAGATTGCGGGCCGTCTGCTGCCAGACGAAGCCGACGGTCCCGCGCCGGTAGCTGAGCCGGTCCTTCGCCCCCATGGTCAGCAGGTCGTGCCCCGCGACCCGGGCGGCGCCCGCGGTGGGGGTGTCCAGACCCGCCAGGATGTTCATCAGGGTCGACTTGCCGCTGCCGGACGCGCCGACCAGCGCCATCAACTCGCCCTCGCGCACGAGGAGATCGAGGCCCTGGAGCGCCTGGACCTCCACGCCGTCCGTGGAGAAGATCCGCACCAGCCGGTCACAGGTGATCAGGGCGTCGTGGCCGTAGGCGGGCCGGTCGCGGCGGTCGGCGGCACGCCGGGCGAGGTCGGCGAAGGAAGGACCGGCAGGACCGGCGGAACCGGCCGGACCGGCGGAACCGGTGGGACCGACGGAGTCGGTGGTCGTCATCGGGCGTCTCCGATCGTGGTCGTCATCCGGTGGCTCCGGCTGGTCGTGGTCGTCGTCGGGCGACTTTCTTCGGGCGGCTTCGAGCGGCTTCGAGCGGCTTCGGGAGGGGTCATCGGGCGTCCCCCGCCCGCAGTTCCCTGACCGAACCCCGTCGTCCGGTCCACCACGCCTGGGCCGCGGCGATGCCCGTGGCGACGAGGAGCACGGCGAGCGCGGGCAGGAGCAGGGACGCCGGGTCGGTGTGCAGCGCGGCGGTGCCGGGGGGAGGGCTGCCGCTGGAGGTGGCGAGGGCCACGGCGGTCAGGTCGACGCCGGGCGCCAGGAGGCGG
Source organism: Streptomyces sp. NPDC102514 (assembly GCF_055584525.1). Classification (NCBI taxonomy): domain Bacteria; kingdom Bacillati; phylum Actinomycetota; class Actinomycetes; order Kitasatosporales; family Streptomycetaceae; genus Streptomyces; species Streptomyces sp. NPDC102514. Next base: position 406,426 of record NZ_JBVJLW010000006.1, read on the forward strand.
ACCGCCGCCCAGCCCGTCAGGACCCCGCCCACCGCGGCGAGCAGGGCCTGCGGCAGCGCTTCGAGCACGAGCAGCCGACGGCCCTGGCTGCGGGTGAGGCCCATGGTGCGCAACCGGGCCAGCAGGGCGGAGCGTTCGGGAGCGGCGCGTACGAGGGCGAGCAGCAGCGCGAGTACGGCGTAGCCGGAGCCGGCGGCGACCGCCACCGCGTAGACGCGTTCGGCGCCGGACTGGAGAGGGGAGTCGACGTACCGCGCGCGTTCGTCGGCCCGCAGGCGGACGTCCGCGGCGCTGCCCGCGGCCTTGCGCAGGGCGCCCGCGTCCATCCGGTCCCCGGTCAGCAGGAGGGCCGTCGGACGGGCGGGGGCGGCGCCGAGGCCGGCGCGGTCCACGACGAGGAACTCGGTTCCCGAGACGGCCGGGGTCAGTTCGCGCACCACGGTGATGCGGACGGTGATGTCGCTGCCGTCCTCCAGGCGCACCGGGAAGGGCTGCGTGCCGAACCGCTCGGCGACGGTGGGGGAGGCGAGGGCGGGCAGCGGAGACGCGACCGACGCACCGTTCTCGGCGGACTTCGCGGACTTCGCGGACTTGGTGGGCTTCGCGGACTTCGCCGGCTTCGAGGAGTTCGCGGGCCTTGCGTCCGCCGGTGCCGTCAACTCGCCCGCGGGGAAGGCCCCGAGGTGTGTGCTGCGCGCCAGCCGGGCGTATCCCTCGGGGTCCACGCCCGCCAGGGGTACCGTCTCCACGCCGGTCCCGGGCCTGGCCTGGTAGCCGATGCTCAGCGGTGTGACCTCGCGTACGCCGCGTGCCGAGCGGAGCTGTTCGGGGAGGTCGGCGGGGAGCGCGCCCATCACCTCGACGCGGGCGTCGGCGCCCAGGCTCAGCAGGGCCGCCCGGTCCCGCGCGTCCGCGACGCCCGCGAGGACGGACCCGCCGAACGCGGCCGTGGTGAGGGCCGTCAGCAGGGCGAGCAGGGGCAGCACCGTGGAGACGGAGGTGCGGCCCGCACGGGCCAGGGAGAGATGCCCGACCGCACCGCGCAGCCGGCCTGCGGGACGGGCCAGCCAGCGCAGGGGGAGCGGGTAGAGCCGGACCAGCAGGAGCGCGGCGATCACACCGATCAGGACAGGTGCCAGCGCGACGAGTTGATCACCGGAGCCGGAGGCGTCCAGGTCCGCGGGGTCGCCCGAGCCGCCCGTACCGGCGGAACCGCCCGACGTCCCCCGGCTCCGCAGCGCGAACACCGCCGCCGACGCCAGTACCAGCAGGGTGAGTTCGGCGACCGTACGGCGGCGCGAAGGGCGTACGGACGCGAGGTCCTCACGGGCGCCGTGGACGCGTACGGCGCGGTGGGTGATCCAGGCGCGCACGGGCAGCATGGCGCAGGCGAGGAGCGCGACCGCGGCGGCGGTCCAGACGGCGTACGACAGGCGGCCGTACGGGACGGCGAGCACGGCTGCCGCGAGGCCGAGCGCGGCGGCCGGTACCGCGACCACCGCCGTCTCGGCGAACAGCCGGGCCGTCAGGCCGCGCAGGGACACGCCCCGGGCGCGCAGCAGGGCGAGTTCGCCGCGGCGGCGGTCGGCGGTGAGGCCGCCCGCCATGAGCAGGACGACGGCCGCGACCGTGGCACTGCCGAAGGCGGCGACGGCGATCAGGGGGCGGATGCCGGAGCGGAGTCCGGCGTACGAGGCGAGGACGTCGTCGAGGTCGGTGCTCGCGTCGGCCTCCGGATCCGTGAGCGCGCGCACCTTCAGCAGACCGGGGCCGGACTCCAGCGCGGCGATCGCGCTCGCCAGCCGGGGCAGTCCGCTCGCGGTCAGGGCGGCGGGGGACGGGGCCAGTTGCCAGTAGCGGGCGGGGGCGCCGGGGGTGCCGAGGAGGGCCGGCGCCGCGTCCGGGGCCAGGAGGAGCGCGCCGAGCCAGTAGATGCTCGGTTCGGCGCCCTGGGTCGGCAGCCGTACGAGGGACGGGGTGCGCAGGATGGGCTGGGTCGCCCAGTAGGCGCCCTCCCGGTCGCGCGGGGCGACGATGCCGGTGACACGTACGGCGAGCGGGGCGCGTTCGACGGCGGGTACGTGGATCACCGCACCGACCTTGATGTGGAGGCTGTCCGCGGTCTCCGTGGTGACCGCGGCCTCCAGTTCCGGCGTCGAGGCGGTGACCGTGCCGCCGGCGCGCGGGAGGCGGCCCTCGCGCAGCCGGGAGTGGTCGGCGAGGCCGTTCTGCGCGGCGAGGGTCATCTGCGCGGGCAGCCCGGTCGGCCGCGGCAGCCACTTCTCCGGCGCTTCGAGGGATTTCGTGGTTCGCACGCCGTACGCGGACTGCCCGGGGTCGGCGACCAGGGGCCGCTCGATCACCTTCAGGATGCTCCGGTACTGCTCGCGCAGGGAGGCCGGGCGCAGGACCGACTCGCGTTCCTGCTGCGTGGCGCCGAGGGAGGGCGGCGGGGCCGACAGCTGCACGGAGGTCCTGAGGGCCGTGGCGTCGGCGACCGCCCGGCGCAGACCCGCGTCCTCGTAACGGTCGACGGCACGCGGGAAGGACGCGGCCAGGCAGACGGTCGCCAGCACCAGCAGGGCGAGGGCGACGGCGGCACCGGGTGCGGCGCGCAGCCGGGTCCGGATCCAGGGGGCGACGACGGGGGGTTCGGCACCCCGACGCGTGAAGGTCCGGCGGCGGCCCGTCTCCCTCACCTCTTTGCCCGTCCCACTCACTTCTCCGTCCGTTTCGCTCTCCTCCCTGCCCATCTCACTCACCTCCCTGTTCGTGCAGCACACGCAGCGACCGCAGCGACGAGGCCGAGTCGCCCCGCCGCAGCGCCAGCACACCGGTCACGATCAGCGGCGCGGCCACCAGGCCCGCCAGCAGGAACGCGACGCGGGCGAGGGGCAGTTCCACCAGTACCTCCGGGACCGGCCGGGTGGCCCGGGACGTCAGCACGATCAACGGAATGACCGCCCGGGTCAGTACCGCTCCCAGCGCCACCCCCACCACCAGGGCCAGCGCCACCAGGACGCCCTGCTCGGCCGCGACCAGCCGGGCCAGCTGGCGGCGGGGCGCCCCCAGCGCGCGGAGCAGCGCGAACTCGGCGCTCCGCTCTCGCAGCGAGCCCGCCGTGCTCACCGCGAAGCCGACCGCGGCCAGCGCGGCGGCGACCACGGAGGCCGCGGCGAACGCCGCCTCCGGCCCCGCCCCGAACGGATCGTCCCGCAGCCGTTCCGCGATCTCGTCGCGCACGACGACCTGCGACGGCTCGACATCGGGCCGCTCGCGCAACTCGGCCGCCACCCGCGCCTCGGCGCCGGGCTCGGTGCGCAGCCACCACTCGGTGGGCGCGACGCTCTCCCCGTACCGCTCCTCCAGCACCCGGTTCACGGAACGCAGATCGACCAGCAGGGCCCCGCCGGAGCTCCGCGCGGTGCCGGAGCCCTCCGTGCCCTCCGTGGTCGGCAGCGCGCGGACGCTCTCCACGATCCGTACGGGTACGGCCGAGCCGCCGAAGGGGACGTCGAGGCGTTCTCCCTCGCGCGCGCCCGCGGCCTTCAGGAAGGCGTCGGTCGCGACGGCCTCGACCTCGGGTGCGGCGGGCCGTTCCGCCTGCAGCCGGATCGTCACCGACGAGGTCTCCCAGGGGGTCTCCCGGGGGATGTAGCCGGTTCCGTAGGTCACGGTCAGCGGGCGCTCGGACGTCACGTCCGGGCTCGTCGGGGTGTTGCCCGCCTTGGGGTCCGCCGTGGTCTGGTTGTTCTCCGACGTCACCTGCCAGGACGGGGGCGCCGACAGCGTCCGCCGCGTCCCGTCGGACGTCGTGGCCGTCAACTGCTCGACGGACAGCCGGTGTTCCTCCGCGCGCCCGGTCGGCTGGGACAGGTCCAGCTGCGCCCCGGTCAGCGAGAGGGGTTCGGCGGCCCGGTCGGACGGCGCCTGCTCGGCCTGTGCCAGCTGCACGGTGAGGCGGTGTGCCTTTCCGTCGGCGGGGAGGTCGCCCGCGGACATGCGGTACGGGGTGCCGTAGCGGTCCTCCAGTGTCACGGTCACCTCCGCCGACATCTTGGAGCGGTACGCCGCCGAGCCGGGGGCCGAGGGCTGCGCGCCCGCCCGGATGCGCAGCTCCAGTTCCATCCGCGTGCTGTCCTTCGGCAGGGTCACGCCCGTCGATCCCGCCCGGCCGGGGCCGAGCCCCGCCAGCAGCGGCCCGGCGGGCCTGTCCGCGAGGTCCCCGCGCAGCAGCATCGCGGCGGCGTCCCCGCTCCCGGAGCCGCCGTCGCCGGAGCGGCCTCCGGAGCCGTCGCCGGAGTCCGCCCCGGCACCCTCCGTGTCCAGCGCCAGCACCGCGGCCGTCCGGTTGCCGGACAGCGGCAGCGACGTACGCATGGCGGGGGCCGCCCCGCGCACGCCGTCGAGGTCCGCGTACAGCCCGGCCCGGGACAGGCCGTCCTCGCCGCCCGACAGGACCCGTACGGACGTGCCGGCCAGGAAGTCCGCCTGGTCGTCCTGCGAGCGGTTCCACGACGCGCCCTGGCCGATCGCGAGCATGCCCATGGCGACGGCGAGGACGAGCAGCAGGACCGGTCCCGCGCCGCGCATCGGGCGGCGGCTGAACTGCCAGCCCGCGAGCGCGGCCGGGAGCCCGCGGCCACCGGCCGCGCGCCGCTCGGCGAGACGGGCCACGGGCGGCATGAGGCGCAGGGTGAGGACCGTCCCGGCCAGCAGGGCCAGGGCGGGGGCGGCGACCAGCAGGGGGTCGATGCCGAGCGTGTCCGTGGGCGCGGCCTCCGACCGGCCGGGGCCGGTGGAGCCGACGGCGCCGGAGGTCTGCCGGCTCAACTGCCAGTACGCGACGGCCGCGACGACCAGCAGGCCGATGTCCGCACCGGCCCGCACCGGCGCCGGGAGCGAGCGGGCCCGGCCGCCCTCCGCGGTCTCCTCCCGCGCGGTCAGCGCGGGTACGGTCACCGCCAGCGCGCATCCCAGGGCGACCGCGGCAGCCGTCGTCCACACCGCTCCGGCCGTCGCCGAGGTGTCCAGGCGCAGCCCGATCCGCGACAGCGCCCCCTGTCCGGCCAGCAGCCGTGTCAGCGGCCCGGCGAGCAGCGGCGCGCAGACCGCGGCCGGCAGGGCGAGGAGCGAGGCCTCCAGCGCGGCGAGCGCGGCCACCCGCCCGCGTGAGGCGCCGCGTGCCCGCAACAGCCGTGTCTCACCGGCCCGTTCGACGCTCAGCAGCCGGGCCACGAGCAGCAGCGCGTAACCGGCGAGCAGGGCGAGCTGGAGCGCGACGATCAGCAGCGTCGACCGGGAGACCAGCAACGACCGCTCGACCCGCTCCAGTTCCTCAGGCAACGAGGTCGTGACGGCCGTGGTGCCGTGCAGCGCGGGCGACTTGAGCAGGGCGCGGGGCCCGGCGGTGGCCGTCTCCCGCAGGGCACCGATCCGCCCGGTCGTCAGCGCCGAGAAGTCGGCGGACGCCAGCCAGGCGGTCGGCCCGGCGCTGACCGGCCGCCCGCTTCCGGTGGCCGCGAGCACCGACGGGTCCGTCAGCAGCGGCCCGTACGTCGTGAAGTCGACCTTGCTGACCCCGCGTCCGTGCAGGTCGTCCAGTTGCCAGTAGGGCGAGGTGACGCGTACGGGCCGGTAGAGGCCGGTCACCAGGATCCGTACCTTCGGGCCGTCGAAACGGTCGACGAGGGTCAGCCGCGTGCCCGGTTCGACCGCCAGCCGGCGGGCGGCGGTCTCGGGAAGGGCCACCTCGATCTCGCGGCCGTCGGCGCGGTCGCCCGGGGCCCGGGGCGCGCGTCCCTCGACCGTCCGCACCTGGGAGGGGTCCAGCGCCGCGAAGTGGGTGAGGTCCGGGTCCTTCGAGCGGGCGGCGGGTTCCTGCAGGGACCTCGGCAGGGCGTAGGGCCCCGACCGGGTCAGCGTCCGCACCGTCATGGGCAGCCCGTCGAAGGTGCGCCCGGCCCCGTCCCGTACGGCCCGGTCGGCGGCCTCGCGCTCCGCCGCGGGGACGTCGGCCTTGACGATCAGCGTCGTGGCCGCGGCGCTCTGCGTGGCCGCCCCAGACGCCCCGGATGTCCCGGACGCCTCGCCCTCCTGGTCCGCCTGGTCCGCCTGGTCTGCCTGGTCGGTCTGGCCCGTCGTGGTCGCTGACGTGTCGAGGAGGGAGTGCCGCAGCGCCGCGTCGCCGATCGCACCCGAGTACGCGGTCAGGGTCGCCAGCACGGCCGTCGTCAGCAGGACGGTGAGCAGCGCGGCGGTCAGCAGCAAACGATGCGCTCGCACACGCAGTAGGACGAACCCCGTCACCCGGCCCCCCGCCGTATCGCCGGACTTCCCGGATCTTCGACGATGTTGTCAGAGGTGAGGGGGCGCGGGTAAGCGCTTGAGGACCGGGTTTGACCGGATCGTGACCGGAATCCGGCGACGCGCGACCGGAATCCGCGCGTCAGCCGGGGTTGTTGAACCCAAGACCGGTGCTGCTGTGCCGCCCGGTACGGGCGTTGCAGTCCCGCCTCAGGTGTTCACCATCGAATCAGCCCTCGGTGTTCACCATCGAAGCCGCCGCGTACGTCAGGTAGTTCCACAGTGTGTGCTCGTGCTCCTCGGAGAGGCCGAGCTCGTCGACGGCGACCCGCATGTGCTTCAGCCAGGCGTCGTGCGCCGCCCGGTCGACCGCGAAGGGGGCGTGCCGCATCCGCAGCCGGGGATGACCGCGGTTCTCGCTGTACGTGGTCGGACCGCCCCAGTACTGGATCAGGAACAGCGTGAAGCGCTCCTCGGCCGGGCCCAGGTCCTCCTCGGGATACATGGGCCGCAGCAGCGGGTCCCCGGCGACACCCTCGTAGAACCGGTGCACCAGGCGCCGGAAGGTCTCCTCGCCGCCGACCTGCTCGTAGAAGGTCTGCTCCTGAAGCGTGCCGCGCCGAATCTCTTTCACACCGTCCATGGTCTCAGACGGGCCGACCGAGGACTCAAGACTTAGGACCACCGAGGAATCGGCCGGACCGGAGGGGCCGGTTCCCCGGCCGGAGGGGCGGCCGGTCGCCGAATCGAAGGGACCGGTTCCGGATCGGGCGGCGCCGGCGCTCGCCTCCCGGCCCGTCCCGCAGCACAGTGGAGGCATGAGCACGTACGCGGTCGACCACGGGCTCGACGACCTCGCCGCCACGGCGCGGGCGGCGCTGGTGCGCGAGATCGACGCGAGCGGGGCCTGGGACGCCGACCCGGTCTGGCGGGCGGCCTTCGGGGCAGTCCCGCGCCACCTCTTCGTGCCGTACTACTACGTGGGCGCGGGCGGCCCGCGGGGCGGTTACGAGCGCAGATGGGGCGAGGACCCCAGTGCGCGCCGACGCGAGGAGTGGCTGCGCGGGGCGTACGCGGACACCCCGCTGGCCACGCGCATGCGCGACGGCGAGCTGCTGTCGTCCAGCAGCCAGCCGTCCCTGATGGCGAAGATGCTGGCCGAGCTGGCGGTACGGGACGGGGACGCGGTCCTGGAGATCGGCGCGGGCACCGGCTACAACGCGGCGCTGCTCTCGTACCGGCTGGGCGACGAGCTGGTCACCACGGTCGACCTGGACCCGGAGATCACGGAGTCCGCCCGGCGGCACCTGGCCGCCGCGGGCCGCCGCCCGGCCGTCGTCACCGGCGACGGGGCGCGCGGCTGCCCCGAGCGAGCCCCCTTCGACCGTGTCGTCGCCACCTGCGCGCTGAACACCGTCCCGCGCCCCTGGCTCGCCCAGTGCCGTCCCGGCGCCCGGATCCTCGCCCCGCTCGCCACCGGCCTGATCGCCCTGCGGGTACGGGACGCCGGGCACGCCGAAGGCCGCTTCCTGCACACGTCCGCCTACTTCGTGCCCCTGCGCGGCGGCACCCGGACCGAGCCCGAGGCCCCTGACGTGCACCTCTCCGGTCTGCCGCGCCGGGCCAGGGAGCACGAGCTGCTCCGCTTCCTGCTGACCCTGACGGCGGGCGGCCTCACCTCGGACGAGTTGCACGCGCTGTGGGAGCACGGGGGCTGGCCGGCGCGCGAGCGGTACGGGATCACGGTCGCCGGCGACCGCGCGTGGGCGTGGCTGGACGACCCCGGGGGGCGGCACACCTGGCCGCTGCCGTGACCACCGCCCGGTGACTGCTGTCCGGTGACCGCTGCCGTACCGCGCCCGAAGCGCCTAGCCCCGCCTGATCGTGATCGTCGTCCAGGCGCCCACGTGCACGCGGTCGCCGTCCAGGAGCGGGACGGGGACGAACGGCTGGATGGGGTCCTCGGCGCCGTTGACCGTGGTGCCGTTGGTCGAGTTCTGGTCGACGACCGCCCAGCTGCTGTCCGGCTGCTGCACGAGCACCGCGTGCTGGTGCGAGACGCCCGGGTCCTCCGGCGGCACCGACAGATCGATGTCCGGGGTGTCGCCCGTGGAGTGGCGGCGACGGCCGATCGTGATCTGGTTGCCGCTGAGCGGACGCTGCTGTTCCGGCGAGTACGCGGGCAGGTTCAGCCCCGCGGCCTCCGGTCCCGAGCGCTGCATCATCGCCATGAAGTACTCACGGTCGGGCCCGATCGTGATGCTCCACGACGACTGCTGTGGCTGTTGCGGCTGCTGCTGGTACCCGGCGGGCGCCTGCGTCGAGCCGGCCTGCGGGTAGCCGTAACCGCCACCAGGGCCACCGGGTGCGGGCGGGCCGCCGGGGCTGCCGGGCGCCGGCGGTGAGATCACCCAGTCGTCCGCGCCGCCCCCGAAGGACGGACCGCCCGGAGCCTGCGGACGCCCGGTCTCCGGCGGATACGCGGTCTCCTGCTGATACGAGGGCGGACCGGGCAGGCCGGGCTGTCCAGGAGGACCGGACTGCCCGGGAGGACCGGGCTGCTGGAACCCCTGGGGGCCGCCAGGACCGTTCGGGCCACCGGGACCGTTCGGACCGCCGTACCCACCCTGCCCGCCGGGGCCGGGACCGCCGTACCCGCCGGGGCCCCCGGGGCTGGTGCCCCCGGGACCGGGCGGTGCCGGTACTGGTCGTGACGGATCACCGGGGAAGCCCGAAGGGTCCTCGCCGTAGGGCGGGATCGGCTCCGCGGGCCGGTTCATCTGGGAGGGCCGGGAGCCCTGGTAGTCGAAGCCGCCGTGGGTCGGTCCTGGCTGCCCGGGAGGCGGCTGCTGCTGGAAGCGGAGCGCCGGGTTCTGTCCGCCGGGACCCGCACCCGGGCCGCCGGGGCCGCCGGGACCCGGACCGCCGGGACCGGGCCCCGGGGGACGCGGCGCGGCGGGGGTGTACGAGGTCGCGGTGTTCGTCAGGAAGTTCCACCGGCACTCCTCGCAGAACGGCGCCCCGCCCTCGCGCGGGGTGCGGCACTGCGGGCACAGCTCCGCCTCGGGCGCCGGGTCGGGCACCGCGGAGAGGTGGGGCCGGCCGCCCTGGCCGGGCGGCGGCTGCGTACCGGGCGGGGGATAGCCGTAACCGGCCGCCGGGGGCGGTGGCGGAGGTGGCGGGGGCACGGCACCGGCCATGCGGTGACCGCAGACCTCGCACCAGTCGTCGGAACCCGACTGGTGTCCGTTCGGGCAGGTCGGCATGTCGGCGCTTCCCCCTCTCATGTCCGGCCCACCGGGGACCGTAAATCGTGCAGAACGGCGTGCGTGATGCTCGCGTTTCGCTACGTACTGTGTGCGCGGTGCGTGTGCACTGCGCTACTTCTTTACACGAACAGTCTTTGTGGACCGTGTTTCGAGAGTCATCTCGTCGGCCTCCGCGACCTTCGCCTTCAATCGCACAGTACCCGCCGCGGCATCGACCACGTCCACCACCTTCGCAAGCAGTTTCGCCGTATCCGCGTTTCCGGAGGCACTCGCGAGCTGAACCGCGCGGCCCAGTTTGGCCGTTGCCCCGTCGGCATCTCCCGCTTTACGGGCATCCAGGCCCTGTTGGATGACTTGCGCCAGTTCCGCCTGACCCGTGTAGTGCGCGACCTGCGGATTGATCGACGTGGACGCCGTCATGTCGTCGGTCCACACGGCCCGTACGAGCCCCTGTGCGCCCAGGGTCTGGGCGGTGCCGTCGCCGTGCGGGATCACCAGGGAGACCCGGGCGGCGAGCATCTCCTGTCCCAGGCCGGCCTCGGGCACCTCCACGCACACGTGGTAGTCGCGGGACTCGTCGCCCCAGGAGCCCGTGGGGTAGTCCCCGGCGCGCGGGCCCGCCTCGGTACGGCGGTCGGTCAGCGGCTCGACCGTCGGCGCGACCTGCTTGACGAACTTGATGGAGGTGCCGACCGGGGTCCACAGCCGCAGCGCCACGTCCGCGACCTCCTTGCCCATGGCCGTCTCCATCATCTGCGTGAAGTCGGCGGACAGGCCCGCCGGATCGGCCACGATGTCGGCGGTGCCGAGCAGCGCGGACGCGATCCCCGTGACTTCTTTCACTTCCCAGTCCGTGCCGACGCCCCGGGCGTCCGCGGTGAAACGGCCGGCGCAGGCGTCCAGGGCGGCCTTGAGGTCCTCGGGCGACTCGTGTTCGTTGCGGCCGTCGGTGAGCACGATGCCGTGCCGGATGGTGACGTCCTCCGAGGACAGCAGCCGGTCGGCCAGCTTCAGCCAGGTGCCGATCGCGGTGCCGCCGCCCGCGCTGAGCTTGCGCAGCGACTGTTTCGCCTGTTCACGGGTCCGGGCGTCGGCGACGGCCAGTTCACCGTTGCCCGGGTAGACCTCCTTGGCCACGTGCGTTCCGCCGATGACCGCGAAGTGCACGCCGTCCCGCAGGGCGTCGATCGCGGCGGAGGTCGCGTCCCTGGCGCCGCGCATCTTGGTCGGCGGGTAGTCCATGGACCCGGAACAGTCGACCATGATCGCCACGGCCGCGTCCGGGCTCTGTCCCGGTGTGTACAGATGGGGTGCCGCGACGGCACTCCCGACCGTGCCGCCGCCGGTGGAGGTGACCGTCACGATCGCGTTGACCTCGCGGCCGCCCTCCGGCAGGTACTCGTTCTGGTAGACCTCCACCGAGAACTGCGGCACGTTCGACTTCGAGAAATTGGCCATGCGTTCTCTGCTCCCCCTCAGGACTCCCACAGGTCGTGGGTGATGTCGGTAGGCGGACCGGTCCCCTCCGGCCCCGACCGGGCCGAGGCCCCTGCCCTCTCCCGGTCGTCCCTACCGTCGCTGCTGTCTCTACCGTTTCGTACCGCTTGGGCCTCTTAGGCCGATCCTGCCCCTTGTTGCGGTGCCGGGAACGGAAGCACGGCCACTGTTACGTTGTCGTGGCCCCCGCCGTCCAGGGCGTGGCCCACCAGGACCTGGGCGCTGTGCAGCGGCCGGTCGGCGGCGTCGGCCGGGATGACCTCGGCCATCTCCTCGGCGCCCTCGGCGTAGTTCCACAGTCCGTCGGTGCACACCACGACCACGCCGGGCCGGTCCGGTTTGAAGGAAGCGGTGTGCGGCTCCAGTTCGTACGCGTCCGCCCCGAGCCAGCCCGTGATGGCGTGGGCGCGGTCGTCCGCGTACGCCTCGGCCTCGCTCATCAGGCCCGCGGCGACCATCTGGGCCGCCCAGGAGTCGTCCTCGGTGAGCCGGGCGGGCGGTGCCGACCGGTCGACGGGCACCCAGTAGACGCGGCTGTCGCCGACCCAGCCGACGACCAGCAGGGTGGGGGTGACGACGGCGCCGACGAGCGTGCAGGCCGGGGCGTTCACATGCGGCTGGTGCTCCTGGGACGGGGCGGCGGGGTCCGCGAGGGAGTTGACCGCCTCGGCGGCGGCGAGGATCGCGTCGTGCATGGCCTGCTGCGGGTGCGTGCCGCAGGGCAGGGCGGCGAGCAGCGACTCGTTCGCGGTGCGGGAGGCCGCCAGGGAGGCCTCGTCGGGGCGGGTCGCCGAGGAGACGCCGTCGCAGACGATCGCGACGACCGCGGGCGAACCGTCGGGCAGCGCGGTCGCGGACACCGTGAACGCGTCCTCGTTGCGGTGGTGGCGCAGCCCGCGGTCGCTGACCGCGGCGACCGCGTCCAGCTCCTGCTCCATGTGGTCGCGCTCGCGCGGCTGCGCGTGGCCGCAGTTCTCGCAGTAGCCGTCCCGGTCGACCTGGCCCGCGCGGCACGCCACGCAGACCTTCAGACCGGTGGCGGGCGTCACGAGGTCGGCCGTCCGCGGGTCGGCGGGCGACGCCTCGATCGTGGGCACCTCGACGGTCGGCATCTCGTCCGCCGGGATCTCGGGAGGCAACGGGGCGGCGAGCGGGTACTCGTCCGGCTCGGCCGCGGCGCGGGCCGGCGCGTGGGCCGACGGCTGGTCATGCCCCTGCCCGTGCCCCTGGGCCGGCGACTGCGGTCGCGCATGCGGCTGGGCGGGCGAGGGGGGCTGCGACCGCTCCGGTGGCAGGGCGGACGACTGCGCGCGCGGTGGGACGGGCGAACCGGCGGGGCGGTCGAAGCGCACGCCGGGGCTGTCGGAGCCGCCCGACTCGCGGCCCTCGATGTCCGCCGGCAGCACCACGGCCGCCGGTGTGCCCGAGCTGTCGGCCTCGGGCGCGACGGGCCAGTCCACGGCGGTCACCGGGGCCACGGGCGCCGCCCCGGCCACGGCCGAAGGCGGCCGTGGCGCCGAGCCGTTCATGGTGATCGTGGGCTGGTCGTCCGGCGGCGCGGGCACGGCCGACAGGTCGTAGCCGCACGCACCGCAGAAGCGGTCTCCCGACTCCAGCGGTTCCTCACAGCTGGGGCAGGCGGCCAGTTGGGGCATCTGCGACATGAATTACACCCACGTCCGGGGGCGGTAGCGGTTGGCGCGCTCCACCAGATCGATCCTCTCCTCGCCACCCTGGGCGAGCCGGGCCAAGGTCCGGTACGAACGCTCCAGTCCGAAGCGCAGGCCCCGCTCGTCCAGGTCACTGCCGAGCAGTACGGTCCGCGCACCCGTGTTCGACGGGGCGGAACCCTGGATACCGGAGAGTACCCAGTCCAGGGCGCAGCCAAGGACCTCTGTGGACAACTGCTCGCGGCGCACCGCGTCCAGGCCGTACCCGTCCAGTGCCTCGACCTGGGCCGCGGCCGAGGTCAGGTCGTCCAGGAACGGCGCCACAGGGCCCTCAGAAGTCCCAGGAGTCACAGGGGCCCCTGGAGCCCCGAGCGGAGCCCCCGGCGCTCCCGGCGGGCGCGGAGCGGCCTCGGCCAGGCGCTGCCTCAGCCGCGCCCGGACCGCGGCGACCCGGGCCGCCGTGTAGTGGATCGAGGACTCCGGCACCGACTCCAGCGTCCGTACGGCGCCGGTGCGGTCGCCCGCCGCGAGCTGGACGCGCGCCAGGCCGAACGCGGCGCTGACATAGCTCGGGTCGGTCGTCCACACCAGGCGGTAGTACTCGGCGGCGTTGTCCAGCTGTCCGAGGACCTCCGCGCACAGGCCGAGGGCCAGCTTGGGCGCGGGCTCACCCGGGAACGCGTCGTAGATCGCGTCGAAGGACACCGCCGCCATCTCGTGGTCGCCGGCCGCGAGCGCGGCGACGCCCCGGTACCAGACGACCCGCCAGTCGTCGGGGTGGTCCGTCTCCAGCGTTTCGAGCGCCCTGGTCGCCTGGTCGAGCTCGCCCAGCTCCAGGCGGGCCCGCAGCTCGCGCAGCCGCAGCTCGGGGGAGCCGGCGGGCGCCGACTGCAGGGCGCTGATCAGCTCCCCGGGCGCGGACGTCATGAGGCCGGCCAGGAAGCCGGCGTTCGGATCGCCGGGGTCGACATGGGGGACCGGGAGCGCGAGCGAGGCGGCCGAGGTGTTCAGCGGTTTCACGAGGGAGGCCGGAGCGGGCGCCAGAAGAGGGGAACTGTTTGCCCCCGCACCCGTACCCGTACTTGCCCCCGTACCCGTACCCGCACCCGTCCGGGTCTCGGGTGAGCCGTTCGCTCCCGCCGTCAGCTGCGGCGAACCGTTCGTTCCGGCCCTCGGAGCCGGTGATCCGTATGCTCCGGCAGGCAGCTGCGGTGAGCCGTTCGCCCCGGCCGGCACGGCCGGCGCGCCCTTCCTCTCCCGCTTCCCCCGCTTCTCCCGTACGGGCTCCACCCGTACGCCCAGCCGCGACACGTCGCCGCTCAGCTTGCCGAACAACTCCGTGTCCGTGACCTTCAGTTCGGGTCCGAACAGGGTGGACAGCGCGGGCCGCGCCCGGCCCGTCTGCATGGAGACGACCTCGCGCAGCACCCCCGTGAGCTGCTCGGCCATCTCCTGCGCGGAGGCGAACCTGCGGGCCGGGTCGGGGTCGGTGGCCCGTACGAGCAGCCGGTAGAACGACTCGTAGGTGCGGAAGACCTCGATGTTGTCGGGGTCGGGCAGGGAGTCCACGAACACGTTCGTGTAGCCCTGGAAGTCGAAGGTCATCACGGCCAGGGTGCGGGCGACCGTGTACAGGTCGGAGGCGACCGAGGGGCCGACGTCGGCGACCTCCGGGGCCTGGTAGCCGACCGTGCCGTAGATGGCCGACTCGTCGTCGTCCATCCTGCGCACCGCGCCCATGTCGATCAGCTTGAGCTGGTCCTCGGTCTGTATCGCGTTGTCGACCTTGAAGTCGCAGTACAGGAGGTTGCGGCTGTGCAGATGGCCGAGCGCCTCCAGCGCCTCGATGCCGTACGCGCAGGCCTGCTCCACCGGCAGCGGGTCGCGCTTGCCGGTCGCGGTACGGCGGTCGTTGGCGATCTCCTTGAGGGACTTGCCGCCGACGTACTCCATGACGATGTAGCCGTCGAGGGAGCCGGTGCGCTGGTCGAGGTGCTCCACGAAGTTGTAGATCCGCACGATGTTCGAGTGCTCGATCTCGGCGAGGAAGCGGCGCTCGGAGATCGCGGCGGCCATGGCGTCCTGGTCGCCCGTGTCGAGGAGGCCCTTGAGGACCACCCAGCGGTCGGACACCGCCCGGTCCACGGCGAGATAGACCCAGCCGAGCCCGCCGTGCGCCAGACAGCCCATGACCTCGTACTGACCGTGCACGATGTCGCCGGTCTGCAGCTTCGGCACGAACGAATACGGGTGGCCGCACTTGGTGCAGAAACCCTCCGTACGGCCGGACCGCTCCCCGCGCGAACGCCCCACCGGCGCCCCGCAGTCGGACCGCGAGCAGAATCGCTTCCGCTCCGGAACCTCGGGGTTCTCCTGCACCATCGCGCGCGGATCGGGCCGCGGCACGTCCGGCACCTGTACGAGGCCGACGCCGAGCCGGCCGCGACTGGAGGACCCGGCCGCCGAACCGGAGCTGCGCACCGACACCGAACGGCCCGTCGACCGCCCCGAGACGGCCCGCGAGAGGCGGCCCGACACCGAACGCCGGGACTGCGCGGAACGTGACGTGGAGCGGGCGGACGCACGGGAGCCGGAGCGTGAACTCCCGCTGCCCGAACCGCGGGAGCCCCTGCCGCCCGCCGTGATCCCGGTCGGCGGCGAACCCACCATGCCGGTCGACGAGACGACCGGCGCCAGACCGCAGGTGTCGCAGTACAGCTCGCCGCCGCCCATGTCCTCGTACGACCCGGGGCAGCCGGGCCGCTGACACTGCTTCTGCTGACTCTCCTGACTCGGCCGGCTTTCGTTCGGCTGACTCATGACTCCCCCCTCCGGTCCTGTGGCCCGCCGTCCCCGGGGACCCTCGGCACCAGTACTTCGGCGGCTGCCTGCTGATAGCGCAGCACCGCCTGTTCCGCCACGCGCAAGTCGCAGGGCGCACTCCACAGCATGCGGCGCGCCGCGTCGTACCGCTCCACCAGCAGCGGATCCTCGGCGAAGCCCAGCCGTGCGACCTTCGCCTTGTACGCGTCGAGCCGGCCGCGCAGCTCCGCGCGGACCGCGAGCGGCGCGGTGACCGCGGTCAACGACTCGCGGGCGCGCAGCAGTTCGTCCTCGGCCTTCTCCTCCAGGGACTCCAGCAGGGGCGACAGACGGTGCCACTGCGCGTGCCTGCGGTACTCGGAGGCCATGGCCAGCTGTTCCTGCAGCGCGGTCGGCGGGCCGCTCACCGCGGGCACCTCGGAGGCGGCGATCTTCGCCAGCACCTCGCCGCGCGCGCTCCTCGCCTCGGCCAGCGTGCGGTCCGCGCGGCTCAGCACGTCCCGCAGCCGCACCAGCCGCGCCTCCGCGTCCTGCCGCACGGTGAGCACGGCGTCGATCTCGCGGCGCACCTCTTCCAGGGCGCGCGCCTCGCGGTCGTAGCGCGTCGTGTCGGGACGGCCGCCGCCCGGCGCCGAACTCCCCTGCGCGGGAGCCCAGAAGGCCAGCGGGTCGGACACCACCTGCTCGCGCAACGACGTCAGGGTGCGGGTGATCCGCTCCAGGTCGTCGCCCGAGGGGTGCTCACCGGGCCGTACGCCCACGGAGTGCGCGAGCCTGCGGGTGCGCTGCAGCTCTGCGGCCAGTAAATCTATCCGCGCGGGCAGTGCCGACCAGACGGCGTCGGCCGTGACGACCATGTCCAGCGAGGTCGCGTACAACTCGTTCATCCGCTCGACGAGTTCGGCGAGGGTGAAACGTTCGCTCAGCCGGCCCGTGCCCGCCATCGTGGGCGCGGCGGCCGTCGCGGAGGCGCTGCCGGCCACCGTGACGCTCTCGCCGCGCAGCAGTTCCGTCAGTTCCACGAGGTCGTCGCGGCTGGACCAGCGTCTGCGGGAGCGGATCTCGCGGGCGGAGCGCAGCGCGTCGGCGTACGCGTCGAAGTAGGACCAGAGCAGGGTGATCGACGCCTCGGCGGTGCCCCAGCGCTCCTTGGTGGTGCCCGTCAGCTCGGCACCTTCGAGGAGTCTGCGGCCCGCGTGGTCCTGAAGGGCGAGGAGGGAGGTCTCGATGGCCTCGTGCTCCGCGCCGAGCCGCGCCAGCGCACGGTCCACCTCGTCCCGGTCCAGTACCGGCCCGGATGGTCCCGCGACGCCCATCGATCACCCCTCGTTTCCTGTTGCCCGCGCTGGTCTGTCCTGTACCGCTCGTCCCGCGCCGCTCATCTCGTCGTCCCGGTGCGAAATCATCCGCATCATCCGTGGAACTACGGGAGTGTCATGGTCATTTGTACTGGACCGGGGGTGGCCCGGACGACTCACCGAGGCTCTCGGCGAGCCACTTGTCGTACGACGTCTGCCACCCGTCCTTGCGGTAGTCCACGAGGATCTGGTTGACCCGGCGCACCAGATCGTCGGCGCCCTTCTTCATCGCCACGCCGTAGAACTCGTCCGTGAACGGCTTGCCCTTGAGCCCGACCGTCGGGTCCTGTGCGGCCTGGCTCGCGGCGAGCGCCCCGTCGGTCACCACGGCGTCGGCCTCGCCGAGCTGCAGCCGTACCAGACAGTCGAGTTGGTTCGGCACGGTGCGGTCCCTGAACTTGGCGGACGCCGGGAGGGTGCCGTCCCCCTCGGCCGCCTTCAGCGCTTCCAGGGCGGTCGAGCTCTTCGCCGTGCAGATGCGTTTGTCCGCCAGGGACTTGTCGAGCCCGGTGATGTCCGACTTCTTCGGGGCGAGCACCTGCTGGCCGGTCTCGAAGTACGGCGAGGAGAAGGCGACCTGTTTTAGCCGGTCGCAGTTGATCGTCATGGTGCGTACCACCATGTCGACCTTTTCGCCCTGGATCGCCTTGATGCGCTGATCGGTGGGGATGGCCCGGAAGCGGACGTTGTTCGGCTTGTCTCCGACGATCTTGTTCGCGATCTCGTGCGCGAGGTCGATGTCGAAGCCCTCCAGCTCGGCGTTGTCCGACTCGCTGTTCGGGTCGCGGTAGCCGAAGCGGTAGCTGTTCTGGTCGACGCCGACGACCAGGTAGCCGCGCGTCTTGATCTTCTGGACCGTCTTGCCGTTCTGGTCGCCCGAGGACGGCGACAGACTCTGCTTCTCGGGGTCGGGGCAATCCTCTGCGGCCCTGACCTGGTCGCCCCTGGCCGTGCCCGGCGCGGCGAGGTCCTCGGCGTCGTCCCCACGTGACTGGGTCACCGGCAGCAGCAGTGCGAAGACCACCGCCAGGGCACAGACGACCGCCATGGCCGCCACACCGCCCCAGCCCCTCAGGCTGGCCCGCAGACGTCGTGCGTTCATCGTCATGCCCCCTCTCACCGGTACTCCGACAGCCTGCGCCCGATGCCCAGCACCGCGCCGGCCGCGGCCAGCACGGCGAGCACCGCGGCGCCCACCACGAGGCCGTTCATCGCGCCCCGGCCGTCACCGGCCGCCTGCTCGAACTCGGCGCGCTCGTGCGTGAGCGCTGCCGCCAGATTCTTGTCCACGCTGTCGAAGCACTCGCCCGTCGGCTTGTCGGCCTTCGAGCCGATGATCCGGACCAGCGCGCCCTGGTAGTCGCCCAGCTGGTCCTTCTCGCGGGCCTCCGCGTGCCGCTGCTTCCAGACCTTCATGTTGCCTGTCGCGGCCTCGACCGGCTTCACGCCCGCGGCGTCGTCGGCGAGGTCCTCGGCGGCGGCCAGTTTCGCGGTGAGGTCCTTCATCTGCTTCTCGAAGTCGTAGTCGAACGTGTCGACCGACTCGGTCCCGGCCTCGGTGACCACGTCCTTGGTCTCCGCGCCGCGGGAGACCAGCGTGAGGTTCTCGTTGCTGCGGGCCTTGAGCGAGGCGAGCCGGGCGTCGTTCAGCGTGGTCAGAGAGCGCACACCGTGGTCGTACGAATCGTTCAGCCCGGCGCGGGCGACGGTGTGGCCGACGACCAGCCAGAGCAGGACGACCGTGGTGGCCGCGGTGGCGGCGACCAGGCCGTGGTTCAGCACGCGGTTGGTGCGGCGGTAGTTGCGTCGCTGCGCCCACACGAGACCGCCGACGGCCACGACGCCGGCGCCGATCGCGATCCACGGATAGGGCGTCGCGTCGTCGTAGTCGGAGCGCAGCCGCTGGTTCTCCACCTTGTAGAGCCGCTCGGCGTCTTTGAGCATGATCTGCATCTTCGCGTTCGCGTACCGCAGGTAGGCGCCGCCAAGGGGGTAGCCCTGCCGGTTGTTGGCGCGGGCCCGCTCGACCAGGCCCTTGTACACGGGAAGCATCGTGTTCAGCTCGGTGATGGTCTTCGCCGAGGTGGAGCCGGGCTGGGAGTTGGCCGCCGCCGTCACCAGTTTGTCGGCGGCCTGGCCGATGTTGCGCTCGTAGTCGTCGCGGGACCTCTTCGTCTCCTGGCCGCCCGCGAGGAAGCCGCTGGACGCCGCCGTGTTGGCGGCGGCCAGGGAACGGTAGATGTCCGCGGCGTCGGCGCTCAGCGGCTGGCTGCTGTGCAGCACGTCGTCGGCGGCGGCGGAACGGTCCGTCATCTCCCAGGCGGTGAGCGCGCCGAACGCGACGACCAGGACGGCGAGGACCGCGCCGATGATGCGCAGCCGCCCCGGCTCGGTGGTCGCCCCGGCCCGCAGCCGGTCGACGCCCTCCGCCCACGCCGTGCGCCTCGGGGGCCCGGCGTCGGGCGCGCCCGGCCGGCCCTGCGACCCCGGCGGCGTGGCCTGCGGCGGGACCGCAGGCGACGCGCCCGCCCGCCCCTGCGGTGGCGCCGCGGTGCTGTGCTGCTGGTGTGTCACCTGACCTCCCCCATGGTCGTCGCCGGTCACCTCCGCCCGGCGCCGAGGAGCACGGGAAGAGACGCACGGCCGCAAGTATCGCCGCCGGGACCGACATCCGAACAGGCCTTGACGCGATCTTGGTCGGATTGCGGCCCGGCGAAGATCCCGCACCCCCCTGTTCATGAATACGCCAACCCGAACTGTTCGGTTCCCGGCGTGCTCAGACCCTCTCGTAAAACTCCCTCACGCGGGCGTGCGCCCGGGCCGGGGCGCCCTGGTGGTCGAGGCCGAGGAGCGCGGCCCCGAGGACCGGGCGGACGGTGACGACCCGGGGTACGGCCTTGGGGGCCCGCTCGGCCAGCAGCTCCCGTACGCGGTCGTCGAGTTGGGGGTGGCGGGCGGCCAGCACACCGCCGCCGAGCAGGACGGGCGCCTCCTCGCCCAGCAGGTCGAGGCGGGTCAGGGCGACGACCGCCATGGACACCACCTCGTCCGCCAGCCGGTCGACGAGGGCGCGGGCCACCGGGTCGCCGTCCGCGGCCGTGGCGAACAGGACCGGCGTCAGCTCGTGGCGCCGCGCGTCCTCGACGCGGCCCAGGTGCAGGGCCTCGATCAGCGCGTACATCGTGTCCAGGCCGAAGTGCGCGGGCAGGGCGCGGGCCAGTTCGGTCGGGGCGCCCCGGCCGTCCTCGGCGCGCGCCGCGTGCCACAGCGCCTCCTCGGCGAGGCCCCAGCCGCCGCCCCAGTCGCCGGAGACCCGGCCGAGGGCGGGGAAGCGGGCGACCCGGCCGTCGGGTCGCATGCCCACGCAGTTGATGCCCGCGCCGCACACCACGGCGACGCCCCGCGGCTCCTCGACACCGGCGCGCAGTATCGCGAAGGTGTCGTTGCGGACGTCCACGGTCGCCCCCCACGCGCGCGCGTGCAGCGCGGCGGCCAACTGCTCCTCCTCCACGGGCAGATCGGCGTTGGCGAGACACGCGGAGACATGGCCGACCGCGCTGACGCCCGCGGCGGCGAAGGCCCGGCCGACGGCGTCGGCGAGCGTGTCCACCGCCTCCCGGACGCCGACGACGGGCGGCCGGAACCCGCCGCCGCGCGCCGTGCCGAGCACGCTCCCGTCGCCCGCCACCACCGCGACGTCGGTCTTGCTGTTCCCCGCGTCCACGGCGAGGACGGTGTGTTCGGCCTCCATACGGGCGGCGGGGTCGGTGTCTTCGGGCCCCGTGTGGGACGCGCTCATGCCCACGCGAGGTGCTCCCGGTTGTGCGCGATCAGCCGGTCGGTGAGGCCGTCGGCCAGTGCGTACTGGCCGACCAGGGGATGGGCGAGCAGCGCCCGGAACACCCGCTCGCGGCCCCCGCGCAGGGCGGCCTCCAGGGCCAGGTCCTCGTACGCGGTCACGTTCGCCATCAGCCCCGCGAACAGCGGGTCCACCGGCGCCACGGGCAGCGGGGCGGCCCCCGAGTGCCCGACCGCCGCCTGCACCTCGATCACGGCGTCGTCGGGCAGGAACGGCAGCGTCCCCCGGTTGTAGGTGTTCACCACCTGGTACGGGCTGCCGCCCCCGCCCAGCAGCGACGCGGCGAGGTCGACGGCGGCCTCCGAGTAGAAGGCCCCGCCCCGCTTGCCCAGCAGCGCCGGCTTCTCGTCGAGCGCCGGGTCGCCGTACATCGTCAGCAACTCCCGCTCCATCTCGGCGACTTCCGCGGCCCGCGACGGCTTCGTACCCAGCTCCCGTACGACCTCGTCGTGCGCGTAGAAGTAGCGCAGGTAGTAGGACGGGACGACTCCCAGGCGGTCGAGGACGCCGCTCGGCAGGCGCAGGTCGCCGGCGATGGTGTCGCCGTGCTCGGCGAGCAGCTTCGGGAGGACGTTCTCGCCCTCCGGGCCACCGAGGCGCACATGGGTTTCCCACGTGAGGTGGTTGAGGCCCACATGGTCCAGATGCACATCGGTGGGGGCGACCCCCAGCATCGTGGCGAACTTCCGCTGGAATCCGATCGCCACGTTGCACAGTCCGACCGCCTTGTGACCGGCCTGGAGGAGGGCGCGGGTCACGATGCCGACGGGGTTGGTGAAGTCGATGATCCAGGCGTCCGGGTTGGAGCGCCGGACGCGCTCGGCGATGTCCAGCACCACCGGGACCGTACGCAGCGCCTTGGCGAGGCCGCCCGCGCCGGTGGTCTCCTGGCCGACGCAGCCGCACTCCAGCGGCCAGGTCTCGTCCTCGTTGCGGGCGGCCTGGCCGCCCACGCGGAGCTGGAGCAGCACGGCGTCGGCGCCCTCGACACCCGCGTCGAGATCGTCGGTCGTGGTGATCCGCCCGGGGTGCCCCTGCTTGGCGAAGATGCGCCGGGCCAGCCCGCCGACGAGTTCGAGGCGGTCGAGCGCCGGGTCGACGAGGACCAGTTCCTCGACGGGCAGGGTGTCGCGCAACCGCGCGAAGCCGTCGATGAGTTCAGGGGTGTAGGTGGAGCCCCCGCCCACTACTGCGAGTTTCATTCTCAGCCCTTCACTCCGGTGAGCGTGACGCCTTCGACGAACGCCTTCTGTGCGAAGAAGAACACAAGGATCACGGGTGCCATGACCAGGACGGTCGCGGCCATCGTCAGATTCCAGTCGGTGTGGTGCGCGCCCTTGAAGGACTCCAGGCCGTAGCTCAGGGTCCAGGCGCCGGGGTTCTCGGACGCGTAGATCTGCGGTCCGAAGTAATCGTTCCAGGCGTAGAAGAACTGGAAGAGCGCGACGGCCGCGATACCCGGTTTGGCCATCGGCAGCACCACCTTCAGCAGGGTCTTCAGGTCCCCGCACCCGTCGACCTTCGCCGCGTCGATGTACTCGTTCGGGATCGTCATCAGGAACTGCCGCAGCAGGAAGATGGAGAACGCGTCGCCGAACGCCATCGGGATGATCAGCGGCCACAGCGTGCCCGACAGATCCAGCTGCTTCGCCCAGAACAGGTACATCGGGATGATGATGACCTGCGGCGGCAGCATCATCATCGAGATGACCAGCATCAGCGACAGGTTCCGGCCACGGAAGCGGAACTTGGCGAGCGCGTACGCCACCGGGATCGAGGACGCGACCGTCAGCGCGGTGCCGGCGCCCGCGTACAGGAGGGTGTTCTTCCACCAGGTGAGGAAGCCGGGGGTGTCGAATACCTTCGTGTAGTTGCCCCACTCCCAGGTGTCCGGGACGAGGTCCCTGGTGAGCGTCTGGTCGTCGCTCATCAGCGAGGTCAGGACGACGAACACGAAGGGCAGCACGAAGAACAGCGCGGCGGCGACCCCGAGCGCGTGCACGGCGATCCACTCCAGGAGCGCCTTGCGCCGGGCGGTGCGCTCGGCGGCCGTGACGGGCGGCTTCGGGGACTCGGGCCCCGACTCCGCCGTCGTGAGCGGTACGTGGGCTTCAGTCGTCTGGGTCATGGTCAGTCACCTGCCTGGATGAGTCCGCCGCGGCGCCGCATCAGGAACGCGGTGAACGCCATGGACAGCGCGAACAGCACCAGCGCGACCACGCACGCGGAGCCGTAGTCGAACCGCTGGAAGCCGAGGTTGTAGACGAGCTGCGGCAGGGTGAGCGTCGACTTGTCGGGGTACCCCGGTTCGAACTGCTGGCCCGAGCCGCCGATGATCCCGGAGGCGACCTTCCCGGCGACCAGCGGCTGCGTGTAGTACTGCATCGTCTGGATGACGCCCGTGACCACGGCGAACATCACGATCGGCGAGATGTTCGGCAGCGTCACGAACCGGAACCGCTGCCAGGCCGACGCGCCGTCCAGCTCGGCGGCCTCGTACTGCTCCGTCGGTACGTCGAGCAGCGCGGCCATGAAGATGACCATCAGGTCGCCGACGCCCCACAGGGCCAGCATGGTGAGCGCGGGCTTGGACCAGGTGGCGTCCGTGAACCAGCCGGGCGTCGGCAGACCGAGGTCGCCGAGCACCGAGTTCACGGGTCCCGTACCCGGGTTGAGCAGGAACACGAAGGCCAGCGTGGCGGCGACCGGCGGCGCGAGGTAGGGCAGGTAGAACAGCGTGCGGAAGACACCCGTACCGGTCTTGATCTTCGTGATCAGCAGGCCGATCCCCAGGCCGAAGACGACCCGGAAGGTGACCATGACGAGCACCAGCCACAGGGTGTTGCGCAGCGCCGGCCAGAACATGGGGTAGTCGTTGAAGACGTAACTCCAGTTCTCCAGCCCCCGGAACTCCGGGACGCCGAAGCCGTCGTACTTCATGAAGGAGAAGTACACGGTCGAGATCAGCGGGTAGGCGAAGAAGACGCTGAAGCCGATCAGCCACGGTGACATGAAGGCGGCCGTGCGCAGAGCCTGTTTCCTGCGTTTCGTCCGCAGGGTGGGTGAGGCCGTGGAGGCGGGGAGTGTGGACATCGGGCGCTACTTCGCCTGCTCGATGTCACGGTCGATCTGGTCGGCGGTCTTCTTCAGACCGGCCTTCAGATCCTTCACCTTGCCGGACTCGTACTGGTAGCCGAAGTCCTGGAGTGTCGTCTGGTACGTCGAGCCGTTGACGGAGGCCGGCGGGGTGTTCGACTGCGGGTGCTGGGCGATGTCCACGAAGGTCTTGAAGCCGTCCTCGACCTTCAGGTCGGGCGACTTGAGCGCGTCGAACGTGGACGGCACGTTGTGGATGGCGTTGGCGAACGACACGACGGCCTCGGTGTCGGTCGTCATGTACTTCATCAGTTCCCAGGCCGCGTTCTGCTTCTTGCTCTGCGGCGCGATACCCATGATCGTGCCGGACAGGAACCCCTTGCCGTACTCGTCCACCTCGTCGTCGGCGACGGGCATGGGGGCGGTGCCGATCTCGAACTTCACCCCCGCGTCCTTCGCCATCCCCAGCCGCCACTCGCCGTCGAGCTGCATCGCCACCTGGCCGGTCTGGAAGGGGTGCTTGGCGCCCCACTCGTCGCCGAACGTGTTGCGGTACTTCTCCAGCTTCTGGAAGCCGCCGAGATCGTCGACGAGCTTCTTCTGGTACGTGAACATCTCCGCGAAGGCCGGGTCGTCGGCGATGTTCGACTTGGCGCTGTCGTCGAAGTAGGAGTGGTCCCACTGCGACATGTAGTGGTCCACCACGGTCTCGTAGCCGTGGAAGTTCGGCATGAAGCCGAGCTGTTCGTACGAGTCGCCCTTGGCCTCGGTGAGCTTCTTCGCGTCCTTCGCGAACTCGGTCCAGGTCTTCGGGGGCGTCTTGATGCCGGCCGCCGCGAAGGCGTCCTTGTTGTAGTAGAGGCCGTACGCGTCGCCGAGCAGCGGCAGCGCGCACCGGGTGCCCTCGAACTGGGTGTACTCCAGCATCGGCTTCGGGATGATCGCGTCCAGGTCGAGCTTCGACTTCTCGATGAACGGCTTGAGGTCGGCGAAGGCGCCGGACGAGCAGAACTTGCCCACGTTGGACGTGGTGAACGAGGAGACGACGTCGGGCCCGTTCGAACCGCCCGCGCGCAGCGCCTGGTTGAGCTTGTCGTCGTTGATGTTGCCGACGACCTTCACCTTGATGTTGGGGTGCGCCTTCTCGAAGCGGGCGATGTTCTCCTCGATCGCCTTCACCTCGGCGGGCGCGCTCCACCCGTGCCAGAAGGTGATCGTGGTCTTCGCGTTCGGGTCGTCCGTGGCACCGGAACCGGACGAGCCGGTACAGCCGGTGCCGCCGGTGGCGAGGAGGACTATCGACGCGGCGGCGAGCACCGCTTTACGGGGCATTCCGGGCATGACGGGGTCTCCCTATGAGCAGGGCGGGCTGGACGGGGGAAGAGGGCGGAGCCGGGGTGAGGGGTGTTCAGTGGCCCTTCATCGGGCCGGTCGGGGGCTGGTCAGTGGGCGGAGGTGTCGAAGACCTCGTCGCGGGTGGCGGCGAGCGCGCTCTCCAACGCGCCGCGCAGCACGGGCTGTTCGTGTACGTCGCCGACGACGAGCCGGGGCCGGGACGCGGCCAGCTCCTCCAGCTCGGCCTGCACCAGCGCGCGCAGGGGTTCGCCGCCCCTGCTGAGCGAGGCGCCGCTGAGGACGACGAGTTCGGGGTCGAGGACGGAGACGAGCGAGGCGAGACCGGTGGCGAGACCGGTCGCGTATGTCTTGAGGAGTTCCCGGTGCGGGCCCGCGTCGATGTCCGCGGCCTGTTCGACGAGTGCGGCGGCGACCTCGCTGTACGGGCCGGTGGGGATGGGCTTGATGCCGAGTTCGCGGGCGAGTTTCGGAATGGCCTGGGAACCGGCCAGTTCCTGGTAGCCACCGCTGTTGGCCTTGGTGACGTGCCGGACGAGGGGCGCGCCGGGGACGGGCAGGAAGCCGACCTCGCCCGCGCCGCCGGTCCAGCCGCGGTGCAGCCGTCCGCCGAGCACCAGGGCGGCGCCCAGGCCTCCCTCGTTCCACAGCAGGACGAAGTCGTCGTGGCCCCGGGCCGCGCCGAGCCGCTGTTCGGCGACGGCGGCGAGGTTGACGTCGTTCTCGTACTCGACGGGCATCGGCAGCGCCGCCGCGAGCTCGTCGAGCAGGGCGGGGGAGTGCCAGCCGGGCAGGTGGGAGGCGTAGCGCAGCCGGCCCGTGTTCGGGTCGAAGGCGCCGGGGGTGCCGATGACGAGCCGCTGGATGTCGGCCCGGGCCAGCCCCGCCGCCTTCACCGCGCCGTCGAGGGCGTCGGTGACCTGCCGTACGACGGTGTGGGCGGCGCGCCGTCCCGGGGTCGCCAGTTCGTACTCGCCGACCGTCCGCCCCGTCACATCGGCGACGGCGGCGAGGATCCGCTCGGGGGTCACGTCGAGCCCGGCGGCGTACGCGGCGGAAGGATTCACCGCGTACAGCTGCGCGTTGGGCCCGGGGCGCCCCTCGCTGGTCCCGGTGACGACGACGAGCCCCGCGGCCTCCAGCCGGGCGAGCAGCTGGGAGGCGGTCGGCTTCGAGAGCCCCGTCAGCTTGCCGATCCGGGTCCGGGAGAGCGGGCCGTGCTCCAGCAGGAGGTCGAGCGCGGCGCGGTCGTTCATGGCGCGCAGCACGCGCGGGGTGCCCGGGGTACCGGATGTTGCTGCCATGACTGTCGACACCTGCCTCTCGGCTGACCAGCTTCCCAGTGTGATTACCGGAAAGTCCACCGAAGGATCACCGCTGCGATCACTGTTAGGAAACTTTCCTATCGATGGGAGGAAGGTAGGCCGGGGGCGGGGGAGGCGTCAACAGGTTGCCCCCGCGGCAACAGAGTCGTTACCTGCGGGGGCGGGGTGGTGCGAGGGCGTCCGTGGAGGCTCACTCGAAGAACTTGAGGCTGAACCCGGTGTTGGTGGGGGAGCCCGGGACGTTGGCGCGGCTGTAGGTGGTGTTGCCCCACCAGACGGCCGTGCCGGTGTACCAGTAGCGGTTCGACCACGAGTACGGCGTGCCCTTCGCGACCGCGTGGAACATCGTCGGGAAACGGTTGCCCGACGGCGGCCCGGCGGTGGCGTCGCCACGCGGCAGGACGAACGTGTGGTGGCCGGGGCCGTCGACGTTCAGCGTCGGGTCCCAGCCGGACATCATGGTCGCGCGGTGGGACCCGAACAGGCAGCCGTTGGACTTGTACCAGTCCCACACGTACGTCGGATCGCCGCCGGCGCGCAGCCGCAGGTCGGCGATGCAGTACTGGTCGCTCCAGCTGCCGTTCGCGGAGTACGCGATGTGCAGCTGCCCGTTGGGGTCGACGATCGGCTGGGGCGCCTCGTTGATGTACGGGTTGCCGACGATCCGCTCCCACGACTCGCGGGGCTGCGAGATGACGTACCGGTCGCCGGTGGAGGTGGTGGGGCCGCTCAGCCGGGCGACGTACAGGTTCTGCTCGACGTTGGTGTCACCGGCCCAGCCGGACCAGACGAACCAGCGCTGGCCGTTGAAGGTGAAGGGGGCGCCGTCGATGGCCCACTTGTCGCCGGGGAGGGCGACCTTGGTGGCGGCGGAGTAGCCGCTGGCCGGGCTGGCCGAGCTGATGTGGTACATCCGGTGGGCGGCGCCGGTGCCGGCGGCGAAGTAGATGCGGTAGGCGCCGTCGTGGTGCACGATCTCGGGCGCCCAGACCTCACCGAGCCCGCCGGTGTCCCGCCACACCTGCTGCTTGGGCGCGGCGGCGATGCCCTCCAGGGTGGCCGCGGTCCGCACGGCGATCCCGCCGTCCACGGACTTGGCGGCGACGTAGAGGTCACCGACCTTGATGACACTGGGGTCGGCGCCACCGAGGGTGGTGCGGCCGAGGGTGCCCGCGGTGACGGCCTCGGCGGGCCCGGCGGTGGCCGCGGCCTGCCCGAGAGCGAGGAGGAGAACGGCGGCAAGCCCGAACGGAACCAGGCGGGCGAGCCGGCTGCGGGTGGGAGACATCCGGGGGGTTCCTCCTGATCGTGTCCACGTCAGAGAGCGCTCTCGGATCATCTCCGGGTGGGGGGCAGCCGTCAATATGGCGGGGCCAGAGGTACGGCATTCGATTACGGGGTCCAGGGGGACGAGTGAACGACAAGCAGCTCATCGAGAAGTTGGTCGAACATCCTGAGAGTTACGGCCTGAACGGCACCTATCACTCGACGGCCATGTTCCTCACGGGGGTCGACGCCGGAAGGTCGGGCGGGCTGATGCGGGGCTTCACGGAGTGGCTGGTGGTCCGCAGGGGCGAGTTGAACAGCTTCTACTGGCACAAGCTCGTGCTTCTGGACCAGTTCCCCGACATGCCGCTCAACGACTGGAAGGACCAGGGCCACCTGACTCCGGAGCAGCATGGAGAGGCCGTGGATCGCTTGCTCTCGCTCGTCCTTGAGTTCCTGGACGTACGGGACCGGCCGCAGGAACTGGGCCTGATGTACGCGCGGTACGAAGCGATGTTCGCGCACGTCCGGGGGTAGGCCGTGCGCGTGCTCAGTGTCGGTGGGGACCGTCGAGCGCTCGTGCGGCGGTGAACTCCGCCCACGCCGTGGGGGAGAGGTGGAGTATCGGGCCGTCGGGGGACTTGGAGTCGCGGACGGCGACGGTGTGCGGGGCGTTGAGGGCGACTTCTACGCACTCGCCGGAGAAGGTGCTGTAGCTGGACTTCACGAAGTGGAAGTCGGACACGGTCAGATCTCCTTGCGCAGGCCGTCGATGAGGGTGATGGAGTCGCGCGGGGCCAGAGCCAGGCGAGCTGTGCGGTTGAAGCGCTCGCTGTACATGGTGCCCTTCGTTTCGTCCTCGACCCACATTGGGCCTGTCAGGGAGTCCACCTGAACCACGTCGAGTGCCTCGGTCTCGGCGAAGGAGAGAATGCTGAACGGTCCGGCGATGCAAGGGTGTCCACCGGCGCGGAACGGAACCACTTGCAGGCGTACGTTCGGCAGTGCGGTGAGGTCCAGCAGGTGCTCCAGTTGTGCATGCATGACAGTGGTGCCGCCGACCTGTTGGCGTAGCGCGGCTTCCCAGACCATCGCGTACACCGTGACCGGGCGTGCACCCAAAAGCCGCTCCTGACGCCTCTGTTTGACCTCGACCCAGCGTTCGATGTCGTTCGGATCCTCCCAGTCGCCCTCGCTCACGGAGAGCGCACGGGTGTACTCGGACGTCTGGAACAGGCCGGGCACGAGCGAGGACTGCCAGTTGCGGATGTGGGTCGCCGCGTCCTCCATGGCGACGTACTCGGCCAGACCGCCGGCGTTGGGCGAATGCTGCCACCAGCCCTTGGCCTTGCGGCGTTCACGGTCCAGTTTCGCCAGTTCCAGGAGCCGGGCGAGCGTGTCGCGGTCCTCCAGCCCGTACAACTCGCACAGAACACGGATGTCCGGGTCCCGCATGGGCACCCATCCCCGTTCCATCTTCACGATCTTCGAGTTGGTCGCGTTGATGACCTCGGCCGCCTGATGCTGGGTTTTCGCCGAGGCGTCACGTAGCCGAAGCAACTCGCCACCGAGCTTGCGCCCAAGGACAGTTGATACCCGGTTCCCTAGTTGCGCTGTCCCATTCATGGGTTCAGTGTCGCCCCGCTCACCCCAGGCCGGATGCCACCTTCACTCTTTGGAGACAAATATCTCCGAGTGACTTGCATCCGAGATTGCTGCCTCTCTACTTTCAGTGCTCAATCGCTGACTCAGCGGAGTCGTTTGCTGCCCGAGAGGTACGTGTCCCATGGCTGAACCCCTCCTTCGCGAGGACTCCCTCGACTACACCCCCCTCGCCCACAGCGTCACGCTCGCCCGGCGGCGGGCCGCGCGGCTCGTCGGGGAGTGGGGGCATCCCGACCGCGCCGGGGATGTCGCCGTGGTCGTCTCGGAGTTGATGAGCAACGCCCTGCTGCACGGCAGCCTCCAGGACCGGCTGATCCGCGCGCGGATCTCACTCGGCGCCGCCGCGCTCCGCGTCGAGGTCGGCGACCCGCGAGGGGACCGGCTGCCGTGGCCCCGCCCGGCGCAGGACACCGACCAGTTCGGCCGCGGACTGCTGCTCGTCGCGGCCCTGGCGGACCGGTGGGGCGTAGAGGTACGCGGCGCCGACAAGACCGTCTACGCGGAGTGGGGACTCACGGGCGTGGGCGCGTGCCACAGGGGCGCGCGACGAGCAGAAGGGGCGGCCGATGATCACGCCGTACGCGGACCAGGACGGTCCGCTCATTCCCCGGCCTGAACTGATCCTTCCGGCGCTGCGTCAGGCCGTGGCCACTGTTGTACCGTCGCGGCTTCCCGAATTCTTCGAGGATCTGCAGAAGGCGTTCGTCCGTGCCGGGGACGAGGACAGCGTCGTACCGATCCGGATGTTCTACCGGCAGTGGGGCGTCGTCGTCGAGATCGAGCGGTACCCCGCGACTCGTGAGCGGGTGATCCGGGAGGCCGGGGAAATCGTGCGCACGGCGCACCGTGAGGTCGCGGGTGGCTGACTGGCAGTGGGCACTGTTCCAGGACGACCTGCTGGACGGTCTGCCGACGGCGGCATCACCGATGCGCGAGGCGAGCGGATCGCGCTGGTGCAGGTGAACTGGTTCGGCTGAAAGCCTGCCTGATCATGCCGGGCGGCACTTGGCGAACCGTGCGGAGTTGCGCGTCGGGCGCCGCGTTCGCCGACCGGCTCGGCTACTCCGGCGGCTCCAGGAAAGGGGCCGTCTCCAGTGTCGGGTACGGGGCCGGGAGCGGGAGTGCGCGGCCCAGTTCGACCTTGACCTCGGTGGCGTAGTACGCCTCTGTGGGGTCGTCGCCGGGGGTGATCGGGTCGGAGTGGCAGTGGGCCGTCCTCCGGTGACGGTTGATCACGATGTAGAGGGGGACGTCGGCGGCGGCGTAGGTGCGCAACTTGGGGCCGGTGTCCGTCTCGTGGTTGGTGGAGGTCACCTCGCCGACCAGGGCGATCATGTCGATGGGTTACCAGCCCTTGTGGGCCCTGCGATACGACTCGTCCAGCTCCGTCGCCTTGCGGCGGCGTACATAGAAGTCCGGGATGAGCAGGGCCATGGTGCGGCCGTCCTTGTGGGCTGCCCGGTAGCCGTTGCCCATGCCCACCAGGCGTAGTCCGGCGGCGCGGAACTGGAAGGACAACTCGAAAGCGCCGTCATTGTGGTTGTCGTTCGGTGCCGGCGGCACGATGACCGTCCCTTCGACGTACTCGGGTCGGATCGGCGTCTCGGACGCTTCCTCGAACGCGATCAGCAGATCGATGGGGTCCTGCTGCGTCATGACCGGCTCCATGCTGAGTTCGGCACTCACTGATGCTTCTCCTCGCCACGCTGTTGCCAGGCTACGCCCGTTCCGGGTGCCCCGGGCAGAACCATGAGGCACCCGCACCCCATGTGACCTGCGAATGCTGTGGGGGTTCACCCGAACGAGCACGCTGAACCGTTAAGGCGGTCGTGCCGGGCTGTGAATGCGAGCGGGGGCGGCTTCCGGATCGCACCGGAAACCGCCCCGCACGCGCATCAGCCCGTATGAGAAACCTCTCGCCCCTACTTCGCCCCGCTCGACGGAACGACGGCCGGCGGGGTCAGGGGGGACGCCGCCTGGGACTGTGCCGAGCCTGTGTTGGAGTACGCCGACGGGGCCGCCATGCCCGCCGTCGGGTCGGCGGCCGGGGCGTCCTCTGCCGGGATCGGGAGGCCGCCGACGATGCTGATGTCCGCGCGGTCGAAGGCCTGCTTGATGCGCCAGCGCAGTTCGCGTTCGACGGAGAGGGCCTTGCCCGGCATGGTCTTCGCGCTGACGCGTACGACCATCGAGTCCAGGATGACGCTGTCCAGGCCCAGTACCTCTATCGGGCCCCACAGGCGCTCGTTCCAGGGCTCGTCCTTGCTCATCGCCTCGCCGACCTCCGCGAGGACCGAGCGGACGCGGTCGAGGTCCTCGTCCGAGCGGACCGTGACGTCGACGCCGGCCGTGGCCCAGCCCTGGGAGAGGTTGCCGATGCGCTTGACCTCGCCGTTGCGGACGTACCAGATCTCGCCGTTGTCGCCGCGGAGCTTGGTGACCCGCAGGCCCACCTCGATGACCTCGCCGGACGCCACCCCCGCGTCGACCGTGTCCCCTACGCCGTACTGATCCTCAAGGATCATGAAAACGCCGGAGAGGAAATCCGTCACGAGGTTGCGGGCGCCGAAACCGATCGCCACGCCCGCCACACCGGCGGAGGCCAGCAGCGGCGCCAGATTGATCTGGAACGTGCCCAGGATCATCAGCGCCGCCGTGCCCACTATCAGGAAGGACGCGACCGAACGGAGGACGGAACCGATGGCCTGGGAGCGCTGGCGGCGGCGTTCGACGTTGACCAGGAGGCCGCCGAGCGCCGTGCCGTCGACCGCCTGGGCCGTTCGGTTCATCCGGTCGATGAACTTCGTGATGGTCCGCCGCACGGCCACTCTCAGCACCACCGCGATGATGACGATGAGCAATATGCGCAGTCCGATGCTGAGCCAGGTGGACCAGTTCTGCTCCACCCAGCTGGCGGCGTTGGTGGCGCTTTCCTGGGCGTCCTGGAGCGTCGGTGACGTCGGTTCCTCGGTGGGATCGGCGGCCGACAGGACGGACAAGAACACGGCAGGTACCTCCAGGCGTAGCGGCCCGCCCGTGGCAGGGGACATTTGGTGGAATGCCGACGGGCGGAAACACCACACTAACGGGGCACCGTGTGCGGATCGTTGCAATGTTCGAGGGAGAGACTGTGCTCACGTGGGGATGAAGGAGATGTGGTCGAAAACACTCCCAGCCCGTTACCGGGACATGGTGGCGCTTCCACCAGGCATGAGGGGAGACTGACTGCAGATCGTCCCGGCGCGAGCCACGCGCCGCCGGCGTACAAGGAGGCCGTCCGTGCCGCATGTCCTGGTCCTCAACGCGTCGTACGAGCCCCTCGGCGTCGTACCGCTCCGCCGCGCGCTCGTCCTGGTCCTTGAGAACAAGGCAGTTTCTCTTGAGGAATCCGGCGCCTTCATGCACAGCGCCACCGTCACCGTCCCCGCGCCCAGCGTGGTCCGGCTGAAAAGGTTCGTGCGGGTCCCTTACCGGGGGCCCGTTCCGCTGACCCGCCGGGCACTGTTCGCCCGGGACGGCGGCCGGTGCATGTACTGCGGTGGCGTCGCAACCAGCGTCGACCACGTCATCCCGCGCAGCCGCGGGGGTCAGCACGTCTGGGACAACGTGGTGGCGTCCTGCCGCCGCTGCAACCACACCAAGGCCGACCGCCACCTGGTCGAGATCGGCTGGCGCCTGCGCCACAAACCGGCCCCGCCGTCGGGGCTCGCGTGGCGCATCATCGGCACCGGGCACCGGGATCCGCGCTGGCTGCCCTACCTGCAGCCGTACGGCGCGGAGGACGCGATGGCCCGGATCGACGGCATTTCCGCCTGACGACCCGGGCCTTTGGTTTGCCCCGGGCCGGCCCCGGTCCCGGTGGGACCCGGGGCTGTGTGCTGCCCCGGGCGCCGGGTGGTCGGCGGACTCGGCGGCGCCCACGGCCAAGCCGCTCAGGCTGATCGGCAGCGCCAGCAGGACGGCCGCGCCCACCAGGTCCACGCCGGTGGTGGGGAACGCCATGCCGTAGGCGTCGCGCGGCAGGCCCTCCCGCGGGTGGCGCACGTCGTCGGGGAACACCGGACGTACGCCTGTGAAGCCGACGCCCGCGACAGCCGCCAGGAGCACCGCGGGGCGGGTGCACTCAATGCGCATAGTGGGTGAATGGGCCATTTCAGGAGCGCCCGGCGGTCGCTCTTTGTGTTCGCGCGGGCGCTCTTGGTGATTCTGGTGATCCGGGACAGAATGTGAAGAGGAGCACGATGTCCTCGCTCTCACGTCTGCGGGCCCGCCCGCTGGGTAGGGGCAGCCCTGACCCGCCCGCACGACGACCAAGGAGGCCCCCGTGGCCGCATCGGCACAGCTTCTGCTCTCGGCCCTCTCCAAACGTCCGGCGGACGTGCCCGCCGACCCCGGATCCGACCCGCACCCGCTCTACTGCATCTTCAACGCCGGCGCCGAGGGTTCCAGCGCCGAGGCGCCGCTGACCAGCGAACCGCCGCTGGCCGCCGCCGCGCCCCTCACCAGTGAACCTCCGCTCGCCGACGCCGCGCCCCTGACGAGTGAGCCGACTCCCCTGGGTGCCGCCGCCGGCCTGGACCCGTCGGGGGTCTGATGCCGCTCTCCCGGCTCGCCGCGCTGTACGGCGTCGCCACGTCCTACAGTCCGTCCCCTGACCGCACGGTCGCGGCCTCGGACACGGCGGTCGTCGCCGCGCTCACCGCGCTGGGAGTCGCCGCGGGCACACCGGCCGCCGTCCGCGCCTCCCTCGCGGCCCGCGAGACGGAACTCCGGGAACGGCTGCTCCCGCCGACGGTGGTGAGCTGGGCCGGGGGCACGCCCGCGCCCGAGTCCGTACCCGACGAAGGCGGCTCGGGTCCCGCCACGCCGGACGGAACCCCCGGAACCCCCGGAACCCCCGGTGGCTCCTCGCTCGAAGCCGCCCTCGCCGCGCTCCCCGCCGGGACCCGGCTGAGTGTCCTCACCGAGCAGGGCGAGGTCCGGGAGACCGTCGAGCGGCTGCCGACCGGGGTGCACGTGCTGGAGGCCGCCGCTCCTGACGGGCGTATCGCGCGGGCCCATCTCGTCGTCGCCCCGGCGAAGCTGCCCGCGCCCACCGGACGTACGTACGGGCTGCTCGTGCAGGTCTACTCGTTGCTGTCCCGGCGCTCCTGGGGCATGGGCGACCTCGGCGACCTCGCCGAGCTGACGGCCTGGGCGGGGCGTGCGCTCGGGGCCGGGTTCGTCCAGGTCAACCCGATGCACGCGGCCGTGCCCGGCGCACCCACCGACCCGTCCCCGTACCGGCCGTCCTCGCGCCGCTACCCCGACCCCGTGTATCTGCGCGTCGAGGACATCCCCGAGTTCGCGTACGTCGACGAGAGCGACCGTGAACGGCTGCTCGCGCTGCTGACACGGGCCCGCCGGCTGCGCGAATCCGTGCTCGACAAAGGCGCGTTGATCGACCGCGACGCCGTCTGGGAGCTGAAGCGCGAGGCTCTTGAACTGGTCCGCGAGGTGCCGCTCGGGCCCGGCCGCCGGGCCGCCTACTGCGACTTCCTCGCCGAGGAGGGCGAGGCGCTGGAGGACCACGCCACCTGGTACGCCCTCGCGGAGGTGTACGGCTCCGACTGGACGCGGTGGCCGCAGGGCCTGCGCGACCCGCGCTCGGCCGAAACCGCCCGCGCCCGCGCCGAGTTGATGGACCGCGTCGACTTCCACAGCAGGCTCGCCTGGCTGACGGACGCCCAGCTCGCCACCGCCCAGCGCAGCGCCCGCGACGCCGGCATGGACGTCGGGCTCGTGCACGACCTCGCTGTCGGGGTCCACCCCGGTGGCGCCGACGCCTGGGCGCAGCAGGAGGTCTTCGCGGCCGGCATGTCCGTCGGCGCGCCCCCGGACGCCTTCAGCGTCCAGGGCCAGGACTGGGGGCTGCCGCCCTGGCGCCCGGACCGCCTCGCCGAGTCCGGCTACGCCCCGTACCGCCGCCTCCTGCGCGCCCTCTTCCGGTACGCGGGCGCGCTCCGCATCGACCACGTCATGGGCCTCTTCCGGCTCTGGTGGGTCCCGCAGGGCCGCCCGGCCACCGAGGGCACGTACGTCCGTTACGACGCCGAGGCCATGCTCGCGATCCTCGCCCTGGAGGCCTCCCGCGCCGGGGCCCTGGTGATCGGCGAGGATCTGGGCACCGTCGAACCGGGTGTGCGCGAGACGCTCCAGGAGCACGGCGTGCTCGGCACGTCGGTCCTGTGGTTCGAACGCGACTGGGACGGTACGGGGCTGCCGCTGCCCCCGGAGAGCTGGCGCGCCGACTGTCTCGCCACCGCCACCACCCACGACCTGCCGCCCACCGCGTCCCGCCTCACCGGCGACCACGTCGAACTCCGCGACCGTCTGGGCCTGTTGACCCGCCCGGTGGGGGAGGAACGGGCCGAGGCGGCGGCGGACGTGGGGGAGTGGCTGGCGCTGCTCGCCCGGCTCGGGCTGCTGCAGGGGGCCGCCGGGGGTGTCTCGGAGCAGTCGGAGGAGGCCGAGATCCAGGCCGTGCACCGCTTCCTGCTGCGTACTCCCGCCCGTCTCGTCGGCGTCTGGCTCCCGGACGCCGTCGGCGACCGCCGCCCGCAGAACCTGCCGGGCACCTGGGACCAGTACCCGAACTGGCGGCTGCCCGTCGCCGACGCCGAGGGCCGGCCCGTCACCCTGGAGGAACTGGCCGCCTCGCCCCGGCTGCACGCCCTCATGGAGGTGCTGCGCGAAGGCGGGGCCACCGGCGGCCCGGAGCCCACCGCGTGAGGCCCCGGAACCCGCGCCGGAATCCGTACCGAAACCCGCATCGCACCCCGTACGGCACCCCCGGGCGCGCGGCCGCAACAGGAGTTCGCTACGTTTGCACCGTGGACAAGAAGAACGCCCTGCGCGCCGGCGCCCTGGCTGCCGGTACGATGCTGATGATGATCATGATGTCGTCCCCCGCGCTCGCGCTGACGCGCGACGACGGCGACGACCCCGCGCAGAAGCTGAGCGTCATCGAGACGCTGGGCCTCTATGTCGCGGCGCCGATCGGACTGTTCGCGCTGATCGCCGGCCTGGTCTGGGTGCTCGACGGTTCGACGGACCGTCAGCCGAGGCGCAAGCCGGGAGGCAAGGGCCAGGGCAAGATGCAGGGCCCTGACCAGGTACGCGCCTCCTGATCCCGGTCCCCGCCGAGATCCGACTCTTTCCGCCGAGGGCACCGTCCTCGCACCCGTGGGCAACCCGCCGCACGGGGGCGAGAACGGTGCCCTCGACGCGTTCCGCCTGCCCTCGGCGCCTTCGACGGTCCTCACGACGGCCGTGTCGTCACCCCGCATCAGGTAATAAGGCGCACCCGCGGCCCTCGGTGTGGTCACGATGGTGGGATGTGGCAGGACGCTGAGCAGTGCGGTGACGGTGATCCCGCCGTGCGCATCCATCCGTCGGCCTGCGTGGCCCCCGGCGCCGCACTCGGTTCCGGGGTGCGGATCGGTCCCTTCGCCGTCGTCGAGGAGGGGGCCGAACTGGGAGACGGGGTGCGCGTCCAGGCGCACGCGGTCGTCCACGGCTCGGCGACCCTGGGCGCCGGTGCGGTCGTGGGCGTGCACGCGGTCGTCGGCGGGGATCCGCAGGATCTGAAGTTCGACGCGCGCGCGGCCACCAGGGCGGTGCTGGGCCCCGGCACCGTCCTGAGGGAGGGCGCGACCGTGCACCGCTCCACGGGCGAGGAACCCACCAGGACCGGCAGCGACTGCCTCCTCATGGGCGGTACGCACGTCGGACACGACTGCGTCCTCGGCGACGGCGTGGTGGTCAGCCAGTGCGCCGCCCTCGGTGGACACGTGCGGGTCGGCGACCACGCCGTGATCGGCGGCGGGAGCGGCCTCGTGCAGTGGGTGCGCGTCGGACGTCTGGCGATGGTGGGCGGCCTGACGAAGGTGGAACGGGACGTCCTGCCCTTCACCGTCGTGGACGGCGTCCCGGCCCGGCAGCGCGGCCTCAACCACGTCGGCATGCGACGCCACGGCATCCCCGCCGCCCAACAGAACGCGCTGCGCCGCCACTTCGACGGATTCACCGGCCTCGCCGACTTCACCGCCCCGCCGCCGGGTATGCCTGACGCCGGAGAACTCGTGCCGGAACTGCGGGCGTTCCTCGCCGGCCCGTCCCGCCGGGGGACCACGCCGGTCGTACCCCGTCCCCGTCCGGCCCGCGACGCGTAGAGGTGGTGGGCTCATGCACTGGTCCCTGGGCGAGATCGCCGAGGCGTACGACGGTTCCGTCTGCGGCGACGCCGGGATGCGCGTGCGTCCGACGGACACCCGGGCCACCGATCCGTCGGGACTGGCCTACGCGGAGCGGGCGAGCGCGCTGGAGCGCATGGCGGGCGTCGGCGCGTTCCTGCTGCCGCGCGCCCTCACGGGTGTGGACAGGCCGCACGTCCACGTGGACGATCCGCGGGACGTCTTCCACCACCTGCTGGGCGAGCTCGACCGCCGGGCGACCCCGGCCCCGCCCCCGGGCATCCACCCCACCGCGGTGACCGATCCGGACTGCGCCATCGACCCCACCGCGTACGTGGGTCCCTACACGGTCGTGGAGCGCGGAGCCGTCATCGGACCGCGCACGCAGATCCACCCCTTCGTCTACGTGGGACCGAACTGCCGCGTCGGCGCCGACAGCGTGCTCCACCCGCACGCGGTGCTCTGCCGGGACGTCCGCCTCGGCGAGCGCTGCACCGTGCACCCGGGGGCCGTCGTCGGGGGCGAGGGATTCGGGTTCACGCCCACCCCGGCCGGGTGGCGGCGGGTGCCGCAGGCCGGAGGCGTCCGCGCGGGCGACGACGTGGAGATCCGCGCGCTGGCCAGCGTCGAGCGGGCCACCTGCGCCGACACCGTCCTGGGCGACGGGGTCAAGCTCGGCGACCTCACCTGCGTCGGGCACAACGCCACCCTGGGCGACCACACCCTGCTCGTGCCCCTGTCCGGCGTCGGCGGCAGCGCCACGCTCGGCCGGCGCTGCGTCCTGGGCGGCGGCAGCGGCGTGTTCGACCACACGACGCTCGCCGACGACGTCCGTGTCGGCGCCCACGGCACCGTCACCCGTGACATCGACACCCCCGGCGACCACACCGGCACTCCCGCCCGCCCCCTCGCCCGGCAACTGCGCCTCGACGCAGTGCTGCCCCGACTGCCCGAACTGCTCGAACGGATACGGCGGCTGGAAGAGCGACTGGACGCCGGCCGGTGACCGACCGGCGCGCCACCGTGCGCGCCCCCGTCCTCCTCGACGGCGTCGGCCTGCACTCGGGGCGACCCGTCACCGTGACCATCGCCCCGGGCGACGACGGAATCGCCTTCACCCGCACCACCCGCACCACCCGAGAGGCCCGCACCACTCACGTACAGGCCCACCCCACCCGAGTCCCGGCCCGCGTCGCGCACGTCACCGCGACCGACCGCCGTACCCGCCTCGGCCCGGTGTCCACCGTCGAGCACCTGATGAGCGCTCTGGCGGGTGCCCGTGTCACCGACGCCGAGATCCACCTCTCCGGCGAGGAGGTGCCCGGCTGCGACGGCAGCGCCCGGCCCTTCACCGACGCCCTCCACGCCGTGGGCCTGCGCGACCTCGGCCCCTGGCGGCCTCCCCGTCTGCCCCGGCCCGTCCGGTACGCGTACGGGGACACGGTCCTGCGGGCCCGTCCCGGAACCGGGCTGTGGAGCGTCACCTACGACCGCGCACCCCGGTTCCCGGTCCGGCAGACCGTCACCGTCCGACTCCCCGCCGACTACGCGGACCTGGTCGCCCCCGCCCGCACGCTCGTCCTGGAGTCGGAACTCGGCCGCGCCCGCGCGCACGGCCTCGGGCGCGGACTCGACGAGCCCTCCGTCGTCGTCATCGGCGACGACGCGTACGTAGGGCGGACCCGCTTCGCCGACGAACCCGCCCGCCACAAACTCCTCGACCTGATCGGCGACCTCTACCTCACCGGCATCCCCGTCCACCACCTCGACGTCACCGCGGTGCGCCCCGGCCACCGCGCGAACATCGCTCTGGCCGCACTCGTCACGGACGCGGCCACAGGGTGCCTCCGCCCTGCACGGCCATGAACGGCGGGATCCGTAAAGCCACCACCACCGCTACCGCCACCGGCGCCCGAAAGGGGAAATCGGCCGGGTTTACCGGGGTGATTGAATCTGCGACTTCCTTTCGCAAACGGAACCCCGGGAGGAAGCCGACCGAAAGGCAAGGAACTTGGCGTCTCGAAGCCTTGTTCTGGCTTTCCGGATGAGAGTATGAGGCCCGGGCGACCTGTGTGCGGTCGATGTGGGGGGCCATGATAAAGATTCTGATCGCCGAGGACATGGCGATGCTGCGCCGGGCGCTGGCCGAACTTCTGTCGCTGGAAGCCGACTTCGAGGTGGTGGCCGAAGTCGGCCGCGGCGACGAGATCGTGCCGAGGGCGCGCGCCCTGCAACCGGACGTCGCCGTGCTCGACATCGGCCTGCCCGGCATGGACGGCATCTCCGCCGCCGCCGCGCTCGGCACCGCCGTGCCCGACTGCCGGATCCTCATGCTCACGGGACTCGGCAACGCCAGCACGCTGCGCCGGGCGCTGGCCACCCGCGCCACGGGCTTCCTGCGCAAGGACGCCGATCCCACGCAACTCGTGGGCGCCATCCGCGCGGTGGCCGCCGGCAAGCGTGCCGTCGACCCGCAGCTGGCGGTCGCGGCGCTCGAAGACGTGACACAGCCGCTGGCCCCCCGTGAGCTGGAGGTCCTCCGGCTCGCCGCCGCCGGCGAGGGCACCGCGGCGATCGCCCGCCGGCTGTTCCTGTCGCCGGGCACCGTGCGCAACTACCTGAGCAGCGCGGTGGTCAAGCTGAGCGCCCGCAACCGCATGGACGCGGTACGGATCGCCCGCGAGGGCGGCTGGATCTGACCGCCCCGCGGCTCAGGCCACCGTCGCCGAGTCGCGCAGCTCGCTCTCCGGGGGGTGCGCCGGGGGGCGGGCCGGACCGGCGGCGGTCCGCAGGAAGGGCCGCTTGGACTCGTGTGTTCCGGCCGGAAGCGGGACGACCGCCGTCAGCGAGAACCACTTGTCGTCCATGATCTTGATGTTCAGTCTGCCGTCGACCGCTTCGATGCGTTCGCGAAGGTTGGTGAGTCCGCTGCCCGGCCGGGTGTCCCCGGCGGGGCCGGACGGCTGCGCCGGAATTCCGTCGTTGGTCACGATCAGTCCGACGGCGCCCGGCTCGCGGCTGAGCTGGACGATGCAGGTGCCGACCCTGCTGTGCCGGAGCATGTTGGTGATCCCCTCGCGCAGGACCGTGGCCAGCGTGGTCTCTATGTGGGGCGGCAGGGGCCCCGCGCCGCCGCGGAAGACGGCGTGTATGCCCATGTCCCTGAGGGTCGCGAAGACGGTGTCGACCTCCGCGGTCAGTGACATGGCGCGGTAGGTCTGCGAGACGGCCCGTACGTCGGCGAAGGCCCGCTGGGTGGTGTCCAGGATCTCCGTCAGCTCCTGGTGGAGCCGGGCGTGCTTGGAGGGCGGCAGCCGTCGCGCCAGCTCGCACTTGAAGGCGATGGTGGTGAGGCTGATGCCCAGCAGGTCGTGCAGATCGCGGGAGAACCGCAGCCGTTCCGCCTCCAGTGCCATCCGGGTCAGCTCGCTGCGGGTGCGGTGGGCCTCCTGGACGAGCCGGGTCAGCTCGGAGAGTCCGTACACCACCAGGCCGGTCAGCGCGGTCGCCACCGTCCCGTACCAGACCGAACCGCGGCCCAGGCCGGTCTCCAGCACCAGCAGGCCGGCCGACGCCACGGCCGTCCCGTAGGCGGGCCACTTCCAGCGGGAGGGGAGCACGAGCAGCGCGGAGCCGGCGAGGAAGCCGGGAGCGGCGAGCCAGGCCTCGGCGTAGAAGAGGAACGGAAGGTACGTGAGGAGCGCCTGGAACCCGAGGGTCCAGTACTGCCGGCGGGCCAGCCGGGGCGACAGATGGGGAAAGGAATGCGCCAGTTGGAGCCCGTAGACCAGGAGCAGGGTGGTGATGCCCGTGCCCAGCCCGAGAGGTGAGGGGTGGCCCTCCACCAGGTAGGTCACTCCGATGCCGAAGAAGGCCACAAGTACTGCGAAGGTGATGGCGATGGAGGTGCCACGGGCGAGGTGCCTGCTTCGCGCGTCCTCCTGTTCGACGCGCGCGCCATCATGCAGGGCAGAACCTTGCATCTCTTCCCCCCGGACGAACCGAACGAATTAGTGAGTCAGGTTGTGCCGTGCCCACCCTCTCACGGCATACCGGGAGGATGAGAAGTCGCCATCGATAGTAATCGATCGAAACCGCCCAGAAGTGAAACCCGGTGGGGTGGAGTGCGCTTCGGACTCTCTATGGAAAGAAGACCGCCGGTGAAGTGAAAAGGTTTGCTCCGGTGCGCGAAAACAAGTGGATGATTTCATTCCGTAAAGAGGAATACTTCATTCCGTCACAGGTGCAGGGGAAAGGGATTCAGCTCGGTGAAGTCCGTCGGCCGGGCCAGCCGGCCCAGCGCGACCGGTACGTCGAACAGCCGGCCGGGACCGAATCCCGCCCAGTGCGGGCGCAGTCCGGGGATCAGCACCTTGGCGACGGGCAGCTCCACATCGGGACGGGTCTGGTCGAGGACGAGTACGTCGAGGCCGTGCCGGCGCAACAGCTCGACCAGGGCCCCGGCCTGGGCCGCGGCGTCGGCGGGCGGGCGCAGTGCGGCGGG
The DNA here is from genome assembly GCF_055584525.1 of Streptomyces sp. NPDC102514. NCBI lineage: Bacteria > Bacillati > Actinomycetota > Actinomycetes > Kitasatosporales > Streptomycetaceae > Streptomyces > Streptomyces sp. NPDC102514. The sequence goes on from NZ_JBVJLW010000006.1 coordinate 448,651, forward strand.
CGGCCGGGCGGACCGGCGGGCGGCGGGCAGCAGATAGGGCTGGTTGGCGGTCGTGGCGTGCCGGAACCAGGCGAGGGCCTCCGGGTCGTCGCCGGTGTAGGCGGTCCCTCCGCCGGGCGGTCCGCCCGTCAACGGCGGCAGCATCTGGTTGAGTTCGGTCAGTGCACGGCGCAGCGCGATCCGCGCGTCGAAATGGGCGCCGAAGCCCAGCACGACGTCCTCGGCCGGCTCGCCGATCCGGGCCGAGACGGCCGCGACCACGGGGATGCCGAGGTCGGACGTGAGGTCGAGGGCCCACACCGACCTCCCCATGTCCCGGAGCGAGTCCCGGGTCCCGGCGGTCCACGCGTCCCGCCGGTCGAGGACGACACCGGGCTGCCGTGTGCGGTTGTACCACCACAGGGCGATCGCGTCCCGCTCCACCAGCTCCAGGCAGCCGTGTACGACGGCGTCCTCCAGACTGGTGCCCGCGGCAGCCCCGTTGGAGGTGGCCCGGCAGTAACGGGTGTCCGCGTCCGGGGCGTTGTAGTAGAGCAGGCTCGTCGGCGCGAGGCGCTGCCGCTCCTCGGTCAGTGACCAGACGGGTGTCCAGTCGAGCGGGGCGTCCTCGTCGAAGGGCTCGGTCACCTGGTGGAAGGGGCCGTGCGCACGGTTCCAGGCGGCCCGGTCCGTGAACTGCCGCCGGTCGAAGAGCTGGACGCCGTCCGGGTGGACGGCCCGGTCCGCGAGTTCGCGGTAACTGCCCCGCAGACGCGGCTCGTCGCCCTGGAAGTACCCGCTGTACCGCTCGAGCGCCTCGGCAAGCGCACTCACCTTCGCGTGTGCCTCGGTGACGCCCTTGCCCGACCCCGGGCTGCGCAGCGGTGTGTGCAGCGCGGGCGGCGGCTTCGCCGGGTCCCAGGGCGGCTGGGCACCCGCGTGGAAGCAGTTGAGGAAATCCGGCCCCCGCGGGTCCCGGCGGATCTCGCCGACCAGCCCGGTGACGGGGTCCACGAGATGCCCGTACCGGTCGAGGACCTCGTCCGGGCCGGCCGTCCGGTGGCCCCCTCCGCCGGTGTCGCGCACCGGCCGCGGGGACAGCACGACGGGGGCCGACACCCGGTCGCGTACGAGCAGGGGGTCGCCGCAGCGGGCGCACTGCGGGCGGCGCCGCACGGGATGACGGCTGCTCTCCAGGGTGCGGGTGTCCAGCCGCCACAGGGTGCCCTGGCGCGGATCGCGGTGCCCGGCCAGCCACTTCGCCGCCTCGAGGAGGGCCAGGTGCAGGGCCGCCGCCCGGCCCGTCGGCAGATACGACGGCCGGTGCTCGGCGGGCCCGCCGAGCCCGAGCCGGTGCTGGACGTACGCCTCGCTGCGCCGCCGCAGCCGCAACCGGTCCGCGAGACAGCTCCAGCACGGACCCTCGCCGGGGGAGAAGAACGGGCCCACCCACAGATGGGTGCCGCTCGCCCGCACGGGCAGCCAACTGCGGCCCGCGGCACGGTGTTCCGCGTCCAGGGCGCTCAGCCGCGGATCGAGGTAGTCGTGGCACAGCGCCAGGGTCAGATCGGCGGGCCCGCCCACGGCCGCGGTCCGCAGACCGGCCGCCGACACGGCCTCGCACAGGGTGCCGCCGCTGTCCTCGGTGAGGTCGACCGGGGCCAGCAGGGCGCCCCGGCCGGCGTCGGGCCCGGCCGCGAGACCCGTGAGGGCCCAGTAGGCGCGTTCGGGTCCGGCGCGGCCGTCCGGCGGATAGGCGGACAGCAGACCCGCGCCCAGCAGCCTGGCCACGAGCCGTTCGGTGCGGTCGGGCGAGAGGCCGGGGGCCGCGTCGGCGACGATCCGGGGCAGGTCGCGGCTGCCGTCGAGCAACGGGGCGAGCAGCGCGACCTGTTCACCGCCGAGCGTGGTCACGCGGTCCTCGGTCATCAGGAACACGGGCTCCCCGGGCGCCGATTCGACCCGCAGATGCGGTGCGAACCCCAGCCGGGGGAGCCCGTCGTCCGGGGCGGGACGGTTCATCGGGTCTGACGGCCGCCGTCCGCGGAGGAACCGGCGCCGGCCCCGGGCATCCAGCAGATACAGATGCGGCCGTCGGTGGTGTCACCGGATTCGGGGCCGAATTCAGTGATCACGAGATCGTCGGCGCCTCTCGCGATCGCCGCGTCGCCGTCGAGCAGAGGCGTGATCCGTGACATGGGTGCTCCTTGTTCGCTGTCGACTTCGGTCGGCGCGCCCGACCCCGGCCGGGGCCCTGCGCGTTGCCGCCATCCTTACGTTCGTCACTGGCCGATACCAGTGCGTCACGCACAGGGCCCATATGAGAAATACACATCTTGCGCATAGGTTCCTCATATGCCTGGCCGGGCCCCTGGCACTGGTTGATACCGGAAGCAGCCAGCGAGACTCCCTGAGCGAGGAGCTCTTCGCGGTGCTCCGTGGACCACATGGGGGAGAAAAAGATGGACATATGGTTGCTCGGACCGCTGACGGCCGAGGTTCGGGGCCGGTCGATCGTGCCGACAGCGGCGAAACCACGCCAGATTCTGGCCCTGCTGGCCATTCACGCCAACCGCGTCCTGCCCGTCGGGACGCTCATGGAGGAGATCTGGGGCAGCGAGCCGCCGCAGAGCGCGCTGGCGACCCTGCACACGTACATCCTCCAGCTGCGCCGGCAGCTCACCGCGGCCTACGGCGCCGACGCGGGGGTGTCCGCCAAGGACGTCCTCGTCACCCAGTACGCCGGCTACTGCTGGCAGGCGCCCACGGACGCCGTCGACGTACCGCGCTACGAGCGGCTGGTCGCCGCGGGCCGGGTCGCCACGGGCGAGGACCGGCAGGAGAGGGCGTCGGCGTACTTCCGTGAGGCGCTCGCCCTGTGGCGCGGATCCGCGCTCGTCGACGTACGCATCGGGCCCGTGCTGAGCATCGAGGTGGCCCGGCTGGAGGAGAGCAGGCTCGGGGTGCTGGAGCGCTGTCTGGAGGCGGACCTGAGGCTGGGCCGCCACGCGGAGCTGCTGACCGAGCTGATCGAGCTGACCGGACGCCATCCGCTGCACGAGGGGCTGCACGCCCAGTGCATGACGGCGCTGTACCGGGCGGGCCGCTCCTGGCAGGCACTCGACGTCTACCAGAGGCTGCGCCGCCGGCTGGCGGAGGAACTGGGGCTCTCGCCCTCCCCGCGCCTGCAGCGGCTGCAGCAGGCGGTGCTCTCCGCGGAGCCGTGGCTGGACGTGCCCGGGTGCGGGGAGGACGCGCTGCTCGACCGCATGATCGGCTGACCACCGCCCCCGGGCCGCTCAGCCGTTCTTGGTGACGAACTCGACGATCGACTCCAGCATGTAGTCGGTCATCTCCTCGGTGATGCCCGGGTACACCCCGATCCAGAAGCTCTGCTCGGTGATGATGTCGGAGTTGCGCAGGTCCCCCGACACCCGGTGCGGGGTGCCGAGATACGCCGGGTGCCGGGTCAGGTTGCCGCCGAACAGCCGTCGCGTGCCGATGCGCCGCTCCTCCAGGAAGGCGATCAGGTCGCGGCGGGTGTAGGTGGCGTCGGGCAGCACGGTGAGGACGAAGCCGAACCAACTCGGGTCGCTGCCGGGGGTCGCGGTGGGCAGCAGCAGACCGGGGACGTCCGCGAGACCGTCGCGCAGCCGCTGCCAGTTGCGCCGCCGCGCCGCGCCGAACTCCGGGAGCTTCTTCAACTGGCTGAGCGCCAGGGCTCCCTGGAGGTCGGTGGCCTTCAGGTTGTAGCCGATGTGCGAGAAGATGTACTTGTGGTCGTACCCCTTGGGGAGGTCGCCCAGCTGGTAGTCGAACCGCTTGAGGCAGGTGTTGTCCTCGCCCGGCTCGCACCAGCAGTCCCGGCCCCAGTCGCGGAACGACTCGACGATCCGCGCCAGTTCGAGGTTGCGGGTCAGGACGCAGCCGCCCTCGCCCGTCGTGATGTGGTGGGCGGGGTAGAAGCTGACGGTGGCCAGATCCCCGAAGGTGCCCGTCATCCGCCCCTGGTAGGTCGAGCCCACGGCGTCGCAGTTGTCCTCGATCAGGAACAGCTCGTGGTCGGTGGCCAGTTGCTGGATCTCCGCGACCTCGTAGGGGTTGCCCAGGGTGTGCGCGATCATGATGGCCCGGGTCCGGTCCGAGATCGCGGCCCGGACGCGCTCCGCCGTCGTGTTGTACGTGCCGAGTTCGAGGTCCACGAACACGGGCGTGAGGCCGTTCTGGAAGATCGGGTTCACCGTCGTGGGGAAGCCGCCGGCCACCGTGATCACCTCGTCGCCCGGCAGCAGCCGCTTCTCACCGAGCCGCGGGGACGTCAGCGCCGACAGGGCCAGCAGGTTCGCCGAGGAACCCGAGTTCACCAGATGCGCTTTGCGTACGCCGATGTGACGGGCGAATTTGCTCTCGAAACGCCGGGAGTGCGCCCCGGCCGCGATCCGCAGATCCAGGGCCGCCTCCACCAGGGAGACCCGGTCCTCCTCGTCCAGGACCGCCCCCGAGGAGAGGATCGGTGTCACTCCCGGTACGAAGTTCCCGGGCTCCTGCTGCCGGTGGTACTCGCGAACCTGCTCCAGGACCAGGGCCTTGGTGTCCGACGTCATAGCCGTCCCTCCTGTAAGGATTGCCTCGGGGCCATGCTCGCGCCGCTCGGTAGAGGAGCCATGGAGTCCCCGCGGAAAGGGCCTGCTCCAGCGGGCTTCCAGGGGCTTTCGACCCGCTCCCGCTAGCGTGTTCGGCGACGTATCCGACAGGTGAGGTGGCAGATGCCCGAGGACACTCCACGGCCCGGACTCCGCATGGGGGTGCTGGGCTGTGCCGACATCGCGGTGCGCCGGATCCTGCCTGCGATCGTGGAGCACCCGTCGGTGCGGCTGGTGGCCGTGGCGAGCCGGGACGGGGCCAGGAGCGCACGGCTCGCGGCCCGGTTCGGCTGCGCGGCGGTGACCGGCTACCGGGCGCTCCTCGACCGGGACGACATCGACGCCGTCTATGTGCCGCTGCCCCCGGGCATGCACCACGAATGGGTCGCCGAGGCGCTCACCGCGGGCAAGCACGTCCTGGTGGAGAAGCCGCTCAGCACCACGTACGAGCAGAGCGCCGAACTGGTCGCGACGGCCGCCCGGCTCGGTCTCGCGCTCACCGAGAACTTCATGTTCCTGCACCACTCGCAGCACGCGGCGGTACGGGACCTGGCCCGCGACGAGATCGGCGAACTGCGGGTCTTCTCCAGCTCCTTCGGCGTACCGCCGCCCCACCCGTCGTCCTTCCGGCACGACGCGCGGCTCGGCGGCGGCGCCCTGCTGGACGTCGGTGTCTATCCGCTGCGCGCCGCCCAGCTGCAGCTCGACGGGGAACTCGACGTCCTCGGCGCCTGTCTGCGCGTCGACGAGGCCACCGGGGTCGACGTCGCCGGCAGCGCGCTGCTCTCCACGGCGACCGGGGTGACCGCCCAGCTCGACTTCGGCTTCCAGCACTCCTACCGCTCCGCGTACGCCCTGTGGGGCAGCCGGGGCCGGATCAGCGTGCCGCGGGCCTTCACCCCGCCCCGGGAGCACCGCCCGGTGGTCCGCCTCGAACAGCAGGACAGGACCACCGAGTTGACGCTCGCGGCCGATCACCAGGTGGGCAACGCGCTCGACGCGTTCGCGGCGGCTGCCCTGTCGGGCACCGGGCGGGCGGCACTGGGAGAGGCGCTGCTGCGGCAGGCGCTGCTGGTCGAGCAGGTGCGCAAGGCGGCGCGGATCGTCAGCCTCTGAGGTGCGCGTGATGCGCGACGGGAAGGGCCGGCCCCAGCGGGCCGGCCCTTCCCGTCGCGTGTCGTGGCCGGGGCGGGTCAGACCCGCTCGGCCGTCGCGGGCATCCGCGTCAGCCGGTCGCGGTACCAGTCGACGACCTCGCGCAGACCGTCGTCGAGCGACCGCAGCGGCCGGTAGCCGAGCTCGTCGCGGATCTTCGAGTCGTCCACCGCGTACCGCAGGTCGTGGCCCTTGCGGTCGGGCACCCGCCGGACCCGGGACCAGTCCGCGCCGCACAACTCCAGCAGCCTGGCCGTCATCTCACGGTTCGTCAGATGCGTACCGCCGCCGATGTTGTAGATCTCGCCCGCCCGGCCGCCGGTCAGCACCGCGTGGACGGCCCGGCAGTGGTCGTCGACGTGCAGCCACTCGCGGACGTTGCCGCCGTCCCCGTACAGCGGCACGGTCCGGCCGGCCAGCAGTTCGGTGACGAACAGCGGGATGAGCTTCTCCGGATGCTGGCGCGGACCGTAGTTGTTGGCGCACCGGGTGGTGCGCACGTCGAGCCCGTGGGTGCGCCAGTAGGAGCGGGCGACGAGGTCGCTGCCCGCCTTCGACGCCGCGTAGGGCGAGTTGGGCAGCAGCGGCTCCTCCTCCGTCCAGGTGCCCTCGGCGATGGACCCGTAGACCTCGTCCGTCGAGACGTGCACGAAGGTGCCCACCCCGCAGCGCAGGCTCGCCTCCAGCAGCGTCTGCGTGCCCAGCACATTGGTGGTCACGAACTCCGCGGGCCCGGTCAGGGAACGGTCGACATGGGTCTCGGCCGCGAAGTGCACCACCGCGTCGTGCCCCGGGAACACCTTCAGGACCGCGTCGAGGTCCCGGATGTCCACCCGGTGGAAGTCCAGGCGCGGGTCCGTGAGCGGCAGGTTGTCCGTGCTCCCGGCGTACGTGAGCAGGTCGACGACGGTCACCCGGCTCGGCCGGGGTCCGGGCAGACCGCCGGCCAGCAGGGAGCGCACATAGTGGGATCCGATGAAACCGGCGCCGCCGGTGATCAGGACACGCATGATGCGGACGTACCTCCGAGACGTCGACGCCCGTGGGCGCGGTGCTGGGCGGTCAGCCGCTCCAGTACGGGCACGACCTCCGCCGGGGTCGGGTCGGACTCCGCCTCGGTGCGCAGCCGGGCGGCGGCCTCCTTGAACGAGGGCTCCTCCAGGAGCCGTACGAGCCTGTTGCGCAGCCCTTCCACCGTCACCTCGTGGGAGGGGAGATGGAGACCCGCGCCCAGTTCCTGCTGGCGGCGGGCCCGCTCGATCGCGTCCCAGATCCAGCCCATGGCTATCTGCGGGACCCCTTCGACGAGCGCGGTCGACCAGGTCCCGGCACCGCCGTGGTGCACGACGGCCGCGCAGGTCGGCAGCAGCGCGTGCAGCGGTACGTGGTCCACCAGGCGCACATTGTCCGGGACATGGGTGAGCAGCGCCCGCTCCTCGGCGCCGAGCGTGGCCACCACCTCGATGTCGAGCCCCTCGATCGCCTTGAGGACCAGGTCGACGGGGACCGCGTTCGGGAACTCGGAGGTCCGGGCCGTCAGGCCCAGGGTGACGCAGACCCGGGGGCGGGCCGGCGGGACGCGGAGCCAGTCGGGTACGACCGCGGGCACCGGGCCGTTGTAGGGGATGTAGCGCATCGGGACGGCCGGGACGTCCGACGGCGGGCGGAAGCTGCGGGGCACCTGGTCCACCGACCACTGCCCCGTCACCGCCTCCTCGTCGAAGGGCAGGCCGTGGCGGCCGAGCGTCCACTGGAGCCACTGGCCGAGGGAGTCCTCGGGGTGCGCCGACCCCGGTGCGCCGTCCGGGCCCGGGGGGCCGGCCGTCGCAGCGGGGCCGAGCTGGGCGAGGAACGCCTGCCGCATGGGCAGGAACATGTCCGGGAACGAGAGGACGCGCGCGTGGGCCGCGCCGGTCACCTTCGCGGCCACCGCCCCCGCGAACGTGAACGGCTCCCACAGGACGAGGTCGGGCCGCCAGTCGCGGGCGAACGCGACGAGCTCGTCGACCATCGGATCGTCGTTGACCAGGGCGAAGAAGGTGGCGGTCATCATCGTGTCCCAGCCCTTGAGGAAGGCGGGGGTGAGCTGACCGGGGGCGTCGGGGTCCAGCGACTGGTCGGCGTGGTGGGACAGCACGGAGTCGCCCACCCCCTTCACCATCGCGTCGAGACCGGGGTCGGCCCCCACCGGGACGGCGGTCAGTCCGGCCGCCGTGATGCTCCCCGTCAGCGCGGGCTGGCTCGCCACCCGGACCTCGTGCCCGGCGGCCCGCAGCGCCCAGGCGAGCGGCACGGACCCGTTGAAGTGCGCGTCCAGCGCGAAGGACGTCAGCAGAACCCGCATGGTCGGTCCTCTCTGTTCTCTGCCTTCTCTGCCGTCACTGCGTTCTCCGCGAGCACTGTCACGGCTGCTCCGGTCACGGCGGCTGCCGTCACGTGGAGGTGGTCAGGGTGTACCGGAGCACTCCGCCGAGCACGGGGGAGCGCATCCGGCGCTGCACACCGTCGGCCGGGGCCAGCTGCGGGTGGCGCTCGCGCAGGGTGCGTACCGCGGTCTCCGCCTGGAGCCGGGCGAACGCCCCGAACAGAGAGGTGTGCGGGCCGGACAGCGACAACTGCCCCTGTCCCACGGGCCGGGTGAGGTCGAAGTGGTCCGGCGCCAGGAACACCTCGGGGTCCCGGTTGGCCGCACCGACATGGACGACGACCTGGGCGCCGGCGGGGATGTCCTGGCCGGCCAGCGTGAGGTCCCCGGCGGCGATCCGGCTCTCCAGCCGCACCGGCGGCGCGTGACGCAGCGTCTCCTCCACAGCCCCGGCCGCGAGTTCCGGGTTCTCGCCGAGCAGCGCCCACTGCCTGGGGTGCGCGAGCAGCGCCTCCACGGCGTTGTTGACCAGCCCGGCGGCGAACTCGACGCCCACCGCGGCGGTCAGCACCCCGACGGCGAGCGCGTCCTCGGCGGCGGAGGCCGTGGAACCGTCGGAGCTCGCCCGCAGCACCGTGCTGAGCAGGTCGTCGCCCGGCTCGGTCCGCCGCGCCGCGACGAGGTCGGCGACGAGGGCGCGTACGTCCTCGACCGCCTCGGTGAGCCGGCGGGTGACCACGAGCGGCTGCGGGCAGAGCGCCGCGTCGAGCGCGACGCCCAGGGCGAGACAGGCGTCGGCGAACCGCTCGCGCTGCGCGTCCGGGACGCCGAGCAGCGCGGCGGCGGCCTCGGTCGCCACCGGGCGGGAGTAGTCCGCCATGAGGTCGAAGGAGGCGCCGAGCCCGTCGGCGGTCTCCTGGTGGACGCGTTCGGCGTGCTTGCGGTGGCCGTCCGCCGCGGCCCCGCCGAGCACCGGGGCCGCCGACCGCTCCCAGCGCGCGTGGTCGGCGCCCGAGGCGTGCAGGAAGGCACGGTCCAGCGGAATGATGTGGCAGAGCAGCGGATTGCTCCACGCGTCCGAGAAGACGTGCCGCTGGAGGCCGGGCAGATCGGCGTGCCGCAGGCTCAGCCGCGGGTCGGCCAGCACCTCGGCGGCCACGGCGTGCCGGCCGGTGACCCAGGCCCCGGCCGCGCTCTGCCACAGCGGGGTCTCCGCCTCCCGTATGCCGCGGGCCAGCAGCACCGGGTCGTCGCTCTCCGCGCGCAGCGTCAGGGCGTACGGGTCGCCGCTGGTCCCGTAGATCCAGTGGAAGCCGCGGGCGGTCAGCAGATGGCGGCCGAGTTCGCTGTCGGTCTGCCGGACCTGCTGGGTCTGCCGGGCCTGCCCGGGTGCGGCGGGGGTCGTCTCGTCGGTTTCCGTGTCGGTCACGGCAGTCTCCTTCGGGGCGGGGTGTGGCACAGCGGGGCGTGGTGCGGGTTTCAGGTGAGGGACAGGCCGCCGTCGACCGCGAGCACCGCGCCGGTCGCGTAGGCGGCACGCGGGTCGGTGAGCTGGACCGCCCACCAGGCGATGTCCTCGGGGCGGCCGACCCGTCCGGCCGGGACGACGCCGGCGATGTGCTGGAGGAAGCCCGCGTAGGCCTCCGGTGTCATGCCGGACCGTTCACCGATACCGGTGTCGATCACGCCCGGGGCGAGGCCCAGGACCCGGATGCCGCGGGGCGCGAGTTCCACGGCCCAGGTCCGGGTGAGGAAGTCGAGCCCGGCCTTGGCGGCACCGTAGATCCCGTTCTCCGGCCAGGCGCGGCGGTACAGCGCGCCGGCCGAGCCGATGTTCAGCACGGTTCCGCCGCCGCCCGCCGCGAGGGCGTCCAGGGTCTGCCGGGTGAGCAGCAGCGGGGCCAGGAGGTTGGTGTCGAGCTGGTCGCGGGCCGCCTCCCGCTTGGTCTCCGCGAGGGCGGCGAAACCGCCGGAGGCCGCGTTGTTGACCAGTACGTCGATACGGCCGAACGCGTCCAGTGCCGCGTCGGTGACGGCCCGCGGGGTGTCCGGGTCGGTGAGGTCGGCGGTGAGGACGTCGATGCCGGGACGGCCCTCGGCGGTCCGGGCGAGGGTCGCGGGCGTGCGGCCCACGACGAGCACACGGTCGCCGCGGTCGGCGAAGGCACGGGCCACGGCCCGGCCGATCCCGGTCCCGCCGCCGGTGACGATCACGCCCCGGGGCGCGGCGGGGTCCTGTGCCGCGCCCGGGGCCGGGATCGGGGCCGGGCTCGCTCCGGTGGCCCGTGCCGCGTTCGTGCTCTGTGCCGCGTTCGTGTCGGGTGTCGCGCTCATGTCCGGGACCGTAGGCCGGGGCGCTCGATTCGCGGTCGACTCCCGCTACGGCCGGTCGTCACGGGTCACCACCCTGTCCCTGACCAGCAGTTCGCCCGCCTCGCGCACGAGGACGTCCCGGCAGACGCACATCAGGTGCAGCCGCGCGGGGCCGCCGCGCGGGACGGCGACGACCGAGACCAGGCTCTCGGCGGTCAGCGAGCCGTCGTCGGCCGGGGTGACGGTGAGCATGCCGACGTAGTGGCGGTGGATCTCGCCTGCGGCGGCGAGGCCCGCCGCGGCCTGCCGGGCGCCCTCGGTCAGGGCCGGGCGACCGCGCACCGGCTCCGGGAGCGAGGGCGGCTTGAACGCGCCGTCCTCGGTGAAGGTGCCGGCCCAGGTCTCGGCCTCGCCCGAGTCCAGGTCCCGCATCTGCCGTGCGTAGAAGTGCTGTACCTCGGCGTAGACGTCCGCCGGGGCCGTCGGGGCCTGTACCGCCATGCCGTGTTCCTTCCGCCGCTCCCGTTCCCGGGTTCCGGGTGGGGTCACGACGGTGGCAGTGAGCCCTCCAGGATCGGTCGAGCGCCGGACAGGTCCTGGCGCTGGCGGCCGTACAGCCGGGCTCCAACGCTTCTCTAGCCGCGCTGGTGAGCATGGGCTGGCTTGCAGGAACCCATCGCCGGGAGGCTCGTGTGCGCATCATCGACCTGTCCTCGCCCGTGGACGCGGCGGGTTTTGAACCCGATCCCGTGGTGCACGACGTGCTCGGCCCGAAGGAGGCCGCCACGCACATGAGCGAGGAGATGCGCGACCACTTCGGGATCGACTTCGATCCGGCCGTCCTGCCGGAGGGCGAGTTCCTCTCGCTCGACCGGCTCCAGCTGACGACCCACACCGGGACGCACATCGACGCGCCCTCGCACTACGGGACGCGCGCCTCCTACCGGGACGGCCCGCCCCGGCACATCGACGAGATGCCGCTCGACTGGTTCTTCCGGCCCGCGGTCGTCCTCGACCTGAGCGACCAGGGCACCGGCGCGGTCGGCGCCGACGTGCTCCAGCGGGAGCTGGACCGGATCGGCCACACCCTGTCGCCCATGGACATCGTGCTGCTGCGCACCGGCGCCGACGCGTGGTCGGGGACGCAGAAGTACTTCACGGACTTCACCGGGCTCGACGGCTCGGCCGTGCACCTGCTGCTCGACCGGGGCGTACGGGTGATCGGCACGGACGCCTTCAGCCTGGACGCGCCGTTCGGCGACATCATCGGCCGCTACCGGGAGACCGGGGACCGCTCGGTGCTCTGGCCCGCCCACATGATCGGCCGCGACCGGGAGTACTGCCAGATCGAACGGCTCGCGGGGCTGGAGCAGTTGCCCGTCTCCCGCGGCTTCCGTCTCGCGTGCTTCCCCGTACGGATCGCCGGTGCCGGCGCGGGCTGGGCGAGGGCGGTGGCCCTGCTCGACGAGGACGAGTGACAGGGCGGCCGGGAAGCACCGCGGCCGAGCGGACCACGTTCCACGCCCACCAGGGCGACAACGGGAGGAGACACACATGTACGGCCGGGAACTCGCGGACGTGTACGAGGCCGTCTACCGCAGCCGCGGCAAGGACTGGGGGGAGGAGGCCGCGGACGTCTCGCGGCTCATCGCCGAACGCCGCCCGGGAGCCGACTCGCTGCTCGACGTGGCCTGCGGCACGGGCGCCCATCTCAGCGTGTTCGGCGAGCGGTTCGAGGTCGCCGAGGGGCTGGAGATAGCGGAGCCGATGCGCCGGCTCGCCGAACAGCGGCTGCCCGGCACCACGGTCCACGCGGGCGACATGCGCGACTTCTCGCTGGGCCGCACCTACACCGCGGTGAGCTGCATGTTCTGCGCCATCGGCTATCTGGAGACGCTGGACGACATGCGGTCCGCCGTCCGGTCGATGGCCGCGCACCTGGAGCCCGGCGGCGTCCTGGTCGTCGAACCCTGGTGGTTCCCCGAGAACTTCATCGAGGGCTATGTCGCGGGTGACCTGGCCCGTGAGGAGCACCGCACGATCGCGCGGATCTCGCACACCACCCGCAAGGGCCGGGCCACCCGCATGGAGGTCCGTTTCACCGTGGGGGACGCCGCCGGTATCCAGCAGTTCACCGAGATCGACGTACTGCACCTGTTCACCAAGGAGGAGTACGTCTCCGCGTTCACCGACGCGGGCTGCTCCGTGGAATTCCTGGAGGACGGTCCCACCGGCCGCGGCCTTTTCGTCGGTGTACGCGAGGAGATCGGTGTACGCGAGAAGAACTGAGAGGAGCCGGCCGGGAAGAGACCGGTCGGGAAGCGGCCGGGATGCTCAGGGCGCCATTTCGCGGGCCACCGACATCACGTACTGGCCGTATCCCGACTGGGACATCTTCTCGCCGAGCCGGTGGCAGGCTTCCGCGTCGATGAATCCCATCCGGAGCGCGACCTCCTCGACGCAGGCGATGCGCACACCCTGCCGTTCTTCGAGGGTCCGCACATATTGAGCGGCCTGGAGCAGGGATTCCGGAGTTCCGGCGTCGAGCCAGGCGAAACCGCGGCCGAGGTCGACCAGACGGGCTCGGCCGCGGGCCAGGTAATTCCGGTTGACGTCGGTGATCTCCAGTTCTCCGCGCGCCGAGGGGCGGAGGTTCTTGGCGATGTCCACCACTTCGTTGTCGTAGAGATAGAGCCCGGTGATGGCGAGGTCGGAACGCGGCCGGGCCGGCTTCTCCTCCAGGGAGACCAGGCGCCCCGACGCGTCGGTCTCGCCCACCCCGTAGCGCTCCGGGTCCTCCACGGGATAACCGAACAGCACACAGCCCTGTACGTCCCTGACGTTGCTCTGGAGCAGGTCGTAGAAGTGGTGGCCGTGGAAGATGTTGTCGCCCAGGACCAGCGCCACGTCGTCGTCGCCCACATGGTCGGCGCCGATGACGAAGGCCTCGGCCAGCCCGGCCGGCCGGTTCTGCACGGCGTAGTCGATGCGGACGCCGAGCTGCGAGCCGTCGCCCAGGAGGCGGCGGAACTGGTCCAGATCGCGCTCGGTGCAGATGAGCAGGATCTCCTTGATGTCCGCGAGCATCAGCACCGAGAGCGGATAGTAGATCATCGGTTTGTCGCCGACCGGGAGAAGCTGCTTCGACACGGAAACGGTTATCGGATGGAGCCTTGTTCCCGTACCGCCGGCGAGAATAATCCCCTTCATGGGTATGCCCCTGTCCTCGATTTATGCCCATGCTAACGACCGAATTCGTTCGGCAGCAAGCAGGAAATCCCCTGGTCCAGGGAAATTCGAGCGGTAATAGAGGGGAAACCGGGGTTGTGGGCCGGCCCGGCCTTGTGATGTGCTGCGAGGGGATGGTGACGCCCTGCGGCAAGGAAATCATGTCAGCAATGGGAGGGAAGCGAATTCGATGACGACTCTCGTATGGGACTACCGGCAGGAATACGAGAACGAACGCGCCGATATTCTGGACGCCGTGGAAACGGTCTTCAACTCGGGTCAGCTCGTCCTCGGTGACAGTGTCCGCGGCTTCGAGCAGGAGTTCGCCGGCTACCACGGCGCGAGCCACTGCGTCGGCGTCGACAACGGCACCAACGCGATCAAGCTGGCGCTCCAGTCGCTCGGCGTCGGCCCCGGCGACGAGGTCGTCACGGTGTCCAACACCGCGGCCCCCACCGTGATCGCGATCGACTCGGTCGGCGCCACCCCGGTGTTCGTCGACGTCCACCCGGACAGCTACCTCATGGACACCGAGCAGGTGGCCGCCGTCCTCACCCCCCGGACCCGGTGCCTGCTCCCCGTCCACCTCTACGGGCAGTGCGTCGACCTGGCGCCCCTGGAGGCACTCGCCGCCGAGCACGGCCTGGTCCTCGTCGAGGACTGCGCCCAGGCCCACGGCGCCCGCCGCGACGGACGGCTGGCCGGCACCACCGGGGACGCCGCCGCCTTCTCCTTCTACCCGACGAAGGTGCTCGGCGCCTACGGCGACGGCGGGGCCGTGGTGACCTCCCGGGACGACGCCCACCGTGCCCTGCGCCGGCTGCGCTACTACGGCATGGAGGAGCGGTACTACGTCGTCGGCACCCCGGGCCACAACTCCCGGCTCGACGAGGTGCAGGCCGAGATCCTGCGGCGCAAACTGGGCCGCCTCGACACCTACGTACAAGGGCGGCAGGCCGTCGCCCGCCGCTACGAGGAGGGGCTCGGCGACACCGACCTGGTGCTGCCGCACACCGTCCCCGGCAACGAGCACGTGTACTACGTCTACACGGTGCGCCACCCCCGGCGCGACGACATCATCAAGGCCCTGAGGACGTACGACATCGAACTGAACATCAGCTATCCCTGGCCGGTGCACACGATGTCCGGGTTCGCCCACCTCGGCTACCCGGCGGGCTCGCTGCCCGTCACCGAGGAACTGGCGGGCCAGATCTTCTCGCTGCCCATGTACCCGGCCCTCGCGCCGGACATCCAGGACAAGGTGATCAGCGCGGTGCGTGACGTGCTGGACAGCCTCTGAGCCCGTGCGGCGGGCCCGCCCCGGCCCGCCCCGCGCACACCGAAGGCCCGGCGGAGGGATCCCGCCGGGCCTTCGGTGTGCGCAGGGGCGCTCTCAAGGGGGCGCTCTCAAGAGGTCACCCGGTGGAGTCGGCCGCCCGCAGGGCGCGCCAGCACGCCACCAGGCTCCGGGCCTGCACGTTGAGGTAGTGGCTGTGCCGCAGCAGCTGCGTCAGCTGGTCCATGGTCAGCCAGCGGTAGTCGGGGTGGCCGGGATCCTCGGGGACGTCGCTGTCCACGATCAGATAGCGGTTGCGGGCGTGGAAGAAACGGCCGCCCTCCTCGGAGAGCACGGCCTCGTAGCGGATGCGCCCGGGCCCGGCGGCCAGTACCTCGTCGAGATGGCGGGGCCGGGCCGCGGGCGGCAGCCAGGCGTAACTGTCCGGCACGCACTGCACGGTCGGCGCCAGTTCCACCACGTCCGCGTAGCCCGGCTCGGTGCGCGCGTGCAGCAGGACGTGCGGCTCCCCGCCGATCTCCCGGGTCAGGAAGGCGATGACGCCCGTGCCGCGCGGCTCGATCATCGGCTGGCGCCAGGTGCCGACCTCGCGCCCGGCGGCCGTCACGGAGACCCCGATGACGTCGAAGAAGCCGCCGCTCTCGTGCGCGTAGCCCATCTCGCCGTGCCGCCACTCGTCGAGCGCGTTGAGGGCGATCCGCTCGGTGTGCACCGACGCCAGCGAGCGGGCGCCGGCGATCCAGCTCAGCACGTCGGTCATCCCGTGCAGGGCACCGTCCGGCCGCGCGGCGTGCGGCAGACACGCCAGTACGGTGCGCGCGTCCATGTTGATGATGTCGTCGCGCGACAGCAGCCGGTACAGCTGCCCGAGCGTGAACCAGCGGAAGCCTTCCAGGACCTCCACCTCGGTGGTCGTCTCCACCACCATGTTGCGGTTGCGCTTGCGGTAGAACCAGGCGCCCTGCTCCGACTGCCGGACGTCCGCGAGCACCCGGTGCCGCGAGGTGTCCCGGAAGTAGTCCACGTACGGCACGGGCTTGCCCTTGTGGACGCCGGTGTAGTTGCTGCGGGTCGCCTGCACGGTGGGGGACAGTTGCAGTCCGCCGGGGTTGCCCGGTTCGGCCTTGGCCTGCATCAGGAAGTGCGGGACCCCGTCGAACTCCTTGATCAGGATGCCGAGGATGCCCACCTCGGGCTGGTCGATGATGGGCTGGTCCCACCAGGGCACCGCGTTGCCGGGATCGTGCACCCGAAGACCGTGGACCGTGAAGAACTTGCCGCTGCGGTGCCGCAGATCACCGGTGACCGGGGTCTGGTACCACTGGTCGAGGGCCGCCAGCGGTATCCGCTCGGCCGTCGTGTAGATCTGCTCCCCGTACTCGGCGAACCAGTCGTCGAATCCGGCGAGATCGGTCCGCGGGCTCTCCACCGCCGCGGCCGACCTGGCGATACGGGCCGTCACATCGGCCATCTGAACTCCTCGTCGTGGATGGAAGCGTGGAGGGGCGTACGCGGCTCGCCCAGTGCGGCCGTTCAGTCGGCGGGGGTCTCCCAGGTCGCCCGCATCGCCTCGGCCAGCGGGATCCGGGGCTTCCAGCCGAGCAGTTCGCCGGCCAGCCGGATGTCGGCCAGGGTCCAGCCGCCGCCCTTGCTGGCGATGGGCCCGTCCTCGACCCGGATCGCCTGCGGCGGCAGCCCCGAGGCGGCGACCAGCAGGTCCACCAGCTCGCGCATGGCGGTGGCCTCGCCGCGGCCGATGTTGACGACCTGTCCGGTGGCCGGTGACGCCACGCCGAGGACCACGGCCTCGGCCAGGTCGCGCACGTCGATGAAGTCCCGCCGCGCGTCCGCGACCCGCAGTGTCACCGGGTCGCTCGCGTCCGCGGCCCGCAGCCGGTCGACGACCGCCCCGAGGAAGCTGGCCCGGGTGGTGCGGGGTCCGCACACGTTCACCGCGCGCAGCACCAGCCCGGCCACCCGGCCCGCCCTGGTGGCGTCGAGCACCAGCTCGGAGCCGGCCAGCTTGGTCCGCGCGTACATGGTGGCCGGCCGGGGCTCCAGGTCCTCGCCGATGGCGAGCGGCTCGGCCACCGGACCGTACTCGTGGATGGAGCCGACATGGATCAGCCGCGGGCGGTCGTCCATCAGCGTCACGGCCTTCACCAGCCGCTCGACCAGGGTGATGTGGGCGTACCGCATCTCCTCCTCGGTCGTGCCCCAGCCGCCCGTCACGTTGACCACGGTGCTCACCCGGTGCCGGGTGAGCAGCCGCGCGAGTTCGGCGGGCGGGACCGCCGCCACGTCGAGGCCGGCGAAGACGTGCCCCGCCGTCGCGGGCCCGCCGCGCCGGGCGACGGCGAGCACCTCGTGTCCCTCGCGGGCCAGCGCGGCGCTCACACAGCGGCCGACGCAGCCGGTGGCCCCGAGCACCGCGACCCGGGACCCCTCGGCCGGCGGCCGACCGCTCAGGGCCGCCACAGTGCGGCCTCGATCCGACGGCACTTGTCGTACTCCGGCAGGCCGCCCTCCGCCCGCACCTGGGCGAGCAGGGGCGCGGCCGTGTCCCGCGCGGACAGCAGGGGTGCCACGTCCGTCGGGATGGGCAGGCCGAGCGCCGGGTCCAGCGGGGACAGGGACAGTTCGTGCTGGGCCTCGTAACTCCCGGAGAGCATGTACGACATCACCGTGTCGTCCTCCAGGGCGATGAAGGCGTGTCCGACGCCGACCGGGAAGTACATGGCGCCGAAGGTCTCCTGGTCGAGCACGGAGGAGTCCCAGCGGCCGAAGGTGGGCGAGCCGACGCGGATGTCCACCACGATGTCGATGGCCCGGCCCCGGGCGCAGTACACGTACTTGGCGACGCCCGGCGGGGTGACCGTGTAGTGGATGCCCCGGACGGTGCCGCGCCTGGACCTGCTGTGGTTGGACTGCGCGACGGGGAAGAGGGGATGTCCGAGGGCCTCCACGAACGCCGGTTCCTGGTACGGCGAGGTGAACAGGCCGCGGTCGTCCTCGAAGACGGGCGGGTTGAAGGCGTACGCACCGGACACGGCGAGTTCGCGGAACCTCACGGCGGTGGTCATCTACAGCTCCCCCCGGACGGTGTCGCCGGTGGTCGCGGCGGGCTTCGCGCGGTGTTCCGCCACGAGTTTCTCCAGCACCGGGACGATGTCGTTGGGGCTCGGCGTGCCCACCATCTCCCGGCGGATCCGCGCGCAGTTCTGTGCGAACGAGGGCTCGTCCAGCAGCCGCAGCACGTGGTCGCGCAGGTCCTGCGCGGTGTAGTGGTCGACGTCGTGCAGATAGAGACCCGCGCCGGTCTTCTCCAGCTGCTTCGCCTTGTGGATGGTGTCCCAGACCATGTCGGGCACGATCAGCTGCGGGACCCCGTGCGCGAGCGCCGTCTGGAAGGTGCCGCTGCCGCCGTGGTGGATGACCGCGGAGCAGGTCGGCAGCAGCGCGTTGAGCGGGACGAAGTCGACGGCCCGTACGTTGTCGGGGAGTTCGAGACCGGCGAGCTGCTTCTCGTTGAGGGTCGCGACCACCTCGACGTCCAGCTCCGCCAGCGCCGAGACGAGTTCGCCGATGGAGGCACGGTCGCCGTCCAGCACCTCGCGGTGGGCCACGCCAAGCGTCAGACAGATCCGGCGCTTCTTCGGCGGCTCGTGCAGCCAGTCCGGGATGACGGCCTGGCCGTTGTAGGGGATATACCGCAGCGGGACGAACGGCTGCTTCACCGGGAACCGCATCGACGGCGGCACCGGGTCGATCGTCCACCGGCCGACCGCCACCTCCTCCTCGAACCCGGAGCCGTAGCGGCCGAGCGTCCAGGTCAGCCACTCGCGCAGCGGATCGTCGCGCTGCTCGGGCAGCCGCTCCGCCTGGAGGTCGAGGAAGGTCTCGCGCATCCGGCCCAGCAGGTCGAGCCCGAACAGCAGCCGGGCGTGGGCGGCGCCGGTGACCTGCGCGGCCACCGGCCCGGCGAAGGACAGCGTGTCCCAGACGACCAGGTCGGGCTGCCACTCGCGGCTGAACGCGACCAGGTCGTCGATCATGCGTTCCGGGCAGGAGTTCTGGAAGGCCATCGCCGTCATCGAGGTGAACACCCCGAGGACGTGGTCCCAGGTCAGCATCTCGGGACGGGTCTCCGTCATGTCCATCCCGGCTTCCGCCTGGCTCTCCATGATCTCGGCGTCGTCGCCCAGGCCCTCGTTGACCCGCTGCATCTGCTCCTCCAGGAGCAGCGGCTCACCGACGCACACGGCGGTCAGCCCGGTACGGGTGATGTCCTCCGCCAGGTCCGGCTGGCTGGCGACACGGACCTCGTGACCGGCGGTCTGGAGGGCCCAGGCCAGCGGGACCTGGGCATGCATATGGGACTTCGCGGCGAACGTGGTGAACAGGACCTTCATCGATCTCCCTCTTCGCAGAGCAGATGGTGGCGTGCGGCGGTTCTCACTGCCCGTCGTGGCCGACGTACCGGTGCTTCACCAGCCAGCCGGCCCCGTCTCCGGCCCCGTCCTCGCCCTCGTCGGCGACGAGGACGTCCTGGCACGACGTGCTCAGCCGGATCTGTGGAGCGGCGCCCGCCGCGGTCGACACGACCAGGGCGTCGTAGCCCGTGCGCACCGAACCGTCCGGGAACCGCCAGGCGGCCGGCAGGCCCAGCCAGTGCCGGCGGACCGTGCCGGCGGGCGCCGCGGGCCGGCCGCGCACCGCCGCCGCGATCGCCGCCCGGCCGCGCACCGGCTCGGCGAACGAGCTCTGGTCGAAGGCCCCGTCCTCGGCGAAGGTGTCCGCCCAGGCGTCCCCCTCGCCCTCGTCGAGGAGCCGCATCTGCCGGGCGTAGAACCGCTGGATCGAGGCGTACTCGGCGGGCGGCACCGTCTCTGACTTCGCCCGCCCCTCCGCGTACTCCTTGGCGTGCCGCATGGTGATCGTGCTGTTGCCGCCGAGCGCGTCCCGGATGAAGGTGCGGGCGTCGGCGGTGGTGGCGCCGGCGCCGAGGACCTTGCCGACGGCCGCGGCGTTGACGACCACGGTGTGCCGGGAGACGGCCACGCAGCCGGACGGGATCTCCCGCACCGTCCACTCACCGGTGTGCACCGACATCAGGGCCGGGGTCTGCAGCTGCTTGTACGAGATCCGCCCGTCGGGCAGGCAGATCCGCACCGAGGCCGTGGTGTGCGTCGACCCGTCGGGCGTACGGGTGTCCATCTCCAGGTGCTGGACGTCGGGCGTGTCCTCCTTCAGCAGCACCCGGGCGACGTGCGGCAGCCGCTCCTGCCACTCGCCCGCGTCGTGCAGGAAGTCCCGGACCTCCTGCGCCGGGGCGTCGATCCGCACCGAGTCCTCGAAGGTGTACGGGGCCTCGTCGGTGCCGGTGCGCAGCGCGGCGGACTCCAGCGCGGCCAGCTCGGCGCCGCTGTTGCGCTCGATCGCCTCCAGGATCCAGCTGACGTTGCGCTCCAGGCCGTCCACCGCCCGGAAGTCGTGCAGCAGCCGCACCCGGCTGCCGCCGCCGGGGAGCGCCTCGACGATCCACTCGCCGCCCATCGCGGCGACGGGGTCCTGGGAGACCTCCTGGCGGAAGCGGATCCGCAGCCCGTCGCGGTCCAGGGTCCGCCGCGAGGTCCAGGACTTGACCTCGCCGTTGGCGGTGGCCCAGATCCGCAGCCGCTCCTCGTCGTCCGAGCGCTCCAGATACTCCACGTGCAGGCTCGGCGGGAAGACGAACGGCCAGTCCTGCGCCCGCTCCACCAGGCCGAAGACGGCCTCCGGGGCGGCGGCCACCGTGATCGTGTGCTCGGTCCTGTGCGTCTCGTGCTGCGCCTCGTGCTGCGCCTTGTGCGCCATGCTGATCCCGATCCCCTCTGTCCGCCCGGTCCGCCCGCCCCGGACTGTCCGCCCGCGGGCGCGCACGGCCGGGCCCGCTGTCAGTAGTTGCCGAGCCCGCCGCAGACGTTCATCGCCTGGGCGGTGATCGACGCGGCCGTCGGGGAGAGCAGATAGCCGACGAGCCCGGCGACCTCGTCCGGCGTGGAGTAGCGGCCGAGGGGGATCTTCGCCTCGAACTTCTCCAGCACCTCGTCCTCGGTGATGTCCCAGGCGCCCGCGTAGCCCTGGCGCACCCGCTCGGCCATCGGCGTCTCGACATAGCCGGGGCAGACGGCGTTGACGGTGATGCCCGTCTTCGCCAGTTCCAGGCCGAGGGCCTTGGTGAAGCCGACCACGCCGTGCTTCGAAGCCGAGTAGGGCGCTCCCAGTGCCACGCCCTGCTTGCCGCCCGTCGAGGCGATGCTGACGATCCGTCCGGTGCTCTGTTCCAGCATTCCGCCGGTCGTCAGCACCTCCCGGGTCATCCGGAAGACGCTGTTCAGGTTGGTGTCGATCACGTCGAGCCACAGCTCGTCGGGTATCTGCGCGGTGTGGCCGCCACCGCTGCGGCCGGCGTTGTTCACCAGGACGCCGACGGGGCCGAACCGGTCCCTGGCCTCCTGGACGAAGGCGCGTACCCGCGCGGTGTCCCGTACGTCGCAGGAGGCGCCGTCGACCTCGTGGCCGGCCTCGCGCAGTTCCTTGACGGTGTGGGCGACCCGGTCGCCGTCGCGGGCGCAGATGAAGACCCGCGCCCCGCCCTCGGCCAGGCTCCGGGCCACGGCGAGACCGATCCCGCTGGTGGCACCGGTGACGATGGCGACGCTCTCTGCTGCTGGCGGCATGACGGCTCCTCAGCGGTCCCTGCGGGGTGGCTGCGACGGGTGTCTGTGACGGATGGCTGCGACGGGTGTCTGCCACGGACGTCCGTGGAGGAGGTCCGTGGTGGGTGCCCGTGATGGGTGTCCGCTCCGGATGCCGGACAACAGCGAGGGTTTCAGCGGCCGCTCGAATCACGCTCGACCCACGGCCCGGCCCGGGCTCCAGCGGCCTTCCACCCGCCTGCGAGACCAGGCACGCAGCGTGGAGCGACACGAACGATCGCACGATGTCAAGCGATGCCAGGTCACACGAACGGGTCAAAAACAGACCTGACAACACCGGGCAATACCGGGCAACACCGTTGAACGAGGAGGCCATTGATGACGGATCACGAGCCAGACGCCAGGGAGGCCGGCGCCGTGACCTTCGTGAACACCTTCACCGTGCACGCCGAACCCGAGGTGTTCGAGAAGGAGTTCGCGCGGACGTCCGCGTTCATGGCGCGGCAGCCGGGCCTGATCCGGCACACGCTCTCCCGGCACGCGGAGCGGCCCGGCCAGTACGTCAACGTCGCCGAGTGGCGGGATGTCGCCTCGTTCCGCGCGGCCGTCTCGCACGCCGACTTCCAGCCGCACGCCGGCGCGCTGCGCGCCCTCGCCGAAAGCCGGCCGGAACTGTATCTGGCCCGGCTGCGCCGCGACGGCACAGCGGCGTCCGGGGGGCCGGCGTCCGAGGGCCCCGCGCTCGACGGGGCGGCCGGCGCGGGGGAGGGGATATGACCGCCCGGCGGGTGGTGATCACCGGCCTCGGAGTGATCGCCCCGGGCGGCATCGGCACGAAGGCGTTCTGGGAACGCATCGTCTCCGGAGTCTCCGCGACCAGGACCATCACGGCCTTCGACGCGACGCCTTTCCGCTCCCGGATGGCCGCCGAATGCGACTTCGACGGGGCCCGCCACGGACTGTCGGCCCGGGACACCGCCCGGCTGGACCGCGCCTCCCAGTTCGCCCTGGTCGCCGCCCGCGAGGCGCTGGCCGACAGCGGCGTCGAGATCGACGGGAGCAACGCGCACCGGACCGGCGTCAGCCTCGGCTCCGCCGTCGGCTGCACGCTGAAACTGGAGGAGGAGTACGTCGCCCGCAGCGACGGCGGCAAGCAGTGGCTGGTCGACCACGCGGCGGGCACCCCGTACCTCTACGACTACTTCGTGCCCAGCTCGATGGCGGCGGAGGTTGCCTGGGAGGCCGGCGCCGAGGGCCCGGCCGCGCTCGTCTCGGCGGGCTGCACCTCCGGCCTCGACTCCCTGGGCCACGCCGTCGAACTCATCCGTGAGGGCAGCGCCGACATCATGATCGCCGGGGGCAGCGACGCCCCCATCGCGCCGATCACCGTGGCCTGCTTCGACGCCATCAAGGCCACCTCGCCGCGCAACGACACCCCCGACCACGCCTCCCGGCCCTTCGACCGGACCCGCAGCGGCTTCGTCCTGGGCGAGGGCGCCGCCGTCCTCGTACTGGAGGAAAGGGAGTCGGCCCTGCGGCGCGGGGCGCAGGTCTACGCCGAGATCGCCGGCTTCGCCGCCCGCGCCAACGCCCACCACATGACCGGACTGCGCCCCGACGGCCTGGAGATGGCCGCCGCGATCACCGGCGCGCTCGACGACGCCCGCATCGACCGCGAGGCCGTCGGCTACGTCAACGCGCACGGCACCGCCACCCGGCAGAACGACATCCACGAGACGGCGGCCATCAAGCACAGCCTGGGCGAGCACGCCCACCGCGTCCCGGTCAGCTCCATCAAGGCGGTCATCGGCCACTCGCTCGGCGCCGTCGGCTCCATCGAGGCCGCCGCCTCCGCCCTGGTGATCCGGCACGGCGTGATTCCCCCCACGGCGGGACTGCACGAACCGGACCCCCAACTCGACCTCGACTACGTGCCGTTGACCGCCCGCGACCGGCCCACCGACACCGTGCTGACGGTGGGCAGCGGCTTCGGCGGCTTCCAGAGCGCGATGGTGCTCACCGCGTCCGAAGGGAGGCGCCCATGACCACCGCGCCCACGACCGCCCGGCCGACGACCACCGCGGCCGGGACCGCCAGGGCCGTGGTCACCGGGGTCGGCGTGCTCGCGCCCAACGGGATCGGGGCCGAGGAGTACTGGGCGGCGACCCTGCGCGGGGAGAGCGGCATCGCCCGCATCACCCGCTTCGACCCCTCCTCGTACCCCTCCCGGCTGGCCGGCGAGGTCACCGGGTTCTCGGTGCGCGACCACATCCCCAGCCGGCTCGTGCCGCAGACCGACCGCACCACGCAGTTCGCCCTCGCGGGCGCCGACTGGGCGCTCGCCGACGCCGGGCTGAACGCCGACAGCCTGCCCGCCGACGAGCGCGGGGTGGTCACCGCCAGCGCCTCCGGCGGCTTCGAGTTCGGCCAGCGCGAACTGGGCCACCTGTGGGGCAAGGACCCCAAGCACGTCAGCGCGTACATGTCCTTCGCCTGGTTCTACGCGGTCAACTCGGGCCAGGTGTCCATCCGGCACGATCTGCGCGGGCCCACCGGGGTCCTCGTCACCGACCAGGCGGGCGGCCTCGACGCGGTCGCCCAGGCCAGGCGCCGCATCCGCAGGGGCACCCCGCTGATGCTGACGGGCGGCATGGACGCCTCGCTGTGCCCGTACGGGCTCGCCGCGCAGATCTCCGCGGGCATCCTCAGCGACAGCGAGGACCCGACCCGCGCCTATCTGCCCTTCGACGCCGCCGCCGCCGGCCATGTGCCCGGCGAGGGCGGAGCGATCCTCACCCTGGAGGACGCGGACCGGGCCCGGGAGCGCGGGGCACGGGTCCACGGGGAGATCGTCGGGTACGCCGCCACCTTCGACCCCCGCCCGGGCTCGGGGCGGCCCGCCAACCTGGAGCGGGCCGTCCGCGGGGCGCTGGACGACGCCGGACTGCGCCCCGGGGACATCGCGTTCGTCCTCGCGGACGGCGCCGGTGAACCGGAACCCGACCGCGTCGAGGCCCAGGCCCTGACCGCGGTCTTCGGGCCCGGCGGTGTACCGGTCACGGTCCCCAAGACCATGACGGGACGCCTCTACTCGGGCGCCGCGCCGCTCGATCTCGTCACGGCCCTGTTCGCCCTGCGGGACGGCGTCGTCCCGCCGACGGTCCACGTCGAGGAGACCACGGGCCACGACATCGACCTGGTGACCGGCGCCCCGCGGCCCGTCACGGGAGACGCCGCGCTGGTACTGGCGCGGGGCCGCGGGGGCTTCAACAGCGCCATGGTCGTACGCGGTCCCGCGGCGGCCTGAGACCCATCCACCACCCCTCACCGAGGAGACGTCATGTCCGCTTTCACCACCGAGGACCTGTTCAAGATCATGCGTGAGTGCGCGGGCGAGGAGGAGGCCGTCGACCTGTCGAGCGCCGCCGCGGAACAGGAGTTCGCGCTGCTCGGCTACGACTCGCTGGCCCTCATGGAGGCGATCAGCAGGGTCGAGCGCGGCCACGGCATCACGCTGCCCGAGGAGACGCTCGGCGAGGCGCTGACCCCCGCGGCGTTCGTCGCCGCCGTGAACGCCGCGCTCGCCGACCGCATGCCCGCGGCGGGGGCCGCCTGATGACCGAGGCGGGCGCCGGCGCCGAGGGAGCTCCCGCCGTGGAGAGTCCCGCGCCGGACATCCGGATCGCGGGGTGCGCGGTCTGGCTGCCGCCCCGCACCCCGGTCGCGGACGCCGTCGCGGCCGGGCTGTGCGACGAGGCCCTGGCCACGGCCACCGGCATGCTGTCGGTGGCCGTGGCGCAGGACGAGCCGGCCCCCGAGATGGCGGCCCGCGCGGCCCGGACCGCCCTTGAGCGGTCCGGCCTCCGGCACGCGGGCACCGACTCCGGTTCCGGCACCGGCTCCGGCGGCGTGCCCGGCTCCGGTGATGCGTCGGGCTCCGGTGACGTGTCGCTGATCCTGCACGCCAGCTTCTTCTACCAGGGGCACGACCTGTGGGCGCCCGCCTCGTACGTCCAGCGCGCCGCCGTCGGCAACCGGTGCCCCGCGATCGAGGTCGGCCAGGTCTCCAACGGGGGCATGGCCGGACTCGGGCTCGCGGTCGACCATCTGCGGGCCGGACCGGCGGCCGGAGAGCCGGACCGCCGGGTCCTGCTGACGACCGGCGACGCCTTCCGCCCGCCCGGCTTCGACCGCTGGCGCAGCGACTCCGGCACCTTCTACGGGGACGGGGGCACCGCCCTCGTGCTGTCCTCGTCGGAGGGCTTCGCGCGAATCCGGGGCCTGGCCACCGTCTCCGTGCCGGAGCTGGAGGGGATGCACCGCGGTGACGACCCGTTCGGCCACGCCCCGTTCAGCCACCGGCCGGTGGTCGACCTGGACGCCTGCAAGAAGGACTTCCTGGCCACCCACCGGGTGCCCCAGGTGATCGCGGCGAGCGGGGCCGCGCAGGACGCCGCCGTCGAACGGGCCCTCGCCGCCGCCGGGGTCACGCTCGCCGACGTCGACCGGTTCGTCCTGCCCCACCTGGGCCGCAAGCGGCTGCGGGCGGGACACCTCGCCCGCTTCGGGATCGCGGAGGAACGCACCACCTGGGAGTGGAGCCGCGGGATCGGGCACCTCGGCGCCGGCGACCAGATCGCCGGGTTCGACCACCTGGTCGCGTCCGGGAGCCTCGGCGCCGGGGACCTCGTCGTGTGGATGAGCGTGGGCGCCGGATTCACCTACTCCTGCGCGGTCGTCGAAATGCTGGAACGGCCCGCCTGGGCGGCCCCGACACCCACCCCGACGACGACACCCACCTCACCCACGACGCTCACGGGGGACGCCGCATGACCGCCGAACGCCCGCTGCCCGTCGCCCTGTTGCTCCCGGGCCAGGGCTCCCAGCATCAGCTGATGGCCACGGGCCTGTACGGGTACGAGCCGGTGTTCACCGCGGCGATGGACGAGTTCTTCGACGCGGCGGGCCCCGAGGGCGGTCCGCTGCGCGAGGACTGGCTGGCCGAACGGCCCGCCACGGAACTGGACCATGTCACCCGCTCGCAGCCGCTGCTCTTCGCGGTGGACCTCGCGCTGGGCCGGCTGGTGCTGAGCTGGGGCGTGCGCCCGGCCGCCCTCCTCGGGCACAGCATCGGGGAACTGGCCTCGGCGGTGCTGGCCGGGGTGTTCGGCACACGGGACGCGGTGGGCCTGGTGCTCGACCGGGTCGGACGGCTGGCGAAGGCCCCGCCGGGCGGCATGCTCGCGGTCGCCGCGTCCACGGCGGAGGTGGAGCCGTATCTGGGCGGGGACGTGGTCGTGGGCGCGGTCAACGCCCCGCGCCAGACCATCCTGGCCGGCCCCGACGGACCGCTGGACAAGGCCGGCCGCGCGCTCGGGGAGGCCGGGTTCGTCTGCCGCCGGGTCCCCTCGCTCAGCGCCTTCCACAGCCCCATGCTGGAACCGGCCTGCCAGGGCGCGGCCGAACGCTTCGCCGCGGTGCCCAAGAACACGCCCTCCCCGCCGGTCCACTCGGCGTACACCGCCGCCCCGTTGACGCGGGCCGACATCGACGACCCGTCCTTCTGGGCACGGCAGCCGGTGGCGCCGGTGCTCTTCTGGCCCGCGCTGGAGGGGCTGCTGGCGACGGGCGACCATCTGCTGGTGGAGGTGGGTCCCGGACAGGGCCTGTCCCAGGTGGCACGCCGCCACCCGGCCGTCCGGCGGGGCACGAGCACGGTGGTGTCCCTGCTGCCGGCCCGACCGGGCCCACCGGAGGCGGACCGGGCCGCGATCGAGGCCGCGGTGGCGCGCATCAGGGCGGCGGGCCACGCCATCACGACCGCGGCCCACCCGCACCCCGCCCCGCCCGCCTGACGGCAGGCACGGCACGGCGGCATACCGCGCCCGCGCGCTGTGCCGCCCGCCTGACGGCAGGTAGTACGCCACGGCCCCGCGCACGCCGCGCCCCGCGCCGACCGCTGACGGCAGGCAGGGCACGGTGGCGCGGCGGGTTGCCGTGTGCCCCGCGCAGACCGCCTGACGGCAGGCAGGGCGGCACACACGGCGCGGCGGCACGGGCGGCGCGGCGGCGTATCGCGCCCATCGCACCTCGCTCGGGTGCCGCCCGTCTGCCGGCAGCCGCGGCGCGGCGCGGCACCCCGCGCACGCGCATCCCGCATGCTGCCGCGCGCAACGACGCCCCGCCCCCGGTCATTGCACGGGGGCGGGGCGTCGGCTTCGTCACCTGCGGGCCGGTGGGGGCTGGTCGCGCAGTTCCTCGCGCCCCTGGGGGGCGGGGGTGGGCTTGGTCTTCTGCGGGGCGGTGGGGGCTGGTCGCGCAGTTCCCCGCGCCCCTGAGGGGCGCGAGCGCGTGATCAGGTGCGTACGGTCGCCGTGACGTATCGGACGGGTGTGTCGATCGTGAGTGGTCCGTCCCCGTCCCGCATCGCGTCGAGCGAGGTGATCAGCCGCTCGCGCAGCTGCTGCCGCTTGTCGTCCGCGAGGTGGTTCCAGAGCAGGCGCATGCCCTGCGTGTGCGACCAGTCCACCCAGGCCGTCCCGGACTCGGCCACCAGCCGGACGGACTCGTCGACGACGGACACGTCCTGGAAGCCCGCCTTCTCCAGGGTGCGGGCGAGGTCGGCCGGGTCCGCGAGCCAGCTGTTGAAGCGCTGCGAGAGCCGCTCGGGCTGCCACTGCGGCGGAAGGTCGAGCAGCAGCTCGCGCGGGATGAGTTCGGTGAACACCGGCGGCAGGAAGGGGAAGGTGTCCTCGCTGAACACCGGGCTGGTGAAGGCGAGCCGCCCGCCGGGGGAGAGCAGCGGCGCGTAACGGGCCAGTGCCGCGGGCGCGTCGGGCAGGAAGATGACGCTGTAGCTGCCCAGGACGACGTCGAAGGAGCCCGGTTCGAAGTCGGGGTGCTCCCCGTCCATCACCCGCAGCTCGACCGAGCCGGCATCGCGCAGCGCGGCCTCCTTCGCGGCCTCCTCGATCATCGCCTCGGCGACGTCGATGCCCACGACACGGCCCGTCGGCCCCACCCGCTCGGCCGCGGGGAAGACACAGGCTCCCCGGCCGCAGCCGACGTCGAGGACCCGTGCGCCCTCGCCGGGGGCCGCGCGTTCCACCAGGCGCCGGCCCATCGGAGTGAAGAACTCCACGCCGAGCCGGTCGTAGGACGCCGCGGCGCTGTTGAAGGCCGCCGCCACTTCGGATTTGTACGTGGACGTGTCCACTGAATCTCCCGCTCTCTCGGTGGACACACCACTTTTCCCCGCAGGTCTCGGGCACGGATGGAGAGGCCTTGGAGCGCCACTGGACCGCCGCTGGACACAAAGCAAAGAAGTCCCCGGGAGGCCGATCCGCTCTTGTTCCGGAGGATGTCGTCTCCTAAGAATTGATTCCGGAACGTACCGCCGCACCGGTTCCGGTTCGGCAGTGACCGATTCAGCGTCGGCAGCGGATGATTCGGGACCGATTTCGTACCGATTCGCGAGGAGAAACGTGAGCGACCAGATAGCGAGCGTCCGGCGCCTGGTGGAGGCGTACAACACCGGGAAAACGGACGACGTGGCCGAGTACATCCATCCGGAATACATGAATCCGGGAACTCTGGAATTCACCTCGATGCGTGGGCCTGAGCTTTTCGCGATCAATGTCGCGTGGGTCAAGAGGACGTTCTCGGAGGACGCGCGCCTGGAGGAGGTGGCCATCGAGGAGAACGGCGACTGGGTACGCGCCCGGCTGGTGCTCTACGGGCGGCACGTCGGCGAGATGGTCGGCATGGCCCCCACCGGTCGGCTGTTCTCCGGTGAGCAGATCCACCTCCTCCACTTCGTCGACGGGAAGATCCACCACCACCGCGACTGGCCCGACTACCAGGGCACCTACCGCCAGCTCGGTGAGCCGTGGCCGGAGAAGGAGCACCGCCGTCCGTGACGGCGGAATCCTCGAAGGCCGGCGATCAGGGGTAGGGGGAAGCGCGATGGAATTCGGTGTGCTGGGACCGCTGTACGTCCGGGTGGACGGGGAGACGACCGCCCCGAGCGCCCCGAAGCTGCGGAACGTACTGGCGATGCTGCTCGTCCACACGGGGCAGGTGGTGCCCGTGCCCTCGCTGGTGCGGGATCTGTGGGACGACGATCCACCCGTCAGCGGTCTGACCACGCTGCAGACGTACATCCTGAACCTGCGCAAGATGTTCTCCGCGGTCACCGGGCTGACCACCGACGAGGTGGCCCGCGAGATCCTGGTGACCAGGGCGGGCGGATACGTGCTGGCCGCCGAGGCGGGCACGCTCGACCTGCACCGCTACCGCCGTCTGGTGACCTCCGGCCGGGAGGCGCTGGTGCGCGGCGACGACGCGGCCGGGGTACGGGACCTGAACGAGGCGCTGCTGATGTGGCGGGGCCCCGCGCTGGTCGACGTACCGGCCGGGCGGGTGCTGGAGAGCCGGCGCCGGCAGCTGGAGGAGTCCCGGCTCGCCGCCTTCGAGTACCTGGTCGACGTGGAGCTGCGGCTCGGCATGTACCGCGAGGTGCTGGCCGAGCTGGCGGCCCTCACGGTGGAGAACCCGCTGCACGAGGGCCTGCACGGCCAGTACATGTGGGCCCTGCACCTCAGTGGCCGCAGGGCGCAGGCGCTGCAGGTCTTCCACCGGCTGCGGGGCGCGCTGGTCGCGGGCCTCGGACTGGAACCGGGGCCCCAGGTGCAGCGGCTGCACCGGGCGGTGCTGAACGCGGACACCGACTTCGAGCCCCGTTTCGCGGTGGGCCGGGCCCCGGTCGCGGTTCCGGCCAGCGCCTTCGGCGGGGCACGCCCCTACTGACGTACCGGTGTCCCTACGGAGTACCGGTACTCAAATTTGATTGCGCCGCCGGGTCCAGCGTGACTAGGGTGCAGCTAGACAAATTTGATTAGTTCGGAGGGGTCATGCCGGAGGAGCACGAGGCGGAGCAGCAGGGGCAGCCGGAACAACCGGCACAGCCGGAACAACTGGAGCAGCCGGAACAGCCGGAGGAGGCGCCCGTCGACAGTCCGACGGGCTGGGTCGCGGCGCACATCCGCCGCTACGACCGCAGCGGCGGCAAGGAGGGGGCGAAGTGGTACGGGCTCGACACCCTGCTCCTCACCACCCGTGGCCGGAAATCGGGAAAGCTGCGCCGCACCGCGGTGATCTACGGCCGCGACGGCGACAACGTCGTCGTGGTCGGTTCGAACGGCGGAAAGCCCGAGCATCCGCTCTGGTATCTCAATCTCGTCGCCTCGCCCGAGGCCCATGTCCAGATCGGTGAGGAACATCTCGACGTGCGCGCCCGTACCGCGACCGCCGAGGAGAAGCCGGATCTCTGGAAGCTCATGACGGGGCTTTTCCCGCAGTACAAGAGTTACCAGAAGAAGACCACCAGGGAGATTCCCGTGGTGATTCTGGAGCCCGTCGAGCCGTAACCGCCGACGGTGCACGTCAGAAATTGCATGCACGGAAAGGAAAGGTGTCTGTGTTGAACGAATTCACGCGCCGTGGATTCCTCGGCAGCGCGGCGGCGGTCGGCGGGGCCACTGTGGTCACCACGGCCGTCCCCGGTGTCCAGGCCGCCGAGGCCGCCGTCCCGGAAGCGGCTCAGGGCGGCGCGTGCGGCGCCAGGACCGGGCTCGTCCAGGTGGACCGGACGGACCGGCGTTATCAGGACCTGGTCAGCCGGGGATTCAACGGACGGTTCCGCGGCAGACCCGACGCCGTGTACGTCGTGCACACCGCGGACCAGGTCGTCGACGCGGTGAACCGGGCCCTGGACGCGGGACAGCGGATCGCCGTGCGCAGCGGCGGCCACTGCTTCGAGGGCTTCGTGGACGACCCCGCGGTGCGGGCCGTCATCGACATGTCCGAGATGCGGCAGGTCTTCTACGACTCCGCCAAGCGGGCGTTCGCCGTGGAACCCGGGGCCACCCTCGGGGAGGCGTACCGCACCCTGTACCTCGACTGGGGCGTGACCATCCCGGCGGGCGTCTGCCCGCAGGTGGGCGTCGGCGGGCATGTGCTCGGCGGCGGGTACGGCCCGCTCTCCCGCCGCGACGGAGTGGTGGCCGACCACCTCTACGCCGTCGAGGTCGTCGTCGTGGACGCCTCCGGCCGGGCCCGCAAGGTCGTGGCCACCAGCGCGGCCGGCGACCCCAACCGCGAGCTGTGGTGGGCCCACACCGGGGGCGGCGGCGGCAACTTCGGCATCGTCACCCGATACTGGTTCCGTACGCCCGGGGCCACCGGCAACGACCCGTCCGGGCTGCTGCCGAAGGCGCCGAAGTCGACCCTGCGGCACCTCGTGACCTGGGAGTGGTCCGCCCTCACCGAGAAGGCGTTCACCCGGATCATCGACAACCACGGGGCCTGGCACCAGCGCAACAGCGCCGCCGACACCCCGTACGCCAGTCTGCACAGCGTCTTCTACCTCAACAGCAAGGCGGCCGGGCAGATCCTGCTGGACGTCCAGATCGACGGCGGACTGGACGGCGCCGAGGGGCTGCTGAACGACTTCGTGGCCGCGATCAACGAGGGCACGGGCGTGGAGCCCGCCGTCCAGCGGAGCACGGAACCGTGGCTGCGCGGCACGCTGGCCAACAAGTTCGACACCGGCGGGTTCGACCGGACCAAGTCCAAGGGCGCGTATCTGCGCAAGCCGTGGACCGCCCCCCAGGCCGCCACCCTCTACCGCTATCTGAGCGCCGACACCCAGGTGTGGGGCGAGGTCTCGCTCTACTCGTACGGCGCGAAGGTCAACTCCGTTCCGGAGACGGCCACCGCCACCGCCCAGCGCGACTCCATCATCAAGGTGTGGATGTCGGCCACATGGATGGATCCCACACAGGACGACGCCAACCTCGCCTGGATCCGGGAGATCTACCGCGACGTCTTCGCCACCACCGGCGGCGTCCCGGTGCCCGGCGACCGTACCGAGGGCACCTTCATCAACTACCCCGACATCGACTTGGCCGACCCGGAGTGGAACACCTCCGGAGTGCCGTGGCACACCCTCTACTACAAGGGGAACTACCCGCGCCTGCAGAAGGTCAAGGCCCGCTGGGACCCCAGGAACGTCTTCCGGCACGCGCTGTCCGTGCGACTGCCCGACTGACGGCGGCGGGACGACGGCACGACGTGACGACGGGAGGGGGGGGGGGGGGGGGGGGGGCGGCCCCCCCCCCCCCCCCGGGGGGGCGGGGGGGGGGCGCCGGGGGGGGGGGGGGCGGCGCCGCCCCCCCGGCAACCCACCACCAAGGCGGGCAATAAACCGCCCCCGGGGGAT
>NZ_JBVJLW010000007.1:0-29832 GCF_055584525.1 Streptomyces sp. NPDC102514
ACGCTACGAACGCAAGCCCGAACACTTCCTGGCCTTCACCGCCATCGCCACCAGCCTGATCAACCACCGCCGCCTCACCAAGTGAAACGTCGTCTAAAGGGGCTCAGCCACTCTGCGGCCGTATACCTCCGTGACCCTTCTGCGGGAGTCGTCGAGGTACACCGCGAGCAGGTTCTCCGCCTCCTCGCGGTCGCCGTCCTGGAGGGCCTGGAGGATCTGGCCGTTGCGGGCCAGGTACGGCTCGTGGAGGCGCTTCGGGTCGTCCACCAGGTGGAAGGCGAGGCGGAGTTCGGCGAAGACGCTGCGCATCAGCTCGTCGGTGCGGGCGCTGGCGGCGAGGGCGACCAGTTCCTGGTGGAAGTGGATGTTGGCCGTGCCCACGCCCTTCCAGTCGCCCTCGTGGGCCGCCCGCCGCCCGTCCGCGACCGACCCGGCGAGGCCGTCCACCGCGTAGGGCGGCTTGCCGAGTCCGCGGACGACCGCGCATTCGACGAGGCTGCGGGTGCGGTAGATGTCCTCGACGTCCTCGACGGTCAGCACCCGTACGAAGACACCCCGGTTGAGCTGGTGGACCAGCAGCCGTTCGTGCGTGAGCAGCCGGAACGCCTCGCGCAGGGTGTTGCGGGAGACTCCGAGCGCGCCGCCGATGCTGTCCTCGGACAGGCGCTTGCCGGGCGGGAAGTACCCGTCGGCGATCCGGCTCCGCAGGATGTCCGAGACCCGCTCGGCGGTGCTGGTGCGGCCCAGCAGCGCGCGGTCGTCCGCCAGTCCGTTCAGTTCGGCCACGCCCGAATTCAACCGCAGATACAAGAACGAAACAACATGGGTATTGAAGGATCGTTCAACGATCCTCTACCTTGCTTATCAGGCGCCGGTTTTCCGGGCACCGCCCTCTCGTCCGGGCACCGCCCGTTCGTCCCGGCGCCGACGGCTTCCGCACGGCATGGCACGGCTCAGTCCCCAAGCACCCTCCCGTCCCTCATCTGCGAGGTGCCCATGAGCACGACCCCTCCACCGCAGGCCCTGCCCACCGAAACGCGCCCCGGAGCGGGTGAACCCACCACCGACGAGGGTGCGTTCGCCTGGCTGCGGGCCCTCGGGCCGCGGGGCCGCCGCGCCTTCGGCGGCGCGTTCGGCGGCTACGGCCTGGACTCCTACGACTACTTCACGCTGCCGCTGAGCATGGTGGCCCTGGCCGCGTACTTCGGTCTCAGCAGCGGCCAGACCGGGCTGTTCACGACCGTCACGCTCGTGGTGTCCGCGATCGGCGGCGCCGCGGCGGGTGTCATCGCGGACCGGATCGGGCGCGTCAAGGCACTGATGATCACCGTCATCACGTACGCGGTCTTCACCGTGGCCTGCGGTTTCGCGCCCAACTACGAGACCCTGCTGGTCTTCCGCGCTCTCCAGGGCCTCGGTTTCGGCGGGGAGTGGGCGGTCGGCGCGATCCTGGTCGCCGAGTACGCGAGCCCCAAGCACCGGGGCCGTACGCTCGGCGCGGTCCAGAGCGCCTGGGCCGTCGGCTGGGGACTCGCCGTGGTCGTCTACACGCTGGTCTTCCAGTTCCTCGACGACGACATCGCCTGGCGCGTGATGTTCTGGACCGGCGCCCTGCCGGCCCTGCTGGTCGTCTGGGTGCGCCGGCAGGTCAAGGACGCCCCGGAAGCGGCCGAGCGCCGCAAGGAGAGCCCCGAGAAGGGTTCCTTCGCCGCGATCTTCAAGCGGGGCACGGCCACCGCACCCGGACTCCTGAAGACGACGATCTTCGCCGTACTGCTCTCCACGGGCGTCCAGGGCGGCTACTACACGCTGGCCACCTGGGTACCGACGTACCTCAAGACGGACCGCGGACTGTCCGTCGTCGGCACCGGCGGCTATCTCACGTTCCTGATCTCTGGAGCCTTCATCGGCTACCTGACCGGCGGTTATCTCACCGACAAGCTGGGCCGCAAACGGAACATCCTGCTCTTCGCGATCCTCTCGGCGATCTGCATCCTGGCCTACGCGAACATCCCGAGCGGCGCCAACACCCTCGTCCTCGTGCTCGGCTTCCCGCTCGGGTTCTGCATGTCGGCGATCTTCAGCGGCTTCGGCTCGTTCCTCAGTGAGCTGTATCCGACGGCCGTACGCGGCACCGGACAGGGCTTCACGTACAACACGGGCCGTGCCGTGGGCGCGGTCTTCCCGACCCTGGTCGGCTTCCTGGCCGACAGTTGGGGTGTCGGGGGCGCGCTGGTCTTCGGCGCGATCGGATACGGTCTCGCGGCACTGGCCCTGATCGGTCTGCCCGAGACCCGTGGGAAGGAGCTCCTGTGACCCGGTCCCAGAGCACTCGGCACCGCCCGCTCAACCTTCTCGACGACCACGCGCACGCGTGGAGCCCGGCAGAGGCACGTTCCCGCTTCCGTGCGGGTGTGTCGGGCCCCACCGCGGGCTGCTCGGCGGGCCACACCCAGGCGAACCTGATCTCGGTGCCAGCCGACTGGGCGTACGACATGCTCCTGTTCTGCCAGCGCAACCCGAAGCCCTGCCCGGTGCTGGACGTCACCGACGCCGGTTCCTGGACGACCGTCCTGGCCGAGGGCGCCGATCTGCGCACCGATCTGCCGCGCTACCGGGTGTGGGAGCACGGCGAGCTGGTCGAGGAGCCCACGGACGTGGTGGCGCACTGGCGCGACGACCTCGTGTCGTTCCTCATCGGGTGCAGCTTCACCTTCGAGTGGGCGCTGACCGAGGCGGGTGTCCCGATGCGCCACATCGAGCAGGGACGCAACGTCTCCATGTACGTGACCGGCCGCCAGTGCCGTCCCGCGGGGCGGCTGCACGGGCCCATGGTGGTGTCCATGCGTCCGGTGCCGCCCGAGCATCTGCCCGTGGCGATCCGGGAGACCAGTCTGCTGCCCGCGGTGCACGGCAGCCCGGTGTACTGCGGCGATCCGGGCACCCTCGGCATCGAGGACCTGGGCCGCCCCGACTTCGGCGATCCGGTGGACTTCGAGCCGGACGACATCCCGGTGTTCTGGGCCTGCGGTGTGACGCCGCAGGCCGCGGTGATGGCCTCGCGCCCGCCGTTCGCGATCACCCACGCGCCGGGCCAGATGTTCCTCACCGACGCCCGCGACGAGCAGTACCGCGTCGCCTGAGTCACCAGAGCCGCCCGACCGGAGAACGGACACTCCATGACCTCCACCGGCACCCCCACCGGTACCCCCGTCGGTACCTCGATCGATCTCAACGCCGATCTCGGCGAGGGGTTCGGCCGCTGGCACCTCACCGACGACGAACAGCTGCTGTCCGTCGTCACCAGCGCCAACGTGGCCTGCGGCTTCCATGCCGGGGACCCCTCCACCATGCGGCGGGTGTGCGACCTCGCCGCCGGGCGCGGGGTACGGATCGGCGCCCAGGTCTCCTACCGGGACCTGGCGGGCTTCGGGCGGCGCGCGATGGACGTGCCGCCCGACGAACTGGCGGCCGAGGTGGCGTACCAGATCGGTGCCCTGGAGGTCTTCGCGCGCGCGGCGGGCGCGCGCGTGGCGTACGTGAAACCGCACGGCGCGCTCTACAACCGCATCGTGCACGACGAGGAACAGGCGAGGGCGGTCGTCGACGGGGTGCGGCTCGCCGACGTCACGCTGCCGGTGCTCGGGCTGCCCGGCTCCCGGTTCCTCGACGTGGCCGCGAAGGCCGGACTGGCGGTCGTCACCGAGGCGTTCGCGGACCGCGCGTACACCGACGAGGGCACGCTCGTGCCGCGTGGCCGGGAGGGCGCGGTCATCACCCGTCCGGACGACGTCGTGGAACGCTCGGTGGGCCTCGCCCGTTCTGGTGTCGTCACGTCCCATTCGGGCCGTGACATCCCCGTACGGGCCCGCTCCCTGTGCCTGCACGGCGACACGCCCGGCGCGGTGGACCTGGCCCGCCGGGTCCGGGCACGGCTGGAGGAGGCGGGCGTCCGCGTGGAGGCGTTCGCATGAGGGCACTGCCGGTCGGCGACCGCGCTCTGCTCGTCGAGGTGTCCACGGACGAGGAGGCACAGGCCCTGCACGCCGATCTGCTCCGCCGCCGCGCGGAGGGCTCGCTCTCCGTGCGCGAGATCGTCCCCGCGGCCCGCACGGTCCTCCTGGACGGCCTCGACGACCCGTCCCGGCTGGCCGCGCAGCTGTCCGGCACACGGCTCCCGGCCGTTCCCCCGCCCGTCGCGGAGGTCGTGGAGATCGCCGTGCGCTACCACGGCCCCGACCTGGCGGACGTCGCCGGACTCTGGGGCGTGTCCCCGGACGAGGTGGCGCGCATCCACGCGGCGGCCGACTTCCGGGTCGCCTTCTGCGGATTCGCTCCCGGCTTCGGCTATCTGACCGGGCTCCCGGCCCGCTACGAGGTGCCCCGGCGCGCGACACCCCGTACAACGGTCCCGGCGGGCTCGGTGGGCCTCGCGGGCCCGTACACGGGCGTGTACCCGCGCTCGTCGCCGGGCGGCTGGCAGCTGATCGGCACGACGGACGCCGTCCTGTGGGACCACGCGCGCGTGCCGGCCGCGCTGCTGTCGCCCGGTACGCCGGTCCGCTTCGTGCCGGTGCACTCCTGATGACGGACCGCGCGCTGGTCGTCGTACGGGCCGGGGCGCTGACCACGGTGCAGGACCGGGGGCGGCCGGGCCACGCGCACCTCGGCGTACCGCGCTCCGGCGCGCTGGACGCGCCCGCCGCCGCCCTGATGAACCGGCTCGTCGGCAATCCGCCCGAGGCGGCCCTCCTGGAGACGACCCTCAACGGCTGCGACCTGCGGCCTCGTTCGGCGGTCACGGTGGCCGTGGGAGGCGCCCCGTGCCCCGTCTCCGTGGACGGCCGCCCGGCCCCCTGGGGCGCCCCGGTGCACGTGCCCGCCGGAGCGCTGCTGTCGGTGGGAACGGCCGTCTCCGGAGTACGCGCCTATGTGGCCGTCTCGGGCGGGGTGACCGTCGAACAGGTACTGGGCAGCCGCTCGACCGACCTCCTCTCGGGCCTCGGCCCACCGCCCCTCACCGCCGGAACCGTCCTCCCCCTGGGGAATCCGTACGCCCTCCCCGCGCGCGTGGACGTCGTTCCGCAGCCGTCCCCGCCGGCCGAACTGGTCCTGCGGGTGACACCGGGCCCGCGTGACGACTGGTTCACGGCGGCGGCCTGGCGCACGTTCACCACGCACACCTACCGGGTGTCCTCGGCGAGCAACCGCATCGGTCTGCGCACGGAAGGGCCCGCCCTGGAGAGGGCGATCGGCGGCGAACTCCCCAGCGAGGGCATGGTCCTGGGCGCCGTCCAGGTCCCCCCGGACGGACACCCGGTCGTCTTCCTGGCCGACCACCCGACCACCGGCGGCTACCCGGTCATCGCGGTGGTCCACCCCGAAGACCTCCCCACCACAGCCCAGTCCACCCCGGGCACCCCGGTACGTTTCATCCCCAGCCACACCTAGGACCGCGAGCCCCCAGGGGCACGGGGAACGGCGCAGTCTTTTGCCTTTGAGGGGCGCGGGGAACTGCGCAATCTTTTGCTTTTCAGGGGCGCGGGGAACTGCGCGGCCAGCCACAACGAACCCGCACCCCACAACGCGCCCCGGACGAAGCCACCCTCAGAACCTCACGCCGCATCCGCGGAATCCACCGCAACCCCCGCCAACGCGGAAGCCACCGCCCGAGAAGCCGCAAGATCAAGCCGCACGCCAGTGCCCCGCACCCGATGCCGCACCTCGGAAGCGGCCAGCCCGAGAAGCTGCGGCAGCAGATCGGTGCACCGCCGAGCCACCCACCCGGTCCCGGACGTCGCCAGCCACCGAAGACTGGCCGCCCGAGAGGGCCCGGGAAACTCGGCCACAGCACTCGGCACGGGCCCCGAGGCGACCCCCGCCTCCACCAGCAACGCGTGGAAGTGCAGCGCGAGCTGCCGATGCCCCCGCTCCCCCGGATGCAACCGGTCCGCACTCCACATGCCCCGCTCCGCGACCCAGTCGCCCTCGGCGGCATGCAGATGAACGGCCCCGTACCGCTCGGACAGCGCGTGCACGACCGCGTTCACGGCCCGCTGACGCCGTGCCAGCGGCCGCGCGAGCGCCCCGGGAAGCCCCAGCATCGTCCCGGGGTCTGGAAGGCAGGCGGTGAGGAGGACGGCGCCCTGTCCGGTGAGGGCCGCGTACACCTCGTCGAGCCGCTCGGCCACGGCGTGGATGTCGAAGGTGCAGCGCAGGGTGTCGTTCACACCGATGACGACCGACGCGAGGTCGGGCCGCTCGGCGAGCGCCACGGGCAGCTGGCGCTCCAGGACGTCACGCGTCTGCGCGCCGCTGGCCGCGAGATTGCGGAACTCCACCGTCGCCTCGGACGGGGCCAGTCCCGCGGCGAGCAGCGCGGCCCAGCCGCGCCACCCGTCGCCCACGGGGTCGCCCACCCCTTCCGTCAGGGAGTCGCCCAGCGCCACGAACCGCAGGGGTCTCATACGACGCCCTCCCTGGGCCGTGGCAGGGCACGCAGAGCGGTCGTGGGGAGCGGTTCCCGCGGCGCCCCCACCTGGACGGCCGCGTCGTGCGCGGCGAGGAACGCCTCCACGGCGGCCGGCCACCCGAAACAGGCGGCACGCGCGCGTGCCGCCTCCCGGCGTTCGTCCTCGGGCCGGTCCAGGAGCATCCTGATCGCGGCGCCGAAGGCCGTCCCGGTGTCCGCGGCGGTGGCTCCGGCGGAGCCGATGACCTCGGGGAGGGCGGAGGTGGCGCTGGCGACGACGGGCGTCCCGCAGGCCATGGCCTCCAGGGCGGCGAGCCCGAAGGTCTCGGCGGGCCCGGGAGCCAGGCACACGTCGGCGGAGGCCTGCAGACCGCTGAGGAGCGCACGGTCGGCGACGTGCCCGAGGAAGGTGACGGGCAGCCGCCGTTCACGCGCCCGCTGTTCGAGCCGGGCCCGCAGCGGCCCGTCGCCGGCCACGACGAGCACGGCGCGCCGTCCGCCCCGCAGCAGCGCCTCCAGGGCGTCCAGTGCCGTACCGGGCCGCTTCTCGACGGACAGCCTGGAGCACATCACCAGCAGTGTCTGGTCCACGCGCGCGTACCGGGCCCGGATCGCCGGGTCCCGCAGCGCGGGGTGGCGCCCCTCCAGGTCGACGCCCAGCGGGGCGCGTACGACGTTGCGGGCGCCGATGCGGACGAACTCGCGCTCCGCGAACTCCGTGGTGCACACGATCCGCGCGTAGTGGTGCGCGGTACGGAGGTTGATGGCGTCGGAGGTGCGCCGGGCCAGGCCGGGCGACATGCCCCAGGTGCGCAGCACGCCGTCGGCGGTCTCGTGGGAGACCATCACCGCGGGCACCCGGGCGCGCCGCGCCCAGACGCCGGTCCAGCGCAGCGTCGTACGGTCGGAGACCTCGAGGCGGTCGGGGGCCAGCGTCTCCAGGAGCGCCGCCACGCGCCGCCTGTCGGTGAGGACGCGGTAGCCGCCGGTGCCGGGCAGCAGCGGGCCCGGCAGGGTGATGACGCGGCCCTGTTCGGTCTCGTGGTCCGAGGCGCGTTCGCCGGGCACGATCAGGACGGGCCGGTGTCCGGCCGCCAGGTAACCGGCGCCCAGTTCGCGCAGCGCGGTCCGCAGGCCTCCGGAGGAGGGGGCGACGAAGTTGGCGAGCCGCACGATGCTCAGGGACTCGTTCATGCCGCCACCACCGCCCGTCCGGCGAGGACGTCCGTGTAGTGCTCGATGAGCGCGTCCCCGACGGCGGCCCAGGTGCGGCCTTCGACGGTACGCCGTGCCTCGGCGCCGTAGGCGGCGCGCAGGGCGGGGTCGGCGGCGAGCGACCAGACGGCGTCGCGTACGGCGGCCTCGTCGCGCGGCGGGACGAGCAGCCCGGTGCGCCCGTGCGCCACGAGGTCCAGCGGACCGCCCGCGGCGGGGGCGACGACCGGTACGCCGCTGGCCATCGCCTCCTGGACGGTCTGGCAGAAGGTCTCGAACGGGCCGGTGTGCACGAAGACGTCCAGGGAGGCGAAGATCCGGGCGAGTTCGTCGCCGGTGCGGCGGCCGAGGAAGACGGCCCCCGGCAGTGCCTGGTCGAGGCTCGGCCGGCTCGGGCCGTCACCGACGACGACCACGCGTACGCCCGGCAGACCGCAGGCTCCGGCGAGGAGTTCGATCTGCTTCTCGGGGGCGAGCCGGCCCACGTATCCGACGATCAGCTCGCCGTTCGGGGCGAGTTCGCGGCGGAGGGCGTCGTCCCGGTGCTGCGGCCGGAAGCGGACGGTGTCGACGCCCCGCGGCCACAGCCGCACCCGGGGCACACCGTGCGCCTCCAGGTCGTGGAGTGCGGCGGTGGACGGGGCGAGCGTGCGGTCGGCGGCGGCGTGGACGGAGCGGATACGGCGCCAGGCGGTGGCCTCGCCCGTGCTGATGTACGTACGGGCGTAGCCGGCGAGGTCGGTCTGGTAGACGGCCACGGCGGGGATGCCGAGCCGGCCGGCGGCGGCCATGCCGCGGACGCCGAGGACGAAGGGGCTGGCCAGGTGCACGATGTCGGCGCGGTGTGCGGTGATCGCGGCGGCGACGCGTCGGCTGGGGAGGGCGACGCGGACCTGGGGGTAGCCGGGGAGCGGCAGGGACGGGATGCGGACGACGGGGCACGGTGCGAGGGACTCGGACGCGGTCCCGAAGGAGGCGCCCGACCGCTCGGAGGGGGTCGAGAGCTTGGGGGAGGTTGCCGGAGCGACGACAACGGGGGTGTGACCGCGCTCGACGAGATGCCGGGCGGTCTGGAGCGCGCAGTGGGCCACGCCGTTCACATCGGGGGGAAAGGACTCGGTGACGATGACGACACGCATACGGGTGTTGTCGTCGTGCTGGACGTGGCCGCGTCAACGTGGATCTTTCCGGATGAGGAACGTCCCATGAGCGTTGGGCTCCGCGGGCCCTCTCATCACGAAGCGGTCACGCTCCGGCGTCCGGGCCCGTACCAACGGGATACGGGCCGACGACGGAACGCTCACACGCCGGTCGCGCACACCGGCGCGCACGGCGCTCACCGCACCTCGCCACGATCACCGCGCGCGGTCCCACTCCGCGCGCCCGGGGGTCACCGCGCGGTCCCACTCCGCGCACTCCCCGGCTGCTTCCACGCGGTCCGTCCCGCGGGCCGGTGTCACACGGCGGACGCGTCCGGTCCGATGCGGCTGCGGACCGCGGTCTGTACGTCGGCCTCCTCGGCCGGGT
The DNA here is from genome assembly GCF_055584525.1 of Streptomyces sp. NPDC102514. Taxonomy (NCBI): domain Bacteria; kingdom Bacillati; phylum Actinomycetota; class Actinomycetes; order Kitasatosporales; family Streptomycetaceae; genus Streptomyces; species Streptomyces sp. NPDC102514. The sequence continues at coordinate 9,215 of NZ_JBVJLW010000007.1, forward strand.
CGGCGGCGAGCCGGCGGAGCTGGTCGACCACGCGGGCGTCCCCGGTCTCGGCGTGCCGTGCGGCCACCTCGCGGGTGGTCTCCTCGCAGTCCCACAGGCATTCGACGGCGAATCCCGCGGCGAAGGAGGGGTCGGTGGCGGCCAGGGCGCGGGCCGCCCGGCCGCGCAGATGGGAGGAGGCGGTCTCGCGGTAGACGTGCCGCAGGACGGGCGCCGCTCCCGCGATGCCGAGCCGTCCGGCGCCGTCGACGAGGGTCCACAGGGTCTGCGCGTCGGGCCCCTCGCCCCGTACGGCCTCGCGCAGGGCGCCCAGGACCAGTTCGCTGTCCTGTGCGCCGCCCCGGCAGGCGAGGACGCGTCCGGCGGCCTCTCCCAGGGCGTCGGGCCGGTGGGCCCAGCCGCGGGCCCGCTGCACGGCGGCGACGCTCCGCATCCGTTCGAAGGCGTCCACGGCGGCTTCCACCACGAGGGGTGAACCGGCGGCCTGGGCGGCCTCCACCAGATCCAGTACGTCGGGATCGTGGCTGTCGGCGAGATAGCGCAGGGCGGTGCAGCGTGCGCCGTCGTCCCCGGTGCGGGCGGCCTCGACGATCTCGGGGCGGTCCTCGGGTCCTGCGACGGCCGTGAGGCAGCGCGCGGCGGGCACATGGAGCGCGGCTCCGCGCTCGATGCCCTGCTGGGCCCATTCGAAGACGGCCCGCACGCTCCATCCGGGGCGGGGCCCGGACGGTCGCATCTGTTGCTGCCAGCGGTCGAAGGAACCGCTTTCCCGGGCGGCACGCACGCGCGTGCCGATGGATTCACGCGGATCGTCGGCCCACAGCCGCCAGGGCCGCGGCTCGAAGGAGTCCCGCACGACGGCGGCCAGCTCGGCCTCGCCCTCGGGATCGGTGGGGAAGCGGGCGAGGACGGGGGCCGCGAGCGCGCGCAGCCCGGCGTCGTCGTCGCGCAGCGCCAGCTCGTCGAGGGCCCAGGCCCAGTTGGCGCCGTGGGCGGCGTACCGCCGCAGCAGCTCCAGGGCGTCCCGCCTGCCGTACGAGGCGAGGTGGCCGAGGACGGCGAGCGCGAGGCCCGTACGGGACTCGTCGGTGTCGAGTACGTCCGCCGCGTCGAAGAGGTGGGCCTCGATCGCGTCGAGGCCGCCACCCAGGTCGAGGTGGAGACGGGCGTAGTAGAGCGAGCGGTTCTCCACCTGCCAGTCGTGGCGGGGGTCGCTCAGCACACAGTGGTCGAGTGCCGCGAGCGCTTCGGCCCGCGGTGCGGTGAGCGCGTGCAGCGTGCCGTCGCCGCGGCCCCTCTGGAGCAGGCCGAGCAGCGTTCCGCTGGGCGCTATGACCGGATCGAACATGGGAAACAGCCTCACATCAAGCGTCGACGCAACCGGGGTCCTGCTCTACCTGGCCGCGTGACAACACGTCGGGGCGCCCGCCGTTTCCTGCTTGCTGTAGACCATCTTCCTCTGCCTCTCGTCGGTGGCCCGTGCGGGCCGCATCACGGTCCGCGCGGTGCGGCAACATCTGCCCAGCCATCGCGTCCGTGAATCACGACGTCATGATGACCCAGCGGTTCTCGCTGCCGCGACCGCATTTCCGGCGGCCCCGTTCCGCCTCCCCCAAAAAAGCTGTTTCGCCTGGTCAAGGCGGATGGTTCAGTGTGCTCCGAACAGGTCGAGCAGTTCGGCCTTGGCGAACATCCGGGCCGTGTCGACGGCGGACGGCGTCCCCGCCGAGGGGTCCGCGCCCGCGGTCAGGAGGACGCGGATGACGGCGTCCTCGCCCTTGAAGACGGCTCCGGCGAGCGGGGTCTGGCCCCGGTCGTTGATGCGGTCCGCCTCCGCGCCGCGCTCCATGAGGGCGCTCACGGCGTCGGCGTGGCCGTGATAGGCGGCGAGCATCAGGAGCGAGTCGCCGCGGTCGTTCGTGAGGTTGGCCGGAACACCCGCGTCGACATACGCCACGAGCGCCTCGGTCCGCCCCTGCCGGGCCAGATCGAAGATCTTGGTCGCCAGCTCCACGACCTCGGGGTCGGGCGCTTCACTCATCGACGGGACCGCCTCTCACTGGGGGACTCGCACCGCGGGAACGGTGCGACGAAGAACGGGACTGCGGGGGCGTGCGGCCGTAGCGGTGCGACCGTACGGGTGAATCGCCAGAGTACTGGCTTCGCGGGCACATGACCTGGCCCACCCGAGGCAAAGATCACCACGAAACCGACAAATCATCGAGAGGGCCACCTAGGGACCCCACCGAGCGGGCCCATCGGGGTGAAATAAGCAGAATTTCACCCAGTTGCACCTTTTATCGTATGGATACATCCTGTGAGCCTGGAAGTACTCATGGTGACTGTCCCCATCGATCCAGGAGAAACAATCATGATCCTGTCCATGTCAGGCGTGGTCCTGCTCGGCATCATCGTCTTCCTCTTCTTCCGCAAGGACGGCCTCAAGGCCTCGCACGCGATGGTCAGCGCCCTCTTCGGGTTCTACCTCGCGGGCACGGCCATCGCGCCGAGCATCACGGCGGGCGGCGCGAGCCTGGCCGGTCTGCTCGGCGGGATCAAGTTCTGACCTCCACCCCGTTCGCACGCACCTCCAGGAGACAGCAGTGGCCCGCCGCCCCCTCCCCCGCATTCTGAGTACCGGCAGCGCGCAGATCGCCCGCAGCAGGGACCTGGCCCGGACGGCCGCCGACAGCGCCACCGACGTCCTCCACCCGCTGATCACCATCAGCCGTGGACTGCGTCGGCTGGCGGCCGCCGGCCGGCGCAAATGGGCGGAGACCCCCAAGGACCGGCGCGGTCCACTGCTGTTCCTGGTGGCCTCGGTCGTCCTGATCGTGGCCCTCATCCCGTACGGGCCGCTGCTCGCCGTCATCAGCCTGATGGCGGCGGCCGCCTGGCAGGGCAGGGACCGCACCCCGGCCGTGCCCACCGGCCCCGACGACTCACAGAGCAAGCGTCTGGAGTCCCTCTACGAGGCGCTCGTTCCGTACTTCTCCGTCCCCGAGGACCCCGCCCCGCTCTACGCCCACGGCGGCGAGTGGGGCAAGGCCTTCGACGCGTACGAGTTCGACGACACCGGCCGGGTCTCGCAGCTCTCCGTGCGCTACCCCGCCTACTTCCGGGACGGGGAGGCCGACTCCCGGGCCCGTATCGAGCAACTGCTGCACGCCAAGTCGGGCCGCGGCCGGGAGTACCGCTTCGCGTGGGATGAGGAGAGCAACCAGCTCTCGGTCGCCGTCCTGCCTCCGCTGCCCACCGACATCGCCGCCCAGCGGTTCGTCACGGCACCGGGCGAGACCGTCCTCGGCTTCACCGACCCGGCCGGCGTCCAGCGCACCCTCCCCCTCGACTTCGGCCAGGAGCAGCGGGACGTCCCCCCGGTGGTCTGGCGCACCGGCGTGCGCTCCACCGAACCGCACCTGCTCGCGGTCGGCGGGCCCGGCAGCGGCACGACCACGCTCCTGCGCTCGATCGCGCTGCAGGCCCTGCGGCACGGTGACGTACTGATCGTCGAGGGCGGCGGTACGGGCGAGTACGCGTGCCTGACGGGACGCGACGGCGTTCTGGGCATCGAATGCGGCCTGTCGGGCGCGCTGGCGGCCCTCGAATGGGCGGCGCACGAGACGGAGCGGCGTCTCATCACGGCGAACCGGTCCCGGCAGGCGGGGCTGACCCCTCCGGAGGACACACGGCGTCCACTGTGGCTCCTCCTGGACCGGCCGACCGCGCTCGGCCATCTCGCGGCGGCCGACAGCCGCAGTGATCCGCAGACGCTGCTCCAGGTGCCGTTGCGTCACGGCCGCGCCGCCGGGGTCACGGTGGTGGTGGCCGAGCAGTTCGACACGGTGGAGTCGCTCGGCGAGGCGGTACTGGGGCACACACGCGCGCGTGTCGTGCTCGGGCCGGCCTCGACGGGGCAGCTCGAAGCGGTGCTGGGGGTGCCGCCGCACACGACTCCCGCGCCCGAGGTGCCTGCCGGGCGGGGGTACGCCCGGCTGGGCTCGGGCCCCGTCCATCGCCTCCAAGTGCCTGCCACGCCGGACCCGTACGACGAGGCGACGAGCGAGACGCATCGCCGGGCGGTCCTGGCGCTGCTCCCGGCGGACGCGCCGCCCGCGCCTGCGCCTGCGGCGGACGCGGCATGCGCCACGGCACCGGGCCCGGTGGGAGTGATCGCGGAGGCGTGACCACCGGCTGACCGCCGGACATCACGCTACGGTCCGTCGTGGCGGGCCGCGCAGTTCCCCGCGCCCCTAAAGACAACAGACTGCGCAGTTCCCCGCGCCCCCAAAAGCAAAAGGACTGCGCCGTTCCCCGCGCCCCTAAAAACCAAAAGCTGCGCAGTTCCCCGCGCCCCTGATGGGGCGCAGCCCCTTCTGAGGGGCGCGGGGAACGGCGCGGCCAACCACGACGCACCCGCACGCAAAGGCCAGCCGCAACCCCCACCCACCCAGGGGCGCGGGGAACTGCGCGGGCCACCCCCACCGGACCCGCACCCGACGATCCGCCCGGGAGCACCCCGTCTCAACACGCAGGCGTCACGCCACGAAGGTGCGGGGCGCCTCCACTCCCCCGTTCACCCCCGTCGCAACCATCCGCGCCGCCGCCCCCAACCGCGCAGCCGCCTCATCGGCCACCGCGCCGCCGACGGTGAACGGAAGCCGCACGTACCCCTCGAAGGCCCCGTCCACGCCGAACCGCGGCCCGGACGGCACCCGGACACCCACCCGTTCGCCCACCTCCGCGAGCCGCGACCCGGACAGACCCCCCGTGCGCACCCACAGCGTGAGCCCGCCGCGCGGCACGTCGAACTCCCAGTCCGGGAGTTCCCGGCGCAGCGCCCCCACCAGCGCGTCCCGGTTCTCCCGGGCCTGGTCGCGCCGCACGTCCACGGCCTGTTCCCAGCCGCCGGTGCTGAGCAGCCAGTTCACGGCCAGCTGCTCAAGTACAGGCGTGCCGAGGTCCGCGTACGCGCGCGCCGCGACGAGACTGCGGATCACGTCGGGCGCGGCCCGGACCCAGCCGATCCGCATACCGGCCCAGAAGGCCTTGCTGGCCGAGCCGACCGTGACGACCGTCGACCCGGCCGGGTCGAACCCGCAGACGGGACGCGGCAGTTCGAGCCCTTCGTCCAGATGCAGCTCGCTCATGGTCTCGTCCACGACCAGCACGGTCCCGGCCGACCGCGCGGCGTCGACGAGCTGGCGGCGCTGGTCCTCGTCGGCGAGCGCGCCGGTCGGGTTGTGGAAGTCGGCGACGACATAGGCGAGCCGGGGCGCCGCGTCGCGCAGCACCTGCCGCCAGCGGTCCATGTCCCAGCCGGCGAGCCCCTCGGCCATGGCGACGGGCACCAGCCGGGCCCCGGCCTCACGCATCAACTGAAGGATGTTGGCGTACGAGGGCGACTCGACGGCGATGCGCTCCCCGCGGCCGGCGAAGAGGTGGCAGATGGCGTCGATGGCCCCCATGGCCCCGGTGGTCACCATGATCTGCTCGGGCATGGTCGGAATGCCGCGCCGGGTGTACCGGTCGGCGAGGGTCTGGCGCAGCGCGGGCAGCCCCGCCGGATAGTCGCCGTGCGTGTGGGCGTACGGCGGCAGCTCCTCCAGGGCGCCCTGGACGGCGCGGGTGAGCCAGGGTTCGGGGGCGGGCAGGGCCGCGCAGCCCAGGTCGATCATGGAGCCGAGGGTCTCGGGCGGCAGGGGTTCGAGGCCGCGTGCGGGCAGGGGGTTCCCTGCCGGTACGGCGGTCCAGCTGCCCGCGCCCCTGCGGGACTCCAGGAAGCCTTCGGCGCGCAGTGCCTCGTAGGCCGCCGCCACGGTGGTGCGGCTGACGGACAGGGAGAGGGCCAGTTCGCGCTCGGCGGGCAGTCGCGCGGCCACGGGGACCCGGCCTTCGAGGACGAGCAGCCGGATACCGTCGGCGAGGGCACGGTAGGCGGGCGGGCGGCGCGTACCGGGGCCCGCGGGGCGTTCCTGCTGGGAGTTGAGCAGCCGGGCAAGCTGGGCGGCTCCCACCGCCGAAGTCCACTGCGCCATGATTTCCAGTCCACCTTCCCCGAATTGGCCATGGAAGAGGTTTCTCCTCAAGCCACAGAGTGTCATGGGTCAGTCCACCGGCACCACAGCACCGTCTCCAGGGAGCCCATCGTGTCCAGCCCGCCGCCCAGGCGCCTCACCCGCCGACTTCTCCAGCTGTACGTGGGGCTGGCCCTGTACGGAGTGAGTTCCGCCCTCCTCGTGGAGGCGGGCCTGGGCCTTGAGCCCTGGGGTGTGCTGCATCAGGGCCTCGCCGAGCTGACCGGGCTGACGATCGGTGTCGTGTCGATCATCGTGGGGGCCGTCGTCCTTCTCCTGTGGATACCGCTGCGCCAGCGCCCGGGCCTCGGCACGGTCTCCAACGTCTTCGTGGTCGGCATCGCGATGGACGGCACGCTCGCCCTGCTGCCGGACGTGCACGCCCTCGGGGTCCGTGTCCCGCTGATGGCGGCGGGCATCCTGCTGAACGGTGTGGCGACCGGCCTCTACATAGCGGCCCGTTTCGGTCCGGGCCCGCGCGACGGCCTGATGACGGGCTTCCACCGGCGCACCGGCCGCTCGATCCGCCTGGTGCGCACGACCCTCGAAGTGGCCGTGGTCGCGACGGGCTTCGTCCTCGGCGGCACGGTCGGGGTGGGCACGGTCCTGTACGCGCTCGCCATCGGCCCGCTGGCCCAGCTGTTCCTGCGGGTGTTCGCCGTCCCTGCGGCATCACCGGACGGCAGCACGGTCGTTGCCGGAGGGCCATCGGAGCGAGCGATACTGCGCGGGTGATCTCGCGCATACGCCACCCCTACCTCGACCATCCCGGGCCCATGGCCTTCGCCCACCGGGGCGGGGCCGCCGACGGCCTGGAGAACACCGTCGCCCAGTTCCGCCGGGCGGTCGGGGCCGGCTACCGGTACATCGAGACCGACGTGCACGCCACGGCGGACGGGAAACTCGTCGCCTTCCACGACGCGACGCTGGACCGGGTGACCGACGGCGCGGGCCGGATAGCGGACCTCCCCTGGAACGACGTACGGCACGCGCGCGTGGCGGGCGCCGAACCGGTCCCCCTCTTCGACGAGCTCCTGGAGACCTTCCCCGACGTCCGCTGGAACGTCGACGTGAAGGCGGAGCCCGCGCTGCTCCCCCTCCTCGATCTGATCCGCGCCACCGGCTCCTGGGACCGCGTCTGCGTCGGCTCGTTCTCCGAGGCGCGGGTCGCCAGGGCCCAGCGCGTGGCCGGCCCGCGGCTGGCCACCTCGTACGGCGTCCGGGGAGTCCTCGGGCTGCGCCTGAAGTCGTGGGGTCTGCCCGCCGCGCTGCGGCGCTCGGCGGTCTGCGCGCAGGTTCCCGAGGCCCAGTCGGGCATCCCGGTGGTGGACCGCCGTTTCGTGTCCGCCGCCCACGCGCGCGGGCTGCAGGTCCACGTGTGGACGGTCAACGAGCCCGAGCGGATGCACCGGCTTCTGGACCTGGGAGTCGATGGCATCATGACCGATCACATCGAGACGCTGCGCGGGGTCCTGCAGGACCGCGGCACCTGGGCCTGAGCGGTCCCGGCACACCACGCGGTACGCCCTGCACAGGCACGACACGGGGAAGCGAGGGCACGGGTGGGCACCGACACCGTGCGGGAACGGGCGGCCGACGAGGCCGCCGAACGGCGGCGCGAGCAACGCGGCTGGTACTTCTACGACTGGGCCTGCTCCGTCTACTCGACGAGCGTGCTCACCGTGTTCCTCGGCCCCTATCTGACCTCGGTCGCCAAGGCCGCCGCGGACGCGGACGGGTTCGTGCACCCGCTGGGGATACCCCTGCGCGCGGGCTCGTTCTTCGCCTACTCCGTGTCGGCGTCCGTGATCCTGTCGATCTTCGTGATGCCCCTGGCGGGCGCGGCGGCGGACCGCAGCGGCCGCAAGAAGCCGCTCCTCGCGTTCTCGGCGTATCTGGGCGCCGCGGCCACGGCGGGCATGTTCTTCCTGGACGGCGACCGCTATCTGCTGGGCGGCCTCCTGCTCATCGTGGCCAATGCCTCGCTGGCCGTGTCGATGGTGCTCTACAACTCCTACCTGCCGCAGATCGCCCCGCCCGAGGAGCGCGACGCCGTCTCGTCGAGGGGCTGGGCGTTCGGCTACGCGGCGGGCTCGCTGGTCCTGGTGGCGAACCTGGTGCTCTACAGCGCCCACGACAGCTTCGGCGTCTCGGAGGCGATGGCGGTCCGCATCTGCCTGGCCTCGGCGGGCATCTGGTGGGGCGCCTTCACGCTCATCCCGCTCAAGCGGCTGCGCGACCGCCGTACGGCGGACTCCCCCGCGGGATCGCCGGGCACGCCAGGACGCGGCTGGCGCCAGCTGGCGGCGACCGTGCGCGACATGCGCCGCCAGCCGCTCACGCTCGCCTTCCTCCTGGCGTACCTCGTCTACAACGACGGCATCCAGACAGTCATCTCACAGGCCTCCGTGTACGGGTCCGAGGAGCTGGGTCTCGACCAGTCGACGCTGATCGTCGCCGTGCTGCTGGTCCAGCTGCTCGCGGTGGCCGGGGCGCTCGGGATGGGCCGACTGGCCCGCACGTACGGCGCCAAACGGATCATTCTCGGGTCGCTGGTCGCCTGGACCCTCACGCTGGCCGCCGGATATTTCCTGCCCGCGGGAGCGCCCGGCTGGTTCTTCGTCCTCGCGGCGGGCATCGGGCTGGTCCTCGGCGGCAGCCAGGCCCTCTCCCGGTCCCTGTTCTCGCATCTGGTGCCGCCGGGCAAGGAGGCCGAGTACTTCTCGGCGTACGAGATGAGCGATCGCGGCATGAGCTGGCTGGGGCCGCTCCTGTTCGGCGTGACCTACCAGCTGACGGGCAGCTACCGGGACGCGATCATCTCGCTCGTGGCCTTCTTCGTCCTGGGATTCGTGCTGCTCGCGAGGGTTCCGGTGCGCCGGGCGGTGCGCGACGCGGGCAACCCCGTTCCGGCGAGGATTTAGCGCTCAGCGCCAAAGGGCGGTAGTGTACGCGTTTGGCCTGCCAGGCGTACCGTTACTGCGCGTCAAAGATGCCGCAACACCGGGTGACATCTGCTGTCAGATGTGACAAACCGGGCGCAGGTGGGTACAACAACGGGCGGCTACGACGGCGACGCATGTCCCGGAGCGGGAATCTTTACCGCCGACCGGACGTTGACCGGATGACGACGACAGCGACACCTGTCCTGTGGGCGACAAGCCCGGGAGGCACGATTCATGAGTGAGCGAGCTCTTCGCGGCACGCGCCTCGTGGTGACTAGCTACGAGACGGACCGCGGCATCGACCTGGCCCCGCGCCAGGCCGTGGAGTACGCATGCGAGAAGGGCCATCGATTCGAGATGCCCTTCTCGGTGGAGGCGGAGATCCCGCCGGAGTGGGAGTGCAAGGTCTGCGGGGCCCAGGCACTCCTGGTGGACGGCGACGGCCCTGAAGAGAAGAAGGCCAAGCCCGCGCGTACGCATTGGGACATGCTGATGGAACGGCGTACGCGAGAGGAGCTCGAAGAGGTCCTCGAAGAGCGCCTGGCCGTGCTTCGATCCGGAGCCATGAACATTGCGGTCCACCCTCGGGACAGCCGCAAGTCCGCGTAGCCCTTCAGGGGGCTGAGCGGCATACAACGCACGCACGCGACCGCGGGCGCCGTGTCTTCGGACACGGTTCCTGCGGTTCTGTGCGTTTGCGTGGGGTTCGGGGGTTCTGGATGGGTGCGGGCCCGCTGTGGCTGGCGTTGCGCAGTTCCCCGCGCCCCTAAAGGCAAAGGACTGCGCCGTTCCCCGCGCCCCTGGGTATCTCGGCCTCTCCGGCGCCCCCATGGCCCACCCAGCCCCTCCGGCGTTTGAGGAGCGGGGGTTCGGGGGCGGAGGCCCTGAGGTCGTGACGGGAACGGGTAGGGGCGGCGGGGGCGAAAAAGTCCCCACCCACCCCGGGCGGCGGCCGGGCCTCAGCCCGTGAGCGGCGGGCGTGAGCCCTGGTTGTTCTCGTTCTCGCGGTCGCGCGGCGCGTCGTCGCGGATGACCTCGCCCTGGACGACCTTCCCGTCGGGACGGTGAATCCGAGCCTGCTGGAACGCGCTCCCGAACGACCCCGAAGCCTCCCGCACCTTCCGCTCGAACGTCCGCTCCGCATACCGCGAGAGCGCCTTCTGCACCGGCGGCACCAGCAGAAGCAGCCCGAGCGCGTCGGAGATCAGCCCCGGCAGCATCAGCAGCAGCCCGCCAAGCATCATCAGGCCGTTGCCCTCGGAATTGGCCCTGCCCTCCGGCAACGCCCCGCTCTGCTGCTGTTGCAGCGTCTCGCTCAGCGCCCGGAAGGCCCGCCGGCCGGCCCGCTTGATGACCACGGCACCGAGGACGAACCCACCGATCAGCAGCAGGAGCACCGCGAAACCGCTCGCCGCGCCCGCCACCACCGTCAGCAGCCAGACCTCCAGCACGAGCCACGCGGCCACGCCCAGGGGCAGGAACCTCAGCAGTCGTGAGCGCCGGGGCCGACGAGAGGTGGAGCCGGAGGCGGAGGAGGGCGGGATCGGTGCGCCAGTCGTCATGCCTCCAGTGTGCCTGGCCAGGGCTCAGTACGACATAAAGCGTAAGGAGGGGGTCAGCGCAGCCTGTGCGACAGGGAGGCGGTCAGGGCTTCTTGCGCCCCAGCACGCGTCCCGCCCGCTCCCCCACACCCCACGTGGTGACCCGCCACAGCGCCTCCACCAGGATGTCGCGGCTCATCTTGGAGTCGCCCAGTTCCCGTTCGACGAAGGTGATCGGCACCTCGACGACGTGACAGCCGGCCCGGACGGCCCGGCGGGCCAGGTCGACCTGGAAGCAGTACCCCTGCGAGGCGACCTCTCCGAGGCCGAGGCGCTCCAGGGTCTCGCTCCGGAAGGCCCGGTAGCCGCCGGTGACGTCGCGGATCGGCACGTCGAGCAGGACACGCGAGTACAGGCTTCCGCCGCGCGAGAGGAACTCACGGGATTTCGGCCAGTTCACCACCCGGCCGCCAGGCACCCAGCGGGACCCGAGCACGAGATCGGCGCCCTTGAGCGCGGTCAGCAGCCGGGGCAGTTCCTCGGGCTGGTGGGAGCCGTCGGCGTCCATCTCGACCAGGACGCCGTACCCGTGTTCCAGGCCCCAGCCGAAGCCGGCGAGGTAGGCGGCGCCGAGGCCCTCCTTGCCCTTGCGGTGCAGGACGTGGACCTGTTCGTCCTCGACGGCCAGTTCGTCGGCGAGCTTGCCGGTGCCGTCGGGGCTGTTGTCGTCGGCGATCAGGACGTGCGCCGCGGGTACGGCCGCCCGCACCCGGCCGACGATCCTCTTGATGTTCTCCGCCTCGTTGAAGGTCGGAATGATCACCAAGGTCGTGCCGAGCGGACCGAACCGTCGCTCAACGCCGTCGTTCACAGCTTCCCCTTAAAACTTCCGTGCGAGAGGGGCACCACCATAGCGAGCGCCACTCTTCCCGCAGGTAAGGCGCCGACTTGAAAAGTCGCACAACGGGGTCGTACGAGGGAAAAAAGGGGTCGTACGAGGGTACGGAACTGCGGGATCGGGGCCCGGCGCCCTTCGGGCCGACCTGGGACCCGCTGGCTGCGGGTCGACCGAAAGCCGTTGTCTACTGAGCGGCCGGGCCCCACCCGGGTCACACCATCCGGCCGGAACGTTCCCTCGCCCCGTGGCGCGGACGCTGGGCCTGGCTCCCAGTGGTGGTGCGCCGGTGCGGCACACCACCCCTGACCCAACTGCGCTGCGGCGACTGCGCGGAAGTTCACCGGCCGGACGTCCGGTGGTGGACCCGGCCGAACCTACCGGCCACCTGCCGCTCACTGTCAACAGTCGTTCCACCTGCGGGTTTTCCGAGAAGTGCCTGGTCAGCGCCGAGGACGCGCAGGTCGCGCGACAGCCCGTCGGACCATGATCCCCACCGCGCCACCCCGGGACATCACTCGTCCGGCCGTACGAATACGGTTCGACCGTCCACCACGGTGCGCAGACAGACGGGCAGGTCCGCGCCGGGGGTCAGGTCGGGCAGTCCCGGGGTTCCGGAGCGGGGGTCGGTCGACCAGCGGGCCACCCGGTCGTCCGGGGCCTGGACCACGAGTTCCTCGGTGCGCCACACCGCGTAGTCCGCGGGCGCGCCCGGCACCAGGGACCCCGCGTCGTCCCGTCCGGCCGCCCGCCAGCCGCCCCGCGTGTGCGCCGTGAAGGCGGCGCGGACGGACACCCGCTGTTCGGGCGTCCGATGGAAGGCGGCGGCGCGGACCGTGCCCCAGGGGTCGAGCGGGGTGACGGGGCTGTCGGAACCGAAGGCGAGCGGTACGCCGGCGCGCAGGAGGGCGGCGTAGGGATTGAGCGTACGGGCGCGCTCGGCGCCCAGACGCTCGGCGTACATGCCCTCCTCGCCGCCCCACAGCGCGTCGAAGACCGGCTGGACGGAGGCGGTGAGGCCGAGGTCGGCGAAACCGGCGATCGTGTCGGACGTGAGCATCTCGGCATGCTCGACGCGGTGCCGGGCGGCCCGTACGCGGGCCAGGCCGACCTTCTCGGCGGCTGCGCGCATGCCGTCGACCACGGAGGTCACCGCGGCGTCCCCGATGGCGTGGAAGCCCGCCTGGAGCCCCGCCTCGGTGCACGCCACGACATGGGCGGCGACGGCGGCGGTGTCCAGGTAGGCGGTGCCCGTGTGTTCCGCGTCGGTGTACGGCCGGTGCAGACAGGCCGTGTGCGAGCCGAGGGCGCCGTCCACGAAGAGGTCGCCCGCGGCGCCGGCCGCTCCCAGGGCGCGGGCCTTCGCCACGTCCTGCTCGGCCCAGTAGCCGACGACGCGGGGACCCGACTCCTCGGCGGCGAGCCGCAGCAGCCCGGTGAAGTCGTCCTCGGAGGAGATCTCGGGGCCCGCGCACTCGTGCACGGAGCCGATACCGAGCGAGGCGGCGTGCCTCAGGGCCGCGCGCTGGGCCTCCGTGCGCTGCGCCGGGGTCACGGCTGCGAACGCCGCGGCGCGTACGGCGTGGTGGGCGTCGCGGGTGAGGGGTTCGCCGTCCTGGAAGCCGGCCGCACCGCGGACGCCCGGTGTCATGTCCAGCAGGGCCGTGGTGGCGACGGCCGAGTGGACGTCGATCCGGCTGAGGTAGAGCGGACGGCCGCCGGTGGCCTCGACCAGCTCGGCGCGCCGCGGGGGCCGTCGCTCCGGCCAGCGGGAGGCGTCCCAGCCGTGGCCGAGGAGCACCAGGTCGGCGGGGCGGGAGGCGGCGAAGTCCCGTACGCGGGCCAGGGCGTCGCCGAGGGTGCGGGTGTCGGAGAGGTCGAGGCCGGTGAGGGCGAGGCCGGTGGCCGTGGTGTGCACGTGCGCGTCGGTGAACGCCGGGGTGACGAGTGCCCCTTCGAGGTCGACCACCTCGTCCACGCCGTCCGAGAACGCGTCGGCGGCGCCCTCCGAACCGACCCAGGCGACCTGTCCGCGCTCCACGACCATCGCGGTGGCGAACGGGTCGGCGGGGCTGTGCACTTCACCACCACGCAGCAGCACGGTACGGGGAGCCCCTGGGTGAATACGGTCCGCCTCGAATGCGGTGGTGCTGTCGCTCATACCGACAGTCTCACCCCTGAGCAGGAAACCCGGCGCGCGGGCCCCGTCAGGGGCGCTCTTCAGGGGCGCCTTTCAGGGGCGCGGGGAACTGCGCGAACGGCCCCCACCGGCCCGCAGACGCAGCACACACCCCGGCCAGCAGGCCCGCGCCCCGACAGGGACCCGCGTCAGATCTTCGGCGGCCGAGCCTCGTACGGCGTGGAAAGCACCACCGTCGTCCGCGTGGACACCCCCGCCAGCGACCGCAGCCGCGCCAGCAGCTCCTCCAGCTCGTGCGGTGTGGCGACACGCACCTTCAGGATGTAGTTCTCGTCGCCGGCCACGCTGTGGCACGCCTCGATCTCCGGTACCCCCGCCAGCCGTTCGGCGATGTCGTCCGGCGCGCTGGGATCGAACGGTTTCACCGAGATGAACGCCGTCAGCGGCAGCCCCACCGCCTCCGGGTCGACGACCGCGGCATAGCCGCGGATGACGCCGCGCTGCTCCAGCCGGCGCACCCGCTGGTGCACGGCCGAAGTGGACAGGCCCGTGGCCTTGCCCAGGTCGGTGTAGCTCATCCGCCCGTCTTCGACGAGCAGCTGCACGATGTGGCGGTCCAGCTCCTCCATGGCGGAGAACCTACAGTGCCCTTGATCCCCCCGGAAACCGGCCGGGTCGGGCACCTGCGGTCAGCATGTGACGAACACCACATGACACCGCCCGCTTCCGTGATGTTCTCGTGATTACCGCGCAGACGGGACGGGAAGTGCTTGCTGTGGCCGAGGTCGCAGCACCTTGTCGGCCCATCCGAGGGGGAGTAACCCATGCAGAGTCTCAAGCGTCTTGGACGTACCGCGCCCAAGCGGCAGCAGTCGGTCTTCGAACCCGAGCCGGAGGGTGTCGAACCGGACGCCCTGGACGGCGAGGAGCTCGACGCGTACGACACCTTCGAGATGTACCGGGTGATCTGCCCGGACTGCGCGCAGCCCATCGCGCTGCTGGCGGACGAGGAGAGCCTGCCGGAGCACGCGCTCTGCGCGTCGCCGTGGAACCCCTTCGGGCTGACGGTCTGTGCCGGGACGGGCCGCGCGGCGGCCGACGCCCAGCCCGCCGACGAGACGATGGAGATCCAGGAGCAGGAAACGGCCCTGCTGTTGACGCTCCCGCAGGGACTCGACTGGCGGACCCAGCCCTTCTCGCACGTCGGAGGCCCTGGTTCGCGCCCCATGCAGGTGCCGGTGATGCGGCGCCTGGCCGCCTAGGACCTGTCCGGTCCGGCACGGCCGGGACCCCGCCGAAGCGCTGAAGGGTCCTCAATCCCTGTAATCGCCCTGCACCATGGCCCGCAGGCTGTCGTGGTGCAGGATCAGCGTGTCCGGATCCGCCGGGACGCCGGTCTCGCCGAAGTGCACCTGCCGGTAGGCGACGCGCAGCATGACGACGGCGTGCCGCAGGGCCGCGTACAGGATGTGGAAGTCCATGTCCCGGGGTGTGTGGCCGGTGAGTTCGGCGTAGCGCGCCTCGACCCGGTCCCTGTGCAGGAAGCCGGGCAGTCCGTGCTGCCCGAAGCTCTCCGTGAGGTCCTGGAAGAAGCGGTGCAGGTAGATCATCCAGCCGAGGTCCACCTCGCGCGGGCCCAGTGCCGCCATCTCCCAGTCGAGGACGGCGGCGGGCTCGAAGCCGTCGTAGATGACGTTCCCGATGCGTGCGTCGCCCCAGCTGAGCACCGTTTCGCCCTCGTCGCGCGGCCAGAGCGCGTCGAGTCGGTCGAAGGCGTCCTCGATGAGCGGTGAGCGTGACAGCCCGTCAATCACCCAAGCGTAGTAGACGCGTTGGGCTTCGACGTGACATCGCAGGGGGCTCCCCTGTCCGGGCGCCGCGAGGAATCCGGCTTCTTTCACCGGGACCTGGTCGTGCAGCCGGGCGAGGAGGCCGACCGAAGCGGTCTCCAGCCGTTCGCGTTCGGCCCCGCTCGCGGCGTGCAGCCAATTGCCCTCGTACGTATAGGGCATGACGTCGGGCGGTACGCGTCCCTCGACGCGCTCCATGACGAAGAAGGGCGCCCCGAGCGGTCCCGGGTCCTCCTCCAGCCACAGCACGCGGGGCACGGGGACGTCCGTACGGTCCGCGACGAGCCGCATGACGCGGTACTGCCGCGGCAGGTCGTAGACGGGGAAGACGGTGTACGCCGCCGGGTCCGCCGCGAGTCTCAACGCGCAGGCGCGGAGCGGGGGTTCGGGGTGTTCGATGTCGAAGAGCAGGGTCTCGCTCGACATCCCGTTGGACGCGGGGACGCGGACGTCGACCGCCTCGGCGCCGGGCAGCCGGACGGCGAGCCACGCGGTCAGCCGCCGTGCGATCTCCTCCGGATCACGGGTCGTCGTACGAGGACGAGGACGGGGACGGGGACGGGGACGAGGTGCCTCAGCCATGCCACCACTCCTTCGCGACCCGCGCGTTCCCCCTCACGGGGCTCCCGGGGCTCACGGGGCGACCGAGTCGAACCCGGTGAACCCGCTCGGGTCGTGGCGCCCGAACGAGCCGTGCTCGAAGATCCCGTACCCGGTCCGTCCTTCGAGGGTGAAGCGGGCCGCGTGGTCGGTCACCCCGTACGCGGCGAGTCCGAGCGCGGCCGGGTCCGAGAGGTCGTACGTGCGGCGGTCGGTCCAGCCCCTGCCCTGCCAGGTGCCGTGCTGCCAGTCCTCGGCGGGCGGGTAGCCCGCGCCGACGGCGAGCGGGGAGGAGGCCAGGATCTCGACGCCCAGTTCGAGCGGCTTGCGGGGGTCGCCGAGGTGGACGGCCGCACTCTCCGGGTGACGGGTGCCGCTCCGGTAGGCGATCTCCGCCCGGGGCCAGCCGAGTTGGCTGTCGCGCCGCCCGGCCCGTACGAGGGTCGCGTCGTTCAGGGTGCGGTAGCCGTCGGCGTCCTCCTGGGTGACGACCATCAGGAAGCGGTCGTCGAAGCGGACGGGGCACCAGAGCCAGTGGAAGCCCTCGGTCCGGTGTTCCTCGGCCAGCCGGCCGCCCTCCTCGCCGGGCAGCGGACGGGTGCCCCAGCTGCGGTCGCGGGTGCCGGTCCAGCCGTCGCCGGACAGCCGTGTCTCCTCCCCCGCGACCTTGATCCAGCCGTCGCACCGGCCCGCCTGGACGAAGCGCCTGCCCTCCAACGTCAGGCGGGCGCCCCGGCGTTGCAGGTGATGCGGTTCCCACAGTGCGGGGAATTCCGCGGACCAGGTGATCTCGTACGACAGTCCGTCCGGGTCGTCGGGGTCGGCCGCGCAGCTCAGGACGAAGTTCTTGAGCGGGCGCTCGACCTGGATCCGGAGCGGTCCGACGGACAGGCGCATCCGCTCGTCGTCGTCGAGGGCGTCCGAGGCACGCACGGCGTGCAGGGTGTCCCCGACACGCAGGGTCGCGTACGCGTCGATGACGCCCACGTTCGGATACACCCCGAGGCCCAGGACGAGCAGTGCCCTGCCCCGGTGGTCGAAGACGTGGAAGATGCAGCGGTCGTAGGCGTTCCGGTCGCCCGTCGCCACGTGCTTCATCGAGAGGGGGACCTGGTGCACGGGGTACTCGTCGAGGGCTACGGGACGGTCGTCGGGCATCGGCTGCCTCCCGGGGCACGCGGCACGGGGGAGATGACGGTACGTCAGATGAGCGTGGGGGGCCAGAGTCCGGCAGCCCCTCACGGCGCCGGAACCCCCGCGAACGCACAGGCGAATTCGCCAGTCGGTGACCTGCCCACCCCGAAGCACGTTGGCCCGGTATGACCCCTTCGTACGCAGAGACATACCCAGAGACGGGCCGTCGTCGCGGGTTTCTTCCTCCCCCGGCAGAATCGGTTTCCCAGGGGACCCAAGGGACGCAGCAGCCTCAGGAGCACGTGGTGCCCCAGGGGACACAGTGGACACGAGTGCTGCAGGCGCCCGCACCCCAGGAGCCGCAGGGATATCAGGGGTCCCAGGGATCACAGGGGCCGCAGGCGCCCCATCAACCCGCGGACCCGCCCATCTATCTCGCCATGATGCGTGCCTGGTCCGACCGCGGCCGGACCCTGCCGGGTCACCACGATCCGGAGTGGGCCCGGCTGGTGGCGCCCGCGGCGATGTACGCGTACGGAAGGTTCAGCGCGACTCGGGACCAGCGAGGTGACGGGCGATGACCATCCGCTGGATCTGATTGGTGCCCTCGACGATCTGCAGCACCTTGGCCTCGCGCATGTACCGCTCGACGGGGAAGTCCGCGGTGTAGCCGTACCCGCCGAGCACCTGCACGGCGTCGATCGTGACCTGCATCGCGGTGTCGGTGCAGAACAGCTTCGCCATGGCCGCCTGCCGGGCGAAGGGCCGTCCCGCGTCCCGCAACCGGGCCGCGGTGAGATACAGCGAACGGCCCGCCTCGATCCGCGTCGCCATGTCCGCCAGCATGAAGCGCAGGCCCTGGAAGTCCGCGATCGGCCGGCCGAACTGCTCGCGCCCCGTCGCGTAGGCGACCGCCTCGTCCAGGGCGGCCTGGGCGACCCCGACGGCACAGGCCGCGATGCCGAGCCGCCCGGAGTCCAGCGCGGACAGGGCGATCGCGAAGCCCTGCCCCTCCTCGCCGATGCGCCGGGCGTCGGGGATCCGCACCCCGTCGAAGTGCACCTGGGCGGTCGGTGAGCCCTTCATGCCCATCTTCTTCTCGGGCACCGCGGCGCTCAGGCCCTCGGCGTCACCGGGCACCAGGAACGCCGTGATGCCCCGCGCCCCCTCGCCACCGGTCCGCGCGAGCACGGTGCAGAAGTCCGCGACCCCGCCGTGCGTGATCCAGGCCTTGGTCCCGTCGAGCACCCAGGAGTCGCCGTCGCGCACGGCCTTCGTCCGCAGGGACGCCGCGTCCGAGCCGGACGCCGGCTCGGAGAGGCAGTAGGCGCCCAGGAGGCCGCCGCCGAGCATGTCCGGGAGGTGCTCGACCTGCTGCTCCTTGGTGCCGTAGTTGGCCAGGGCATGGCAGGCGAGCGAGTGCACGCTGACGCCGAGGCCCACGGTGAGGCGGGCGGCGGCGAGCTCTTCGAGAACCTGGAGGTAGACCTCGTACGGCTGGTCACCGCCGCCGTACTCGGAGTCGTACGGAAGGCCGAGCAGTCCCGATTCCGAGAGCAGGGTGAAGATCTCCCGGGGGAAGCGTCCGGCGTCCTCCTCCTCGGCCGCCTTCGGGGCGATCTCGCGCTGCGCGATGTCGCGGACGAGCGAGATCAGATCCCGGGCCTCGTCCGTGGGCAGTTGACGGTCCACCGGCTGCGGGGCGCGGTCGGGCATGGCGACGATCCTCCCTGTCGGGCACTTCGGCGGGCGCACACCTGGGTGGGGTTGCGCCGCCGGGTCTCACTGAGCACCGGCGATGCTCGCGCCTCCGGGTCGCGGAAGCGCCTGATCAGCGGCTGTGCGCAGTGAGTATGCCCGATCGGAGGCATGGAGTCACCAGTTAACGACCGCTTACTCAAGAGTAAAGAATTCCCGTGCGGAATTCCTGCGGGGAATTGGTCCGAACCATTGACCAACTGGTCTAGTCCTCCTACTGTTTCGCCTCAACGCTTCACCGCGTCCATGCCGATCGGCGCATGTTCCCCTCTCCCCCACGAGGAGTCCGATGCTCAGCTCACTCCGCCCTCGCGTCCGTTTCCGGGCGCTTCTGTCCGCCGCGTGTTGCGCCGCCCTCGGCGCGGGGCTGCTCGCCGGCGCGGGCACGGCCACCGCGGCCGGTACGGCGGCCACGAAGGCCGCAGCCTCCTCGACCGGAAAGGCCGCCACCCCCACGGCGGCCACGGCCGCGGCGGCCGGTTCCAAGGTCGTCGGCTACTTCACCGAATGGGGCACCTACGACCGGAAGTACCTGGTCAAGAACGTGGAGACGTCCGGCTCCGCGGCCAAGCTGACGCACATCAACTACGCCTTCGGAAATGTCACCGGCGGCAAGTGCGCGATGGGCGACTCCTACGCGGCCACCGAGCGGACCCACACCGCGGCCGAGTCGGTCGACGGGGTCGCGGACACCTGGGACCAGCCCCTGCGCGGCAACTTCAACCAGCTCCGTGAGCTGAAGAAGAAGCACCCGAACCTCAAGGTCCTGTGGTCGTTCGGCGGCTGGACCTGGTCCGGCGGCTTCACGGAGGCGGCCAAGAACCCGGCGGCCTTCGCCCAGTCCTGCTACGACCTGGTCGAGAACTCGAAGTGGGCCGATGTCTTCGACGGCATCGACATCGACTGGGAGTACCCCAACAGCTGCGGCCTCAGCTGTGACACCAGCGGACGGGCCGCGTACAAGAACCTGATGTCGGCCGTCCGCGCCAAGTTCGGCGGCTCGGCGCTGGTCACCTCGGCGATCCCGGCCGACGCCACCGCCGGCGGCAAGCTCGACGCGGCGGACTACGCGGGCGCGGCCCAGTACGTCGACTGGTACAACCCGATGACGTACGACTTCTTCGGTGCCTGGGACGCGACAGGACCCACGGCTCCGCACTCCGCGCTGAACTCCTACTCGGGGATCCCGAAGGCCGAGTTCCACACCTCCGCCACCATCGCCAAGCTCAAGGGCATGGGCATACCGGCCTCGAAGCTGCTGCTCGGCATCGGCTTCTACGGGCGCGGCTGGACCGGAGTCACCCAGGCGGCGCCCGGCGGCTCGGCCACCGGACCGGCGGCGGGTACGTACGAGCAGGGCATCGACGACTACAAGGTGCTCAAGACGAAGTGCCCGGCCACCGGCACGGTGGGCGGCACCGCGTACGCCAAGTGCGGCAGCGACTGGTGGAGTTACGACACCCCGTCGACCATCGCCGGGAAGATGAGCTACAAGAACGCGCAGGGCCTGGGCGGTACGTTCTTCTGGGAGCTGAGCGGTGACACCACGAACGGCGAACTGATCAAGGCGATCAACTAGCCTCACCGGTACGGCGGTCGGGGGGGGGGGCGCGGCCCGGGCCCCCCCCCCCCCCCCGCCCCCCCCCCGGGCCCCCCCCCCGGCGGCGGGGGCGGCGGT
>NZ_JBVJLW010000007.1:29842-479142 GCF_055584525.1 Streptomyces sp. NPDC102514
CACCCCTCGGGCCTTATTTATACGGGATAAAATCTCCCCCCCCGGGCGGGGGGGGGGGGGGGGGCCCCCCCCCCGCCCCCCCCCCCGACCGCCGTACCGGCCGTGTCGCCCCAGCCGGTGTCCTGCCGTCTCAGGTGGTACGGCGCGCGGCCTGCGGGGCCGGGTAGGAGACGTCCAGTTCCTCGATGGCCCGCATCGTGCCGCCGAGCATCTTCACCAGCAGCTCGCGCATCAGGTCGCGCGGCAGACCGCGGTGGTCGATCCAGTCGAGGGTGGCCCCCTCCACACTGCACAGCCAGCCCAGCAGCGCGGTGCGCGGGAGCGGGCCGACATCGCGTCGCCCGTACGCCCCTTCGGCGATGGTCTCGACGATGGCTTCCCGCACACCGTCGCGGATGGCGAGCACCTCGGCGTCGAAGCCGACACCGCCACTGATGATGGTCCGGTACGCGGCCTGATGGTGCTCGGCGTAGCGGAGATAGCCGTCGATGGTGCGGTGCACCCGTTCTTCCGGGGGCAGTTCGAGGCCACTGGCCGCCCGGGAGATCAGCTCGGCCACCGAGTCCTCGACGATCGCCAGGTAGTAGCCGCGCTTGGAGCGGAAGTAGTAGTAGATCAGTCCCTTGGCGACATGCGCCTGCTTGGCGATGTCGTCCATCGACAGGGCGTCGTAGGACGTGTCGGCGAACAACTTCCGCCCGATGACGATGAGTTCGGCACGGCGCGCCAGGGAACGGTCGGTGCCGCGCGCTCCGGGGCGGTCGACACCGCGCTGTGGACTGTTAGTCAATTGCGGACCTGGTCTCCAACCGCGAGCGGGACTTCCGCAGTATGGCAGAGCCGTACGAGCAGCCTGTTCGAGTCGCTTCGACTCTCCGCGACCGGCCGGTCGTGGTCCTGGCGTCAGACCAGGCCGAGCTGCGTCACGAACATCGCGAGCACCAGCACGAAGGTCCAGCCCATGACGTGCTCAAGGATCTTCGGGCCGTCGTCCTTGGGACCGCCCGTCCGGGCGCGGACCTGTCCGGCGGTGGCAGAGGTCGTGGTCATGGCGGCTCGCTCACGGTCGGTTTGCGATGGACTCCCCCGCCGGTTCGGACGGACTCGTCCCACCGGTTCGTCCACCTTGCCATCGGATCGGGCTTTTGCGGGGGAGAGCTTGGTCACCCGCGACCGCCCGGTGTGGCCCACGCCACAGGGGCGGCTCCGCCGTGCGGAGCCACCCCTGCGACGTACAGACGTGCGGGCGTGCGGGCGTGCGGGCTCAGCGCACGCCCACCGCCGCCAGGGCCTTGCGCTGGGCGTCCGTGGGATGGGCCGGGAAGTAGAGGTAGCAGACCCCGCCGGTGCCGGAGACGACGTTCCCGGCGGCGTTGTACCTCTTCGTCCTGAGCCAGACATTTTCCCACTCGCGCCGCTTGTAGACGCGCCGCACGGCGTCGTTGTCCGGCGAGTTCGGGTCGTTGGCGATCACGTCGCCGTCGGCGGTGAAGCCGATGACCGTCATCAGATGCCCCGCCGTGCCGTACCCCGCGCCGGTCAGTTCGGACGCGAGGAACGACTGGGACGTGATGGCCGGCACACCGGCGGCGATCAGCGTCTCCAGATCGGTGAGCGACCGGAGCCGGGTCACCACGCCCTGCAGATCCTTGTACGTGGCGGCGTACGCGGCGTTGAAGGGCCAGTTGCCGCAGCCGTCGTACTGGTAGTCGAAGGTGAACCGGGCCGCGTGGCACACCTGCGGGTCCGCGTACTCGGGCTTGACCCAGGCCAGGTCCGCGGCCGTGGGCTTCCGCCCCCAGTACTCGATGATCATCTGGGAGGAGGTGGGGCTGCACCAGGCCTCGCCGCCGTTGTCGTACTCGGGGTACTGGCCGACGTGGATCTCCTGCGAGTAGCGCGGCACCTTCAGTTCCCGTGCGAGACCGGGCGCCGACGCCGGGACCGTGAAGCGGTCGGGGATGTCGGAGCCCATCGCGCCGAGCCGCCACACGGTCGGCGTGGCCTTGGTCCCGGGCTTGCGGTAAAGGGTCAGCCGCAGCCGGTACGCCACCAGACGCAGCCCGGAGGCCGCGTCGTCGATGGCGAAGGTGTCCGTCCAGACCGTGCTCCTCCCGTCGCTCTGGTCGTCGACCGAGGTCCGCCGGATGTCCTGGTCACCGGCCGCCCAGCGGCCCATCACGTACCAGGGGGTGTCCGTGCCGTCGGAGTACGTGCCCGTCAGCTCGATCTGCAGCCAGGTGCCCGCCGGGGTCCGCGCGTTCCAGGAGGCGATGACCTCGGTGGAGGGGACGGCGAGACGGTGGACCGGCGAGGTCCAGCGGGCGTACTCCCAGGTGGCGGTCGTGCCCGTGTGCGGGTCCGGGTAGTCGACGCGCCCCTCCGGGGTCCGGATCTCCAGCCCCGGGCGGGCCCCCTGCACGGCACGGGTCCCTGCCGCCGTGCCGTCACGCCAGTCGGCGTACGAGGTCCAGGCATGGTTGTCCACGAGGCCGGAGGGTGCTTTCGACGAAGGGGCGGCCGGGGTTCTCGCGGGGCGGGCCGACGGGCTCGCGGCGGCGGCCGGGCTCGCCGCTCCGGCGGTGGCGGCTGCCACCGCCGCGGCCAGGACGGTTCTGCGGGACGGCTGTTCGGCTCTGGTCATGGACGGAAGACCCCCAGGTGTCCGGAACGGGCTGGTCCAGTGCGCGGGAGACGCGCGGGTACGAATGCACGGGTGTGGGCCAACTATGGAACGCGATCACGGCTTCTGCCAGCACTTCGGGCGTCGCGGCGCCGACCAATATTGGTCGAGACCACTGATGAGGCGGGAGACCCGATTCATCCCATATCGGTCTCGGTAGAGTGTTCCTCCGTAATGCGTATGCCCCCGTCCGCGGCCCTCCTCAGCCCTCCGTCCGTACTCCTCCCCCGGGAAGCCCCATCCACCTCCACGCCCTCGCCGACCGGCTGCGCCGGCTGCCGCCGTCCTGCGGTCCCGTCCGGCTCGTCGGCGTCGACGGGCACGCGGGCTCCGGCAAGACCACCTTCGCGGAGCGCCTGGCCGGGGCGCTGGGCGGCGCTCCCGTGCTGCACCTGGACGACATCGCCACCCACGAGGAGCTCTTCGCATGGACCGGGCGGCTGCTCCGGGAGGTCGTCGAACCGCTGGGCCGCGGCGAGAGCGCGCACTACCGCCCCTACGACTGGCGGCTGCGCGACTTCGGGCCGGCCCGCGCCCTGCCGCCCGCGCCCGTGATCCTCGTCGAGGGGGTCGGCGCCGGCCGCCGGACGTTGCGGCCGCAACTGGCGGGACTGCTGTGGATGGAGATGCCGGACGAGGACGCCTGGGCCCGCGGGCGCCTGCGGGACGGTTCGGCGCAGAGCGATTTCTGGGCAGGGTGGGTCCCCGCGGAGCGCCGGCACTTCGCCGAGGACCCTTCGGAGCCGTTCGCCGACCTTCTGGTACGACAGTGTTCAGACGGATATGAGGTACTGCCAGGACCTGCCGAGACGCCACTGAGAACGCTCTCGGTCACGGACCGTGACGGGCCTGCTTCTGTGTGCTGAACTCGTGAAGACCGCTGTCCGAGAAGTTGCCTGAGTGCCCCAACTCGGCTTGACCGAGGGGCCGTACAGGTCTTACGTTCTCAAGGAGCGGCCTTCGGGGCCGCCTCACAGACGCGAAGCCCCCGGTTGTTCCCCCGTGATCGGGGGCTTCGTTCTGTCCTCAGGCGTTTTGCGGACGCCACGACGCGCAATTCACTCACTCTGCGTGACCGTCCTGAGTGCGTCCCGTACGCTCCCACCTCGAAGAACCCGTCGTGCGGCAGCCTACGGTCCGGCGCTCCCCCGCAGGTACGATGCCTCTTGGTGCGACCTTCGGACGGCTGCTCTCCGCACCGCACGCAACTCCCGTCCGCGGCACAGCGGTTCGACGAAGACTGCCGACGGGCACCGGCCCGCCCGGTGATCAACGGGGGCACGGTATGTGGGGGACGTGATGGACTTCGGCACGCAGGGCCCCGAGGCCCCGGCCGACCTCGCCTGGCTGCGAGGTGTGGATGCCTACACCATGGGGGCCTATCCGCAGGCGGAGGAGGAGTTCCGCGCCGCGGTCCGGATGGATCCGGGGATGGCCGACGGCTGGCTGGGACTGCACGCGCTGCGCATCGACACGACGACCGCACTGCTCCGGATGTTCCGGCACCGCGACCGCTTCGGCGAGCAGCGCACCCGGCACCGGCGCACGCTCAACTCCTGGTACTGGCTGGGCTGGTGGGTGCAGCCGGTCCTGGAGTCGCCGCGCGATCTGCTGCTCGCGCACTCCTCGCACTGGCTCGACGGACGCCATGTCCCCGAGCTGGACCGGGCGTTGGCGGGCCTGCCCCCGGTCGACGCGGATCCGCAGGTCCGGTTCCTGCACGCCTGCCGGGCCTATCTCGTCAAGGACTGGGAGCAGTTGGTCCGCCACACGGACCCGCTGATCGACGATCCGATGCTGGGCATCGAGGCGGGCCTGTTCGGCGGGATGGCGCGCGTACGGCTGGAGATGTACGGGCAGGCCGAGCCGCTGCTGTCGTCCGCGCTGATGCGCTGCCGCAGCGAGCAGCCGCAGCGCAAGGAGCTGCGGTACTGGCTGGCGCGGGCGCACGAGGGCACGGGCCGCTCGGCGGCGGCCCTCCCCCTGTACCGGGCCGTGCACCGGGTGGATCCGGCCTTCATGGACACCTCGGCCCGGCTCGCCGCGATCTCCGAGGGCGACGGGTACGACGAGACGGCCGACCTCGCGGCGATCACGCTGACGGGGGTCGGGCAGGACATCCTGGACGGGCCCGACGGCGTCGACCCGCTGTTCGGCGGCGAGGGCCGCGACCTGAAGCTCTCCGAGCCCGAGCTGCCGCCGCCCGGCACG
This sequence comes from Streptomyces sp. NPDC102514, assembly GCF_055584525.1. NCBI lineage: Bacteria > Bacillati > Actinomycetota > Actinomycetes > Kitasatosporales > Streptomycetaceae > Streptomyces > Streptomyces sp. NPDC102514. The sequence continues at coordinate 34,737 of NZ_JBVJLW010000007.1, forward strand.
CTGCCGTCCGAGTCGGACCGGGTCCGCGAGAAGGCCATCGTGCCGGTGCTGCCACCGCATCTGCCGACCGGGCCCACCGACCCCGCGCTCCTCGAAGAGGCGCTGGCCGAGCTGGAGGGCATGGTCGGCCTCGAACCGGTGAAACGCCAGGTGAAGGCGCTCTCGGCGCAGCTGAACATGGCCCGGCTGCGGGCCGGGCAGGGGCTGCCGGTCCAGCCGCCGAAACGGCACTTCGTCTTCTCCGGTCCCTCCGGCACCGGCAAGACGACGGTGGCGCGCATTCTCGGCCGGGTCTTCTACGCGCTCGGGCTGCTCGGCGGCGACCATCTCGTCGAGGCGCAGCGGGCCGATCTGGTGGGCGAGTATCTCGGCCAGACCGCGGTGAAGGCCAACGAGCTGATCGACTCCGCGATCGGTGGGGTGCTCTTCGTCGACGAGGCCTACTCGCTGTCCAACTCCGGGTACGGCAAGGGGGACGCGTACGGGGATGAGGCGCTGCAGGTGCTGCTGAAGCGGGCCGAGGACAACCGGGATCATCTGGTGGTGATCCTCGCGGGCTATCCGGAGGGCATGGACCGGCTGCTCGCCGCCAATCCCGGGCTGTCGTCCCGGTTCACGACCCGGGTCGACTTCCCCTCGTACCGGCCGCTTGAGCTCACCTCGATCGGTGAGGTGCTGGCGGGGGAGAACGGGGACGTGTGGGACGAGGAGGCGCTCGACGAGCTGCGCTCCATCAGCGGGCATGTCGTCGATCAGGGGTGGATCGACGAGCTGGGGAACGGGCGGTTCCTGCGTACGTTGTACGAGAAGAGCTGCGCCTATCGGGATCTGCGGCTCTCCGGGTATCCGGGGCATCTGACGCGGGACGATCTGGCGACGCTTCGGCTGGCCGATCTGATGCAGGCGTACGGGGAGGTTCTCTCGGGGCGCGGTCCCTCGGGGGTGTAGCCCCCGTCGGGTCCGCGCCCCGAGAGCCCTCCGGGTCGGGGTGCGCCCACCGGGGTGGTGGGGTGCTGTGCGGCTCGCGGGTGCGGCGCCGTCGTGGCTTGTCGCGCCGTTCCTCGCGCCCCTGAAGCGAAACAGCCGACCCGCGCCCCGAGCAGTGGGGGCGCGGGTCGGCTGTGTCAGCTGGCCAGGGCCTGTTGTGGGGGTTCCGCGGGTTCCGTGTGGCCCGAGCGGGGCTCGGCCACGCGTGCCGCCGGGCGGTCCCGGTGTGCCGGGTCGCGGACCTCGCCGACCAGGAGTTCCAGGACGTCCTCCAGGGCGACCAGGCCCAGGACCCGGCCCGACGGGTCGGCGACCTGGGCCAGGTGCGTCGCGGCGCGGCGCATCACGGTCAGGGCGTCGTCGAGCGGGAGTTCGGCGCTGAGCGTGGTCATGGGCCGCCAGACCTGCTGCGGCACCGCCCGCTCGGACTCCTCCAGGTCGAGTACGTCCTTCACGTGCAGGTAGCCCATGAAGGCGCCGTTCTCCGCGACCACCGGGAACCGTGAGAACCCGGTGCGGGCGGTGAGGGCGACGACCTGGCCCGGTGTGACCGAGGGGCCCACGCTGATCAGCGACTCGCGGTCCAGGAGGACGTCCGTGACCGGGCGCGAGCCCAGTTCCAGCGCGTCCTCCAGCCGCTCCTGCTCCCCGGGGTCGAGCAGACCGGCCTGTCCTGCGTCCTCGACGAGCCGGTTGAGCTGCTCGCTGGTGAAGACCGCCTCGACCTCGTCCCTGGGCTCGACACCGAAGAGCTTCAGGATGACGCGGGCGCAGGCACCGAGGGCCACGGTGACCGGCTTGCACAGCCGGGCGAAGGCGACCAGGCCGGGGCTGAGCCACAGCGCGGTCTTCTCGGGGGCGGCCATCGCCAGGTTCTTCGGCAGCATCTCGCCGACCACCAGGTGGAGGAAGACGACCGCGGCGAGCGCTATGACGTACCCGAGCGGGTGGATCATGCCCTCGGGCAGGTGCACGGCGTGGAAGACCGGCTCCAGGAGGTGCGCCACGGTGGGTTCGGCGACCGCGCCCAGGGTCAGTGAGCACATGGTGATGCCGAACTGCGCGGCGGCCATCATGTGCGGCAGGTTCTCCAGGCCGTACATGACCTGCCGGGCCCGTGCCGTGCCGAGCGGTTCGATCTGGCTGCGCCGTACGGAGACCAGGGCGAACTCGGCACCGACGAAGAAGCCGTTGGCGAGCACGAGCAGGCCGGCGAAGAAGAGTTGGAGCACGCTCATCGGACGGCCTCCGCCGCGGAGACGGAAACGGGGGCGGACGCGGGAGGGGAGACGGGCGTGGTCCCGGCGTCGGCCGTTCTGACCAGCCTGACCCGCTCCGCGCGGTAGTGGCCGACCTGGCGCACCGAGAGGCGCCAGCCGGGCAGCTCGGCACGGTCGCCGGGGGCCGGGATGCGTCCGAGCAGGTCGGCGACGAGGCCGGCGACCGTCTCGTACGGGCCCTCGGGGGCTTCCAGGCCGATGCGCCGGAGGATGTCGACGCGGCAGCTGCCGTCGGCGTCCCAGGCGGGCCGGCCGTCCTCGGGCGGGGCGACGGCGAGTTCCGGCACGTCCTGCCCGTCGTGCTCGTCGCGGACCTCGCCGACGAGCTCCTCGACGATGTCCTCCAGGGTGACGACCCCGGCCGTGCCGCCGTACTCGTCGACGACGACGGCGATGGGCTGCTCGTTGCGCAGCCGCTCCAGGAGGGGCTGCACGGGCAGTGTCTCCGGGACGAGCAGCGGGGCCTGGGCGATCCGGGTGACCGGCATCCGCAGCCGGTCGTGCGAGGGCACCGCGAGGGCGTCCTTGAGGTGCACCATGCCGACGATCTCGTCGATCCGCTCCCGGTAGACGGGGAAACGGGAGAGGCCGGTGGCGCGGGTGAGGTTGACGACGTCCTCGGCGGTCGCGGAGGACTGGAGGGCGCTGACCTTCACCCGCGGGGTCATGACGTGCTGCGCGGTGAGGTCGGCCAGCGACAGGGTGCGTACGAACAGGTCCGCGGTGTCCTGCTCCAGCGCGCCGGCCTGCGCCGAGTGCCGGGCCAGGGAGACCAGCTCGCCGGGTGTGCGCGCGGAGGCCAGCTCCGCCGTGGGCTCGACGCCCAGAGCACGTACGAGCCGGTTGGCCACGGAGTTCAGGGCGGCGATCACCGGCCGGAACAGGGTCGAGAAGACGTGCTGCGGGCCCGCGACGAACCGCGCGACCTGCAGGGGCCTGGACACCGCCCAGTTCTTGGGCACGAGTTCGCCGATCACCATCTGCACGGCCGAGGCCAGCAGCATGCCGACGACCACGGCGACACCGGACACGGCGCCCTCGGGGATGCCGACGGCGGTGAAGGGCCCGTTCAGCAGCTCGGCGAGCGCCGGTTCGGCGAGCATGCCGACGACCAGCGAGGTGATGGTGATGCCGAGCTGGGTGCCGGAGAGCTGGAAGGAGAGTTCCTTGAGGGAGCTGACGACGGTGCCGGCCCGCCGGTCTCCTTCGGCCGCCGCCTTCTCGGCGTCGGCGCGCTCCACCGTGACGAGGCCGAACTCGGCCGCCACGAAGAAGCCATTGGCGAGGATCAAAAGGAACGCCGCCCCGAGGAGCAGCAGGGGGATGGTCATGCCGCCGCCTCGATGGGTCGGGAGGGGGCGGCGCAGGTACTACAGGACGATCCGTCCATCGCTGGAGGGAGTCACTCCTCGAATAGCAGGGGGCCTCTGAGTTCCGGGGGGAAGTCAGCGGCGGAGGCGCAACGAAAACGCCTCCGCCAACAGATTAATCAAGACATGGGCCCGTACGGCAGGGTGGAAGGCCGAGAGTCAGCCGTGATGTTCGTCGTGCTGTCCGTCGGACGGCCCGTCCGGCTCGCCGAGGGAGCGGGCCTCGGCGAGGGCGCGCAGTGCGCGGGCGTCGCTGATGGCGTGCTGTTTGGCGATGCCCGGCTGGATGCCGAGCACGGGCAGGCTGGTGCCGTCGCTGAGGTTCAGAAAGACCCAGGGGTCTCCTGGACGGAGGTTGACCTGCAGGATCTCCGCCCAGGCCAGCCGTCGCCTGCTGGCGATGTTGACGACGGTGACCCCGGACTCGTCCGCGACGACCTTCGGGCGGGCGAGCAGCACGAGTACGCCGAAGAGCAGCGCCGCGGTGAAGACGAAGCTGAGCCGCTCCCCCGGTCCGAGCTTTTCGAGCAGCAGCGCGACCGTGGTGATGACCACAAAGATCGTGGCACCGGCGGTCAGCAGTACGGCCCGGGTGCGCCCGGGTCTGAAGGTCACGGGGAGGGCGGGCGGCTCGGTGGTGTCCGGCATGGTGAAGCTGATCCTCGGAGTCAGAGGCGGCAGGCGTGGATGGCCGTGGTCAGGATGGCCCGCGCGCCGATCTCGTACAGGTCGTCCATGATCCGCTGGGCCTCCTTGGACGGGACCATGGCCCGTACGGCGACCCAGCCCTCGTTGTGGAGCGGCGAGACGGTCGGCGACTCCAGGCCCGGGGTGAGCGCGACGGCCTTCTCCAGCTGCTCGACACGGCAGTCGTAGTCCATCATCACGTAGGTCCGCGCGACGAGGACGCCCTGGAGGCGGCGCAGGAACTGCTGGACCTTGGGTTCTGTTTCTCCATTGGACCCGGTGGTCTCCGCGCCGGTGCGGCGGATGACGACCGCCTCGGACTTCATGATCGGGTCGCCGAAGACCTCGAGGCCCGCGTTGCGCAGCGAGGTGCCGGTCTCGACGACGTCCGCGATGACCTCGGCGACGCCGAGTTCGATGGCCGTCTCGACGGCGCCGTCGAGGTGCACGACGGACGCGTCGACGCCCTGGTCGGCGAGGTACTTCGCGACGATGCCCTCGTACGAGGTGGCGACGGTCTTGCCCGCGAGGTCGTCGAGGGCCTCGGCCGTGCCGGGCTTGGTGGCGAAGCGGAAGGTGGAGCGGGCGAAGCCGAGGGGCAGGATCTCCTCCGCGTCGGCCGCGGAGTCGATCAGCAGGTCGCGGCCGGTGATGCCGATGTCGAGGCGGCCGGAGGAGACGTAGATCGCGATGTCGCGGGGGCGGAGGTAGAAGAACTCGACCTCGTTCTCCGGGTCGACGATCCGCAGCTCCTTGGCCTCCCGGCGCTGCTGGTAGCCGGCCTCATGCAGCATCTCCCCCGCGGGGCCTGACAGGGAACCCTTGTTGGGGACGGCGATGCGCAGCATGAGGTCGGCTTCCTTTGTTCGTGCGGGTGCGGGTGCGGTTGCGGATACGGGTGTCGGCGCGAGGGCGCGGAGGCGGCTCAGAGGTGGGCGTACACGTCGTCCAGGCTGATGCCGCGGGCGACCATCATCACCTGGACGTGGTAGAGCAGCTGCGAGATCTCCTCGGCGGCTGCTTCCTTGCCCTCGTGCTCCGCGGCCATCCAGACCTCGGCGGCCTCTTCGACGACCTTCTTGCCGATGGCATGGACCCCCTTGCCGACCAGTTCCGCGGTGCGGGAGGTGGCGGGGTCGCCGGTGGCTGCCTTGTGCTGGAGCTCGGTGAAGAGCTCCTCGAAAGTCTTCTTGGACATGGTGGTCCTCACCCTACGCGGTCGCGGGCCTACGTCAGCGCCAGGGTTCGGATACCGAGCGCAGGGTGGCCGCGGTCGCCACGGCCGCGGTCACCGCCTCGTGCCCCTTGTCCTCGTTCGAGCCCTCGATGCCCGCGCGGTCCAGGGCCTGCTCCTCGGTGTCGACGGTCAGCACGCCGAAGCCGATGGGGACCCCGGTCTCGACGGAGACCTGGGTGAGCCCCTGGGTGACGCCCTGGCACACGTACTCGAAGTGCGGGGTGCCGCCGCGGATGACGACGCCGAGCGCGACGATCGCGTCGTAGCCGCGGCCCGCGAGGACCTTCGCGACGACCGGCAGCTCGAAGCTGCCGGGGACGCGCAGCAGGGTCGGCTCGTCGATGCCCAGCTCGTGCAGGGCGCGCAGCGCGCCGTCGACGAGTCCGTCCATGACCTTCTCGTGCCACTGTGCCGCGATGACGGCGACCCGCAGGTCACCGCAGTTGCGTACGGACAGTTCGGGTGCGCCCTTGCCGCTCACGTCTGTGTCTCCTCGTGCAGTGCAGTGCGTGCAGTGCTGTTGCTTGCTGCTGGTTACTGGTCTACGGGTTACGGATTACCGGACACGGGTCACTGATTGCCGCAGGCGGACACGGTGGTCGTGTCCAGCCAGGGCAGGTCGTGCCCCATCCGGTCCCGCTTGGTGCGCAGGTACCGGAGGTTGTGCTCGCCCGCCGTCACGGGCATCGGCTCGCGCTCGGTGACCTGGAGGCCGTGCCGGACGAGCGCGGCGGTCTTGTCGGGGTTGTTGGTCATCAGCCGCAGGCTGCGCACCCCGAGGTCCTCAAGGATCTGGGCCCCGGCCGCGTAGTCGCGGGCGTCGGCGGGCAGGCCGAGTTCGAGGTTGGCGTCCAGGGTGTCCCGGCCGCGCTCCTGGAGTTCGTACGCGCGCAGCTTGGACAGCAGCCCGATGCCGCGCCCCTCGTGGCCGCGGAGGTAGACGACGACTCCGCGGCCCTCGGCCTGGATGCGCTGCAGGGAGGCTTCGAGCTGGGGGCCGCAGTCGCAGCGCAGGGAGTGGAAGACGTCCCCGGTGAGGCATTCGGAGTGGATGCGCACGACGACGTCCTCGCCGTCGCCGATCTCGCCGTGGACCAGCGCCACGTGCTCGACGCCGTCGACGGTGGAGCGGTAGCCGTACGCCGTGAACTCGCCGAAAGCGGTGGGCAGTTGCGTCTTGGCCTCGCGGCGGACCGTGGGCTCGGCGGTGCGGCGGTAGGCGATCAGGTCCTCGATGGAGATGATCGTCAGGCCGTGCTTGCGGGCGAACGGGATCAGCTCGGGCAGGCGCAGCATCCGCCCGTCCTCGCCGGCGATCTCGACGATGGCGCCGGCCGGCCGCAGGCCCGCGAGCCGCGCGAGGTCGACGGCGGCCTCGGTGTGGCCGTTGCGGACGAGCACACCGCCGGGCTTGGCGCGCAACGGGAAGATGTGGCCGGGGCGTACGAAGTCGGCCGCCCCCGCCTGCCCTCCCGCGAGCAGCCGCAGGGTGGTGGCGCGGTCGGTGGCGGAGATGCCGGTGGTCACGCCGGAGGCGGGGCCCGCGTCCACGGAGACCGTGAAGGCGGTACGCATCGACTCGGTGTTGTTCTCGACCATCTGCGGGAGCTGGAGGCGGTCGAGTTCGTCGCCCTCCATGGGCGCGCAGATCAGACCGCGGCACTCGCTCATCATGAAGGCGATGATCTCGGGGGTCGCCTTCTCGGCTGCGATGACGAGGTCGCCCTCGTTCTCGCGGTCCTCGTCGTCGACGACCACGACCGGGCGGCCCGCGGCGATGTCCGCGACGGCCTTCTCGACCGGGTCGAGGGAGAAGTCCGAGGCGTCCTCGTCATGACCCGTGCTGTACCAAACCGGCGTTGTCGTCATGCCGGGGCTCCTTCCAGGACGGGCTGCCCGGCCTTGCGGGAGCGCAGCCACCAGTCGCGCATGCCCCACAGGACGAGCGCGCCGTAGATGATGTAGACGAATCCGGAGAACGCGAAGCCGTTGGCGAAGTTGAGCGGCACGCCCACCAGGTCGACGAGCAGCCAGGCGAACCAGAACTCGACCATGCCGCGCGCCTGGGCGTACATCGCGACGACCGTGCCGACGAATATGTAGGCGTCGGGCCAGGGGTCCCAGGACAGCGACGGGTACGCGGTGAACAGGCTCGCGACGGCGACGGTGCCGACGGCCGCGGCGCCGAGCAGGTACGCCCGTTCGCGCCAGGTGGCGAACCGGACGGCGATGGAGCCGTCCTGCGCGCCGCCCCTGCCGCGGTTCCACTGCCAGTAGCCCCAGACCGCGACGGCCATGACCACCAGCTGCTTGCCCGCGCTGCCCGAGAGATGGGCGGTGGCGAAGGCGACGAGAAGGATCGCGCCGGACAGGAACTGGACGGGCCAGGTCCAGATGGAGCGGCGCCAGCCGAGGGCGAGGCCGATCAGACCGATCACGTTGCCGATCATGTCGGCCCACTTGATGTGCTGGCCGAAGAGCGTGAACGCCTCGGAGTTGAGCCAGTTCACCGTGTCGCCCCCTGTCCCTGCGGGCCGAGCAGCCGCTCGACGTACTTGGCGATCACATCGACCTCGAGGTTGACCGGGTCGCCGGGCTGCTTGCGGCCCAGCGTGGTCAGGTCGAGGGTGGTCGGGATGAGGCTGACGGTGAAGAAGTCGGGTCCGGCGTCCACGACGGTCAGGCTGATGCCGTCGACGGTGATGGAGCCCTTCTCCACGACGTAGCGCGAGAGGTCCGCGGGCAGCGAGATCTTCACGATCTCCCAGTTCTCGGACGGCTTGCGCTCGATGACCTCGCCCGTGCCGTCCACATGGCCCTGCACGATGTGCCCGCCGAGCCGCTCGCCCACGGCCATGGGCCGTTCGAGGTTGACGCGGGAGCCGACGGTGAGGGCGCCGAGGCTGGAACGGTCCAGGGTCTCCGCCATGACGTCGGCGGTGAACTCGCCGTCCTCGTGGTCGACGACCGTCAGACAGACGCCGTTGACGGCGATGGAGTCCCCGTGACGTGCACCTTCGGTGACCACAGGGCCACGCAGTCGGAAACGTGAGGCATCGCCGAGATTCTCGACGGCGGTGACTTCACCCAGCTCTTCGACGATTCCGGTGAACACTTCCCGGGTCCTCCTGCCTCATAGGGCACGGACTCCGGGGCCTGTCGATGACGACAGATGTGAAACGAGCGGGAACACCGGGGGCGACGCCGCATAGGACGACGTGCCCGTGGGACACGTCGAAACAGACGGCGGCGCGCACGAATGCCCGCCCGCCGCGCACTGCCTCCCATCCGGACTTTAACCGTCGGTCCAGGAATTTCACCTGGTCAACCGGCCGCTGGAAGCGACCGGGTCGCGGACTGTAACCGCCGGTTCGGACTTTCACCGACCCCGGAGTGCGCTGCTTCTGGTACAGACTCAGTGTGCCACGCCTGATCGACGCCCAAGCGGGTGAATTCTGTGGGGTGGCTCACAAGGTGTACCGATGGACTTCACGGGACACCCGTGAGGCGCCAGGCTCTGATCAACTTCTCCGTGATCAGGGCGTCTCCCTGGTGGTCCATACCTATTGACGCTTTGGTCTAGTCCTCTCTAGGGTCAGCGTGCACCGGCGCCTCTCCGGGTCGCGTACGCCGACCCGCCCCAGATCGACCCGGCGGCGGTGACGGAGGCCCTTGCCCCGCCGCCGGGTCTCCGTTCCCGTCACGGGCCCGGGTTCAGCGCTCCGGAGGCGCGAACAGCTCGTCCTGGGCGCCGTCCCGGGCCACCAGCAGGGCACCGCGCAGCACGGCCCCGCCGCCCAGGGCCCCGGCCCGCACCTCGGTGGGCAGCGGAGTCATCCGCGCGAGCCGCTCCCGCACCCGCGCCGCGAGCACCTCCCCACCGGCCCGCCCGATCTCCCCGGACAGAACGACACACCCCGGATCGAGCACGGCGATGACGGAAGCGGCCCCCAGAGCAACACGATCGGCCAGCTCATCAAGAAACCCCGAGGCGCCACCCTCCAGGGGCCGCGGGGAACTGCGCGGGTCGGCGCCCCCGAAAGGGCGCGGGGAACTGCGCGGGCCACCCCCACTCCCCGCAGACGAATCCACTACCCCTCCGGCTTCCGGGACCGGCGCGGAGCCGGAGTTCACCCGAGACACCGCCTCCCGCACCAATGCCGCCGCATCCGGCTCATGCTCCACGGCGGAGGCCACCACCGCGTACCCACGCGCCAGTTCGGCGATGGCCGCCGCCCCCACGAGCGAGTGGAACCCGCCCTCGCACCCCGTGGCGGACGGCATCCCGCCCGTACCCGGCACCGGCAGGAAGCCGATCTCCCCCGTCCCCCCGGACGCGCCTCGCCGCAGCACCCCGTCCAGGACCACCGCGGCCCCGATCCCGTGCCCGAGCCAGAGCAGCACGAAGGTGTCGCGGTCCCGCGCGGCCCCGTCACGCTGCTCGGCCAGCGCCGCGAGGTTCGTCTCGTTCTCGACGACGACCCGGGCCTGGAACCGCTCCTGAAGCGCCGCGGCAAGGCGCCGGTGCCATTCGGGCAGCCCCGTGGAGTCGCGCAGCTCACCGGTCGCGGGGTCGATCAGCCCGGGAGCCCCCACCCCGACGGTGTGCAATCGCTCGACGCCCGCCTCCTTCGCCGTGCGCTCGACCAGCGCGACCGCCTGCTCGACCGCGGGCCCGGTGTCCGTCTCGTCCGCGATCGGCACCGACGCCTCGGCCAGTACCGAGCCCAGCAGGTCCGCGACGACCACGGCCACGCCCTCGGTGCGCACATCGAGGGCCGCGAGATGCGCCCGGTCGGCGACGATCCCGTACAGCCGGGCGTTCGGGCCGCGCCGCTGTTCGCCGGACTCCCCGACCACGCCGATCAGCCCGGCCTCCGCGAGGCGTTCCACCAGGTCGGCGACCGAGGGCCGGGACAGTCCGGTGAGTTTCTTCAACTGCCCTGCCGTCAGAGGACCTTCCTGCTGCAGCAGCCGCAGGGCGAGCCGGTCGTTGATGGCCCGGGCGGTACTCGGTGATGCGGGCATGCCGGGATCCTTCCAGATCGATACGGACGTCTGCGGCGGGCGCAAAAACAATCTATCTATCAGGCAAGGTTCCTGATAGTTTACGGCCGCAGAGTGGAGAGACCACGGACGACTGCTGGGGTCGACAGACAGGGGCCGGGAGAATGAGCGAAGTGGTCTACGACCGGCGCGAGGTGAAGCGCTCCCGGTACGCCGTGGCGGCGGTGTTCGCCGTGCACGGCGCCGTCACCGGCTCGTTCGCGACCCGCGTCCCGTGGATCCAGGACCACGCCTCGGTGAGCGCGGGCCAGCTCGGCCTGGCCCTCGCCTTCCCCGCCATCGGCGCCTCCCTGGCGATGCCGCTCGCGGGCAGTGTCAGCCACCGCTTCGGCGCCCGCACCGCCCTGCGCGGGCTCATGGCGCTGTGGACGCTCGCCCTCGCCCTCCCCGCACTCGCCCCGAACCTGCTCACCCTGTGCCTGGCCCTCTTCGTGTACGGCGCGACGGCCGGTATGGCCGACGTGGCGATGAACGCCCTGGGCGTCGAGGTCGAGAACCGGCTGGACAAGTCGATCATGTCCGGCCTGCACGGCATGTGGAGCGCGGGCGCCCTGATCGGCTCGGCCGGCGGAACGCTCGCCGCGCACCTGGGCACGGACGCCCGGCTGCACCACGCGCTCGCGGCGGTGGTCCTCACCGTTCTCGGCACGGTCGCCTGCCAGGGCGTACTGGACCTGCGCGCCACCGAGGACGAGGAGGCGCCCCCGCGTTTCGCGCTGCCGCCCAGGTCGGCGCTGCTCATCGGCGCGATCGGGTTCTGCGCGGTGTTCGCGGAGGGGGCGAGCCTGGACTGGTCGGCGGTCTACCTGCGGGACGTCATCGGCACCTCGGCGGGACTCGCCGCCGCGTGCACGACCGCCTTCACCCTCACCATGGCGGTCGCGCGGCTCGCCGGGGACGCGGTGGTGGACCGGTTCGGCCCGGTGCGCACCGTACGGGTCAGCGGGCTCCTCGCCACCGCCGGCGCCCTGCTCGTCGTACTGGCGCAGAACGCGGTCCTGGCCATGACCGGCTTCGCGCTGCTGGGCCTCGGCATAGCCGTGGTCGTACCGCTCTGCTTCGCCGCGGCGGGCCGCAGCGGCCCCAACCCGTCCCAGGCCATCGCGGGCGTCGCCACCATCACGTACACCTCGGGGCTGATCGCGCCGTCCGCCATCGGAACCGTTGCGGACGCGACGAGCCTGGTGACGTCCTTCGTGCTGGTGACCGTACTGGCCTTCGGGCTCGCCGCGTTCGCCGGTGTCCTGCGGACCAGCGGCCGTACGTCGAGTGCCCAGGTCCCGGGCGCGCGCGGCGAGGTGGCGGACGCGAAGGTTCCGGATTCGCGGCCCTGAACCGGCCACTCCCCCGGCTCACCCCTACCATGGCGCTGATCTTCACGTAAGGAATCCCGGACAGGCGTCCGGGGTGCAGAGAAAGCGGATACCCACCATGGACCTCGGCGTGCGCTGGAAACTGCACGGTGACGGGCGCACGCCCGCACCCGGAGCGGTCGTCCGCCCCGACGAACGGCTCTCGTGGCCACGGACGGCAGGCCTCGGCGCCCAGCACGTGGTGGCGATGTTCGGGGCGTCCTTCGTCGCGCCGGTCCTCATGGGCCTGGACCCGAACCTCGCGATCATGATGTCGGGCGTCTCGACGGTGATCTTCCTGCTCGCGACCCGCGGCCGGGTGCCCAGCTACCTGGGCTGCTCGCTCTCCTTCGTGGGCGTCGCCGCGGTGATCCGCGCGCAGGGCGGCTCCAGCGCGACCGTGACCGGTGCCGTGTTCGTCGTGGGCGTCGCGCTGTTCCTGGTCGGACTCGCGGTGCGGCGGTTCGGGGCGCGGATCATCCATGCCGCGATGCCGCCCATCGTGACGGGCGCGGTCGTCATGCTGATCGGCTTCAACCTGGCCCCGGTCACCGCCGCCACGTACTGGCCGCAGGACCAGTGGACGGCGCTGCTCGTGATGCTGTTCACCGGTCTGGCGGTGGTGTGCCTGCGCGGTTTCTGGTCGCGGATCGCGATCTTCCTCGGCCTGGTCTTCGGGTACGGGATCTCGTGGCTCTTCGACCTCGCCTTCGGCCGGATCCACTCGGCCGACGCGAGCGGCAAGGTCACCGACCACTGGCGGCTCGACCTTTCGGGCGTCGGCTCGGCGGACTGGATCGGGCTGCCGGCGTTCCACGGTCCGTCCTTCGAGTGGTCGGCGATCCTGGTGGCCCTGCCCGTCGTGATCGCGCTCGTCGCGGAGAACGCGGGCCATGTGAAGGCCGTCGGCGAGATGACCGGCGACTCGCTGGACGACAAGCTGGGCACCGCGATCTCCGCGGACGGGGTCGGCTCGATGCTCTCCACCGCCGTGGGCGGGCCGCCCAACACCACGTACTCCGAGAACATCGGTGTCATGGCCGCGACCCGGGTCTACTCCACGGCCGCCTACTGGGCCGCCGCCGGCTTCGCGCTCCTCTTCGGCCTCTGCCCCAAGTTCGGCGCGGTCGTGGCCGCCATCCCCGGCGGGGTGCTCGGCGGGATCACCGTCATCCTGTACGGCATGATCGGCCTGCTCGGCGCGCAGATCTGGCTCAACGCCGGGGTGGACCTGCGCAATCCGCTGAACCTGGTGCCGGCCGCGGCGGGCATCATCATCGGCGTCGGCGACGTCACGATGAAGTTCACCGACACCTTCTCGCTGAGCGGTATCGCGCTCGGCACGCTCGTCGTCATCACCGGCTACCACGCGCTGCGCGCGCTGGCCCCCGCGCACCTCAAGTCGCAGGAACCGCTGCTGGACGAGGGCACGTCCTCCTACAGCTCCGGAGGCGGCCCCGAGGCCGGCTCCGGCCCGGTGGACGGTCAGCGCGCCAAGTCGTAGGCGTAGTCCGGTGTGAACGTCCCCGGCGTACCCCGGCAGCCGTCGGACTCGCCCGGCAGCTTCACCCACAGATAGGCGTCGATCCTGGCCTCCCCGGTGCTCAGGGTGGGCGCCTGTCCCAGTGCGCGGCCCGCGGGATCGCACCACTCGCCGTCGGCCGGTGCGCCGTTGCCGTTGCGGCTGGTGTCGATGACGGCGCCCAGACTCGCGGGGCCGCCGAGCGCGTCGAGGGTACGGCGGACGTACGCGACCTCGTCGCCCGTGCGGTTGAAGTTGGAGACGTTGCTGAAGATCCCGTCCGAGGAGGCGGCGGACGCGGCACCGGCCCGGCGCAGCAGCCCGGCCTGCTTCTGCGGCGAGTTCCAGTCCGAGTGACCCGCGTCGAAGTAGACCCGCGCGTTCGGATTCGCGGCCTTCAGAACCCGGCCGGCGCGGGCCAACGCGTCGAAACGGGCCGTCCGTTGCCCCTCGGAGAGACAGTCCGACTGGGCGATCGCGTCCGGCTCCAGAATCACCACGACCTCACGGCTGCCGAGGCCCGCCGCGAACTTCTCGATCCACCCGTCGTACGCGCCGAGGTCGGGCGCGCCGCCCTGCGAGGCCCCGCCGCAGTCGCGGTCCGGTATCGCGTACGGGACGACGACGGGCACGCCGCCCTTCGCGGCCCCGGCCGAAGTGACCGCCCTGACGCGGGCGGTGATGTTCGACGGCGTGTAGTCCGCGAACCAGACCGCGGCGGGGCGGTCGGCTATCCGGGACTCGATGACCGGGCGGCGCGGGTCGTCGGGGTTGGCCCGGACCCAGTCCAGTACCTGCGAGTCGCCGTGGCGGTACAGGCGCACGGACGCGGGCTCGGTCCTCGGCTTCGTCGCCGCGGACTTCGACGGCTTCGGGCTCGGCCTCGCCTTCGAAGCGGACGCGGACGCCGAGGGCGACGGGGAGCCGGAGGCCGCCGAGGACGAAGGGGTGGGCCTGTAGGGCAGGGGCTGCAGGAACGGTGTGCCGGACACGTCGGGCCGTGCCTCGTCGCCGCCCCGGCCGTCGTCCAGCGCGGACATCACCCCCGTCACGGTGCCGGCCGCGACGACGGCGGTGGCCAGCGCCACCATGGCACCGCGCCGGGCGGCGCGTCGGCGCTCCGCCCGGCGGGCGGCCAGACGCTCGGCACGTCGGACTGACACGTGGTGCTCCCCCTCCTCCGGGCCCCGCGTAATCCCCCGTTCTGGGGAAGCGACCGGCCCGGCGGCCCTCGGCACAGCCTAGGCCTGGGACCCTGCCCCCATGGTGCGGTTGGAGCGCTTCGCGCAAGACACGGTCCTCGTCCACGGCCTCGACGCGGTGGTACGCCGTATGCGTGCGCTCGACGCGCTCTGGCCCGAGCGGGACGGCGTCGCGGTCTTCAACCGGGTGTACCTCGCCGTCACCGAGGAGGTCTCCAGACGGGTGGACGCGGGGCACTTCCGCGACGTACGGGCCGCGGTCACGCTGGATGTGCGGTTCGCGGAGCGGTACCTCGGGGCGGTCGAGGCGGTCGCCCGGGACCGCCGGCCGCCCGCGTGCTGGCGGCCGCTGTTCCAGTTGCGGGGGCATCCGGGGGTACGTCCGCTGCAGTTCGCCCTCGCCGGTATCAATGCGCACATCGGGCACGATCTTGCGCTCGCGGTGGTGGACGCGTGTCGTACGCTCGGCTGCGAACCGGGTGAACTGGAGGACGAGTTCGACCGGGTCGGCGATGTCCTCGTCACGCTGGAGGAGCGGATCCGCGAGGACCTGATGCCGGGGCCCGACCTCCTCCAGATCGCCGATCCGCTGACCCACCTGCTGGGGGCGTGGAGCCTCGACCGGGCCCGGGACGCGGCGTGGTCCGCTGCGCGGGCCGTCTGGGCCTTACGTGAACTCCCCGACATGGCGGAGGAGTTCACGGACCGCCTGGACGCGGGGGTGGGCCTGGTCGGCCGCTGCCTCCTCACTCCGCTCACAGCCCCGCCGTACGCACCGCTGCCCACCCGATGACCACCTGCGGCCCCGGTGGGGGTTTGTCGCGCAGTTCCCCGCGCCCCTGAAGGGGCACACCCCGGGGGTAGCAATCCGTCTGCGGGCCCGGTGGGGGCGGGCCGCGCAGTTCCCCGCGCCCCTTTGGGGCGCCTCCATTCGGGCGGAGCGGCGCGCTGTCTGCGGGGCCCTGACGAGGTGCCTCCGCGCACGCGCCCTGCAGGGGCGCGGGGAACTGCGCGCTCAGCCCCCACCGGGCCGCAGACAGGTCGCTACCCGGGGCCGGGGCCCCAAAGGGGCGCGGGGAACTGCGCGACAAGCCCCCACCGGGCCCGCAGCCGATACCGCACCGCACCGCGCAGCGCCCCGCACCCCCGGAGGGGGATCCCTCAGTCCTCCGGGAGTTCCAGCGGAGCGATCTCGTCGAAGACGTCACCAGGACCGGGGTTCACAGGATCCGTCCCACCGCCGAAGTGCCGCATAACCCCCCACACCGCATTGAGCGCCGTCTGCACAGCCCCCTCCGCCCACCCCGCAGTCCACGAGATGTCGTCTCCCGCGAGGAAGATCCCCCGCTTGTCCTCGGGCAGCCGATCCTGCATGAAATGCGTGAACAGGCGCCGCTGATAGCGGTAGTGACCGGGCAGGTTGGCCTTGAACGCCCCCATGAAGTACGGCTCGTTCTCCCAGGACACGGTCACCGGATTGCCGATGACGTGCTTCCTGATGTCGACCTTCGGGTAGATCTCGCCGAGCGACTTCAGCATCACCTCCATCCGCTCACCCGCGGACAGCGGCAACCACTTCAGACTGTCGTCGCACCAGGTGTAGGAGAGGCAGATGACGGCGGGCCGGTCCGGGCCGTTGTCGAGGAGGTAAGTTCCCCGTGTCATACGGTCGGTGAGCGTCATCGACATGACGTCCCGCCCCGTCTCCTCGTCCTTGTCGAGCCAGAACGGCCGGTCCACCGGCACGAACAGCTTCGAGCTCTCCATGTAGTGCGTGCGCTCGATCGCCGTCCAGTGGTCGATCGGGAACAGCGCGTCGTCACAGGCGACCTTGGACAGCAGCATCCAGGACTGCGCGGTGAAGATCGCCGCCCGGTACGTACGGATGTCCCCGGAGGCGTCGGTCACGGTGATCCGGTTTCCCGCGGTGCGGTTCAGCCGGGTCACGGCCGGCCGCGGCTCCCCGCCGTGCAGCGAGGCCAGCGAGGTCCCGTACGCCCAGTGCACGATCTTCTCGGGCTCGCGTTCCCACAGGCGCAGCGGCAACTGCTGGCTGCCGCCGACGATCCCGCGGTGGTGGTCGTCGGCCTCGGTGTAGACGACGCGCAGGATCTCCAGGATGGAGTTGGGGAAGTCGGTGTCCCAGCCGCCGGTGCCGAAGCCGACCTGCCCGAAGATCTCGCGGTGCCGGAAGGACTTGAACGCCGTGGAGTCGCAGAGGAATCCGTAGAAGGTCTGGTTGTCGAGCTTCTCGACGAGCTTCGCCCAGATCTCCCGGATGCGGGGGACGTCCCGCTCGCGCATGGCCTGGTTCATGTCGGAGAAGTCGGCGCCCTCCTCCAGGCAGGCGTTCCAGGCGGTCGCCACGTCCCGGTAGACCTGCGGCAGGTCGGCGAGCGTCCGGGCGTAGTGCGACTCGCCCTTGAGGTCGACGACGGTCGAGGGCGTGGTCTCGGAGAGCGGGTTGGGGAACGGCTCGGTCCGCAGCCCCACGAGGTCGATGTAGTGCTGGAGCGCCGTGGAGGACGGCGGGAAGCGCATCGCGCCCATCTCGGCGGTCAGGGAGGGGTCGCAGCCCTCGAACCCGACCGTCCGCAGCCGCCCGCCGATCTTGTCGGCCTCGTACACGACGGGCTTGAGGCCCATCTTCATCAGCTCGTACGCCGCCACGATGCCGGAGAGGCCGCCGCCGATGACCGCCACCTCGGTGCCCAGTTCGGTCGCGGGTATCTGGCCGAGTCCCGCGGGGTGCGCGAGGAAGTCGTCGTACGCGTACGGGAAGTCCGGACCGAACATGGTGATCGGCGGCTGCGCGTCGGTGTGCGGGACGGCGGGGGGCACCGTGGACGTCATGGGGTACGGACTCCTTGCGCGAAAGCTCGGGGTGGGGCTGATGGTGATCGTGCGAGCCGTGGTGTTCAGGCCAGGGACCCGTAGAGACCGGGGCGGCGGTCCTTCAGGTACGGGTTGGCCTCGCGTGAGGTGGCGAGGAACACCGGGTCCACGTCACCGAGGACGAGTTCCTCGGTGCGGCCCGCTCGGGCCCGGGCGCCGCCGTCGGGTCCGGCCAGGGTGGAGAGCCCGACGAACTCGAACTCCCCTTCCGTGCCCGCCCGGTTGACGTACGCGACGTACAGCTGGTTCTCGAAGGCCCGCACGGGTACGACGGACTCGGCGACGAACTGGAACGGATGCATCTGGGCCGTGGGCACCACGAGCAGATCGGTGCCGGCGAGGGCGTGCGCGCGGACGTTCTCCGGGAATTCCACGTCGTAGCAGATCATGAGCCCGACACGGAGACCGTTCAGCTCGGCCTGCACGACCGGCTCGTCGCCCGGGGTGAACCACTCCTGCTCGAAGCAGCCGAAGAGATGGGTCTTGCGGTAGTTCGCGAGGCGTGTGCCGTCGGCGGAGATGAGCTGCGCGGAGTTGAAGACCAGGTCCGAGGCGCGTTCCGGGTAGCCGTAGACGACGGCGAGGCCGTGCCGGCCGGCGATCTCGGCGATCTCGTCCGCGGAGTCCCCGTCGGCGGGCTCGGCGAGCCGGTGCACGTCGGCGCCGATCGCGTAGCCGGTGAGGAACAGCTCCGGGGCGATCAGCAGCCCGGCGCCCGCGGCGGCGGCACGGCCCGCGGCCTCGTCGAGGACCTTGAGGTTCCCGACGACGGATCCGGGGCGGCCGGAGCTCTGGAGCAGGGCGGTGCGCATGCGTGTTCCTCACCGGACGGAAGGGGGGTGTTGGGGGGCCGCGACGGCAGCCAGATAGACGGTACGGGCGGGGGGTTCGGGCGGACAAGGAGCAGCCGTTGCGCGTCGGCGCACGAATCGTTGCGTCCACCGGCACTCACGCGACGATTCGTTGCGCGCGCCGGGCCCGAAAGCTGTCATCGGACGTTTCCGGCGTCATCACCGCCTCCGACCTGCCGGGTGCGAGGGGCGGACGGGCCGGCGTCACGGTCGTGCCGCGGCTTCCGGCGTTCTGGCCGCGCGCCTCCCGGCGGCGACGATCAGCGCCGTGAGGAGGTAGGGCACCGCGGCCAGTGCGAAGGCGGTGGCGTGCGAGGCCGCCGACCCGACCACCGCGTAGGCGCCGAACACGGCGACGGTGGCCAGGTCGGTGCCGACCCCGGCGACGGAGGTCAGAGTGGCCCGGCCGGTTCCCTCGATGCTGTCCTGGAGTCGGACGTCGGCCATGACGCTCGCCAGCTGGAACCCGCAGAACGCGAGCGCGACCAGGCCGATCCCGGCCGGCGTCCGCGCTCCCGCACCCATGGCGAGCGCCAGCGCGGAGCCCGCCAGGATCCCGGCGAACCCGCCCCTGCCCAGCCGCTGTGCCGGTCCGGCCAGCAGCCCGCCGACGGTCGCTCCCGCCCAGATCAGCATCAGCCAGTGCGACACGTCGTTCTCGGCGACCCCCGTGTCCTGGACGAGCAGGGGCGTGTACTCGTCGAGCGCGCCCCACACCGCCGTGACGGCAGGTACGAGCAGGAGGGCGGCGCTTACGGACCGGTCCCCGCGGGCCTCGGCGAACCCGGCCCGCAGCGGCCCGACCCGTCCCTCGCCGGACGTGACCCCGGGGCCCACCGCCCGGTGCTCGGGGAACCGTGTCGCGGCGGCGGCCGTCAGCAGACAGGCCAGCACACTGGCGGCCCCGACCAGCGGATAGCCGCCGTACGCGAAGACCGGTCCGGCCAGGCCCATCGCCGCCATCACACCCACGAGCCCCGCCGCACGGGCCCGGCCCATCACCCGTCCGTAACCGTGGGCGGCACCGAGCCGGTCGAGTTCCTCGTACACCAGCGCCTCCAGCGCGCCGGAGCCGAGCGCCCCCTTGATACCCCAGAGCACGAACCCGAGGGCGAACGCCCAGTACGAGGGCACGAGCACCCAGAGCGTGAATCCGGCGGCGGTGAGCAGCGGCCCGACCCACAGGAGCAGCCGCCGTGAGACGGCGTCGGCCCAGGCGCCGGACGGTATCTCCAGCACGACTCCGGTGACGGACCAGAGGGCGAAGAGCGAGGAGATCTGCCACACGGTGAGCCCGCTGTCGGCGAACAGCAGCGCGTACACCGGATAGAGCAGCACGAAGTCGTCGAGAAACGCGTAGCCGTACAGCACGACGGCCAGCCGCCGCGCGGAGGAGAGTGTCATGGGGCCTTCCCGAAAGAACCACGAAGAGTCCGGACGCCGAAACACGGCATCCGAGGCGGCCCTCGGGAGGCACAACGTCTAACTCAATGTCGCCAGATCACACACAAATGCTAGCCCGCCCGTTCCAAGGGGCGCGGGGAACGGCGCAATCTTTTGCCTTCAAGGGGCGCGGGGAACGGCGCGACCAGCCCCCACCGGACCCCCAGCCGAACAACGCCCCCCAGTGGAAACGTCACGTCGGAGCCCCGGAAGAAAACCTCCGCAACAACGGCGAAAGCACCAGCACGGACTTCGTCCGCTCAACGAATGCCTCCCCCGCGATCCGCTCAAGCACCCGCTCGAAGTGCCGCATGTCGGAGGCGAACACCTGCACCACCGCATCCGCCTCCCCCGTCACGGTGGAAGCGGCCACCACTTCCTGATACCGCTCCAGCCCCCGCTGGATCGTCTCCGGCGAAGTGTTCCGGCGGCAGTAGATCTCGACGAACCCCTCGGTCTCCCACCCGAGCGCCGCCGGGTCGACCCGCACGGTGAACCCGGTGATCGCCCCGGTGGCCCGCAACCGGTCCACCCGCCGCTTCACGGCGGGCGCGGACAGTCCGATCTCCTGCCCGATGTCGGCGTAGGAGCGCCGGGCGTCCTCGGCAAGGGCGTGCACGATACGTTCGTCGAGATCGTTCAGCACTGCGGGTGGATCACTTCTCTGGAGTGGCGAGACGGGAGCGGCGATAGCCGTAACTGAAGTAGAACACGAGCCCGACAGCCATCCAGACCCCGAAGACCACCCAGGTCACGGTGTCGAGGCTGCCCATCATCCACACGCAGAAGCCGAAGCCCAGCGCGGGCATGAACGGCGACAGCGGCACCCGGAACGTGCGGGGCATCCCGGGCTGCGTACGCCGCAGGACCACGACGGCCACGTTCACCAGCGCGAAGGCGAAGAGCGTGCCGATGCTGGTCGCGTCGGCGAGCTGTCCGAGCGGGATCGCGGCGGCGAGGACACCGCAGAACGAGGACACGATGACGGTGTTGACGCGCGGGGTCCCGCTCTTCGCGTGGACGCGGGAGAAGACCTTGGGCACGAGTCCGTCGCGGGACATGGCGAAGAGGATGCGGGTCTGCCCGTAGAGCACGGTCAGGACGACACTCGCGATGGCGATGACCGCGCCGGCCGCGAGCAGCGTGCCCCAGACGGCGTCGCCGGTGACGTCCTTCATGATCCCGGCGAGCGCGGCCTCCGAGTCGGTGAACTCCCGCCAGGGCATGGCACCGACGGCGACGGCCGCGACGAGCACGTACAGGGCGGTCACGATGATCAGGGAGAGCATGATCGCGCGCGGCAGGTCGCGCTGGGCGTTCCTGGCCTCCTCACCCGCGGTGGAGGCGGCGTCGAAGCCGATGTAGGAGAAGAAGAGGGTCGCTCCGGCGGCGCTGACGCCGGCCATGCCGAGCGGCATGAAGTTCTCGTAGTTGCCGGAGCGGAAGCCCTGCACCCCGATGACGCAGAACAGCAGCAGCGCGGCGATCTTCACGACGACCATGACGGTGTTGGCGCGCGCGGACTCGCGGGCACCGCCCAGCAGGAACGCCATGGCGAGCAGCACGACGATCAGCGCGGGCAGGTTGAAGATCCCGCCGTCGCCGGGCGGCGCGGAGAGCGCGTCCGGGATGGTGACGCCGATCGTGCCGTCGAGCAGCTCGTTCAGGTACTCGCCCCAGCCGACGGCCACGGCCGCGACGGAGACGCCGTACTCCAGGACGAGACACCAGCCGCAGATCCAGGCGATCAGCTCGCCCATGGTGGCGTACGTGTACGAGTACGAGGATCCGGCGACCGGGATGGTGCCCGCGAGTTCGGCGTACGAGAGGGCGGAGAAGAGCGCGGTGAGTCCGGCGATCACGAAGGAGACGGTGACGGCCGGGCCCGCCTTCGGAACGGCCTCGCCGAGCACCACGAAGATGCCGGTGCCGAGTGTGGCGCCGATGCTGATCATCGTCAGCTGCCACAGTCCGAGGGAGCGCCGCAGGCTGCCGCCCTCGCCCTGGCCGCCCTCGGCGACCAGGGTCTCCACGGGCTTGCGGCGCATCAGGCCTCGTCCGCCGGGCTCGGCGGACGGGGGACGACTGCGGGACTGCGGTGGTGCGCCGTGGTCGTGCACGCGGGTGGCTCCTTCATCGCTGCCGGTCGAGGCGGCGAGACCCCACGACAGCCCCGCGGAGGGGACCACCGTGCACGGGGTCCCCGCCACACTTCGCTCAGCGCACGACTCTATGAGCCCGGGCTTCCCACCCGTAATGCAGCAACCATGCGCGTGTCCGCAAGATCGTTGCGCACTTCCCCACGAGACGACCATTCATTGCGCACCGCCCAGAACCACCCACCAGGGGCGCAGGCAACGACGCAACCCGTCGCTCCTGGGGGCGCGGGGAACGGCGCAATCTTTTGCCTTCAGGCGCGCGGGCAACGGCGCAATCTTTTAGGGGCGCGGGGAACTGCGCGACCAGCCACGGTCAACCCGCACGCACCCACCCACCCCCACCGCCGGAGCCGTCAGCTCCAACTGGCATGCAACGGCTGCCCCTCCGCATACCCCGCAGCACTCTGCACGCCCACAACCGCCCGCTCCGCGAACTCCGCAAGAGAGTTCGCACCGGCATACGTACATGAAGACCGCACACCCGCGATGATCGAGTCGACCAGGTCCTCGACCCCCGGCCGGGACGGGTCGAGGAACATCCGCGACGTCGAGATGCCCTCCTCGAACAGCGCCTTGCGCGCCCGGTCGTACGCCGACTCCTCCGACGTACGGTTGCGCACCGCACGCGCGGACGCCATGCCGAACGACTCCTTGTACAGCCGCCCGTTCGCGTCCTGCTGGAGGTCGCCCGGCGACTCGTACGTACCGGCGAACCACGAGCCGACCATCACGTTCGACGCGCCCGCGGCCAGGGCCATGGCGACATCGCGCGGGTGCCGCACTCCGCCGTCGGCCCACACGTGCTTGCCGTGCTTCTTCGCCTCGGCCGCGCACTCCAGGACGGCCGAGAACTGCGGGCGGCCCACGCCGGTCATCATGCGCGTGGTGCACATGGCGCCCGGTCCGACACCGACCTTGATGATGTCCGCGCCGGCCTCGATCAGATCGCGTACGCCCTCGGCGGCGACGATGTTGCCCGCGACGATCGGCACCTGGGGGTCGAGTCCGCGGACGGCCCGCACCGCGGAGAGCATCGACTCCTGGTGGCCGTGCGCGGTGTCCACGACGAGCGTGTCGACGCCTGCGGCGAGCAGCTGCTTGGCCTTGCCCGCGACATCGCCGTTGATGCCGACGGCGGCGGCGATGCGCAGCTTGCCGTTCGCGTCGGTGGCGGGCGTGTAGAGCGTGGCGCGCAGGGCGCCCTTGCGGGTGAGGATGCCGGCGAGGCGGCCGTCCTTGTCCACGGCGGGGGCGTACCGGCGGTTGGCGTGGTCGAGCCTGTCGAACGCCTCGCCCGGCTCGATGTCCGCGTCGAGCAGCAGCAGGTCGCGTGACATGACCTCGGACAGCTGGGTGAAGCGGTCGACGCCGTTCAGGTCGGCGTCGGTGACCACACCGACGGGCCGGCCCTCGCCGTCGACCACGACACCGGCGTTGTGCGCGCGCTTGGGCAGCAGGGACAGCGCGTCGGCGACGGTCTGGTGCGGGGCGAGGATGATCGGGGTGTCCAGCACGAGGTGCCGGCTCTTGACCCAGGAGACGACCTCGGTGACGACCTCGATCGGGATGTCCTGCGGGATGACGACGAGGCCGCCGCGGCGGGCCATGGTCTCGGCCATCCGGCGGCCCGCGATCGCGGTCATGTTGGCGACCACCAGGGGAATGGTGGTGCCGGTGCCGTCCGGCGAAGCCAGGTCGACGCCCTGCCGCGAGCCGACCGCGGAACGGCTCGGCACCATGAAGACGTCGTCGTACGTCAGGTCGTACGCGGGCTGGATGTCGTTGAGGAAACGCACGTGCTGCACATCCCAGTCGATCAGAGGCGGCCCCCGGACAGGACAGCCCGAGGGAGAGCACGTACTTCATTGTCCCATGCGGGGCCGCGTACACGCCCTGGGTCGATCGTCCGAGCTGGTCAGGGGGCTGTTTGTGGGATCGTCCTAGGCGCCGAGGGCCAGCGCGACGGTGAGTGCCGGGGTGCGGTCGGCGGCCTGGGCGAAGACGTCCTCGGCGATCGTCCACTCGTCGGGCCGGGTGCGCGCGTACGTCCGCCAGCCGGTGACGAGGACCAGCAGTCCCCGTTCGCCGACGGCCGCGGGCCACACGGACGGGTCGGCGAGGCTGTCGGCGAGCGCGTCCCAGTTCCGGCCGAACCACTCGGGCAGCTCCAGGGCGCGTACGCAGCGCTCCATGAGGTCCGCCTTGTCCGCGACCCCGTCGAGGTCCAGGGTGACCACGTGGCGGCCCGGCAGGTCGCGTCCCGGCTCGTCGTGCGTCATCTCAGCACCGCCCTGAACGAGTTGTAGTGATCATCGGTGTAGTAGACCTCGCCGTCCCGCCCGGTGACAATGCGCCGGGCCCCGCGATCCCGCTCGCCCGGCGTCCGTACCGTGAACTCGTGGTAGTGGCCGCGCTCGTGGCGCGGCAGCTCACGCTCGAAGTTCCCGAAGACGGAGCCGTCCTTGGCGTACGGGTAGGGGCCGCCCGCGTCGATGAGGGCGAGCGTGCGGCGGGCCTCGGCGGGCAGCTCGGCCTCCCGGACCGTGTCCATGCCGTCGGCCCACGCGGGGGCCGAGGCCGTCGCGGTGTCCGTCCCCCCGGCCGTCCTGCCGGCCGCGTTCCCGGCCGGGTCCGTGGACGAGCAGCCGACGAGCAGCAGGGCCATCAGGCACACCAGGAGCCCGGAGAACAGGCGGGGGACGGACCGGAGCAGCATGTCGTCGATGCTGCCACGGCCGTCCCCTCACGGCGCGCTGTCGAACGGCCGGCGGATCACACCGGGGGACTGGTGGCTCAGAGCCCGTCGGGGTCCGCCCGGTCCAGGGCCGGACGCGGTGTCGGACCCGTCGTCATCAGCGCGTCCGCGGCTGCCGTGTCCGTCACCAGGCTGGTGACGAGCCCGGACCGCAGTACCGCGTCGATGGCGCCCGACTTGCACTGTCCCCCGGCGATCGCGACGACCTCGGGGATCCGCCGCAGCCGGTCGGCCTCGACGGTGATGCACCGCTCCCCCAGGTCGCGCCCGACCCGGCGGCCCTCGACGTCGAAGAGGTGCGCGGACATCTCGGCCTCGACCCCGAGGGACGCGTAGTGCGCGCGCTCCTCCTCGGTGAGCATGTCGTGCACCGTCGAGATCCCGGCCTCCCAGGATCCGATGGACACACAGGCCACGGTGACCTTGTCGAAGTACTCGAAGGCCCGGGCGATCCCCGTCTGGCTGCGGAGCGCGGCCGCGGTGGCCACGTCCGGCAGGAGCATCGGCGCGTAGATGGGGTGGGCGTCGCCGCCGGAGACCTGGGCGGCCCGGCGGACGGCCTCGACCGAGCCGCGCTCGGCCGTCCCGGCGTCGTAGACACCCGTCAGCTGCACCACCGTGCACGGCGGCAGCCGGTCGAGCGCCGCGGCCATGTGGATGGTGGAACGGCCCCAGGCGAGACCGAGCACATCGCCCTCGGCGACCAGCTCACCGAGCAGGTCGGCGGCCACCTCGCCGAGGTTCTCCGGGTCGGGCGACTCCTCGGCCTCGGCCGGGGACTCCACGACCACGGCATGCCGCAGGCCGTAACGGGCGCGCAGCGCATCGGAGCGCTCCGCGTCCAGCTCCGCGGGGACACGGATCTCGATCCTCACGAGATCCCGTTCGAGGGCGGTCTCCAGGACCCGGGCCACCTTGAAGCGGCTGACGCCGAACTCCTCGGCGATCTGGATCTTGGACTTGCCCTCTAGGTAGAAGCGGCGGGCCATGGCCGCCGCCTGCACCAGCTCAGCGGGTCCCATCCGCATGGCTGACCGGCCCGCCGACATACCCGACACGGCGATCTCCTCACTGCTGTTCACACTCTGGATTCGCCGTTCATCCTTGCAGATCCGGCGTACTTGATCAGCCCTGAGGGGCGGCGTTCACGTTCCCTTGGCTCAGTGGCCGCATGCCCATGCTGCCTGGGCCGTCGCCTCCTCGGCCTGCGTGCGCAATGCACGTACCGCCTGGGCGGGGTCGGCGGCGCCGTAGACGGCCGAGCCGGCCACGAAGACGTCGGCTCCCGCCTCGGCGCAGCGCTCGATGGTGGAGGCGGAGACCCCGCCGTCGACCTGGAGCCACAGTTCGAGACCGTGCTTGTTGATCAACTCGCGGGTACGGCGGATCTTCGGAAGCATGATGTCGAGAAACGCCTGGCCGCCGAAGCCCGGCTCGACGGTCATGATCAGCAGCATGTCCAGCTCGGGCAGCAGATCCTCGTACGGCTCGATGGGCGTCGCGGGCCTCAGCGCCATGGAGGCGCGGGCGCCCTTGGCGCGGATCTCGCGGGCCAGCCGCACGGGTGCGGCGGCGGCCTCGACGTGGAAGGTGACGGAGCCGGCACCCGCTTCTACGTACTGGGGCGCCCACCGATCGGCGTCCTCGATCATCAGATGGCAGTCCAGCGGGGTGTCCGTCGCACGTGCCAGGGACTCTACGACCGGCACGCCGAGCGTGAGGTTGGGGACGAAATGGTTGTCCATCACGTCGACATGCAGCCAGTCGGCCCCTTCCACCGCCTTTGCCTCCTCGGCAAGGCGGGCGAAGTCGGCGGAGAGGATGCTGGGGTTGATCTGCGCGGCCATGCCACAAGCCTGCCATGCCCGGAGCAGGTTGCCTCCCCGGTCCCGGCCCGGACCGGTCGGTATGTACCGACTCGTTCGGTCCGGGGGGCTGCACCGGCCGGACGGCCCATGCCATCCTTGTCGGCCCACCGGCTCCATGAGCGGCTACGGGGATGGCCATGACGGACGCGCAGGGAACGCGGGAACCTCAGGGATCTCGGAGCTCACAGGACTCACAGGTCTCACGGGACTCGCAGAACTCTCAGGGATCTCGGGGAAAGCAGCGGCGGGGTGTCGGCAGGCTGGTGTGCGGCCGGCGGTCCAAGTGGCTCGTGGTGGGACTGTGGCTGGTGCTGCTCGTGGTCATGGCACCCTTCGCGCAGAAGCTCACCGACGCCCAGGACAACGACGCGGCCTCCTGGCTGCCCGGTTCCGCCGAGTCCACCCAAGTCCTGCAGACCTCCGAGGGCTTCAGGCCGGAACAGCTCCCCGCGATCGTCGTGTACGCCCGCGCCGACGGCCTCACCGCACAGGACCGGGTACGGATCGCCCGGGACGTACGGGAGCTGAAGGAACTGCGCGCGCACGGCATCCGCGGCGCGGAGACCCGTGGCCCCGTGTTCGACCGGAGGCCGGCCCCGCGGGCGGCCCAGGTCTCCGTGCCGATCACGATGGACGAGAAGGGCTGGGAGCGCATCGCGCCCGCGGTCGACGCCATCCGGGCGGACGTCGGCGAGAGCGGGGACGGCCTCGCCGTGCACATCACGGGCCCGGGCGGCACGTCCGCCGACTTCTCCGAGGCCTTCGAGGGCATCGACTCCACCCTGCTGTTCTCGGCGATGACCGTCGTCATCGTGATGCTGCTGCTGACCTACCGCAGCCCGACCCTGCTGATCGTGCCGCTGATCGGTGTGGTCGCCGCGCTGTTCACCGCGCAGGCGCTGGTCTACCTGCTCGCGGAACACGCGGGGCTGACCGTCAACGGGCAGAGCGCGGGCATCCTCACGGTGCTCGTCTTCGGCGCGGGGACGGACTACGCCCTGCTCCTGGTGGCCCGTTACCGGGAGGAGCTGCGCCGCCACGAGGACCGCCACGAGGCCATGGCGCTGGCCCTGCACCGGGCGGGCCCGGCCGTCGTCGCGTCCGGCGCCACCGTCGTCCTGAGCATGCTGGTGCTGCTCGCCGCCGAGATGAACTCGACGCGCGGCCTCGGCCCGGTCGCCGCCATCGGCGTCGCCGTGGCACTGTTCGCGATGCTGACGCTCTTCCCGGCCCTGCTGGTCATCTGCGGCCGCTGGATCTTCTGGCCGGTGGTCCCGCACTTCGGCTCCGAGGACCCGACCGAGCGCGGTGTCTGGGCGCGGATGGGAAACCGCTTCTCGCACCGCCCGCGGCTCGTCTGGGCCGTCACGGCGGCCACGCTCGCGCTGCTGTCGCTGGGCCTGATCCAGTTGCGCGCGGAGGGCATCAGCAACGCCGACGCCTTCACCGACAAACCCGACTCGATCGTCGGCCAGGAGGTGTCCGCGCGGTACTTCCCGGCGGGCAGCGGCGATCCGCTCGTCGTCATCAGCGACCGCGAACAGGCCGAGGAGGTCGGGCGGGCGGTCGCGGACACCCGCGGGATCGTACCGGACTCCCTGGGCCTGCCGCCCGGCACGAAACCGGAGTTCGAGGGCAGGGTCCTCTTCGAGGCGACCATGACCGCCCCGGCGGACAGCGAGGCCGCGAAACGGACGGTGGAGCGGGTACGGGACGCCGTGCACGCGGTCCCGGACGCGAACGCCCGGGTGGGCGGCGGTACGGCGGCTCTGCTGGACATGGACAGGGCGACGACCCACGACAACATCCTGATCATCCCGCTGGTGCTGCTCGTGGTGCTGCTGATCCTGTGCGCCCTGCTCCGCGCCCTGATCGCCCCGCTGCTCCTGATCGGCACGGTGGTGCTGTCCTTCGCCGCCGCGCTGGGGATCAGCGCGCTCGCGTTCCGGCACGTCTTCGACTACGCGGGCGAGACGACGGACTTCCCGCTGTTCGTCTTCGTCTTCCTGGTGGCGCTGGGCATCGACTACAACATCTTCCTGACCACCCGCATCCGTGAGGAGGCGGCCCGCCAGGGCACGCGTCCTGGCGTGGTCACGGGCCTCGCCGCGACCGGCGCGGTCATCACGTCGGCGGGACTGGTCCTGGCGGGCACGTTCGCGGCCCTGGGGACGCTGCCGATGGTCGCCTTCGCCGAGATCGGGTTCACGGTCGCCCTCGGCGTCCTGCTCGACACGTTCATCGTGCGCTCGGTCCTGGTGACGTCCCTGTTCCTGGACGTGGGGCCGAAGATCTGGTGGCCGAACCGACTGGCCCACGAGACCGGAGGCGCTCCCGTGGCCGCCCCGCCGACGCCTCCCGCGCCCGCCGCGGAATCCCCGGCCGAACCGGCTTCACGACCGGGCGGCCCGCCGGAGTAGCCCGGACCGGCCCACAGCGGGTGCGGAAGGGATACGGGCAGGTCAGCCGGTCCGCCGGATCAGGGCCAGATACATGGCGTCCGTCCCGTGCACATGCGGCCACAGCTGGACGTCCGGGCCCTCGCCCAGGGCCGGGACGTCCACGAAGAGCGGGCGGGCGTCGATCAGCTCGGCGTCCTTCTCCTTGAGTACGTCGTTGACCACGGCCCGGGTCTCGGCGAGGTGCGGCGAGCAGGTGGCGTACCCGACGACCCCGCCGATCCGCACCGAGTCGAGCGCGGTGCGCAGCAGTCCGCGCTGCAACGGCGCGAACCCGTCCAGGTCGGTGGGCCGCCGCCGCCAGCGCGCCTCGGGCCGCCGCCGCAGGGCGCCGAGCCCGGTGCAGGGCACGTCCATCAGTACGCGGTCGAAGGTCCCCGAGCGCCACGGCGGCCGGGTCCCGTCGGCGGCGATGACCTGGTACGGGCCGGGGTTCCCGGCGAGTGCCTTCGCGACCAGTTTGGCGCGGTGCGGCTGCTTCTCGGAGGCGAGCAGTACGGCCCCGCGCTCGGCGGCGAGCCCGGCGAGCATGGCCGCCTTGCCGCCCGGTCCCGCGCAGCCGTCGAGCCATGCCTTGTCGGGGCCGTCGAGGGGCGCGTTCGCGAGAGCGATCGCCACGAGCTGGCTGCCCTCGTCCTGGACGCCGGCCCGTCCTTCGCGTACGGCGTCGATGGCGCCCGGCTCCCCGCCCTCGGACAGCCGCACCGCGTACGGCGACCAGCGGCCCGGCAGCGCGGTCTCCTCACCGACCTCACCGAGGATCTCCGCGGCGGTGGAACGGCCCGGCCTGGCGACGAGGGTCACCTCGGGCCGTTCGTTGTCGGCCTCCAGCAGGTCCTCGATGCCGGCGCGTCCGCCGCCCAGCGAGTCCCACAGCGCCGAGACGATCCACCGGGGGTGCGAGTGCACGACGGCGAGATGGTCCTCGGCGTCCTCGTCGTAGGGCGGCGCGACCTGCTCGATCCAGGCGTCCAGCTCCTGCCGGGAGATCTTGCGGAGCACGGCGTTGACGAACTTCGCCCGCCCGTCGCCGAGCACGATCCGCGCGAGGTCGACGGTCGCGGACACGGCGGCGTGCGTCGGGATCCGCGTCCCGAGCAATTGATGCGCACCCAGGCTCAGCACGTCCAGGACCGGCGGGTCGACCTCGCGCAGCGGCCGGTCGACGCATGCGGCGATGACGGCGTCGTACGTACCCTGCCTGCGCAGTGTCCCGTACACCAGCTCCGTCGCCAGTGCCGCGTCGCGCCCGTCGAAGTCGCCCTCTTCCCGCGCCTTCCGCAGGAGGGGCGGCAGCACGAGATTCGCATACGCGTCCCTCTCGTCCACCGCCCGCAAAGCATCGAAGGCAAGCATCCGGACCGGGTCCTTCTTGGGACGACGGTAGGGCTTGCCCTGCTGACGGGGCCGACGAGTCTGCTCACTCACGAAAAAGGTGCTCCGGCTCAAGGGAAGAGATACATCCCCAGGTTACGCGCCCCGAAAGGGACGCGGGGAACTGCGCACGCCCCCCTCAGGCGCACGGGGAACCGCACACCTCCACCCCCCCAGGGGCGCGGGGAACTGCGCAACCCCCACCACAGCAGACCCACACACCTCCAGGCCCGGCTCCCCTCCACCCACCCCAGGGGCGCGGGGAACTGCGCGACTCCCACAGCAGCAGACCTGCACACCTCAAGGCCCCGGCCCCCACCCACCCCCAAGGGGCGCGGGGAACTGCGCAACCGCCCCCACCGGACCCGCAGCCGAAAACAGTCCCACCCGCGGAACGGCAGACTCAGCCCCCCACCACCTCGCCGGAGGCGATCCGAACCCCCCGGGCCCAGTCAGCCGCCCGCATCGGCTTCTTCCCCTGCGCCTGCACCCACAACAACTCGACCGCGTACGACCCGGTACCGACGTACACATTGTTCTTCCCGACCACCAACGCCCCCGGCGCAAGATCCGTCCGCTCGGGAACCGGCACGACCTGGATCAGCTTCAACCGCTCCCCGCGGAACACGGTCCACGACCCGGGCGACGGCGTGCACCCCCGTACGACCCGGTCGACCCGGAGCGCCGGCGCGGCCCAGTCGACATGCGCGTCCTCGACGCTGATCTTCGGAGCCAGGGTGATCCCGTCGGCCGGCTGCGGCACGGCCTTGAGCGTGCCGTCCTCGATCCCGTCCATCGTCGCCGCGAGCAGCCCGGACCCGGCGAAGGCGAGCCGCGTCAGCAGATCCCCGCTGGTGTCGGTGGCCCGCACCTCCTCGGTGACGGTCCCGTACACCGGCCCGGAGTCGAGCCCCTCCTCGATGAGGAAGGTGGACGCCCCGGTGATCTCGTCGCCGGCCATGACGGCGTGTTGCACGGGCGCCGCCCCGCGCCAGGCGGGCAGCAGCGAGAAGTGCAGGTTGACCCACCCGTGGGCGGGGATGTCGAGCGCAACCCGCGGCAGCAGCGCGCCGTACGCCACGACGGGGCAGCAGTCCGGGGCGATCTCCCTCAGCCGCGCGAGGAAGTCCTCGTCCCGCGGCCGGACGGGCTTGAGCACCTCGATCCCGGCCTCCTCGGCGCGCTGGGCGACGGGGCTCGCGACGAGCCTGCGCCCCCGTCCGGCGGGCGCGTCGGGCCGCGTGACGACGGCGGCCACCTCGTGCCGCCCGGAGGCGATCAGGGCGTCCAGAGCGGGAACGGCGACCTCGGGGGTACCGGCGAAGACGAGCTTCATGGGTGGCAGTCGGCCTCTCGGTCGAATTCACAACGGGCAGCGCACCAGTCTATGGGGCGCGGCCCGGCTCCCAGGGGCGCGGGGAACTGCGCGACCGGCTCCCACCGGACCCGCAGCCGGAACTCTCACCCGAAGTACCCCCGAACCGACCGCCGGGGGCGTACGCATATGCCTCCACGCCCCTGGTGCGTGACCACTCACCCCGAAACGCGTTGGTCAAGAAAGAGTTGACCAAAACGGGCCGCACTCGCGGCCCGGTCCTTTTCAACGCCGGTTCGAGAGGCTTGTTCATGGCCGACCACGCAACCCACGACGCCCAGGCTCGGGCCAGCCTGCACTTGCTGGTGCGGGACATCGAGCGGGTCCGCCGGCAGGTGGACGCACTGCGCACGCTGACAGCCCAGCTGGGCAACGTCTACCGCCCGCGCCGCTCCGGCCCCTCCACGGGCTTCGTCGTCTACGGACGCGCTCCCGCTCCGACCGTCCGCCTCGCCCAGGAGCTGCGGGACAGCGTCGAGACCCTGGTCACGGCCGCCGTGGACTTCGACCGCTCACTGGGTTTCTCGTGGGACGCGGTGGGCTCGGCTCTCGGCGTCACCAAACAGGCGGTGCACCGCCGTTACGGCGCCCGCCGGGCGACCGCCCAGGCCGCCGCGGAGGCCGAGCGCGCGACCGAGCCGTCGGGAACCCGCGCGGTCGGCGTCAACACCGGCATCCCCACGGTCCCGGCCGCCCGTTCCATGCCGATGCCGATGCCCATGCCGCTGCCGACCCAGCCGACGGCGGGCAGCCCCACCCTCCGCGAGGAGGCCAGGCCGAACGCGTTCCCCGGCCCGCGCAACGGCTGACGCCCTCACCGGACCGCCCTCGAAGCGGTCCCCTGTCTGCCCCCGAGAACTTCGGGGGCAGACGCGTATCTCCCCCGTCTCCCCCTCTCCGCCATCTCCCCCGTCTCCCCTGGTCCGCGCAGGTCACCCGATGTCGGGCGGATCGATCCGGATCCGCACCGCTTCGCTCCCGCCGCCACCCCGGCCACCCCCACTGCCTCCGTTCCCACCGCTCCCACCGCTCCCTCCACGGGCGCTCCCCCCGCGAGCCATCCGCGCGGCCTGCGCATGCTTCAGCGCGGACGCCAGCGCCGCCCCCTTCCCCGGCGGCACCCGGATCAGCGCCCGCTCCCACAGCTCGCCGGGCGGCGGCGCCCCCGCCCGCCTCGGCCGCCCCGGGTCCGCCGGAGCCACCGGCACGGGTCCCAGCAGTTCGGCCTCGCCGGGCAGTTCGACCGTGGCGAGGAATCCGGCGAGCGCCTCCGCGGTCCCGGACACGGACGCCATCCGCGACACCGGCGGGAACCCCAGCTCGGCCCGCTCGGCCAGTTCACGCACGGCGTGCCCGACCGGGTCCCAGCGCACCAGCGCCTGCACGGGCCGCAGCGTCGGCTCGGCCACGACCACCACGGTCCCGCCGTCCGGCTGCCCCCGTACCAGCGCCGCCGCGTCGATCCACCGCCGCAGCGCCTCCTCGCCGGCCCGCAGGTCAGGGCGTCCGAGCATCGCCCAGCCGTCGAGCAGCAGCGCCGCCGCGTAGCCGCCCTCGGCCACGGGCTCCGCGCCCGGCGTGCTGACGACGAGCGCGGGCGTCCCCGGCACGGTGTCCAGCACCTGTTCGCGTCCGGAGGTCCGCACGGGGACGGCCGGGAACGCGCGCCCCAGTTCCTCGGCGGTCCGCCGCGCCCCCACGACCTGCGCCCGCAGCCGGAACCCCCCGCACTCGGGGCAGTGCCAACTGTTCTCCTCCCGGCCGCACCACCCGCACTGCAGCCCCCCGGCGTCCTGCCCCTCCAGCGGCCCGGCACAGTGCCGGCACCGTGCAGGCGCCCTGCACTGCGCACAGGCCATGCGGGGTACGTAGCCCCGGCGCGGAACCTGTACCAGTACGGGCCCCGTCTTCAGCCCTTCCCGCACGGCCTGCCAGGCGAGGGTGGGCAGCCGCGCGGCCCGCGCCGCCTCGTCGCGCGCGAGGTCCTGGTCGCCGACGGTCCGTACGAGCGGAGCCGCCGCGCGCACCTGCTCCCGCTCGGCGACGAGCGGAGCCGCCCAGCCGCTCTCGACGAGCTGCGCGGCCTCGACGGTGCAGCTCCAACTCCCCAGCAGAAAGGCGCACTTGTCATGGGCGGCCCGCAGCAGCAGGACCTCGCGGGCATGCGGCTGCGGGGCGTGCGGTTCGCTGTGGCTGCCGTCCCCGTCGTCCCAGACGACCACGAGCCCCAGATCACGCACGGGCGCGAACATCGCGGCCCTGGTCCCCACCACGGCCCGTACGGACCCACGCCGCACGGCCAGCCACTGCCGGTACCGCTTCTCGGGGCCGGCCTCGGCGGTCAGCACGGCGTGCCGCCCCTCCCCCAGCACCGAGGTGAGGGCCGCGTCCACCCGGCTGACGGCCCGCCCGTCGGGCACGACGACGAGTGCGCCGCGCCCGGAGGCGAGCGTCGCCGCGACGGCCCGCGCCAGCTCCTCGGCCCAGCCGGGCCCCGGCAGCGCGTTCCACACGGCCCGGGGTGCCCCCCCGCCCGCGAGCGACTCGATGAAGGCGGGCCCGCGCGGATACCTGGCCCAGGACCCCACCGCAGGCGCCTCGGGCACGGGCAGCGGCTCGGGGGACGGCTTCCCCTCGGCGCGGGCGTTGCGCGGCGGGACGGCCAGTTGCAGTACGTCGGCCAGGCTTCCCGCGTACCGGTCGGCGACGGCGCGCGCGAGGCCGAGCAACTCCTCGCTCAACACGATCTCCGGCGACACCACTTGGGCGAGGGCCGCCAGGGGCCCCGAGTAGTCGGACTCGGCCAGCCGCTCGACGAGGAACCCGTCGATCAGCCCGCCGCCCTCGCGCCGCCCCTCCCGCACCCGGTGCCGCCCGGCCCCGAACCGCACCCGCACCCGCACCCCGGGCTGGGCGTCGGCGTCCAGCTCCTCGGGCACGGCGTAGTCGAAGTACCGGTCGAGATGCAGCACGCCCTTGTCGACGAGCACCCGCGCGACGGGCAGCTGCCCGGCGACCGCGGCCCCGCGCCAGGTCCGCGGCTTGGCCCGCGGCGCCTTGCGCACGGCATCCCGGATCAACGCAAGCTGCTCGGGCGGCGCCCCGTCGGCCCCGCCACCCGTCTGCCCGTCGTCGCTGCTCACAGCAGCATTCCTACCAGACCGCACTGACACCCCCACCCGCCCGCCACCACCCCACCCACACACCACGAACACCCCGAAGCACTGCCCGACACGCCTCCCTCGACACACCACCCGAGATCGGCTTCCCTCCGGAGGAGGAAACGGGAAACCCCCTATTCGCCTTGTTCGGCCCAGCCGTCCGGTCGCACGCTGATGCGCGGCACTCAACGGCTGTCGGCCGGTGAGTGACGGAGGTCGAAGTGTCGGAGCAGTCGCACGACTTCGGGCAGGAACTCCGCAGGCGGCGCATGGCCGCCCGGTGGTCACTGGAACAGCTCGGACAACGCGTGCACTACAGCAAGAGCCAGCTCAGCAAGGTGGAACGAGGGCTCAAGCGCCCGACACCGGAGCTGGCGCGACTGTGCGACACCCACCTCAGGGCCGACGGCGCGCTGGCGGAGCTCGTCCCCGTCGTGCGCTCTCGGCCGCCACTGATCCGTCCCGATCACGACGATGAGGTGTGGTTGATGCAACTGGGCAAGGACGGTTCGAGCTCGTTCCGGCCGGTGACCCGGCGCGGTGTCATGGTCGCCGGAGCCGCGTCCGTACTCACCATGGGAGCGGGTGATCCACTGTCGCAGCCCTCGGTCGAGGAGGGGGCCGAGACGGTCGTGGACGCCTCCCGCCTGATGTTCGACCAGTTCCGGCGCCTCGGCCAGGCCTCGGGACCGGCCGGCGTGCTGCCACCGCTCATCGCGCAGACCCACAGCCTGGAGCAGCTGGCGCTGCGCTCCGGCCCCCGTACACGACGGTCCCTCCTGGTCCTCGCCTCGCGGTACGCCGAGTACGCGGGGTGGATGGCGCAGGAGGGCGGCGACGACGCGGCGGCGCTGTGGTGGACCGAGCGGGCGGTGCAGCTGGCGAACGCGGGCCAGGACACCGGTCTGGCCATGTACGCACATGTCCGGGGCTCGTTGATCAGCCTGTACCGGGGAGACGTCGCCCAGGCCGTCCAGCTCGCCACCCGCGCCCTGGAGAGCACCGCACCGCCCCGTGTCCGCGGTCTCGCGGCCCAGCATCTGGCGCAGAGCAAGGCCGTCGAAGGCGACTACGACGCCTGTATGCGCAGTCTGGACCGGGCCCGTGAGCTGCTCGAACGGGACGCGGCGGATCCCGGCCGGCCCGTGCTCGGCGCCTCCCACGTACCCGATGTCGTCTCGATGTTCACGGGCTGGTGCCTGTACGACCTCGGCCGCCCGCGGCAGGCCGCCGAATCGCTCGGCGCCGAGATCCGGCGGATTCCGGAGCACGCCCTGCGAACCCGGGCCAGGTACGGGGTCCGGCGGGCGCTCGCCCACGCCGCGGCGGGCGATGTCGACCAGGCCTGCGAGGTCGCGGCCGACATCCTGCCCTCGGTGCGGCTCATCCGCTCCGCCACCGTCTGCGCGGACCTGCGCCGCCTCTCGCACACGCTCGGGCGGCACGCCCGCCATCCCTCGGTGCGTGCGCTCACACCGGAACTGACCTCCTCACTGGCCTTCCACACCGCTTCCTAGGGGGACGCATGCACGAGATCTTCATCAACTACCGGACCAAGAGCGGCAAGCCCGTGGCATACATGTGCGACGAGAAGCTGTCCGCCCGGTTCGGCCCGGACAGTGTGTTCCTCGCCCGGAAGTCCATCGACCCGGGCGACAACTACACCGAGACCCTGGACCGGGCGGCCCGGCGCAGCCGCGTCCTCCTCGCGGTCATCGACGAGCACTGGCTCGACGCGCCCCAGCAGCATGAGCCTGCGAAGAGGGCGCTGGACGATCCGAAGGACTGGGTGCGACGTGAGATCGAGGAGGCGCTGTCCTCCGGAGCCCTGGTGATCCCCCTGCTCATCGGCCGCCAGGTGGAGCAGCTCGATCCGCACCGCCTGCCCGCTTCGATGGCCGAGCTCGCCGAGTGCCAGTACTCACGCCTCGACCTGCACACCCTGGACGTGGATCTGACGGGGCTCGGCGACCGTCTCGTACGACAGGTGCCCGGACTGGCGGCGCTGGACCGTCACACCGGCCCCACCGCCACCGCCGCCGAGGAGCCCGAGCCGCAGCCGGATCCGACGGTCCGCAACGATCATCAGAGGGGTGGAATCGGCCAGGTCGGCGGCTCCGTCGGCACCTTCGTGAACGACACGCACGGTCCGTTGCACACAGGCCGGGGCGATGTCTACGAAGGCCCACGCATCGAAGGCGACGGGACGAACCACGTCGCCGGGGACAACCGCGGCGGCATCCGTCAACGGTTCGGGCCCAGGGCTCCGCGCGGGGGCGACCAGCAGTGAGCGAGACGATCGGCTCGTACGTCAACGAGGCGCACGGCTCGGTACACAGCGGTACGGGGACCCAGTTCAACCTGTCCGTCCATCTGCAGGCTGCCGCGTCACGGCTGCAGGAGCGGGCGGGCAGGCTGCGCCTCGCCATCGCGAAGAGCGACCGCAATCACCTCGATC
Organism: Streptomyces sp. NPDC102514; assembly: GCF_055584525.1. Taxonomy (NCBI): domain Bacteria; kingdom Bacillati; phylum Actinomycetota; class Actinomycetes; order Kitasatosporales; family Streptomycetaceae; genus Streptomyces; species Streptomyces sp. NPDC102514. The sequence goes on from NZ_JBVJLW010000007.1 coordinate 72,239, forward strand.
AGCGGTTCGTCCCGCCTCCGCGCCTGCAGCGGGCCCGCGAGGAACTGGGCCGCTCCCACACGGTGCTCGTCGACGGCCTCCCGGGAAGCGGCCGGCGCACGGCGGCCCTCATGCTGCTCCACGAGTTGTCCGGGAGCCGGGGCAGCCTCCATGAACTGCCCGACACGGCCGACGACCGCACCGTCTCGCCTCTCGACGCCCAGGACATCAACGACGGCGACCGGCTTCTCCTGGACCTCTCCGAGGCCGACGAGTCGCGTTACGTGGCCGTTCAGCAGGTCCTGTCCGACTTCCGCAGCAGCCTCCTCGGTCACGACGCCCATCTCGCGGTGGTACTGCCGCACCACCTCGGCTACCTCCTCCGGAGCGACCTGCGCCGGTTCACCGTGGAGATCGGCCGCCCGTCCGCGAAGCGGGTGCTGGCCCGTCATCTGCGGTGCGAGGACATCGCGCCGTCGGCGGAGGAGCTGAGTGGTCGGAGCCTCGCCGGTTACCTGGCCCACGCGCCCATGCGGGGCGTGGCGGAGCTGGCGGACCGCATCAAGCACGGCCGGAACACCGCGGGCGCCGAACGCGGCTTCCCCGTCTGGCTCTCGGCGTCCCTGTCCCGTCAGCAGGACCAGAGCGCGCGGGTCGCCGCGGACACCTCCACGGAGCACGGTGGCCGGCGAAGGGCGCTCATGCTGTCCCTCGCGATGTTCCACGGCACCACTCCGGGGGCCGTGCTCCAGGCCACGAACACCCTGCTGGACGTCCTCAGCCATCCACCGGACCCCGCTCCCCGGCTCGACCGCGCCGATCTCCACGCGGAGTTCGAGGGGATCGGCGCCGAGACCCGTCCTGACGGCCGAGTGTGGTTCCGGCGCACCGGCTACGACAGCGCTGTACGGGAGCACTTCTGGACCTTCCTGCCGGACATCCGCCGGCAGTTGCGCGACTGGTTCAGGACCTGTCTGGCCGAACCCGCCCTCACCCAGCCCGACCGGTCGCAGGCTGTGGAGAGGTTCGCCGAACAGAGTCTGCGTACCGGACGCCCGGAGGATCTGGGCTGGCTCGCACAGCAGTGGACGCAGCGCGGCGCCCGGGCTCATCTCGTGGCCGACGCGGCACAAGTACTGGCTCTCGGACTGGAGGACGACCGCCACGGGCGCTCGTTCCGGCAGCAGATCTACGAATGGTCGAAGAGCGCGGAGACGAGCGCGGGTCTGCGCGAGGTGCTGATCGTCGTGTGCTCCGAGGCCATGGCCCGCTCGCACCCCGATCAGGCGCTCGTCAGGCTTCACCATCTGGCCCGCAGAACCCAGGGTCCGACCGGGGTGCGCGCCCGGGAGGCGCTGACACGGCTGGCGCGGAGCGACGACCGGCTCCACCGCCGCATGCTGGACCGTCTGGGTGCGGGGATCACTCAGAAACAGTGGGCAGCGGACATCGATCTGTTCCTGGCCCTCGCCGACCCCGTACGACTCGTCGAATCCCGCACGGTGCGGGAGTCGCTCACCGTCTGCTGGAGCGCGGCGCTGCGGCGGCCCGTCGATTCCTGGTCCCCGGCTGTCCGCCGGTGGCTCGACGCGTGCGCCGATCACCGGCGCAGCGAGTGCGTACTGAAAGTTCTCGTCGCGGCCTGCACGGCCGACAGCCGCGTGTCCGGTCAGCTCTACCGCGTCGCTCTCGACTGGCAGCGCGCCGACCCACGCCAGGCCGAGGTGCGCGAGGACGTCGTCGGCTGCCTGCTGCGGAAGATCAATGCCGCTCAGGGCATCGAGCCCTACCCACACCCCTACGAGTACACCGTCCGGCATCGAGATCGGGGGACATCGTGAGTCATCGGGAGACATCATGAGCCGCCGGGAGCCGTCATGAGTTCTGGTCGCAAGGCGATGACACTCTTCGTCACCGTCATTCTGGGGCTGGTCCTCGTCATCCTCGGACTGTGCACCGACTGGCCGTTGTGGGCCTGGCCCACGGCTGCCGCGCTTCTGCTGGTCATCGCGCTGGTGACGCACAGAATGCTCACTCCGAAGCGGGAGGCCTTCCCACGCGAGTTCGGGCCGGACCCCGACCTCCAGTTCCCGGAGCCGCAGCGCCAGGAGCAGCGCATCACGCATGTCGCCCTGCCGAGTTCCGTCGCGGACTACGACTTCTCCTTCTCCGCCACCGTGCGATGGCTGGTACTGGACGCGGCGGACGACGCCCCGTACATCAACCCCGCGGGCCTGGCCGTCGAAGCGGTGCTCCAGCGCGCACGCGTGCTGACCGCCCAGCAGCCGCCCGACCGGAGCGCCTTCGTACAGCACCAGCTCGACGGCGTGCTGGGCATCATGCGCCCGGACGCCAGTGGTCGCATCACGGCGATGGCCCAGGACGTCTCGCTCAGCCTCCCCGAACTCGACCGGGAACGGCTCGTCAAGCTCTCCAATGTCCGCAAGGACGAGGACGTCTGGGAGCACGAACGCAACTACGAGCGGAGCAAGCGGGCCTATCTGGGCGACGACGTGCTCAAGGACCCGGGTACGGCCGTGGTGTGGTGGCTCTCCCGGAACGACCAGCAGGTCGAGGGAGCCGTCGACCGCATCGGGCTGCTCGCCCAGCTGTCGGCCGCGGCGAACAACGAGAACGTGGCGCCGGTCTTCGAGCATCTGGTGTCTCCGCCCGTCGCACCGTACGCCGAGGCCGACGGCGACCGGAACGCGCCGCCCGGATGGCAGTGGACGCCCGGCTCGGGCACCCCTGCGTCGAGCAACGGAGCGGCGCCGGACGCGACCTCCGGCTCCTTCGATTCGCTCGACTCGTTCCTGACGTGGTTCGGCTTCGCGCCTGCCGATCCGGATCTGGACCTCTTCGCCGAACGGCTCATGAATCTGGCCCGCGCACATGACAAGTCGGATGTCGTCGACGAACTCAGGCGTCGCTTCGGCCCGGCGCAACCGCCCGAGGACGACGAGGAGGCCGGTGACACCCCGCCCGTCCCTGAGGAACCACCGGCCGAGCCGGAGCCCTGAAACGCCGAGACCCGGCCCCCCTCAGGCGGGAAGGCCGGGTCTCGGTGCAAGCCGTGCGGCGGAGGAGTTGGGCCTCCGCCGTGTGCGCGTGAGCGCGGAGGCGGGAGGTCAGAGGCCTGCCGCCTTGCGCAGGGCGTCCACGCGGTCCGTCTTCTCCCAGGTGAACTCCGGCAGCGCGCGCCCGAAGTGGCCGTACGCGGCGGTCTTGGAGTAGATCGGCCGCAGCAGGTCGAGGTCGCGGATGATCGCGGCCGGGCGCAGGTCGAAGACCTCGGAGATGGCCGTCTCGATCTTCTCCGCGTCGACCTTGGCGGTGCCGAAGGTCTCGACGAAGAGGCCGACGGGCTCGGCCTTGCCGATCGCGTAGGCGACCTGGACCTCGCAGCGGGAGGCGAGGCCCGCCGCGACGACGTTCTTGGCGACCCACCGCATGGCGTACGCGGCGGAGCGGTCGACCTTGGACGGGTCCTTGCCGGAGAACGCGCCGCCACCGTGGCGGGCCATACCGCCGTAGGTGTCGATGATGATCTTGCGGCCGGTCAGACCGGCGTCGCCCATCGGGCCGCCGATCTCGAAGCGGCCGGTCGGGTTGACCAGGAGGCGGTAGCCCTCGGTCTCCAGCTTGATGCCGTCGTCCAGGAGCGCCTTCAGCTCGGGCTCCACCACGAACTCGCGGATGTCGGGCGCGAGCAGCGAGTCCAGGTCGATGTCCGACGCGTGCTGCGAGGAGACGACGACGGTGTCCAGCCGGACCGCCTTGTCGCCGTCGTACTCGATGGTGACCTGGGTCTTGCCGTCGGGGCGCAGGTACGGGATCGTGCCGTTCTTGCGGACCTCGGAGAGGCGGCGCGCGAGGCGGTGCGCGAGGTGGATCGGGAGCGGCATCAGCTCCGGGGTCTCGTCCGTCGCGTAGCCGAACATCAGGCCCTGGTCGCCGGCGCCCTGCTTGTCCAGCTCGTCCTCATCGCCCTCGACCCGCTTCTCGTACGCGGTGTCGACGCCCTGCGCGATGTCCGGGGACTGAGAGCCGATCGACACGGACACGCCACAGGACGCGCCGTCGAAGCCCTTCTTCGAGGAGTCGTAGCCGATTTCGAGGATCTTGTCGCGCACGAGCTGCGCGATCGGCGCGTAGGCCTTGGTCGTGACCTCGCCGGCCACGTGTACGAGGCCGGTCGTGATGAGCGTCTCGACGGCGACCCGGGAGGACGGGTCCTCACGCAGAAGCGCATCGAGGATGGTGTCGCTGATCTGGTCAGCGATCTTGTCGGGGTGACCCTCGGTCACGGACTCCGAGGTGAACAGGCGACGGGACACAACGCTCCCTGTGGTTGCAGCGGCTGCTGGCTGATCATTGGCGGACGGCCGGGAGCTGCGCCCGGCGTCGTCCGAGAACAGTTTATCGGTCGCGCTCCGTCGCGGGGCTACTGTCTCGCCTCTCGGAAGCGCTGTGACCTGCGGCACGGGCATTCTGCGACACGAATTACCGTCTCCGCCAGGTTCCCACACCCTTGTGCGCCGGTGAAAAGTGGTGTCCGCGTGCGACGGGTGGGGTGTCCTGAAGTTGTTGGGGCGTTCACACGAGTCGGCGCGCCACGAGGTCCCACACAGTCTCGGCCAGTGCTTCCTTGGGCCCGTGGGGCACAGGGGTCTCGCTTCCGTCGTCGCCCAGCACGACCGCCTCGTTCTCCTCGGAGCCGAAGGTCTTGCGCTCGCCCACCTCGTTGACGACGAGGAGGTCGCAGCCCTTGCGCAGGAGCTTCGCCCGGCCGTTGGCCAGCACGTCGTCCGTCTCGGCGGCGAAACCGACGACGACCTGACCGGGGCGGGCGCGGTCCGCGGAGATCTCCGCGAGGATGTCCGGATTTCGAACGAGAACGATCGGTTCCGGTTCCTGGCCGTCCTTCTTCTTGATTTTTCCCGACGCGTATGCAGCGGGCCGGAAGTCCGCCACCGCCGCCGCCATGACCACGGTGTCGGCGTCCGGGGCGGCCTTGAGTACGGCCTCGCGGAGCTGCACGGCCGTCCCGACCTGGATGACGTCGACGCCCGCCGGGTCCGGCATCGCGGTGTTCGCGGCGATCAGGGTGACGCGGGCGCCCCGGGCGGCGGCGGTGCGCGCGAGGGCGTACCCCTGCTTTCCGGAGGACCGGTTGCCGAGGAAGCGGACCGGGTCGAGCGGTTCGCGCGTGCCGCCCGCGCTGACGAGGACGTGCCGGCCGGCGAGATCCGGTTCGGCCGCTCCCCGCGCGAGCACGCGGCGGCAGACCTCGAAGATCTCGGTGGGGTCGGGCAGCCGTCCCTTGCCGGTGTCGACGCCGGTCAGCCGGCCCACGGCGGGTTCGATGACGACGGCGCCCCGGCGGCGCAGGGTCGCGACGTTCTCCTGGGTGGCCGGGTGTTCCCACATCTCGGTGTGCATGGCGGGCGCGAAGACGACCGGACAGCGGGCGGTGAGCAGGGTGTTCGTGAGGAGGTCGTCGGCCAGGCCGTGGGCGGCCTTCGCCAGCAGGTCCGCGGTGGCGGGGGCGACGACCACGAGGTCGGCCCCCTGGCCGATCCGCACGTGCGGGACCTCGTGCACGTCGGACCAGACCTCGGTCGAGACGGGGTGTCCGGACAGGGCGGACCAGGTCGCGGCGCCGACGAAGTGCAGCGCGGACTCGGTCGGCACGACGCGCACGTCGTGTCCCGACTCGGTCAGTCGGCGCAGCAGCTCGCACGCCTTGTAGGCGGCGATGCCACCGCTGACCCCCAGCACGACCTTCGGCTTGTCCACGTCTCTCCCCGGACCTCGGAAAACGTACGTACGCCCCCATCACACACCACAGGCCCGGCAGGGGCGCTGCCGGGCCTGTGGATAAACGAACTGCAAGCAGAAAATACTACTGAGCCGGGCCCTCGATGGCTTCCGACGTCAGCAGACCCGCGTTGATCTCCCGGAGGGCGATCGACAGCGGCTTCTCGTGGACGTGGGTGTCCACAAGGGGACCGACGTACTCAAGGAGGCCCTCGCCGAGCTGCGAGTAGTACGCGTTGATCTGGCGGGCACGCTTGGCCGCGTAGATCACCAGGCTGTACTTCGAGTCGGTTGCCTCAAGAAGCTCGTCGATCGGAGGGTTGATGATGCCCTCGGGCGCGGTGATGGAAGAGGACACGCTCTGCCTTCCGAAAGGTGGAAATCGACCTTAAAGGTGATCCTGAAAGATCAAACAACTTCCATCAAGGCTAGCAGCTCGCGAGCCACGTCCTCGACGGAGGTGTTGACCAGGGTGGTGTCAAACTCCGGCTCGGCCGCCAGCTCGATCTTGGCGGCGCCCAGCCGACGCTCGATCACCTCGGGCGGCTCGGTGCCCCGCCCGGTGAGCCGGCGCACCAGCTCCTCCCAGGAAGGAGGGGCCAGGAACACCAGCAGGGCGTCGGACATGGACTCGCGGACCTGCCGGGCACCCTGGAGATCGATCTCCAGAAGGACCGACTCGCCCGACTCCAGCCGTGCCAGCACGGCATCGCGCGGCGTCCCGTAGCGGTTGCCCGCGAACTCCGCCCATTCGAGAAGCTCGCCGTTGGCGATCAGCTTGTCCATCTCCTCGTCACTGACGAAGAAGTAGTGGACACCGTGCTTCTCGCCGGGGCGCGGCCTGCGGGTCGTCGCCGACACCGAGAGCCAGACCTCGGGATGTTCTTTGCGCATATGAGCGACGACCGTGCTCTTGCCGACCCCTGAGGGGCCGGAGAGCACGGTCAGCCGCGGACCTACGTCCGGGGATACGGGGGTCGTCCCCCGGGGTGTTGCAGCCATGCGGTGATTATCCAGGTTCCCAGGGGTGCCTGAGAACGTCAGGCCGCACCGCCGCCGAACTCGCGCTCCAAGGAGGCGATCTGATTGGAGCCAAGACCTCGCACACGGCGGCTCTCGGAGATCCCGAGCCGTTCCATGATCTGCTTGGCGCGGACCTTGCCCACGCCCGGCAGGGACTCCAGGAGAGCGGAGACCTTCATCTTTCCGATGACGTCGTTCTCCTGACCCTGCTTGATGACCTCGTGGAGCGAGGCGCCGGAGTGCTTGAGTCGATTCTTGACCTCGGCCCGCTCCCGGCGAGCCGCGGCGGCCTTTTCGAGCGCGGCTGCGCGCTGTTCAGGGGTAAGGGGCGGAAGAGCCACGCCTACGTCACCTCGGATGTCGAACTGTCGGATACGGACCGGTGAGGAAGCTGGTCGCCCCACACCTGGCGAGCAACGGACAACACTTCTGCCCGTTGACTCTGGTCGGAGACTAGCGGGCAAGTCCGCCGGAGTCAGCGAGAACAGAGGAAAAGTCCTGGTCAGCCTCTGTCGAGTCCGACATTTACGACAAAACTCCCCGGATTTGAGCATGTATTCAGACGCGGGACGTCCGGAAGACGCGCGCCGAAGTCCTCAGGCCGCCTCCACCGCCGCCCTGATCTCCTCCGCGAAGAGGTCCGACGACGCGCGTAGCGCGCCGAGGTCGGGTCCGTGACGCAGAACACCCCGGCTGACGTTCGGCACCACCTGGCGCACCGCCGCTCCGAAGACCCGGGGAAGGTCGGCCGGGGTCGCGCCCTGGGCGCCGATGCCGGGAGCGAGGAGCGGGCCGTTGATGGCGAGGTCGTACGAGGAGAGATCACCGAGCGTGGCGCCGACGACCGCCCCGAAGGAGCCCATCGGGGTCTGTCCCGCGTTCTCCTCGGCGAGGTGCGCCAGCATGGTCGCGCCCACGTTCCGCAGGGCCGTGTCCTCCGGGCGCACCGCGTGCTGCACCTCGGCGCCCTCCGGGTTGGAGGTCAGCGCGAGCACGAACAGCCCCGAGCCGCTCTCCCTGGCGAGTTCGACCGCCGGCTTCAGCGATCCGTAGCCGAGGTACGGCGAGACCGTCAGCGCGTCGGAGAACAGCGGTGAGCCCTTCTCCAGGAAGGCGGAGGCGTACGCCGCCATGGTCGAGCCGATGTCACCGCGCTTGGCGTCCATGACGACCAGCGCCCCGGCCGCGCGCGCCTCCTCGACCGACTTCTCCAGGACGGCGACACCGCGCGACCCGAAACGCTCGAAGAACGCGCTCTGCGGCTTCAGTACGGCGACCCGGTCGGCCAGCGCCTCGACGACGGTGCGGCTGAAGCGCTCCAGGCCCCCGATGTCGTCGTTCAGGCCCCAGTCGGCGAGCAGGGAGGCGTGCGGGTCGATCCCGACGCACAGGGGGCCCCGCTCGTCCATGGCGCGGCGCAGACGGGCGCCGAAGGACTCCGGACCCTCACCGTTCAGCAGGCTCATACCGTGCTCCTCGTGTTCCTCACGTCGGCGCCGACCGCGTCGGCGAGGGTGGCGTACGGGCTCGTACGCAGGCGGGCGGCGAGGCCCTTGTGGATGCCGCGTCCCCAGAAGGGGCCCTCGTAGACGAAGGCGCTGTAGCCCTGGACCAGCGTGGCGCCGGCCAGGATGCGCTGCCAGGCGTCCTCGGCGTTCTCGACGCCACCGACGCCCACGAGGGTGATCCGGTCCCCCACGCGCGCGTAGAGGCGGCGCAGCACCTCCAGGGAGCGTGCCTTGAGCGGTGCGCCGGACAGGCCGCCGGTCTCCGCGACGAGGGAGGCGTCGGACGCCAGCCCCAGCTCCTCGCGCGCGATGGTGGTGTTCGTGGCGATGATCCCGTCCAGGCCCAGCTCGACCGCGAGGTCGGCGACGGCGTCCATGTCCTCGTCGGCGAGGTCCGGCGCGATCTTCACGAGCAGGGGCACCCGGCGCGCGGTGACGGTCCGGTCCGCGGCCTCGCGCACGGCGGTGAGCAGGGGCCGCAGCGACTCGGTCGCCTGGAGGTTGCGCAGTCCGGGCGTGTTCGGGGAGCTGACGTTGACCACGAGGTAGTCGGCGTACGGGGCCAGCCGCTCGGCGGACTTCACGTAGTCGGCGGCGGCCTCATCCTCGGGGACGACCTTGGTCTTGCCGATGTTGACGCCCACGACGGTCCTGAAGACGGGCGTACGGGCCCTCAGGCGCTCCGCCACGGCCTCGGAGCCCTCGTTGTTGAATCCCATGCGGTTGATCAGCGCGCGGTCCGGCACGAGGCGGAACAGCCGCTTCCTGGGGTTGCCGGTCTGCGCCTCCCCCGTGACCGTGCCGATCTCGACGTGGTCGAAGCCGAGCATCGACAGGCCGTCGATCGCGACCGCGTTCTTGTCGAAGCCGGCCGCGAGCCCGAACGGGCCGTGCATCCGGAGCCCGAACGCCTCGGTCCGCAGCTCCTTGTACCGGGGCGCGAGCACGGCGGCGACGAAGGTCCGCAGGACGGGGACGCGGACGGCCAGCCGGATCCAGCGGAAGGCGAGGTGATGGGCCTGCTCGGGGTCCATGCGCTGGAAAGCGAGCCGGAAGAAGAGCTTGTACATGGTCGGTTTCCTCATCAAGAACCTCATGAATGAGGGGGACACCTTCCTCGGTGTCCCCCTCAAGGTGGGCCAGAGCCCCCGAAGGGGCGCGGGGAACTGCGCGACCAGCCACGACGGACCCGCAGACTAGACACCCGCGGCAAGCACGACGCTCAGTCGCGGGCAGCGGTCAGGTGCTCCGCATGCTCCTGCAGCGACCGCACACCCACGTCTCCGCGGGTGAGCGCGTCGATGCCCTGGACGGCCGCGGCGAGCGCCTGGACGGTCGTCAGGCAGGGCACGGAACGGGCCACGGCGGCCGTACGGATGTCGTAGCCGTCGAGGCGGCCACTGGTGCCGTACGGCGTGTTGACGATGAGGTCGACGCCGCCCTCGTGGATGAGCTGGACGATCGTCTTCTCGCCGTTCGGACCCTCGCCCTCGGACTGCTTGCGCACGATCGTGGCGTTGATGCCGTTGCGCTTGAGCACCTCGGCCGTGCCGGACGTGGCGAACAGCTCGAAGCCGTGGGCGACGAGTTCACGGGCCGGGAAGATCATCGAGCGCTTGTCGCGGTTGGCGACGGAGATGAAGGCGCGCCCCTTGGTGGGCAGCGGCCCGTACGCGCCCGCCTGGGACTTCGCGTACGCCGTGCCGAACATCGAGTCGATGCCCATGACCTCGCCGGTGGAGCGCATCTCCGGGCCGAGGATGGTGTCGACACCGCGGCCGTGGATGTCGCGGAAGCGCGACCACGGCATGACGGCCTCCTTGACGGAGATCGGCGCGTCCAGCGGCAGCTCGCCGCCGTCGCCGACGGACGGCAGCAGCCCCTCGGCGCGCAATTCGGCGACGGTCGCGCCCAGCGAGATCCGGGCGGCGGCCTTGGCGAGCGGCACCGCGGTCGCCTTCGAGGTGAAGGGGACCGTGCGCGAGGCACGCGGGTTGGCTTCGAGGACGTACAGGATGTCCCCGGCCAGTGCGAACTGGATGTTGATCAGTCCGCGGACGCCGACTCCCTTGGCGATGGCCTCGGTCGAGGCGCGCAGCCGCTTGATGTCGAAGCCGCCGAGCGTGATCGGGGGCAGGGCGCACGCCGAGTCGCCGGAGTGGATACCGGCCTCCTCGATGTGCTCCATGACGCCGCCGAGGTACAGCTCGTGGCCGTCGTACAGGGCGTCCACGTCGATCTCGATCGCGTCGTCCAGGAAGCGGTCGACCAGGACCGGCCGGGAGGGGCTGATCTCGGTGGACTCCTCGATGTACGAGGCCAGCCGCGTCTCGTCGTACACGATCTCCATGCCGCGTCCGCCGAGGACGTACGACGGCCGGACGAGGACGGGGTAGCCGATCTCGTCCGCGATGGCCTTGGCGCCGGCGAAGGTGGTGGCGGTGCCGTGCTTCGGCGCGGGCAGTCCGGCCTCCGCGAGCACCTGGCCGAAGGCGCCGCGGTCCTCGGCGGCGTGGATGGCCTCGGGCGGGGTGCCGACGACCGGGACGCCATTGTCCTTGAGCGCCTGCGACAGGCCCAGCGGGGTCTGGCCGCCGAGCTGGACGATCACTCCCGCGACCGGTCCGGCCAGCGTCTCCGCGTGGACGATCTCCAGTACGTCCTCCAGGGTGAGCGGCTCGAAGTACAGCCGGTCGGAGGTGTCGTAGTCCGTGGAGACGGTCTCGGGGTTGCAGTTGACCATCACGGTCTCGTAGCCCGCGTCGCTCAGCGCGAAGGAGGCGTGGACGCAGGAGTAGTCGAACTCGATGCCCTGGCCGATGCGGTTCGGACCGGAGCCGAGGATGATCACCGCGGGCTTCTCGCGCGGGGCGACTTCGGTCTCCTCGTCGTACGAGGAGTAGAAGTACGGCGTCTTGGCGGCGAACTCGGCGGCGCAGGTGTCGACCGTCTTGTAGACCGGGCGCACGCCGAGCGCGTGGCGCACCTCGCGCACCACGTCCTCGCGCAGCCCGCGGATCTCGCCGATCTGGACGTCGGAGAAGCCGTGCCGCTTGGCCTCGGCGAGGAGCTCGGGCTCCAGCTTGTCGGCGGCGGCCAGCTCGTCCGCGATCTCCTTGATCAGGAACAGCTGGTCGACGAACCAGGGGTCGATCCGGGTCGCGTCGAAGACCTCCTCGGGCGTGGCGCCCGCGCGGATGGCCTGCATGACGGAGTTGATGCGCCCGTCGGTCGGCCGGATCGCCTCTTCCAGAAGAAGGGCCTTGTCGCCGGGCTCGCCGACGAACGTGAACTGGCTGCCCTTCTTCTCCAGCGAGCGCAGCGCCTTCTGGAGCGCCTCGGTGAAGTTGCGGCCGATCGCCATGGCCTCGCCGACCGACTTCATGGTCGTGGTCAGCGTGGAGTCGGCGGAGGGGAACTTCTCGAAGGCGAACCGGGGTGCCTTGACGACCACGTAGTCGAGGGTCGGCTCGAAGGACGCCGGGGTCTTCTCCGTGATGTCGTTCGGGATCTCGTCGAGCGTGTAGCCGACGGCCAGCTTGGCGGCGATCTTGGCGATCGGGAAGCCGGTGGCCTTCGACGCGAGGGCCGAGGAGCGCGAGACGCGGGGGTTCATCTCGATGACGATGATGCGGCCGTCGTCGGGGTTGACCGCGAACTGGATGTTGCAGCCGCCGGTGTCGACGCCGACCTCGCGGATGATCGCGATGCCGATGTCGCGCAGCCGCTGGTACTCGCGGTCGGTCAGCGTCATCGAGGGCGCGACGGTGATCGAGTCGCCGGTGTGGACGCCCATCGGGTCGAAGTTCTCGATGGAGCAGACGACCACGACGTTGTCGTTCTTGTCGCGCATCAGCTCCAGCTCGTACTCCTTCCAGCCGAGGATGGACTCCTCCAGGAGCACCTCGGTGGTCGGGGAGAGCATGAGGCCCTGGCCGGCGATGCGGCGCAGCTCCTCCTCGTCGTGCGCGAAGCCGGAGCCGGCGCCGCCCATGGTGAAGGAGGGGCGCACGACGACGGGGTAGCCGCCGAGCGTGTCGACACCGCCCAGGACGTCGTCCATGGTGTGGCAGATGACCGAGCGGGCGGACTCGCCGTGGCCGATCTTCGCGCGGACGGCCTCGACGACGCCCTTGAAGAGGTCGCGGTCCTCGCCCTTGTTGATGGCCTCGACGTTGGCGCCGATCAGTTCGACGCCGTACTTCTCCAGCACACCCTGCTCGTGCATGGAGATCGCGGTGTTGAGTGCGGTCTGGCCGCCGAGTGTCGGCAGGAGCGTGTCGGGGCGCTCCTTGGCGATGATCTTCTCGACGAACTCCGGGGTGATCGGCTCGACGTACGTGGCGTCGGCGATCTCCGGGTCGGTCATGATCGTCGCGGGGTTGGAGTTGACCAGGATCACCCGCAGGCCCTCGGCCTTGAGGACGCGGCAGGCCTGGGTGCCGGAGTAGTCGAACTCGGCGGCCTGGCCGATGACGATCGGGCCGGAGCCGATGACCAGGACGGACTGGATATCGGAGCGCTTAGGCACGCTGGCCCTCCATCGAAGCTGTGTTCATCAAAGACGTGAAGCGGTCGAACAGGTAGGCGGCGTCGTGGGGACCCGCGGCCGCCTCGGGGTGGTACTGGACGCTGAACGCGGGCTGGTCGAGCAGCTGGAGCCCCTCGACGACCTGGTCGTTCAGACAGACGTGGCTGACCTCGGCCCGCCCGAAGGGGGTCTCGGAGACCCTGTCGAGCGGCGCGTCGACGGCGAAGCCGTGGTTGTGCGCGGTGACCTCGACCTTGCCGGTCGTACGGTCCTGCACGGGCTGGTTGATGCCCCGGTGGCCGTACTTCAGCTTGTAGGTGCCGAAGCCGAGGGCGCGGCCGAGGATCTGGTTGCCGAAGCAGATGCCGAACAGGGGCGTCTTGCGCTCCAGCACGGCGCGCATGAGGGCGACGGGGTGCTCGGCCTGCTCCGGGTCGCCGGGGCCGTTCGAGAAGAACACGCCGTCGGGGGCGACCGCGTAGATCTCCTCGACGGTCGCGGTGGCGGGCAGCACGTGCACCTCGATGCCGCGCTCGGCCATGCGGTGCGGGGTCATGCCCTTGATGCCGAGGTCCACGGCGGCGACGGTGAACTTCTTCTCACCGACGGCGGGGACGACGTACGTCTCCTTGGTGGCGACCTCCTCGTAGAGGCTGGCGCCCTTCATCTCGGGGGCCTGGCGCACCTCGGTGAGCATGGTGCCCTCGTCGGGCAGCGCGCTGCCGGAGAAGATGCCGACGCGCATGGCGCCGCGCTCGCGCAGATGGCGGGTGAGCGCGCGGGTGTCGATGCCGCTGATGCCCACGACGCCCTGCGCGGCGAGCTCCGCGTCCAGCGAGCGCCGGGAGCGCCAGTTGGAGGGCACGCGCGCGGGGTCGCGTACGACGTAGCCCGCGACCCAGATCCGCTCGGACTCGGGGTCGTCGTCGTTCACGCCGGTGTTCCCGACGTGCGGGGAGGTCATCACGACGACCTGGCGGTGGTACGACGGGTCGGTGAGGGTCTCCTGGTAGCCGGTCATGCCGGTGGAGAACACCGCTTCGCCGAAGGTCACCCCCACGGCCCCGTAGGCACGGCCGCGGAAGGTCCGGCCGTCCTCCAGAACGAGTACGGCGGGAGCCGCCTTGTGCCGCTGCGAGGCGGTTCCCTGGTCGGAGGTGGTCATCGTGCGCCTTCCGTGTCGCTGCTCTGGTCGATGTCGCTGCTCTGGTCGGTCATGTGGTTCAGGGTGTCGACCCATTCGTTGTGCTCCGCCGCGTGGTCGGAGCGGAATCCTGAGTCGATCAGCTTGTCGCCGTGCTCCCAGGTGACGACCAGCAGGCCGCCCTCGGAGAGGACCTTGCCCGCGATGCCCTTGTCGAGCCGGGCCTCGCTCAGTCGCTCACGGGGGACGAAGAAGTCGGCCGCCCCGGGGCGTACGACGTCGAGACCCGCGTCCGTCAGCGTCAGCTCGACCCTGCTGCGGGTGCCCAGGCCGTGCGCCACGATGCGGTCGAGCCACTGCCCGGCCGTCGTCGAGCCGTGGTAGCGACCGCTCATGGTCAGTCTGGCCGCACCGGGCTCACTCGGCACGACGGGCAGCTCGGGCAGGTCGCCCTGGAGGGTGCCGCGCCATTTCCAGCCCTCGCGCATCAGCCAGTAGACGAGCGCGATGAACAGGACCAGGCCGACGAGCCAGCCGATGCGGGCGGCCCAGTCGGTCACCTCGGCGGACTTCTGCTCCGCCGCGAGGCCGACGGCGCGGCCCGTGGTGAGTTCCGTGGCGATCTGCGCTGCAAAGGGGGTGAGTGATGTCACGCGAGCTTCCCGTCGACGAGCGTGGCCCTGCCCCGCAGCCACGTGTGCGTGACACGGCCCGGCAGCTCACGACCCTCGTACGGAGTGTTGCGGCTGCGCGATGCGAAGCCCGCGGGGTCCACCTCACCACGGTATGCGGTGTCCACCAGCGTGAGGTTGGCGGGCTCACCTGCCGAGACGGGACGGCCGTGGCCCTGTGCCCGGCCGATCTCGGCGGGCTTGAGGGACATGCGGTCGGCGACGCCGGCCCAGTCGAGCAGCCCGGTCTCGACCATCGTCTGCTGGACGACCGACAGCGCGGTTTCGAGGCCCACCATGCCCATGGCGGCGGCGGCCCACTCGCAGTCCTTGTCCTCGTGCGGGTGCGGGGCGTGGTCGGTGGCGACGATGTCGATCGTGCCGTCGGCGAGCGCCTCGCGCAGGGCCAGCACGTCGCGCTCGGTGCGCAGCGGCGGGTTGACCTTGTAGACCGGGTTGTAGGAGCGCACCAGCTCATCCGTGAGGAGGAGGTGGTGCGGGGTGACCTCGGCGGTCACGTCGATGCCGCGGGACTTGGCCCAGCGGACGATCTCGACGGAGCCGGCGGTCGACAGGTGGCAGATGTGCACGCGGGAGCCGACGTGCTCGGCGAGCAGGACGTCCCGGGCGATGATCGACTCCTCGGCGACCGCGGGCCAGCCGCCGAGTCCCAGTTCCGCGGAGACGACGCCCTCGTTCATCTGGGCGCCCTCGGTGAGGCGGGGCTCCTGGGCGTGCTGGGCGACGACACCGCCGAAGGCCTTCACGTACTCCAGGGCCCGGCGCATGATCACGGCGTCGTCGACGCACTTGCCGTCGTCCGAGAAGACGGTGACTCCGGCGGCGGACTCGTGCATGGCGCCCAGTTCGGCGAGCTTCTTGCCCTCCAGGCCGACGGTGACGGCCCCGATGGGCTGCACGTCGCAGTAGCCGTGTTCGCGGCCGAGCCGGTAGACCTGCTCGACGACTCCGGCGGTGTCGGCGACCGGGAAGGTGTTGGCCATGGCGAACACGGCGGTGTAGCCGCCGCTCGCGGCGGCGCGCGTACCGGTCAGGACCGTCTCGGAGTCCTCACGGCCGGGCTCGCGCAGATGGGTGTGCAGGTCGACGAGCCCCGGCAGGAGCACCCGGCCGCCGGCCTCGACGACCTCGGCGCCCTCCGCCGAGAGACCCGTACCGACCTCGGCGATGGTCTCGCCGTCGATGAGGACGTCCTGCGGCTCGCCGCCGAGCACCTTCGCACCACGGATCAGAATCTTGCTCATGTGACTTACTTCTCCTCGGTACGGGTGTGGGTGGCGGCGGGTTCGTTGCCACCGAGCAGCAGGTACAGGACGGCCATCCGGATCGAGACCCCGTTGGTGACCTGCTCGATGGCGGTGCAGCGCGCCGAGTCGGCGACCTCGGCGGTGATCTCCATGCCGCGGACCATCGGCCCGGGGTGCATCACGATGGCGTGCTCGGGCATCTTCGCCATGCGGTCGCCGTCGAGGCCGTAGCGCCGCGAGTACTCGCGCTCGGTCGGGAAGAACGCCGCGTTCATCCGCTCGCGCTGCACGCGCAGCAGCATCACGGCGTCGGACTTGGACAGCGTCCGGTCCAGGTCGTACGAGACCTCGCAGGGCCAGGACTCGACGCCGACCGGCACCAGGGTGGGCGGGGCGACGAGGGTGACCTCGGCGCCGAGGGTGTGCAGCAGGTCGACGTTCGAGCGGGCGACCCGGCTGTGCAGGATGTCGCCGACGAGCGTGATGCGCCTGCCGGAGAGGTCCTGGCCGAGGCCCTCGTCCCGGCCGACGAGCCGGCGCCGCATGGTGAAGGCGTCGAGCAGGGCCTGGGTGGGGTGCTGGTGGGTGCCGTCGCCCGCGTTGATGACGGCGGCGTCGATCCAGCCGGAGGTCGCGAGGCGGTACGGGGCTCCGGAGGCGCCGTGCCGGATGACGACGGCGTCGACGCCCATCGCCTCCAGGGTCTGGGCGGTGTCCTTCAGGGACTCGCCCTTGGAGACGCTGGAGCCCTTGGCGGTGAAGTTGATGACGTCCGCGGACAGCCGCTTCTCGGCGGCCTCGAAGGAGATCCGGGTGCGGGTGGAGTCCTC
Source organism: Streptomyces sp. NPDC102514 (assembly GCF_055584525.1). Lineage (NCBI taxonomy): Bacteria > Bacillati > Actinomycetota > Actinomycetes > Kitasatosporales > Streptomycetaceae > Streptomyces > Streptomyces sp. NPDC102514. The sequence goes on from NZ_JBVJLW010000007.1 coordinate 89,013, forward strand.
GAAGAAGAGGTTGACGACGGTGCGGCCGCGCAGGGTCGGCAGCTTCTTGATCGGCCGGTCGGCGACCCGGGCCATCTCCTCGGCGGTGTCGAGGATCAGGACGGCGTCGTCGCGGGTGAGGTCGGCGGCCGAGATGAGATGACGCTGCATCTTTCAGGCTCCGTAAGGCAGAAGGCACAAGGCGGTTCAGGTCGGGAAGCGGGCGTCCGGAGGTGCCGGTGGGCACGACCGGGACGGGCAGGGGCGCGCGTGGGCCCGGCGCACGGCGACGGCCGTACGCCGCAGAACTACGGCTGCCCGCCCTGGGAGGTCTGCTTCACACCGAGCAGCACGGTGTCCCGACCGTCCTCCTCGGCGAGCTGGACCTTGACCGTCTCCCGCAACGACGTGGGGAGGTTCTTGCCGACGTAGTCGGCGCGGATCGGGAGTTCGCGGTGGCCGCGGTCGACGAGGACCGCGAGCTGCACGGCACGCGGGCGGCCGATGTCGTTCAGCGCGTCGAGGGCGGCGCGGATGGTGCGGCCGGAGAAGAGCACGTCGTCGACGAGGACGACGAGTCTGCCGTCGATGCCGTCACTGGGGATGTCGGTGCGGGCCAGTGCTCGCGGCGGGTGCATGCGCAGGTCGTCGCGGTACATGGTGATGTCGAGGGAGCCGACCGGGATACGGCGGTCGGTGATCTCCTGGAGCTTGACGGCGAGCCGCTGCGCCAGGTGCACGCCCCGGGTCGGAATGCCCAGGAGCACCACGTCCTCGGCGCCCTTGGCGCGCTCGACGATCTCGTGGGCGATACGGGTCAGGACCCGTGCGATGTCGGGGGCCTCGAGAACGGGCCGCGCATCGGACGCGTACTGCTGCTTCTGCTGTTCGGTGTCCATACGAAACGGACCTCCTTCTCCGCCTCTCGGGACGGATCATTAAAGGACGTCGGAATTGCGCCATCAACGGTACCAGCCCGGCAATGCCCCTGATCACCCCCCTCGTCCCGGCCGTGCTCCGCTTCCCCGGGGAGACCGGTCCGGACCATTCGGCTTGACGAGCCAGAGTCACGCTGCGTAACCTCACAGTGAGTCACCAGCCGCGCGGCCGAGCCGCACGTCGACACAGTGTCCGGGGAGCTATATGTCCAGCGAATACGCCAAACAGCTCGGGGCCAAGCTCCGCGCCATCCGTACCCAGCAGGGCCTTTCCCTCCACGGCGTCGAGGAGAAGTCCCAGGGCCGCTGGAAGGCGGTCGTGGTCGGTTCGTACGAGCGCGGCGACCGCGCCGTGACCGTGCAGCGTCTTGCCGAGCTGGCGGACTTCTACGGCGTCCCCGTGCAGGAGCTGCTGCCGGGCACCACGCCGGGCGGGGCCGCCGAGCCGCCGCCGAAGCTGGTCCTCGACCTGGAGCGACTGGCCCACGTACCGGCCGAGAAGGCGGGCCCCCTGCAGCGCTACGCGGCGACGATCCAGTCCCAGCGCGGCGACTACAACGGCAAGGTGCTGTCGATCCGCCAGGACGACCTGCGCACGCTCGCCGTCATCTACGACCAGTCGCCCTCGGTCCTCACCGAGCAGCTGATCAGCTGGGGCGTCCTGGACGCGGACGCGCGCCGCGCGGTCTCCCACGACGAGGGCTGACCGCCACCAGCACTGAGAAGAAACGTGCCGCCGGGGTGGCCGGAACCAGTGGGTTCCGGCCACCCCGGCGGCTTTCTGCGGCCCTGGGAGGCTTCGGCCGTACAGGGAAACGCCGGAGGGCCCGCAGCGTGATGCTGCGGGCCCTCCGGCGTACCAAGGGGCGCGGGGCCATGACACTCGGCGGCTCCGCCACGTGGGCGCGATCAGCCCCCACCGGCCCGCACATCACATCGAACCGTGCGGAGCGGATCGTTCAGGACTCGTCCCGGCGCAAGGAGGACTTGAGTTCCTTGAACCGGCCCAGCAGCCCGTTCACGAACGCGGGCGAGTCGTCCGTGGAGAACTCCTTGGCCAACTGCACCGCCTCGTCGAGCACGACCGCGTCCGGGGTCTCGTCCACCCAGATCAGTTCGTACGCGCCGAGACGCAGGATGTTGCGGTCGACGACCGGCATCCTGTCGAGCGTCCAGTCGACGGCGTACTGCGAGATCAGCTCGTCGATGCGGCGCGCGTGGTCCGCGTAGCCCTCGACCAGGACCATCGTGAACTCGCTCACGGGCGGCTGCCTGGTGTCGGTCCTGGAGTGCCTGATCCAGTCCGCGAGGACCGTCTGGACGTCGACGTCTCGCTGGTCACCCTCGAAGAGGATCTGGAAGGCGCGCTTGCGGGCCGTATTGCGGGCAGCCACGGTTAGCTGTTCACCCGGCCGAGGTAGTCGCTCGTGCGGGTGTCGACCTTGATCTTCTCACCGGTGGTGATGAAGAGCGGGACGTTGATCTGGTGACCGGTCTCCAGGGTGGCGGGCTTGGTGCCGCCGGTGGAACGGTCGCCCTGCACGCCCGGCTCGGTCTCCGCGACCACGAGCTCGACGGCGGCCGGCAGCTCGACGAAGAGCACCTCGCCCTCGTGCTGCGCCACGGTGGCGGTGAAGCCCTCGATCAGGAAGTTGGCGGCGTCGCCGACGGCCTTGCGGTCGACCATGAGCTGGTCGTAGGTCTGCATGTCCATGAAGACGAAGTACTCGCCGTCCATGTACGAGAACTGCATGTCGCGCTTGTCGACAGTGGCCGTCTCGACCTTGACGCCGGCGTTGAACGTCTTGTCGACGACCTTGCCGGAAAGCACGTTCTTCAGCTTGGTGCGCACGAAGGCGGGGCCCTTGCCGGGCTTGACGTGCTGGAACTCGACGACGGACCAGAGCTGGCCCCCGTCGAGCTTGAGCACCAGGCCGTTCTTGAGGTCGTTCGTGGAAGCCACGGTTGCGGAATCTCCTGGACTGACGTGGACGACCCAGGTAACACGCGCACGGCTCGAAGCGGTCGAAGCACTCGATACGGTCGAGGCTTGTGCGGCTTGCGAGACTAGAGCGCGAGCAGTTCCTTGGTCGTGATGGTGAGTAGCTCGGGTCCGCCGTCCGCCTCAGGGCGCACGACGAGCGTGTCATCGATCCTGACACCGCCCCGGCCCGGAAGGTGGACCCCCGGTTCGACGGTGACCGGCACGCAAGCGTCCAGTTTACCCATGGCTTCGGGGGCCAACTGCGGCTCCTCGTCGATTTCGAGCCCCACACCGTGTCCGGTCGACTCCGGAAGGCCCTCCGTGTGCCCCGCGGAGTCCAGAACCTGGCGGGCCGCGCGGTCCACGTCACGGTAGGCGGCGCCGGGCACCAGGGCCTCGCGGCCGGCCCTCTGGGATGCGAAGACGAGGTCGTACAGCTCGATCTGCCAGTCCGCGGGAGAGGTGCCGATGACGAACGTGCGGCCGATCTCGCAGCGGTATCCGTGGTAGGTCGCCCCGAGGCAGACGGAGAGGAAATCCCCCTCCTCGACCCGGCGGTCGGTCGGCCGGTGCCCGCGCCGCCCGGAGTGCGGGCCCGTGCCCACCGACGTCCTGAAAGCGGGTCCGTCGGCGCCGTGGTCGACGAGGCGGCGTTCCAGTTCCAGCGCCAGGTGCCGTTCGGTGCGGCCGACGAGGATCGACTCCAGGAGTTCACCCAGGGCCTGGTCGGCGATCTCCGCGCCGATGCGCAGACAGGAGATCTCCTCCTCGTCCTTGATCACCCGCAGCTGTTCGACGGCTCCGCCGACGTCCGCGAGGCGCAGGGCGGGCGCCACGGAACCGATCGCCCGGTGGCGGCTCACGGTGAGGTGGTGCTCCTCGACGGCGAGGGAGTCGGCGCCCTGGGCCACGGCGAGGTCCGCGGCGGCGACGGCGGGGTCGCCGCCGGGGCTCGGCAGCGCGTGGATCCGCAGGGCCTCGTCCGGGCGGCCGTCCGCGGCGGCGGTGCCGGGTGCGGTGCCGTGCACGAGCAGGTCCTCGGTCCTGCCCAGCAGGAGGACCGCGCCGGGCGGGGCCACGCCTGTGAGGTAGCGGACGTTGGCCGGGCGGGTGACCAGCGCGGAGGCGCTGCCGCTTGCGTTGCAGCGTTCACGTAGGCGGGCTCGGCGGGTCTCGTACACCTCTGGCATGTTCCGAGCGTAGGAGCTTCGCTCGGATTGTGCCGGTTTGAGGGGGCCAGGTGGGCGGGGCCTTGCGGAGTAGGGGGTGGGGCTGGAGGTTGTGTGCCGGGTGCGGGGCCGTGGGGGCTTGCCGCGCAGTTCCCCGCGCCCCTAAAAATGCGCCGTTCTCCGCGCCCCTGAAAAATGCGCCGTTCCCCGCGCCCCTTCAGGGGGCCCAGGTCACCACTGGGGTGGGCTTGCGATCGAGCGGGAGAGGACCTCGTCCAGGACTCGGGCCGTTTGGGGGACGTCCAGTTGGGAGTTGTCGATGATGGGGAGGCCCGAGCCGTACCAGCCGGCCATCCGGCCGTGGATACGGGCCACCTCCTCGTCGGTGAGGCGGCGGTTCCCGGAGCGTTCCGCGTTGCGCTCCAGGACTATCTCCAGGCCCGGCAGGAGGACGACGGGGAGCAGCCCGGGCCCGACGTGCCTTTTCCACCCGCCGAGGCCCACCACGGGCCGGTCGGGGAAGACCGCGTCGTCGAGGATGCACGAGATGTTGTTGGCCAGGAAGTTGCGGGCCGAGAAGCCACAGGTGCGGCGGGCGAGCCGGTACTGCGCCTCCGACATGTCGTTCCACCCCGACTGCGGGTCGGCGAAGCCCGAGCGCACCCACTCGCGGACGTCGTCCAGGCTGATGTGCGCCGTGGGCACCCTGCGGTGGTCCGCCCAGTACTTGGCGACGCTGGTCTTGCCCGCGCCCGCGGGCCCGATGAGCAGCACCGCGAGCGTCGTGGACGTCGGGTCGGGGACACCGGTCGCGGGCGGCGCGCTCGGCATCGGCACGGGACCGCCCGGCGGCAGCTGGACGTGGCCCGTGGTGTCCGGCGTGGGCGGTACGGGAGCGTGGTGCGGGACCGCGTGCTGCGGCGCGGGCGGGTGTCCCGGCGGATGCGGAGGGCCCTGCGGGTGGGGAAGGCCCGGCGGGTGCGGGGCCGCGGGCCCCGCCTGCGCCCCGGCGAAGCCCGGCGGCGGACCCGCGGGGACACCGGCGTGCGGACCGGGGTGGTGCGGTCCCGGGTGTGGTGCGGCCCCCGACCAGCCGGCGGCCGGTCCGTGCCCCGGCTGATGGGGCGGCGGCAGCGGAGACCCCACTGCGTGCTGCATCCGGTGCCACTCCGTCTCGTACAGGCAATGGGCGCTGGCAGCGGGGCACCTGCCCCGCTCGCCTACCGAACGGTACCGTCCCCGGCCGCCGTTTGGTGAACGGCCGGGAACGGCCCGAAGTGCCCGTCCGCACAGGCGAATCGGTGCAAGTGCCGCCCCGGGGGAGCTATACGCCCACTTCGCCGTACGCGGCGAGGAGGACCGCCGGGTCGGGGCCCTCCAGGACGGTCGGCTTGGCCAGTCCGTCGAGGACGATGAAGCGCAGGAGGTCGCCGCGGGACTTCTTGTCGACCTTCATGTTCTCCAGGAGCTTGGGCCACTGGTCGTAGCGGTAGGTCAGCGGCAGCCCGACGGATTCCAGGATCGTGCGGTGCCGGTCCGCGGTCACGTCGTCGAGGCGGCCCGCGAGACGGCCCAGTTCGGCGGCGAAGTGCATGCCGACCGAGACCGCGGCGCCGTGCCGCCACTCGTAGCGCTCGTTCTTCTCGATGGCGTGGGCGAGGGTGTGCCCGTAGTTGAGGATCTCGCGCAGCCCGGACTCCCTGAGGTCGGACGAGACGACCTCGGCCTTGACCCGGATGGAGCGCTCGATCAGCTCGGCGGTGTGCGGCCCGGCGGGCGTGCGGGCGCCCTGCGGGTCGGCCTCGATGAGGGCGAGGATCTCCGGGTCGGCGATGAAGCCGGCCTTGATGATCTCGGCGAGCCCGGACACGAAGTCGTGGACCGGCAGGGATTCGAGCGCGGCGAGGTCGCACAGCACGCCGACGGGCGGGTGGAAGGCGCCGACGAGGTTCTTGCCCTCGGCGGTGTTGATGCCGGTCTTGCCGCCGACCGCCGCGTCCACCATGGCCAGCACGGTGGTGGGGATGGCGATCCAGCGCACCCCGCGCAGCCAGGTCGCCGCGACGAAGCCCGCCAGGTCGGTGGTGGACCCGCCGCCGACGCCGATGATCACGTCGGTGCGGGTGAAGCCGGACTGTCCGAGCGCCTTCCAGCAGTACGCGGCGACCTCTGCGGTCTTGGCCTCCTCCGCGTTGGGCACCTGGATGGCGACGGCCTCGAAGCCCTGCTCGGCGAGGTCCGCGCGGAGCGCCTCACCGGTCTCGGCGAGCGCCTCGGGGTGGATGACAGCAACCCGCTTGGCCCTCTCCCCCACCAACTGACCCAGCTCACCGAGGAGTTGGCGGCCGACCAGGACCTCGTACGGCTCGCTGCCCGCCGTACCGCCGACGTGGATCCGCGTCACTGCCTCGTTCATGCTTCCTTCAACTCCAGTGCGTCGAGGACCGCTCGGGTGACCTCTTCGGGGGTACGGCCGTCGGTGGCCACCACGGCGCTCGCGACCCCCGCGTACAACGGGCGGCGGGCGTCCATGAGTTCGCGCCACTGCCGGCGCGGGTTGACCGCGAGCAGCGGCCTGGCCGCGTTCAGGCCGGTGCGCTGCACGGCCTCCTCGACGTCCATGGAGAGGTACACGACGGGCTGTCCTGCGAGCAGCGCCCGGGTGTCCTCGTCGAGGATGGAACCGCCGCCCAGGGCCAGTACGCCCTCGTGTCCGGCGAGCGCCCGCTTCACGGCCTGCTTCTCCAGGGCGCGGAAGGCCGATTCGCCCTCCTCCACGAAGATGTCCGCGATGGTGCGGCCCTGCTCGGCCACGATGTCCTCGTCCGTGTCCCGGAAGCGGCAGCCGAGCCGCTCCGCGAGCAGCGCTCCGACCGTGGACTTGCCGACGCCCATGGGGCCGACCAGCACGATCCTGGGACCGGTCACCGCACGACCAGGTTCTTCAGGTACGACTGCACGTTGCGCCGGGTCTCCGGCACGCTGTCGCCGCCGAACTTCTCCGCCACCGCGTCCGCCAGGACCAGCGCGACCATCGCCTCGGCGACGATCCCGGCCGCGGGCACCGCGCACACGTCCGAGCGCTGGTGGTGCGCCTTGGTGGCCTCGCCGGTCACCACGTCGATGGTCGCCAGGGCCCGCGGCACCGTGGCGATGGGCTTCATCGCCGCCCGTACGCGCAGCAGTTCACCCGTGGTCAGCCCGCCCTCGGTACCGCCGGAGCGGCCCGAGGTGCGCCGGATGCCCTCGTCGGTCTGGACGATCTCGTCGTGCGCCTTGGAACCGGGCACACGCGCGAGGTCGAAGCCGTCCCCGACCTCCACGCCCTTGATCGCCTGGATGCCCATCAGCGCCGCCGCCAGCCGGGCGTCGAGGCGCCGGTCCCAGTGCACGTGCGAACCGAGGCCCACCGGCACCCCGTACGCCAGCACCTCGACGACGCCGCCGAGCGTGTCGCCGTCCTTGTGGGCCTGGTCGATCTCGGCGACCATCGCCTTCGAGGCGTCCGCGTCCAGGCAGCGCACCGGGTCCGCGTCCAGCTTCTCGACGTCGTTGGGGGTCGGGTACACGCCGTACGGGGCCTTCGCCGCCGCCAGTTCCACGACGTGCGAGACGACCTCGATGCCCGCGGTCTCCTTGAGGTACGAACGCGCCACCGCGCCCAGGGCCACCCGCGCCGCGGTCTCCCGTGCGGAGGCCCGCTCCAGGATCGGCCGTGCCTCGTCGAAGCCGTACTTCTGCATACCGGCGAGGTCGGCGTGGCCGGGCCTCGGCCGGGTCAGCGGGGCGTTGCGGGCCAGCTCGGCGAGGATCTGCGGGTCGACGGGGTCGGCCGCCATGACCTGTTCCCACTTGGGCCACTCGGTGTTGCCGACCATCACGGCGACCGGCGAGCCGAGGGTGAGTCCGTGCCGGACACCGCCCAGGAAGGTGACCTCGTCGCGCTCGAACTTCATCCGCGCGCCGCGCCCATAGCCCAGGCGCCGCCGGGCCAGGTGGTCCGCCACCATCTCCGTGGTGATCGGCACGCCGGCGGGAAGACCCTCCAGCGTCGCCACAAGTGCCGGACCGTGGGACTCCCCGGCGGTCAGCCAGCGCAACCTGCTCAACGGTGCTCCTCATGCTCGCGCCCTGGTACTGCGTACTGCTCCTGCGTACACGCGTCCTCGCGTACGGCGACGGCGCGACCGGGTGCGCGGCCCTGGCCCGCCGCCTCCGATCCTCCCACGTCCGCGCCCTGCGCCCGGCCCCAGGTCCATCTGGCGGACGCGCCCCGCTCACGCCGTGGTGCCGGTACGCGTCACGCCGCGGGGTCGTCCCGCCGGGGCGGTGGGGCGTACGAGCCCAGGTGGTCGGCGCCGCGGCCCTGTGCGAACCGCGCCGACTCGGGGATGGGCCGCCCGGCGCGCACCGCCCGGTGGTAGGCGAGCTTGCGCTTCGTCTTGAGGGCCCAGGGCGTCACGACGGCGAGCACGAAGACCCCCAGCGCGGTGCCCTGTGCCCAGTCCGGCAGGAAGCCCACCACGGACTGGAACACCTCTGACTTCCAGGAAGCCTCTGTCACATACATGGATCCGTCCCCCGATTTTCCGGTACCCCCGACCCCGCCCCCGCGGAATCGGAAGCCGGATCCTAGCGGCCGTCCTGGCGGGCCGCGAGCGACTTCTCCCCCGCCGTCCGCATGGCGTCGACCGGGGCGGGAGCCAGGCCCGTCATCTGCTCGACCTGCAGCACCGCCTGGTGTACAAGCAGGTCGAGCCCGCTGACGACGGCGCCCCCGTAGGCGGACCAGCGGGCCGCGAGGTCGGTCGGCCAGGGGTCGTACAGGACGTCGAAGAGGGTGGCGGGCCGTTCGGGGACGGACGGGGCGAGGGCGTCGGTGGTGCCCGCCGGGGTGGTGGCGATCACCAGGGGCGCGCGCAGCGCCTGCTCGGCGTCCGACCAGTGGGCGGTACGCACCTCGATGTCGAGCCGCTCGCCCCACTGCCGCATCTCGGCGGCACGCGCCTCGCTGCGGACGTACGCGACGACCTCGCCCATGCAGACACGGGCGAGCGCGGCCAGCGCGGAGGAGGCGGTGGCGCCCGCGCCGAGGATCGCCGCGGATTCCACTTGTTCGATGCCCCGCTCGCGCAGTGCGGCGACGATCCCGGGGATGTCGGTGTTGTCGCCGACGCGGCGGCCGTCCTCGGTGCACACCACCGTGTTCACGGCCTCGACGGAGGCCGCCGTCCCACTGATCTCGTCCAGCAGCGGAATGATCGCCCGCTTGAGCGGCATCGTCAGCGAGAGTCCGGCCCATTCGGGACCGAGTTTCCCGATGAATCCGGGCAGCGCCGCCTCGTCGATCTCGAAGCGGTCGTACGACCAGTCGTGCAGACCCAGTTCCCCGTACGCGGCACGGTGCAGCACCGGGGAAAGGGAATGGCCGATCGGGGAACCGAGAACGGCGGCTCTACGCCGCCGGCCCCCGTCAGTCCTTGTTGCGCCGCTCATTGAATTTCTGAACCAACTTCTCGTGCTCGGCCAGGGTCTTGGTGAAGTCCGTCTTCTTGCCGTCGATGGAGATGAAGAACATCCACGCACCGCCGTCGGGCTCAAGCGCCGCCCGCAGCGCCTCGTCACCGGGATTCCCGATCGGCCCGGGCGGAAGACCCTTGTAGAAGTACGTGTTGTACGGGTCGTCGTAGTTCCGGATCTCGGCGACCGAGATATCGATCTTGCTCTGACCCTTGAGGTAGTTGTACGTCGAGTCGAATTCGAGCTTCTGGTTGGTGACGTCGTTCGTCGGCTTCAGCCGGTTGTAGACGACGGACGCCATCTTCTTGAAGTCGTCGTGCGTGATGCCCTCGGCCTGGACGAGGCTCGCGACCGTGACGACCTGGAGCGGGTCCTCAAGGCCGAGGTCCTTGGCCTTCGCCTCCAGGTCGTACTTGGCGTACTCCTTGTTGGCCTGCGCGACCATGTCCTTCAGGACGGTCTCGGGCTTCATGTTCTTGTCGGCGGGGTAGGTCGCCGGATAGAGGAATCCTTCCAGCGGGTCCTTGATGTCGCTGTCGTCGTTCGCCCAGTCCGGCAGCCCGAGGCTCTTGTACTTCTTCTTGGCGATCTCGGCGGTGGTTCCCTTGGAGAGATCGAGCTGCTTGTCGATCGCCTCGTACACCGTGACGTTGCGCTGCCCTTCCCTGACGACCAGATTGTTCTGGCTCTTGGGATCGAGCATCAGCGCGACAGCGCTTTCTGCGGACATCTGCTTCTTCAGCAGATAGGAACCCGCCTGGATCTTGTCGCCGTTCTCGTTCTGCGCCTGGGCCGCCACGAAGGCGTCCACGCTCTTGACGACTCCGGCCGCCTTCAGTTTCTGGCCGATCACCGATCCGAAGGCGCCCTTGGGAATCACGACGGTCACCTGACCGCCGGTTCCCTCTCCCGCGTAATCGGGGGCCGAACCGAAACGACTCTGATAGAACTGGTAGCCGAAATAGGTGATGCCACCGCCCACCGAGAGGAGGACGAGGGAGACCACCAGGCAGGCGCAGCCGTTCTTGCTCTTCTTCTCGCCTTTGCCCTTGCTCCCCTTACCGCCTTTGCCGCCCTTACCGCCTTTGCCGCGCCGCCGGTTCTGCGGGTCGTCGTCGGAGTCGTCCTCGTCGTCGTCACCGCCCGCGAAGAACGCGTGCTCGCCCTGGTCCGGACCCGGGTCCCAGTCGGTGCGCTTGGATTCCGGTTCCGGTTCCGCCTGGGGTTCCGGTTCGGCGCGGCGGCGGCTCGGCGGCTCCGGCGGCGGATAGGCGTCGGGGGTCCCGTAGTAGTCGGGCTGCTGGCCGTTGTACGCCACGGCCTGGCCGCCGTAGGGATCGTTCGGGTCACCGCCGTACGGAACCTGTTGCTGCTGCTGGTACTGCTGGCCCGCGTCCCAGCCGCCGCCGTTGTACGGCTGGCCGTTCTGGTCGTACTGCTGACCGTTCGGGTCGTACTGCCCGCCACCCTGGTTGTGGTAGTCCTGCCCACCCTGGCCGTTGTACTGCTGCGGAGACTGACCGTCGTACTGCTGCTGCCCCTGGACGTAGTGCTGCTGCTGTCCCTGGGCGTACTGCTGCTGCGCCTGGTCGTAGTCGGCCTGCTGACCCGTGCCCCAGTCGCCGTACTGCGGCTGCTGCGGCTGCTCCGGATAGTGCTGCGGCTGGCCGCCGTAGGGGGACTGGGCCGCGTGGGCCTCCTGTCCTCCCCATCCGCCGTCCCCGTACAACGGGTCCTCGGGATGCCACGGTTCGGAGCCTGGGCCCCGGCCATACTCAGTCATCGATCCCCTAGAGCCGCGAGGCGGTGGTCGCGCGGTGGCTGGGCTTCCGTCGCCTCTTCTCCTGTGCGGAAGCTATTCGAACACCACCGCATCGCGCGGAACGTTACCGTACCGCGATCAGATGACCACTTCGACGCCCTCGCCCGGAGATGTACCTGACACCCGTTCGGACTCCAGTGCCTGCTGGAGGATGATCACGGCCGCGACCTGGTCGATGACCGATCTGCCCTTCTTGGACTTCACGCCCGAGGCGCGCAGTCCCTGACTGGCCGTCACTGTGGTCATCCTCTCGTCCACGAGGCGCACCGACACGGGTGCGATCGCGCGTGCGAGTTCTTGTGCGAACGCGCGGACCTTCACGGCGGCCGGGCCCTCGCCCCCCTTGAGGGAGCGAGGGAGACCGACGACGACCTCGATCGGCTCGTACTCCTCGACGAGTTGCCGCAGCCGCCGGTGGGCGGCCGGGACGTCACGTCCCGGCACGGTCTCCACCGGCGTGGCGAGGATCCCGTCGGGGTCGCAGGAGGCGACCCCGATCCGGGCGTCCCCGACATCGATGGCGAGCCGCCGGCCGCGGCGCATGACCCGCTCGCCGTCGCTCACTTGGCGGTCTCGGCCACAAGCCGCTCGACGGCGTCGGCGGCCTCACCGATGGCGGCCGGGTTCTGGCCGCCGCCCTGGGCCACGTCGGGCTTGCCGCCACCGCCGCCACCGAGGGTCTTGGCGGCCGTGCGCACCAGCTCACCGGCCTTGAGGCCACGCTCACGGGCGGCCTCGTTGGTGGCGATGACCGTCAGCGGTTTGCCGTTGACGGTGGTGAACAGGGCGACCACGACGGCCCGTCCGCCCTGGATGCGGCCACGTACGTCGAGGACCAGTTTGCGCAGGTCGTCGGCGCTCGTGCCGTCCGGGACCTGACCGGTGACCAGGGCGATGCCCTGGACGTCCTTGGCCGACCCGGCGAGACCGGCGGCGGCCTGGAGGACCTTCTCCGCGCGGAACTTCTCGATCTCCTTCTCGGCGTCCTTCAGCTTGCCGAGCATGGCCGAGACCTTCTCCGGCAACTCCTCCGGACGGCCCTTGATCAGCTCCTGGAGCTGGGCGACGACCGTGTGCTCGCGGGCGAGGAAGTTGTAGGCGTCGACTCCCACCAGGGCCTCGATACGGCGTACGCCCGAACCGATCGACGACTCGCCGAGCAGCTTGACCAGGCCCAGCTGGGCGGTGTTGTGCACGTGTGTGCCGCCGCACAGCTCCTTGGAGAAGTCGCCGATGGTCACGACGCGCACGCGCTCGCCGTACTTCTCGCCGAACTCGGCGATGGCGCCCTGCTTCTTGGCCTCGTCGATGCTGAGGATCTCGGCGTGCACGTCGAGGTCGCGGGTGAGCACCTCGTTGATCTTCTGCTCGACGTCCGTCATCACGGCCGTGGGCACGGCGGACGGGGAACCGAAGTCGAAGCGGAAGCGGCCGGGCTGGTTCTCGGAACCGGCCTGGGCGGCCGTCGGGCCGAGGGCGTCGCGCAGGGCCTGGTGGGTCAGGTGCGTGGCCGAGTGGGCACGGGCGATGGCCGTGCGGCGGCGCACGTCGATGACGGCCTGGGCCTTGGCGCCGACGGTCACCTCGCCGACCTGGACGACGCCCTTGTGGACGTACACCCCGGGGACGGGCTTCTGGCAGTCGCGGACCTCGATCACGGCACCGGTGTCGATCCTGATGCGGCCGGTGTCTCCGATCTGGCCGCCGCCCTCGGCGTAGAAGGGGGTGCGGTCGAGGACGATCTCGACCTCGTCGCCCTCGGTGGCGGCGGGCGAGGACGCGCCGTCGACGAGAATGCCGACGACCGTGGACTCGCCCTCGGTGCTGGTGTAGCCGATGAAGTCGGTCTCGCCGGCGGCGTCGGCGATCTCGCGGTAGGCGCCCATGTCGGCGTGCCCGGTCTTCTTGGCCTTGGCGTCGGCCTTGGCGCGTTCCCGCTGCTCCTTCATCAGGCGCCGGAAGCCGTCCTCGTCCACGGACAGGCCCTGTTCGGAGGCCATCTCCAGGGTGAGGTCGATCGGGAAGCCCCAGGTGTCGTGGAGCAGGAAGGCCTTGTCGCCGGACAGGACCGTGCCACCGGAGGCCTTGGTCTCCGTGACGGCGGTGTCGAGGATGTTGGTGCCGCCCTTCAGCGCCTTGAGGAAGGCGGCCTCCTCGGCGAGGGCGACGGTCTCGATGCGCTTGCGGTCGGAAACCAGCTCCGGGTACTGGCGGCCCATCATGTCGATGACGACGTCGACGAGGTCCTGGACGACCGGGCCGGTGGCGCCGAGCAGCCGCATGTTGCGGATGGCGCGGCGCATGATGCGGCGCAGCACGTAGCCGCGGCCCTCGTTGCCCGGGGAGACGCCGTCGCCGATGAGCATCACGGACGTCCGCATGTGGTCGGTGACCACGCGCAGGGAGACGTCGGAGCCGTGGGCGGCGCCGTACTCGACACCGGTCAGCTCGGTGGCCTTCCTGATGACGGCCATCGAGGTGTCGATCTCGTACAGGTTCTGCACGCCCTGCAGGATCATGGCGAGGCGTTCGAGGCCGAGGCCGGTGTCGATGTTCTGGCTCGGCAGGTCGCCGAGGATCTCGAAGTCCTCCTTCGAGGTGCCCTCGCCGCGCTCGTACTGCATGAAGACGAGGTTCCAGATCTCCACGTACCGCTCGTCGTTGACGGCGGGGCCGCCCTCGGCGCCGAACTCGGGGCCGCGGTCGTAGTTGATCTCGGAACACGGGCCGCAGGGGCCCGGGACGCCCATGGACCAGTAGTTGTCCTTCTTGCCCAGCCGCTGGATGCGCTCCTTGGGGACGCCGACGACCTCGTGCCAGATGCGCTCGGCCTCGTCGTCCTCCAGGTACACGGTGATCCAGAGCTTCTCCGGCTCCAGGCCGTAACCACCCTTGTCCTGGGGGCTGGTGAGCAGCTCCCAGGCGTACTTGATGGCGCCTTCCTTGAAGTAGTCGCCGAAGGAGAAGTTGCCGCACATCTGGAAGAACGTGCCGTGCCGGGTGGTCTTGCCGACCTCTTCGATGTCCGGCGTACGGACGCACTTCTGGACGCTGGTGGCGCGGGCGAAGGGGGGCTTGACCTCACCGAGGAAGTACGGCTTGAAGGGGACCATGCCGGCCGGGACCAGGAGCAGAGTCGGGTCGTCCGCGATGAGCGACGCCGAAGGGACGACGGTGTGCCCGCGCTCCTCGAAGAAGCTCAACCAGCGGCGACGAATCTCGGCCGACTCCATCAGTGGTCCTCATTCCGGTTGTACGAGTACGTCGACCTCTCGACGTACGTCGGGTTCTTGCTGTACTTCGGGTTCCCGCCGCGCTGCGGGTCCTCGCCGCTCTCCAGGGCGGCGAGGCGGCGCGGGGAGGCCAGTTCGGGGTCGGCGTTCAGTCCGAGCGCCTCGCCCAGTTCCGCCTCGCGCTGGACCATGCCGTCCCGGACGTCGAGTGCGAAGTCCTTGAGGCGGTGACCCGCTTCGAGCGCCTTGTTCGCGGCCTGTGCCGCCAGGCTCTCGGGCGTCAGCTGCTTGATCTTGCGGTTGACCTTGGTGGTGGCCCACACGCCGGCGGCTGCGCCCGCGGTGAACCAGAACGTACGGCGGAACATCGCTGCGTCAGTCCTTCTTCCGCTTTCCCCGTCGCGCCGACGGGACGGTGCGGCCCACGATCACGGTGCGTCGCGTGGGCTTGGCGGGCTCGTCCTCGCGGCGGCCGCCCATGGCCCGGCGCACGCCGTAGCCGAACGCCGCCACCTTCACCAGCGGGCCGCCGAAGGTCGAGGCGACGGTCGAGGAGAGCGCCGACGCGTTCGACGTGACCTCCTGGACGTCCGCGGCGATGGCGTCGACCCGCTCGATCTGGGTCTGTGCGGAGCGCACGGCCGCGGAGGCGTCCGCGAGGAGCGGGACCGTCTGTTCGGTCACGTCCGCGACGAGCTTGGTGGTCGCCCTGAGCGTCTGGGCCAGCCTCGCAAGTGCCACCGCGAGGAAGGAGACCAGGATCGCCCAGAAGACGGCCACCAGGATCCCGGCCACCTCACCACCGGACACTGCGCACCCGCTCCCTGAACTCGTGCCTCACCATCGAAAAGTCGTCCTCCGACCCTATCGCGCCGGGGCCGCGGCTCCGTACCGGATTACCGCCCGTCGCAACAGTCCTCGCGGGAAGCGATTGTACGGAGTGCTCATGGATGAGTACGCTCCGTTGCCCATGCGGTCTTCTCAGGGTTCTCAGCCCTCCGGAGCGGGGGCGGGCGGTCACCGGGCCGGCAATCTGCCCCTGGAACTCAACGCGTTCGTGGGCCGGGCGGCCGAGCTGACGCGACTGGACGCGGCGCTCGGCGCGGCGCGGCTGGTGACGGTGACGGGCCCCGGCGGGGTCGGCAAGTCACGGCTGGCGGCGCGCGCGGCGGCCCGGCTCCGGCCGGACGACGGGGTGTGGCGGGTGGAGCTGGCCGAGCTGCGCGAGCCGGAACTCGTCGCGTACGCGGTCGTGGAGGCGCTGGGGCTGACGGATCACACCTCGCGGCCGCCGCGCCAGGTCCTGCTCGACCATCTTGCGCAGCGGCACCTCCTGCTCGTGCTCGACGGGTTCGAGCATCTGGTCGACGCGTGCGCGTCGCTGGTCGGTGAGCTGCTGCGGCGCGCGGCGGGTCTGCGGGTGCTCGCCGTGGGGCGCAGGCCGCTCTCGGTGGAGGGCGAGCAGGTGTTCCCGCTGGCGCCGCTGACCGAGGCGGAGGCGGCCGAGCTGTTCGCGGACCGCGCCGCCGCCGGCACACCGGGTTTCACGCTGCACGACGGCAACCGCACGGACGTCCACGAGATCTGCCGGCGGCTGGACGGGGTCCCGCTCGCCGTGGAACTGGCCGCGGGACGGCTGCGGGCCCTCTCCCCCGCGCAGCTGCTGGTCCGGCTCGACGACCGTTTCCGGCTGCTCACGGGTGGGGGGCGCGACACGCTGCCGCGCCATCAGGCGCTGCGTACGACGATCGGCTGGAGCCATGAACTGTGCACGCCGCAGGAGCGGCTGATGTGGGCGCGGTTGTCGGTGTTCGCCGGGCAGTTCGACCTGGAGTCCGTGGAGTACGTGTGCGGGGGCGGCGGACTGCACCCCGACAACATCCTCGACGTGCTCCACGAGCTGCTGGCCCAGTCGGTGATCACCCGCGAGGAGACACCTGCGGGCGTGCGCTACCGGATGCTGGACACGGTCCGGGCCTACGGCGCGGACTGGCTGGAGGCCACCGACGACGGGGCGCGGCTGCGGCGGCGGCACCGGGACTGGTTCATGGGGCTGGCGACCTGGGGCGAGCTGGACTGGTTCTCGCCCCGGCAGCACGAGGTGGCCGCGCGGGTGGAGGCGGAGCTGCCGAATCTGCGCCGCGCCCTGGAGCACTGTCTGAGCGAGCCGGACGACGGGCATCTGGGCCAGTACCTCGCGGGGACCCTCTGGTTCTACTGGGTGGGCTGCGGGCGGCTGTCGGAGGGGCGGCACTGGCTGGAGCGCAGTCTGGACCTGGACACCGAGCACGAGGGTTCGCGGCTGAAGGCGCTGTGGGTGCTGGGCTATGTGGCGATTCTCCAGGGCGACACCGTGCCCGCGTTCGCCGCGCTCGGCGAGTGCCGTCGGACGGCGGAACTCGCCGGGAACCGGACCGCGCTGGCCTACGCCGAGCACCGCACCGGCTGTCTGGCCCTGGTCACCGACGACATGCCCCGCGCGCAGACCCTGCTGCGCTCGGCGCTCGACCGATATCACGAGATCGGTGAGCTGAACAGCAACGTCCTGATGGCGCAGGTGGAGCTGGCGATGGCGCTGGCCTTCCAGGGCGAGCTGCCGGACGCGGTGCGCCTGTGCGAGGAGGTGCGCCGGGTCTGCGTGGACCACGGGGAGCGCTGGTCGCTGGCGTACGCGCTGTACGTGCTGGCGTACGCGGCCTGGGCCGAGGGTGATCCGGCGGGCGCCCGACGGCTGCTGACGGAGTGCCTGGACATCACCCATGCCTTCCACGACCTGCTCGGCACGGTCCTGACGGTGGAGCTGCTCGCGCTAATCACCGTGGCGGAGGGCGACGCGGCCGAGGCGGCGGTGCTCCAGGGTTCCGCCTCCCGGATGTGGCCGTCGGTGGGCCTGCCCCTGTTCGGCTCGGCCTACTACAACGCCCCGCACGAGCAGTGCGAGGCCATGGCCCGTGAGCGGCTGGGCGACGAACGGTACGAGGAGTGCGTACGGACCGGGGCGCGGCTGGGCCGGCAGGCGGCGGTGGGCCGGGCGCTGGGCCGCACCCGGCCGGAGGCGCTCGGCGCCTCGGCCGCGCCGCGTGGCATCACTGCACCCCCGGACATGAGAGAACCCGCCGCCTCGCCCACCCGCAAGGGTGGGGAGACGACGGGCTGACGCTCTACGAGCGGGCGCGAGGCCGGTGGTGCTGTGTACGCCTGATCAGCGGGCGTAGTACTCGACGACGAGCTGCTCGTCGCAGATCACCGGGATCTCCTTGCGGTTCGGCTCGCGGTCCAGGCGGAACGCCAGGGCGCCGAGGTTCACCTGGAGGTAGCGCGGGGTCTCACCGTCGGGGGCGAACCCACCGGCACGGGCGACCTCGAACAGCGTCTTGCTGCGGCTGCGCTCGCGGACCATCACGACGTCGTCGGGCTTGACGCGGAACGACGGCTTGTCGACCTTGCCGCCGTTGACCTCGATGTGGCCGTGCACGACCATCTGGCGGGCCTGGTAGATCGTGCGGGCGATGCCCGAACGCAGAACCAGGGCGTCGAGACGACGCTCCAGCTCGATGACCAGGGCCTCACCGGTCTTGCCCTGCGTCTTGGCGGCACGCTCGTAGGCGCGGACGAGCTGACGCTCGGACACGTCGTACTGCGCGCGCAGACGCTGCTTCTCCAGCAGACGGACCTTGTAGTCCGAGTTCTGCTTGCGGCCACGGCCGTGCTCGCCGGGCGGGTACGGGCGGGCCTCGAAGTACTTGACGGCCTTCGGGGTCAGCGCGATGCCGAGGGCACGCGACTTCTTGACCTTGGGGCGGGACTGGTTCGTCATGAACCAAACACCTCGTGATTTCTGATGTGAATACGGCTTCACCAGTGGTTAGGGGAGGTCGCATCCGCAGCCAGGGAAACCCTTCGGGTCCTTCACGGACCTGTTGGGCAGCCGCTCCCTGAGCTGGGCACATGTGCAGCACGCGAGTGGCCCACCGACCGGTTCCCGGAGAACTCCGAGAGGGTGATGGGCTGCCCGCGACACCTTCGACGGTGCGCGACGCTCCTGGGTTCCTCACCCGGGGGTGGGGGCTCCGGCTGCATGTCCCGTTCTGGTGGTGCCGACTTCCTTGTTGAAGGAGGCCGGACACGGGACGCAGCGCTGCGGAGAGTCTACAGGGTGATCAGGACCGCCCTCGACCGAGGTGTTTCCTGGTCCACTCCACCGCGTCCGCGTAGCGCGCCTCGGCACCGTGCCGGGTCGGGGTGTAGTACTCCCGGTCCTTCAATTCCTCGGGCGCGTACTGCTGGGCGGCGATGCCTTCGGGGAGGTCGTGCGGATACACGTACCCCTGCGCGTGACCGAGCTTGGCCGCGCCCTTGTAGTGCCCGTCCCGCAGGTGCATCGGCACGGGACCGGCGTGGCCCTTGCGCACGTCCTCCATGGCGGCGCCGATCGCCGTCGTCGCGGCGTTCGACTTCGGGGCCAGGGCGAGGGCGATGGTGGCGTGGCTGAGGGTGAGCGCGGCCTCGGGGAAGCCGATCATGGCGACGGCCTGGGCGGCGGCGACCGCCGTGGGCAGGGCGTTCGGATCGGCCAGGCCGATGTCCTCGCTGGCGGAGATCATCAGCCGACGGGCGATGAAGCGGGGGTCCTCGCCGGCCTCGATCATCCGGGCCAGGTAGTGCAGTGCCGCGTCGACGTCCGAGCCCCTGATCGACTTGATCAGGGCGCTGGCCACGTCGTAGTGCTGGTCGCCGTCGCGGTCGTACTTCACCGCGGCCCGGTCGACGGTCTCCTCCAGGGTCTGGAGGGAGATCTCGGCGTCCTTCTTGTCGAGTGCGGCCCCGGCGGCGGCCTCCAGGGCCGTGAGGGCGCGCCGTGCGTCACCGCCGGCGATCCGCAGAAGGTGCTCCTCGCTCTCCTCGGGGAGGGTGAGGGCCCCCTTGAGGCCGCGCTCGTCGGTGAGCGCCCGGCGCAGCAGCCCGCGCAGGTCGTCGTCCGTGAGCGGTTCGAGGGTGAGGAGCAGCGAGCGGGACAGCAGCGGGGAGATGATCGAGAAGTACGGGTTCTCCGTGGTCGCCGCGATCAGCGTCACCCAGCGGTTCTCCACGGCCGGGAGCAGGGAGTCCTGCTGGGCCTTGCTGAAGCGGTGGATCTCGTCGAGGAAGAGGACGGTCTCCTTGCCGTACCCCCCGGTGGCCCGGCGGGCGCCCTCGATGACCGCGCGGACCTCCTTGACGCCCGCGGTGATCGCGGAGAGCTCCACGAAGCGCTTGTTCGTCGCCTTGGAGACCACGTACGCCAGGGTCGTCTTGCCAGTGCCGGGCGGGCCCCAGAGGATCACCGAGGAGGGCCCGGCCGGGCCGCCGCCGCCCTCGCCGACGAGTCTGCGCAGGGGCGAGCCCGGCTTCAGCAGATGCTGCTGCCCCTCGACCTCGTCGAGGGTGCGCGGGCGCATCCGGACGGCCAGGGGGCTCCCCGAGGGGTCCTTCTCCTGGCGTTCTTCGGCTGCGGCGGTAAACAGGTCGGGCTCCACGTCCAAAACCCTATGTCACGCCACTGACAACGCGGCCGGGCCCTTGTCCCGCACAGGATCCGCCGGTTCCCGCAAGGGTTCCGCCGGGCGCACCGCCGGTCGCGTCAGCTGGTCCAGAAGTCCCACCAGCGCGTGAGGATCAGCATGCCGATGATCCCGATGTGCAGGACCGGCAGCACCCAGGCGAACTCGTCGAGGAACCCCTTCAGCCAGCCGGGCGCGGGCAGCAGGCCGTTGCGGACGTTGTGCGAGGTCACGGCCCAGAACATGATGATCGTCGCAACCCAGGCGAGGCAGCACCACAGGCAGAGCGAGTTGATGTTGTACAGCGACTGGTACTGCAGCCAGGTCACGAACCCGACCCCGAACAGCGTGCCCGCGTTGAAGGCCAGCCAGTACCAGCGCGGGTAGGTCGCCCGCCCCAGCAGGCTCACGCCGACGGCGATCACGATGCCGTACGCCACGAGGCCCATCATCGGGTTGGGGAACCCGAAGACGGAGGCCTGGTCGCTCTTCATGATGTTGCCGCAGGAGACGACCGGGTTCAGGCTGCAGCCCGGCGTGAAGTTCGGGTCCTCCAGCAGCTTGAACTTGTCGATGGTGATGACCCAGGAGGCCAGCAGCCCGGCCGCGCCCGTGACCATCAGCAGCAGGGCGAGGAAACGCCCGCCGCCCACGGTCCGTGGGACTCCCGCGGCTCCCTGATCGGTGGAGACGCCTTCCCTGACTGTCGTCTTGCTCATCACGCCGTTTCCGTAGCTTGAGAGGACCTTCCGGGCACGGTCATTGTGCCGCACACGCGCGTGTGTCCACCGTTCGATGGACATAAGGAAGTACGTGCGGTCGTCCCGGAACGCTCGCTTCGGCGGGACGCTCGTTCGCATGACAGCACACGCGAACGAACTCGCGGTCGACGTACGGGGGCTGCGCAAGCAGTACGGCGACATCACCGCCGTCGACGGCATCGATCTCGGCATCCGGCAGGGCGAGGTGTTCGGCCTGCTCGGACCCAACGGCGCGGGCAAGAGCACCACGGTGGAGATCCTTCAGGGCAACCGTTCCCGCGACGCGGGCGAGGTCTCGGTGCTCGGCACCGATCCGGTGAACGCCACACGCGCGTGGCGTTCCCGGGTCGGCATCGTCTGGCAGGACGAATCCGCGCCCCCCGAGTTGACGGTGGGCGAAACGGTCCGTCATTTCGCGCGCTACTACCCGAAGCCGCGCGACCCGGAAGAGGTCATCGGCCTGGTGGGCCTTGAGCAGAAGACGGGCAGCCGGATCAAGGCGCTCTCGGGCGGGCAGCGGCGCCGGCTCGACGTGGCGCTCGGGGTGATCGGCGATCCCGACCTGCTGCTCCTGGACGAGCCCACGACCGGTTTCGACCCGGCGGCCCGGCGGCAGTTCTGGGAGCTGATCCGCAGGCTCGCGGACGAGGGCACCACGATCCTGCTGACCACGCACTACCTGGAGGAGGCGGAGGCGCTCGCGGACCGGCTCGCGGTGATCGCGCGCGGGCTGGTCGTGGCCGAGGGCGAACCGGCGGAGCTGCGCGACCGGTTCGGCACCGAGGCCGTCGTCGAGTGGACGGAGTCCGACGGCTCCCCCCGCACCGAACGCACCGGCACGCCCACGCGTACGGTCGCCGAGCTCATGCACCGCTTCGACGGGGAGATCCCGGGGCTGAGGGTGGCCCGCCCGACCCTGGAGGACGTCTATCTGCGGCTCACGGGCCAGGAGGGCACACGATGACCACGACGACGACACGGGCGCGTACGCGGGACAGCGGCACGCAGCGGCTCCCGGCGGCCTGGCGGCTCGGATTCCACCGGGGCGCCCTGGAGATCAAACAGTTCTTCCGGCTGCGCGACCAGGTGGTCTTCACCTTCGCCTTCCCCATCGTGTTCCTCTTCCTCTTCGCCTCGATCTTCAGCGACGACGTGACGGGCGCGGGCGTCACGGCCTCGCAGCTGTACGTACCGGCGATGATGGCCGCGGGCATCATGACCACCAGCTTCCAGTCGCTCGGCATCTCGATCGCGATCGAGCGGGACGAGAAGGTGCTGCGCCGGCTGCGCGGGACCCCGATGCCGCCGGCCGCGTACTTCATAGGGAAGATCTGGCTGGTTCTCGTCACCGGCTTCCTGGAGACGGTGATCCTGCTCCTCGTGGGCATCACGTTCTACGGCGTGGAGCTGCCCTCGGACGCCGTGAAGTGGCTGCACCTCGGCTGGATCTTCCTGCTGGGCCTGACGGCGTGCGCCCTGCTCGGCATCGCGATCAGCTCGGTCCCGAAGACCGGCAAGAGCGCCACATCCGTGGTCGTCCTGCCCTTCCTGGTGCTGCAGTTCGTCTCCGGCGTCTACATCTCCATCGACACCATCCCGGACTGGATGCTGAACATCAGCGCGGTGTTCCCGCTGAAGTGGATGTGCCAGGGGCTGCGCGGGGTGTTCCTGCCGGAGTCGGCGCAGGTCCTGGAGCAGACGGGCAGCTGGGAGTTCGGGCGGATCGCGCTGGTGCTCGGGGCGTGGTGCGTCGGAGGATTGCTGCTGTGTCTGCTGACCTTCCGCTGGAAAACCCGCCGCGACGGATGAGCGGCACAGCCATGGACCACGGCGACGGCGCCTACACCTGGGACCGTTCTTTCCGGCTCTGGGACTCGTACTTCGCCGTGGTGTGGGCGGCCACCCTGGTGTTCGTGCTCGGCACGGACTTCCCGGGGTGGCACACCCGCGTCGTCGCCGCGGCCCTGCTCGTCCCGCTGGTCCCCTGGTACGTACTGGTGGGCCGCCCGACCCTCAGGAGCGAACCGCCCGACGAGCGGCGGGCCCTCGCGTTCCTCGCCGGATGCCTGGCGCTGTTCCTCCCCTCCGCGGTCCTGGTCGGCGAGACCCGGCTGATGACCTTCGCGCTCGTCCCGCCCTGCTTCATGGCGCTGTGCCTGCGCCGGGCCCTGGCCGCGGTCGTCGTCATCAACCTCGCGCCGGTGGTGGGCTGGGCGCTGCTGTGGTGGCCCAACGACCACGCCGTGTTCTTCAACTCGGTGTTCGCCGTGGTCACCCTCGTCTTCTCGGCGGCCGTCGGCACCTGGATCATCCGGGTCATCGAGCAGAGCCAGGACCGGGCCACGCTGATCGCCGAGCTGGACGCCAGCCGCCACGAGCTCTCACGGCTCTCGGCCGCGCACGGCGCGCTGGCCGAGCGGGAGCGCCTCTCCCGGGAGATCCACGACACGCTCGCGCAGGGCTTCACGAGTCTGCTGATGCTCACGCAGGCGGTCGAGGCGGAGCTGGACCGCTCCGATGTGGTGAAGGCCCGCCGGCATCTGGCCCTGATGGAGGGCACCGCACGCCAGAACCTCGCCGAGGCGCGGGCCCTGGTCGCCGGCGGTACGCCCGCCGACCTCGACGGGGCGTCGCTGCCCGACGCGCTGCGCCGGCTCGCCGCACGGCACGAGGCGTCGGTGACCGTGTCCGGTCCCGTGCGCGCGCTGCCCGCCGCGACGGAGGTCGTCATCCTGCGCGGCTGCCAGGAGGCGCTGTCCAACGCCCGCAAGCACGCGGGGAGTTCGGCCGCGGTCGACATCGAGCTGAGCTACTCCTCCGAAGAACTCTCGGTGCGTGTGGGCGACGACGGGTGCGGCTTCGATCCGTCGCTGCCGTCCGGGGGTTACGGGCTCGTGGGCCTGCGGGCGCGGGCCGCCGAGGTGGGCGGGACGACGGTGGTCCGCAGCGCGCCCGGCGAGGGCACCACGGTCACGGTCCGGCTCCCCGTACCGCTCACACCGCTCACACCGCTCGAAAGGGGTACCCCGTGATCCGGATCGTCCTCGCCGACGATCATCCCGTCGTGCGCGAGGGGCTGCGCGCGATGCTCAGCGCCGAACCCGATCTGGACGTCGTGGCCGACGCCTCCAGCGGGCCCCAGGCGGAGGCCCTGGCCGCGGAACTCCGGCCGGACATCGTCCTGATGGACCTGCGGATGCCGGGCGGCGGGGGCGTCGACTCGATCCTCCGGATGACCGAGGCGGGGCTGCCGTGCCGGATCGTGGTGCTCACCACGTACGAGACCGACCGGGACATCCTGCGGGCCGTCGAGGCCGGGGCCGCGGGGTATCTGCTCAAGGATCTGCCACGGGGTGAGCTGGCGGACGCGGTACGGGCCGCCGCCCGCGGGGAGACCGTCCTGGCGCCGTCCGTCGCCGCGCGGCTGGTGGACCAGCTGCGTACGAAGCCGGAGCGGCCGCGGTTGTCCGCGCGGGAGGTGGCGGTGTTGCGGCTAGTGTCCGAGGGGTGCACGAACGCCGAGATCGGGCGGCGGTTGTTCATCGGGGAGTCGACGGTGAAGACGCATCTGCTGCGGGCGTTCGGAAAACTGGGGGTCGACGACCGGACGGCGGCGGTCACTAGCGCGATGCGTTTCGGCTTGCTTGAGTGACCTTTCCTCGCCCCCGCCGCCCTTACCCGTTCCCGTCACTGACTCGGGGGCGCTGCCCCCGAACCCCCGGTCCTCAAACGCCGGACGGGCTGGTTTTCCAGCCCGTCCGGCGTTTGAGGACACAGTGACGGGACGGGTAGGGGCGGCGGGGGCGAGAAAAGTCCTAGCTCAGGCGGGACTCAAGCTCCGCCACGATCTCGTTCACGCCGACCGCCACCTGTTCTCCGGACTCCATGTCCTTCAGCTGCACGACCCCCTCGGAGAGATCCCGCTCACCGGCGACGACCGTGTAGCGCGCCCCACTGCGGTTCGCGTTCTTCATGGCGCCCTTCAGGCCCTTACCCCCGTAAGAGAAGTCCGCCGCAACCCCGTTGCGCCGCAACTCGGTCACCACACCGAAGAGCACCCGACGGGCCTCCTCCCCGAGCGGTACCGCGAACACACTCGTGGCGGAGGGAAGCTGGAGCGAGACACCCTCGGCCTCAAGGGCGAGGACCGTACGGTCGACGCCCAGCGCCCACCCGACGGACGGCAGCGCGGGCCCGCCGATCATCTCGGAGAGGCCGTCGTAGCGACCGCCACCCCCCACCGCGGACTGCGAGCCGAGCCCGTCGTGCACGAACTCGAACGTCGTCCGGGTGTAGTAGTCGAGCCCCCGGACGAGCTTCGGGTCGTCCTCGTAGGAGACGCCCGCGGCCGTGATCAGCTCGCGCACCTCCTCGTGGTACGCCTTGCACGCGTCGCAGAGGTAGTCCCGCAGGAGCGGGGCGCCCACCAGCTGCTTCTGGACGTCGTCCCGCTTGTCGTCGAGGACGCGCAGCGGGTTGATGTCGGCGCGGCGCAGGGTCTCCTCGTCGAGGTCGAGCCCCCGCAGGAAGTCCTGGAGCGCGGCCCGGTAGACGGGCCGGCACTCCTTGTCGCCGAGCGAGTTGAGCAGGATCCGGAACTCGCGCAGTCCGAGCGAGCGGTACGCCTGGTCGGCCAGGATGATCAGCTCGGCGTCGAGCGCCGGGTCCTCGGCCCCGATGGCTTCCGCGCCGACCTGGGAGAAGTGCCTGTAACGGCCCTTCTGCGGGCGCTCGTAGCGGTAGTAGGAGCCCGAGTACCAGAGTTTGACGGGGAGGTTGCCGAGCTTGTGGAGGTTGGCCTCCAGCGCGGCCCGCAGCACGGACGCCGTGCCCTCGGGGCGCAGCGCCAGCTGGTCGCCGCCCTTGGTCTCGAAGGCGTACATCTCCTTGGTCACGATGTCGGTGGACTCACCGACCCCGCGTGCGAACAGCTCGACGCTCTCGAAGCCGGGCGTCTCGATGTAGCCGTAACCGGAGTTGCGCAGCGGAGCGGCGATCGCCTCGCGCACCGCGAGGTACTTCGCGCTGTCCGGCGGGATGAGGTCGTACGTGCCCTTGGGGGCCCTGAAGGTGCTCACGGGAGGTCTCTCGTCACATTCCTCGTCGAGGAGCGGAGGTCGGGTCCGCTCCGGGGCCGGGCGCCGCCACCTGCCGCAGGTACGGGTTGGTGGCGCGCTCCTGGCCGATGGTCGTCTGGGCGCCGTGGCCGGACAGCACCACGGTCGAGTCGTCGAGCGGCAGGCACACACGTGCCAGCGAGCCGAGCATCTCGTCCATGTCGCCGCCGGGCAGGTCGGTGCGTCCGATGGAGCCGGCGAAGAGCAGATCCCCGGAGAAGAAGACGGAGGGGATCTCCGCGCTCTCGGGCATCCGGAACGTCACCGACCCCTTCGTATGGCCCGGCGCGTGCGCGACGGAGAAGTCCAGGCCGGCGAGTCTCAGCGCGGCGCCGTCCGTCAGTTCCCGTACGTCGTCCGGTTCGCCGACCGTCAGCTCGCCCATCAGCGGCATGCCGATCGAGCGGCCGAGCGCCCGCTCCGGGTCGCTCATCATGTAGCGGTCCTCGGGGTGGATCCAGGCGGGCACGTCGTGCGCGCCGCACACCGGGACCACCGAGGCCACATGGTCGATGTGGCCGTGCGTGAGGACGACGGCGACGGGCTTGAGCCGATGCTTGGCGAGCGCTTCCTCGACTCCCTGGGCGGCCTGGTGGCCCGGGTCGATGATCACGCACTCCTCACCGGCGGCGGGGGCGACCACATAACAGTTGGTGCCCCAGGCCCCGGCGGGGAACCCGGCAATGAGCACGTTCGTCCTTCGGTATGCCGTACGGAATGTCGCACGGGGGATGGCTTCGCTGCGGTTCAGAGCCTACCGGCGCTGCCGGAACCACAGCGAACCCATATACGGTACGGGGCACACGCAGGCGGTCGGCTCACAAGACCCACGCGTCCCACCTGACGTACGAGACGCATGAGGAGATAACCCGGTGGTCACCCAGGAACAGCGGCGGCGTCAGCTCGCCCGGGAGAAGTTCTTGCGGCAACAGCAGCGGCGTACGTCCGCTCGGCGCAAGGCCCACGCTCGTAACGCGGTGATCGCGTCGGTCCTCGGCGTGATCGTCGTCGGCAGCGTGGTGTCGTACGCGACCGGGGTCTTCAAGAAGGACGACGACGACAAGTCGAACGCCGCCGCGGAGGCCACCCCGAGCGCCTCCCCCAGCAAGGCCCCGGACCCCTGTGACAAGGCCGCCGCGGGCAAGGTGAAGTCGCTGACGTACAAGAAGGAACCGGCGATCACCATCGACAAGTCGGCGGACTACACGATGAAGCTGCAGACGACCTGCGGCGCGATAGACATCGACATGCCGGCCTCGAAGGCCCCGCACACCGTGAACTCGTTCAGCTTCCTCACGGGCAAGGGCTATCTGGACCACACCAAGTGCCACCGTCTGACGACGAACGGCATCTACGTGCTCCAGTGCGGTGACCCGCAGGGCACCGGCATGGGCGGCCCCGGCTACACGATTCCCGACGAGAACCTCAAGGACAAGCGCCTCAAGGGCGATGTCTATCCGGCGGGCACGGTGGCGATGGCCAACCAGTACAACGCGCAGACGAAGGAAGGCCGCAACAGCGGCGGCAGCCAGTTCTTCCTCGTCTAC
Organism: Streptomyces sp. NPDC102514; assembly: GCF_055584525.1. NCBI lineage: Bacteria > Bacillati > Actinomycetota > Actinomycetes > Kitasatosporales > Streptomycetaceae > Streptomyces > Streptomyces sp. NPDC102514. The sequence continues at coordinate 116,623 of NZ_JBVJLW010000007.1, forward strand.
CAGGACAGTCAGTTGCCGGCCAACTACACACCGTTCGGCACGATTTCCGAATCGGGCATGAAGGTGCTGAAGAAAATCGCGGGCGCCGGCGAGAGCACTGGCCAGGGCGACGGCGCACCCAACGCGACCGTCGTGATCGACAAGGCGACCGTGACGAAATCCTGACCGCAGGCAGCGAAATTTCGGTCGCGCGGGATGCGGACAGCCGCCCCGCCGGTCGCCTATGTTGGCCGTGACGAAACTGTGGACGATGCCCGGGGGCAATGCCGCCCCACGCAGGCATCATGTGGAGGAGGCGCTGTGAGCAGCGACCCGTGGGGCCGCGTCGACGAGACGGGCACCGTGTACGTGCGTACCACCGACGGCGAGCAGGTCGTCGGTTCCTGGCAGGCCGGTACTCCCGACGAGGCACTGGCCTACTTCGAGCGCAAGTACGAGGGACTGGTCGTGGAGATCGGCCTTCTCGAACGACGGGTGAAGACCACCGACCTGTCCTCGAAGGACGCCCAGGTCGCCATCTCCCACATCCGCGAACAGGTGGACGCCCACCACGCGGTCGGGGATCTGGACGCGCTGAAGGTCCGGCTGGACAAGCTCGTCGAGACGGTCGACGCCCGTCGTGAGGAGCGCAAGGCTCAGCGGGCGAAGCAGTCCGACGAGGCCCGGCACTCCAAGGAGGCGCTGGTCGTCGAGGCGGAGGAACTGGCCCAGTCGGACCAGTGGCGGGCCGCCGGTGAGCGGCTGCGGGCGCTCGTGGACACCTGGAAGGGCCTGCCGAGGCTCGACCGGAAGTCCGACGACGAGCTGTGGCACCGCTTCTCGCACGCGCGCTCGGCGTTCTCCAAGCGGCGCAAGGCGCACTTCGCGTCGCTGGACGCGCAGCGCGAGGAGGCCCGCAAGACCAAGGAGAAGCTGGTCGCGGAGGCCGAGTCGCTCTCGGCCTCGGCCGACTGGGGTCCGACGGCGGCCCGTTACCGCGAGCTGATGGCGGACTGGAAGGCCGCGGGCCGCGCCCAGCGCGAGCACGAGGACGACCTGTGGAACCGCTTCCGCGGCGCCCAGGACGTGTTCTTCGCGGCGCGCAGCTCGGTCTTCGCCGAGCGGGACGCGGAGCAGACGGAGAACCTGAAGCTCAAGGAGGAGCTGGCCGAGGAGGCCGAGAAGCTCGTCCCTGTGCAGGATCTGAAAGCGGCCAGGGCCGCTTTTCGCTCGATCAACGAGCGCTGGGAGGCCATCGGCCATGTGCCGCGGGACGCCCGGCCGAAGGTCGAGGGGCGGATGCACGCCGTGGAGCGGGCGCTCCAGGAGTCCGAGGAGACCGAGTGGCGCCGGACGAACCCGGAGGCACGCGCGCGTGCGGAGGGTCTGACCGGGCAGCTGCAGGCTGCGGTGGACAAGCTCCAGGGGCAGATCGAGACGGCTCGCTCCGCCGGTAACGGGGCCAGGGCCGACAAGCTCCAGCGGGAACTCGACGGGCGGCAGGCTCTGCTGGAGCAGGCGCTCAAGGGGCTGCACGAGTTCGGCGGCTAGCTCCGCCGGGGCGCTCCGCTGGACGGCCCGTTTTTGACTGCGGGTGCGTCGTGGCTGGTCGCGCAGTTCCCCGCGCCCCTTCGGGGGCGCTGCCCAACCGACGAAGGAGGGGCTCCCGTACAGACCGTACGGGAGCCCCTCCTTCGTGTTCTGCTGCTAGGCCTCCGACGGGCGGCGGGCCGATGTCACCCGGTAGACGTCGTACACGCCCTCCACTCCCCTGACCGCCTTCAGGACGTGGCCCAGGTGCTTGGGGTCGCCCATCTCGAAGGTGAAGCGGGAGGTGGCCACCCGGTCGCGGGACGTCTGGACGGCCGCGGACAGGATGTTGACGTGCTGGTCGGACAGGACGCGTGTGACGTCCGACAGGAGCCGTGAGCGGTCCAGTGCCTCGACCTGGATGGCGACCAGGAAGACCGAGGACTGGGTGGGGGCCCACTCGACTTCGAGGATGCGCTCGGGCTCGCGGGACAGGGAGTCGACGTTGACGCAGTCCGTGCGGTGGACCGACACCCCGCTGCCGCGCGTCACGAAGCCCATGATCGGGTCGCCGGGAACGGGCGTACAACAGCGGGCCAGCTTGACCCACACGTCGTCGACGCCCTTGACGACGACACCCGGGTCGGCGTTCGAGCGGCGCTTGCGGCCCCGGCCGCGCGCGGGCGGGACGCTCTCGTCGATCTCCTCGGTGGCGGCCTCCTCGCCGCCGAGCGCCTGCACGAGCTTCTGCACGACACCCTGCGCGGCCACATGGCCTTCGCCGATGGCCGCGTACAGGGACGAGATGTCGGGGTAGCGCATCTCGTGCGCGAGCGTGACCAGCGAGTCGCCGGTGAGGATGCGCTGGATCGGCAGGTTCTGCTTGCGCATGGCCCGCGCGATGGCGTCCTTGCCCTGCTCGATCGCCTCGTCGCGGCGCTCCTTGGAGAACCAGGCGCGGATCTTGTTGCGGGCGCGGGGCGACTTGACGAAGCCCAGCCAGTCCCGGGAGGGTCCGGCGCCGGCCGCCTTGGAGGTGAAGACCTCCACCAGGTCGCCGTTGTCGAGGGTCGACTCCAGCGGTACGAGGCGTCCGTTGACGCGTGCTCCTATGGTGCGGTGGCCCACCTCCGTGTGCACCGCGTAGGAGAAGTCCACGGGGGTCGCGCCGGCCGGCAGCGCTATCACGTCGCCCTTCGGCGTGAAGACGAAGACCTCGTTGCGCGAGAGGTCGAAGCGCAGGGACTCCAGGAACTCGCCCGGGTCCTCGGTCTCCTTCTGCCAGTCGAGGAGCTGGCGCAGCCACGCCATGTCGTTGAGGTGGTCGTCCTTGCCGGTGGTCCGCGGCTGGTCGGAGCGCACCTTGGAGGCGCCGGCGACGGCCTCCTGCTTGTACTTCCAGTGGGCGGCGATGCCGTACTCGGCGCGGCGGTGCATGTCGAACGTACGGATCTGGAGTTCGACCGGCTTGCCGTTGGGCCCGATGACCGTCGTGTGCAGCGACTGGTACATGTTGAACTTGGGCATCGCGATGTAGTCCTTGAACCGCCCCGGAACCGGGTTCCAGCGGGCGTGGACGGTGCCCAGTGCCGCGTAGCAGTCGCGGACCGTGTCGACGAGGACGCGGATGCCCACCAGGTCGTAGATCTCCGCGAAGTCACGGCCGCGGACGATCATCTTCTGGTAGACGCTGTAGTAGTGCTTCGGGCGGCCGGTGACGGTCGCCTTGATGCGGGCCGCGCGCAGGTCGGACTGGACCTCGTCGGTCACTATGGCGAGGTATTCGTCGCGCTTGGGGGCGCGCTCGGCGACCAGGCGCACGATCTCGTCGTACATCTTGGGGTAGAGGATCGCGAAGGCGAGGTCCTCCAGCTCCCACTTGATGGTGTTCATGCCCAGGCGGTGGGCGAGCGGCGCGTAGATCTCCAGGGTCTCGCGCGCCTTCTTCTCCTGCTTCTCGCGCTTGAGGTAGCGCATGGTGCGCATGTTGTGCAGGCGGTCGGCGAGCTTGATGACCAGGACGCGCGGGTCCTTGGCCATGGCGACGACCATCTTGCGGACGGTCTCGGCCTGCGCGGCCTCGCCGAACTTGACCTTGTCGAGCTTGGTGACGCCGTCGACGAGCAGGGCGACCTGGTCGCCGAAGTCCTTGCGGAGGGTGTCGAGGCCGTACTCGGTGTCCTCGACCGTGTCGTGCAGGAGCCCCGCCATCAGCGTCGCCGGGTCCATGCCCAGCTCGGCGAGGATCGTCGTCACCGCGAGCGGGTGCGTGATGTACGGGTCGCCGCTCTTGCGCTTCTGGCCGCGGTGCCAGCGCTCGGCGACCTGGTAGGCGCGCTCGACCTGGCGCAGCGTGGCCGTCTCGATCTTCGGGTCGTTGCTGCGCACGATCCGCAGCAACGGCTCCAGCACCGGGTTGTACGGGTTCGAGCGCTGGACGCCGAGACGGGCGAGCCGGGCCCGTACACGGTTGGAGGAGCCACCGGAGCGCGCGGGCTGGCCGGCGGCGGGCCGGGCGGCGGACGCGGGGCGGGCCGCCGGCGTGGAGGCCTGCCGCTCGGGAGCCGCCGGCTCGGGACGTGGCTGATCCGCCGCCTCGGCCGGGGCGGCCGACCCGTTCTTCGCGGGTGCGGGCGCGGCGGGCGTGCCCGTGGACGCCGCGGGCTGCCCGGGCTTGGCGGCGGGTGATACCCCCGGGCGGTCGGCCCTGGGGGCGAGTGGCTGGGCCTCGTCTGGCAAGAGGGCTCCTCGTGCGCGATCCGGGTCCCCGGTCAGGCTCCGGAAACTCCATGGTAGCGATCCTGGGCTCGGGTCTCGCCTTCGGCCGGTGGGACGGCCTTCCACGGGAGAAACACGAGAGGCGGGTCCCGGATTCCTCCGGGACCCGCCTGCGCGGTGTCCTGCGGGGTTCTGAACGATGTCCGACGGGTGGCCGCCCGGTTGCCGGGAGGCAGGTCGTCCGGTCGCTCAGACCGTGAGCAGTGCCTCCAGCGGGGCGCCGTCCAGAGCGGGCTCCAGACGGGCACGGCCGCCCAGGAAGCCCAGCTCCATGAGAACGGCGACCCCGGCGACCTCGGCGCCCGCCCTGCGGATCAGCTGGAGCGAGGCCTCGGCGGTGCCACCGGTGGCGAGGACGTCGTCGACGACCATGACGCGGTCGCCCGGCGTGAGGTCCTCGGCGTGCACCTCGATCTCGGCGGAGCCGTACTCCAGCTCGTACGACTGGCTGAGGGTCGCTCCGGGGAGCTTGCCGGCCTTGCGCACGGGGATGAAGCCCAGTCCGGCGCGGACCGCGACGGGGGCGCCGAGGATGAAGCCGCGGGCCTCCAGGCCGACGATCTTCGTGGCGCCGTTGCGGACACTGACCTCGGCCAGGGCTTCGGTGAGCGCCGTGAACGCCGCCGGGTCCGCCAGGAGCGGGGTGATGTCCTTGAACACCACGCCCGACTCCGGGTAGTCGGGCACGTCACGGATGCGGCTGAGCAGCAGCTCCTCGACGCCGGTCATCGGCGCTTGCCCGAGGGACGGCCGCGGCCCCTGCCCCGGGAGGAGGGCTGGGCGCGCTGGGCACGGGGTCCGACGACCGCGGGGGTCGCGTCGTCGTCCTCCGGCTCCTCGTCGTCGTACGAGCGCTCGACGACCGGGGCCTCCAGGGACTCGCCCTTCGCCGCGGCGGCGGCCCGCTTGGCCAGGACGCGCTTCCTCAGTGCCTTTATCTGCGGCTCGCGCTCCTTGAGGTCGGCGACGAGCGGCGTGGCGATGAAGATCGAGGAGTACGCGCCGGCGGCGAGGCCGACGAACAGCGACAGCGAGATGTCGTTGAGCATGCCCGCGCCGAGGACACCGCCACCGATGAACAGCAGGCCCGCCACCGGGAGCAGCGCGACGACCGTGGTGTTGATCGAACGCACCAGGGTGCCGTTGATCGAGCGGTCGGCGATCTCGCTGTAGGTGTAGCGGGTCTGTTTGGTGATGTCCTTCGTCTGTTCCTTGAGGCTGTCGAAGACGACCACCGTGTCGTACAGCGAGTAACCGAGGATCGTGAGCAGACCGATCACGGTGCCCGGGGTGACTTCGAACCCGACGAGTGCGTAGACGCCGACCGTGATGGTGATGTCGTGGATGAGCGCCACGAGCGCCGCCGCGGCCATGCGCCACTCGAAGGCGATCGCCAGATAGATCACGACGAGGACCATGAAGATCGCCAGGCCCTGCCAGGCCTTGTTGGCGACCTGATCACCCCAACTGGGGCCGACCAGATCGGCGTTGATCTTCTCCGGGTCGACCTTGAGGTCCGAGGCGAGGGTCTTCTTGATCTGGTCGGACTTGCTGGTGTCGACGCCGGCGACCTGGATGCGCAGTCCGCCGTTGCCGAGCTTCTGGACGATCGCGTCGTGGCCCGAGGCCTCTTCCGCGTACGTCTCGGCCTGGCTCACCGAGACGCTGGTGCGCTCCGTGGTGAAGACGGCGCCGCCCTGGAACTCGATGCCCATGTTCAGGCCGCGCACCGCGAGGCCCAGGATCGCCGTGATGGTGATCAGGATCGAGACGCCGTACCAGATCTTGCGCTTGCCGACGAAGTCGTAGCCGATCTCACCGCGGTGGAGCCGGGCGCCGAGGGTGCCGAGTTTCGACATCTCACGCCTCCTTCGTGTCGACGGGGGCGGACGCACGACGGGTGCGGCGCAGCGGCGGCTGCACGCCCAGTCGCTTCGGGTCGAGGCCGGACCAGCTGTGGCCGTCCGCGAAGAACTTCCTGCGGGCCAGAAGCGTCATCAGCGGCTTGGTGAAGAAGAAGACGACCACCACGTCGAGCAGGGTGGTCAGACCCAGGGTGAAGGCGAAGCCCTGGACCTTGCCGACGGTGACGACGAAGAGCACGGCGGCGGCGAGGAACGACACGAAGTCGGAGACCAGGATGGTGCGCCGGGCGCGCGGCCAGGCACGCTCGACCGCGGGGCGCATCCTGCGGCCTTCGCGGATCTCGTCACGGATGCGTTCGAAGAACACGATGAACGAGTCCGCCGTGATGCCGATGGCCACGATGGCGCCGCAGACCGCGGGCAGGTTCAGCGCGAAGCCGATGGTCGGGCCGAGCAGCGCCATGATCACGTACGTCATGACCGCGGAGACCAGCAGCGAGGCGATGGCGATGAGCGACAGACCCCGGTAGTAGAGCACCAGGTAGATGATGACCAGGGCCAGGCCGATGGCGCCGGCGATCAGACCGGCCTCCAGCTGCTCGCCGCCGAGCGCGGCGGTGACGGTGGTGACGCTCGCCTCGGTGAAGGTGAGCGGCAGCGCGCCGTACGACAGCATGTTGGCGAGGTCCTGGGCCTCCTGCTGGTCGAAGCTGCCGGAGATCTCCGCGGTGCCGCCGGTCAGCGCCTGGCTGACGTACGGGTCGGAGACGACCTCACCGTCGAGGACGATGGCGAACTGGTTCTGCGGGGACTGGTTCTGCGCCAGCTTGCCCGTGATGCTCGCGAACTTCTTGCCGCCCTTGCCGGTGAAGTCCATGGTGACTTTCCAGCCCGCGGCACCCTGGGTGTCGAACACGGCCGAGGCCTTGTCGACGTCCGTGCCCTCGACCTCGGCCGGGCCCAGGATGTACTTCTGCCACTGGCCCTGCGAGTTCTGGCCGCAGGCCACGGTCGGGTCGCCGGCCTTGACGCCGTCACCGGCCTTGGCGCGGACCGTCTTCTTGCTGCAGTCCAGCGCCGTGTACTGCGCCTGGAGCTTCGCGGTCGCCGGGTCGGTGCTCGCGGACGCCGAGGGGCTGGCAGCGGGGGACTCACTGCCCGTGCTGCTCCCCGAGGGAGTGGGGTCGGCCTTCAGCGCGTCGGTGACCGCCCGGCCCTGCGAGGTGGCGGAGGCGGAGGGCGACGAGGACGAGGTGGCCTTCTCGCTCTCCTTCGCCGAGGCGGAAGGGCTCGCGGAGGAGCTGCCGGACGCGCTCGGGGACGGGGTCGCGGCGTCGGCGCCGGTGACCTCGGTGACCAGCACGGGACGGAAGTAGAGCTTGGCGGTGGTGCCGACCTGTTCCCGGGCCTGCTCGGAGTTCGTACCCTTGGGGATGTTGACGATGATGTTGCTGTCGCCCTGGGTCTGCACCTCCGCTTCGCTGACGCCCAGACCGTTGACACGGCGGTTCATGATGTCGACCGCGGTGTCCATGTTGGTCTTGTTGATCGCGTTCTTCTGACCGGGCTCGTTCTTCGCCTGGAGCGTGATGCTCGTACCGCCTGCGAGGTCGATGCCCAGTCGCGGTGTCGTGTGCCCGGAGGCGAACATGCCGCCGGTGAGCGCCACGATGGCGATCAGGATCAGGGCCAAGGTGCGCCCCGGCCTGCTCTGGGTGCCCTGTCGGCCCTTCTTAGGTGCTGCCACCTTCTCGTTCTCCCTCTTCGTCCGCCCGGTCTCTCGGTACCTTCGCGGACGGGCATCAAATGGTGTGGGGTTCCACGCGAAGCCGGACGTCCGGGGACCACGGCGCGCGAGCGGCGCACTCCGCGGTCCCCGGTCGTGGCTACTTCGTGTCGGACTCGCCGTCGGACTTCTTCAGCTCCGCGGCGTCGGTCTTCTTCGGCTCCGCGACGGCGGACTCGTCGGCGGGCTCCGCGACGGGCTCGGTCGTCGGCTCGGCGACGGGCTCGTCGGCCGCGTCCTTCTTGCCGAGGTCGACGTGCTTGCCGTCGGAGACGTCGGCGGACTCGTCCGTCTCGGTGAGGGAGGAGGCGTCGTCCGGCACGACCGACTCGTCGGACTTCAGGTCGTGCTCGATGCCGTGGACGATGCGGTTGTACTCGTCGTCGCCGAGGACCGCGCCGATGGCGTTCTTCGCGAAGAGCAGGTCGACGCCCGGGCCCGCGTCAAGGAGGACCGTCTCCTCGTTGACCTCCTTCACCGTTGCGTACATGCCACCGATCGTGCGGACTCCGGTGCCGGGCTGCATGTCGTTGCGCATCTGCGCAGCCGCATTCTGCTTCTTCTTGGCCGACCGGGTCATCAGGAACATGGCCCCGATGAGCACGATGAACGGGAGGAGGGTCACGAGACTCACGGGACGGAACTTCCTTCATTCGACCGCGATGGTGAGCGGCCTGATGGATGGGGGTATGTACGCCGTCGACAAGGGCGGCATCGGCGGAGTCTAAGCGAGTCCGCCGTCAAGGAACAACGCTCAGCATGGCACCGGGGTTCCTGACCTCGCGAGCCCCCTCGCCGTCACGCCCCGAACAGGTCCCCTTGTCCGTTTCCACCGGTTGACGACCGGGGCGGCGTGAGCCCCAGGTGAGCCCACGCGGCCGGAGTGGCGACGCGTCCGCGGGGCGTACGGGCCAGCAGCCCCTCGCGTACGAGGAAGGGCTCGGCCACCTCTTCCACGGTCTCCCGCTCCTCCCCCACGGCCACGGCGAGCGTGGAGAGGCCGACGGGCCCGCCGCCGAAGAGCTTGAGGAGGGCTTCGAGGACGCCCCGGTCGAGACGGTCGAGGCCGCGGCTGTCCACTTCGTACACCGCGAGGGCGGCCCTGGAGATGTCCTGGTCGATGACGCCGTCGGCCTTGACCTGGGCGTAGTCGCGGACCCGGCGCAGCAGGCGGTTGGCGATACGCGGCGTGCCCCGGGAGCGGCCGGCGATCTCGGCGGCCCCGTCCGTGTCGATCTCCACGTCGAGCAGATGTGCGGAACGGTGGATGACCCGCTCCAGCTCGGCGGGCTCGTAGAACTCCATGTGGGCGGTGAAGCCGAAGCGGTCGCGCAGCGGGGGCGGCAGCAGGCCCGCGCGCGTGGTGGCGCCGACCAGCGTGAAGGGCGGCAGTTCGAGGGGGATGGCGGTGGCGCCGGGGCCCTTGCCGACGATGACGTCGACGCGGAAGTCCTCCATCGCCATGTAGAGCATCTCCTCGGCGGGCCGCGACATGCGGTGGATCTCGTCGAGGAAGAGGACCTCGCCCTCCTGGAGGGAGGAGAGGATCGCCGCGAGGTCGCCCGCGTGCTGGATGGCGGGGCCGCTGGTGATGCGGATCGGGGCCTCCATCTCGGCGGCGATGATCATCGAGAGGGTGGTCTTGCCCAGGCCGGGGGCGCCGGAGAGCAGCACGTGGTCGGCGGTGGCGCCCCGCGCGCGGGCGGCGCGCAGGACGAGGTCGAGCTGTTCGCGGACCTTCTCCTGACCGATGAACTCACCGAGGTCCTTGGGCCGCAGGGCGGCCTCGACGGCCTGCTCCTCACGATCCCCGGCAGCACCGACGAGCCGCTCGCCGCTGCCGTCGTCGGTCGTCTCGTCCCAGTTCATTCGGCGTGCCTCGCGGGGTAGTGGTTCAGGTCGTGCGGACGTGGGGTGCCCCGAAGGGGCGCGGGGAACTGCGCGACCGGCCACGACGCACCCGCAGGTTCATGACGGCCCCTCCCCCGGCAGGGCTCAGCGGGCCCGGTTGAGCGTCTGAAGCGCGGCCTTCAACAACTGACCGATCTGCGGCACCTCGCCGGAGGCCTCCGCCTGCGGCGCAACCGCCGACACCGCCTCGTCGGCCTCCCGGGTCGCATATCCCAGCCCGATCAGCGCGGCATGCAGCTGCTCCCGCCACCCCTCGGCGACGGGCCGCCCGATCGCCGCGCCCCCCGTACCGAGCGGCTCCCCGAGGCGGTCCTTCAGTTCGAGCAGCAGCTTCTGGGCCCCCTTCTTGCCGATGCCCGGGACGGCGGTGAGGGCCTTCTCGTCCCCGGTGGACACCGCGCGGCGCAGGGCGTCCGGGCTGTGCACGGCGAGCATCGCCTGGGCCAGCCGCGGCCCCACCCCGCTCGCGGTCTGCAGCAGCACGAAGGTCTGGCGCTCGTCGTCGTCCGCGAAGCCGTACAGCGTCAGCGAGTCCTCGCGGACGACCAGGGAGGTGGCGAGCCGGGCCTCCTTGCCCATGCGCAGTCCGGAGAGGGTGTCGGGGGTGCACTGGACGGCGATGCCGATACCGCCCACCTCGACCACCGCGGAGTCGGGGGCGAGGGCGGCGACCTTGCCGCTGACGAAGGCGATCATCGGGTGACCTTCCGGGTGGAGAGCTGGGCCCGGCGGTGCGCGGCCTGTGCCTGCTGGAGGCGGTTCACGGCCGGGGCACGCCAGATGTGGCAGATGGCGAGGGCGAGGGCGTCGGCGGCGTCGGCGGGCCTGGGCGGTGCGTCGAGCCGCAGCAGCCGGGTGACCATGGCGCCGACCTGGGCCTTGTCGGCGCGGCCGTTGCCGGTGACGGCGGCCTTGACCTCGCTGGGGGTGTGCAGGGCGACGGGGATGCCGCGCCGGGCCGCGCAGAGCATCGCGACCGCGCTGGCCTGGGCCGTGCCCATCACCGTACGGACGTTGTGCTGGCTGAACACCCGCTCCACTGCGACGTATTCGGGGCGGTGCTCGTCGAGCCACTGCTCGATGCCCTGCTCGATGGCGACGAGGCGCTGTCCCAACTCCGCGTCGGAGGGGGTGCGGACGACTCCGACGGCGATCATGGTGAGCGGCCGGCCCGCCACGCCTTCGACGACCCCGACACCGCACCGGGTCAATCCGGGGTCAACGCCCAGTACCCGCACCCGGCCCCCTCCTTCGACTGATCGGCCCCACCCGGCCACCACCGGGGTGCTGTCCCCGATTCGTGCAGGTTATCGGGTGCCACCGACAACGCCCGCCAGCGACGCCCGGCAAGGGGGCGGGCCGACAACGGGACGGGCCGACGGGGTGTGTCCCGTCGGCCCGTTGAGCCCGTACCGGCTGCGGCGCGACGACGCGCGGCGGGCGGTGTGCGGCGCGGTGTTACGCGTCGACCTTCTCCATGACCTCGTCGCTCACGTCGAAGTTGGCGAAGACGTTCTGCACGTCGTCGCTGTCCTCAAGGGCGTCGATGAGCTTGAAGATCTTCCGGGCGCCGTCCTCGTCCAGCTCGATCTGCATCGTCGGGACGAAGTTGGCGTCGGCCGAGTCGTAGTCGATGCCGGCCTCCTGGAGCGCGGTGCGCACCGCGACCAGGTCGGTGGCCTCGGAGAGGACCTCGAAGGACTCACCGAGGTCGTTGACCTCCTCGGCACCCGCGTCGAGCACGGCACCGAGGACGTCGTCCTCGGACAGCTCGCCCTTGGGGACGATGACGACGCCCTTGCGGTTGAAGAGGTACGCGACGGAACCCGGGTCGGCCATGTTGCCGCCGTTGCGGGTCATGGCGACGCGTACGTCCGAGGCGGCGCGGTTGCGGTTGTCGGTGAGGCACTCGATGAGCACCGCGACACCGTTCGGGCCGTACCCCTCGTACATGATCGTCTCGTAGTCGGCGCCACCGGCTTCGAGACCACCGCCGCGCTTGACCGCGGAGTCGATGTTCTTGTTCGGGACCGAGGACTTCTTGGCCTTCTGCACGGCGTCGTAAAGCGTCGGATTGCCGTCGAGGTCCACGCCGCCCATGCGCGCCGCGACCTCGATGTTCTTGATCAGCTTCGCGAAGAGCTTGCCGCGCTTGGCGTCGATCACGGCCTTCTTGTGCTTCGTCGTGGCCCATTTAGAGTGGCCGGACATCTGCCTGTCTCCTTCGCGTAACCCAACCAGTACGAACTCCCGGGGCTTCGAGAGCCTGGGGGACCCCCAGATCCTACTAGGACGCCGCTGTCCGGGTCGCGCGGACCATGTCGACGAAGAGACCGTGCACGCGGTGGTCGCCGGTCAGTTCCGGATGGAACGACGTGGCGAGCGCGTTGCCCTGGCGTACGGCGACGATGTGACCGCCGTACTCGGCCAGTACCTCGGCCTCCGCGCCCACCGATTCCACCCAGGGGGCCCGGATGAAGAGTCCCTCCACAGCATCGCCCTCGATGCCCCTCACGTCGACCTTCGCCTCGAAGGATTCGTTCTGCCGTCCGAAGGCGTTGCGGCGCACGATCATGTCGATGCCGCCGATCGTCTCCTGGCCCGAGCGCGGGTCGAGGATCTTGTCGGCGAGCATGATCATGCCCGCGCAGCTGCCGTAGACGGGCAGGCCGTCCCGCACGCGCGCGCGAAGGGGCTCCATCAGGCCGAAGAGGACGGCCAGTTTGGAGATGGTGGTGGACTCACCGCCGGGGACGATCAGTCCGTCGACCTCGGCGAGTTCCTCGGGGCGCCGCACCGGCCTGGCCACGGCGTCCGCCGCGGCCAGGGCGATGAGGTGCTCCCGTACGTCGCCCTGGAGGGCCAGGACGCCTATGACGGGGGTGGTGCTCATCTACGGAGTGCCTGCCTTGTGTGAAGGGGTGCCCTGGAGAGGGTGGTCTCCGTCCGGAGGGACGGACTACCAGCCGCGGTTCGCGTAGCGCTCGGACTCGGGGAGGGTGTCGCAGTTGATGCCGACCATGGCCTCGCCCAGGTTGCGGGAGGCGTCCGCGATGATCTTCGGGTCGTCGTAGAAGGTGGTGGCCTTCACGATGGCCGCGGCGCGCTTGGCCGGGTCGCCGGACTTGAAGATGCCGGAGCCGACGAAGACACCCTCGGCGCCGAGCTGGCGCATCAGCGCCGCATCGGCGGGAGTGGCCACGCCACCCGCGGAGAACAGCACGACCGGGAGCTTGCCCAGTTCGGCGACCTCCTTGACGATCTCGTAGGGGGCGCGCAGTTCCTTGGCGGCGGCGTACAGCTCGTTGTTGTCGTAGCCGCGCAGGCGGGCGATCTCGTTCTTGATCTGGCGCAGGTGGCGTACGGCCTCGACGACGTTGCCGGTGCCGGCCTCGCCCTTGGAGCGGATCATGGCGGCGCCCTCTGCTATGCGGCGCAGGGCCTCGCCCAGGTTGGTGGCACCACAGACGAAGGGGGTCGTGTAGGCCCACTTGTCGGAGTGGTTGACCTCGTCGGCGGGGGTGAGCACCTCGGACTCGTCGATGTAGTCGACGCCGAGGGACTGCAGGACCTGGGCCTCCACGAAGTGGCCGATGCGCGACTTGGCCATCACCGGGATCGAGACGGCCTCGATGATGCCCTCGATCATGTCCGGGTCGGACATGCGTGCCACGCCGCCGTCCTTGCGGATGTCGGCCGGGACCCGCTCCAGGGCCATGACGGCCACGGCGCCCGCGTCCTCGGCGATCTTCGCCTGCTCGGGCGTGACGACGTCCATGATCACGCCACCCTTGAGCTGCTCGGCCATGCCGCGCTTCACGCGCGCGGTGCCGGTGGCCGGGGTGTCGGTGGACTGGACGGGGTGGGAGAGCGTGCTGGACACGGGTTGACCTCACTCGGTGAAAGAGGGCTTCTGCAAACACCGAGGAAACGCCCGGGGACCAGGCCACAGCAAGGGCCAATGGGTAGGCGGTGGCTCATTTTCCGGCCCATGCCGAGCTTTTCCGCTGGTCAGGGCCTTGTCCGGGATTCACGCACCCGCCCGGACCACGGCCTCGCGCCGCCGGAACTCCTACGTTCCGGGGCGGTCCGCGAGCGCCGTCGGGGGCTCGTCGTCCATCTCGAAGGCCAGCGGGAACGGGGCGTGTCCGGCCAGCCGGAACCAGCGCACCTTGCGGTGGCGGCGCAGGGCGCGGGCCGCGCGTACGGCGTCGTTGTGGAAGCGCCGGGCCATCGGTACGCGGCGGACCGCCTGGGCGAGTTCGCGGGCCGCGTCCTCGCCGCCCGGGGCCGCCTGGACCGCTTCCACCTGCTCGGTCTCCCCGAAGACCGCCCGCAGTGCCTGGCTGAGGTCGCTCTCGGCGACCTCCCGGTGGTCCTCCTCGGCCTGCCGGGCGGCGTGCGCGGCCTCGTAGAGCACCATCGACGCGGCCGGGTCGAGCACGCCGGCGGTGGCGAGTTCCTGGGCGACCGAGGCGCGGCGCAGGAGCTGTGCGTCGAGGGCTGCGCGGGCTGCGTCGATGCGTGAGTGCAGGCGGTCCAGGCGGCCCGCCGTCCAGCTCAGGTAGAGGCCGATCGCCGCGAGGGCGACCACGATCCAGATCAGTGTGGAGGTCACGGGGGCACGCTATCCGGTGGGGGTGGCGCGGTCCTTCGGGGCGCCCCCCGAGGCGGCGCCTGCGGCGCCGGGCTGCTCGGGTGCAGGGCGGGTGAGGGCTCGTCGCGCGTCGCGGCGGAGCCGCTGATCGGCTCCGGCCCCGCGTGCTCGAACGGTCGGCTGCGGGCCGGTGGGGGCTTGTCGCGCAGTTCCCCGCGCCCCTGGGCAGCGGGCGCCGGGCGGGATGAAAAGCGCGGCGCAGCCGGCTTTTCAGGGGCGCGGGGAACTGCGCGGCCGGCCCCCACCGGCCCGCAGCCGAAACTCTGCCCCCCGGAGGGTCAGTCCCGCGCCAACCCGAAGCGGGCCAGCAAACCGCCCGGCTCCGCCGGTTCGTCCGCCGCGGCTACCGCCGCCGCGCCGTCCGTGACCGTCTCGTACACGGACAGGATGTCCGCGCCGACCGTCGACCAGTCGAAGCGCCGCACGTGCGCGCTCCCCCGCTCGTGGAGTTCCGCGCGTCGCGCCGGATCGCCGAGGAGCCGTACCGCCGACGCGGCCAGCGCGTCCGCGTCCTCGTTGGTGAACAGTTCGCCCGCCGCGCCCTGGTCGAGGACCTGCGCGAACGCGTCGAGGTCGGAGGCGAGCACGGGCGCGCCCGCCGACATCGCCTCGACCAGGATGATCCCGAAGCTCTCGCCGCCGGTGTTGGGCGCCACGTACACGTCGACGCTGCGCAGGAATCGCGCCTTGTCCTCGTCGCTGATCATGCCGAGGAACTCGACGCGCGGGCGCAGCTCCGCCGGAAGTTTCTCGACGGCTTCCTTCTCGTCGCCGCGTCCGGCGACCAGCAGCCGTGTCTGTGGCCGCTCGGCGAGGATCTTCGGCAGGGCCTTCATGAGGACCGGCAGGCCCTTGCGGGGCTCGTCGATGCGGCCCACGAAGCCGATCGTGCCGCCCTGCCACTCGGGGTTGGGCTCGGCCTTCGCGAAGAAGTCGACGTCGACGCCGTTCGGGATGACCACGGCGTCGCCGCCCAGGTGCTCGACGAGCGTGCGCCGGGCGTACTCGCTCACCGCGATCCGCGCGCTGATCTTCTCCAGCGCGGGCTGCAGGATCGGGTACGCGGCGATCATCGCGCGGGAGCGCGGGTTCGACGTGTGGAAGGTGGCGACGATCGGTCCCTGGGCCGCCCAGCAGGCCAGCAGGCCGAGGGAGGGCGAGGCCGGCTCGTGGATGTGGATCACGTCGAACGTGCCGTCGTGGAGCCAGCGGCGTACGCGCGCGGCGGACAGGAACCCGAAGTTCAGGCGCGCGACCGAGCCGTTGTACGGCACCGGGACGGCACGGCCCGCCGAGACGACGTACGGCGGGAGCGGTGTCTCGTCGTCGGCGGGCGCGAGGACGGACACATGGTGCCCGAGCGCGATGAGGTGGTCGGCCAGGTCGCGGATGTGGAACTGGACTCCCCCGGGGACGTCCCAGGAGTACGGGCAGACGATGCCGATCCTCATGGCCGCTCCCCCGGCCGGACCTGCTCGTCGCGTACCGCTGCGGACGGGAGCTCCCCGCCGGGCGGCCCCGCGATCGGCTCCCCCGCGGTCGTCCCCGGGCGGGGTTCCAGGTCGGCGAGCCACAAGCGTTGCAGCATGTGCCAGTCCTCCGGATGGTCGGCGATCCCCGTGGCGAAGGCATCGGCCAGCGCCTGCGTCATGACAGACGTCTTCTCGGCCCGCGTACCTGACCCGGGTACGTCGACGGGGGGATGGACCCGGCCACGCATCACGGGCGAGTCGTCGTACCACAGGGTCACCGGCAGCAGCAGCGCGCCGGTCTGCTGGGCGAGCAGTGCCGGGCCCGCGGGCATCCGGGTGGTGTCGCCGAAGAAGGAGACCTCGACCCCGGAGGCGGACAGGTCGCGTTCGGCGACCAGGCAGACCAGGCCGCCGTCGCGCAGCCGCCGGGCCAGCGTGCCGAACGCGGTGCCGCCGCTGTGCGGCAGCACCTCCATGCCGAGGCCCTCGCGGTACGCCACGAACCGGTCGTAGAGCTTCTCGGGCTTGAGGCGTTCGGCGACCGTCGTGAACGGCGTCTCCAGTCTGGTGGTGACCCAGGCGCCCGCGAGGTCCCAGTTGCCCAGGTGCGGCAGCGCGAGGATGACGCCCTTGCCCGCCGCGAGTCCCTCGGTCAGATGGTGGAGGTCCTTCGGCTCGAAACCGCTCCTGATGCGTTCCTTGCTCCATGCGGGCAGCCGGAACGACTCCATCCAGTAGCGCAGGTACGAACGCATGCCCGCGCGGGACAGTTCCGCGAGCCGCTCGGGACTCGCGTCGGGCAGCACGCGCGCGTAGTTCGACTCCAGACGCAGTACGCCCTTGCCTCGCCGCTTCCAGGTGATGTCGGCGATGGTCCGGCCGAGGCGCACGGCCACCGGCTCGGGGAGCTTCTTCACGGCTCCCCAGCCCGCTGCGTACGCGCCGTAGGTCAGCTGGTCCCGGAGACCGCTCACGAGGTGGCCTCGCTGTTGTGCGAGGTGCTTTCCGGTGAGTTCCCCGGCGGGGCGGCGACCGCCGCGTCGGCCTCGGCGGCCTCGCGGCGGACCGTGACGACGCGCTGGACGAGGGTGACGACACTGCCCACGGCGACGATCCACAGCGCGATCGGCAGGAGCACGTCGATGCCGGGGACGCCGAAGGTCTTGTGGAAGCCCGCGAGGCCGGCCGCGACCAGCGAGATCACCAGGCGTTCGGCGCGCTCGACCAGGCCGTTGACGGCGACGGGCAGGCCGATCGACTCGCCCCGGGCCTTGGTGTACGACACCACCTGACCGCTGGCCAGGCAGAAGATCGACACGGCGCACAGGACGTTGTCGTCGCCGTTGCCCGCGTACCAGAGGGCGAAGCCGCCGAAGATCGCGCTGTCGGCCACCCGGTCGAGCGTCGAGTCGAGGAAGGCGCCCCAGCGGCTGGAGCGGCCCAGCTGGCGTGCCATGTTGCCGTCGACCAGGTCCGAGAACACGAAGAGCGTGATGACGATCGTGCCCCAGAAGAGCTCTCCCCGGGGGTAGAAGACCAGCGCGCCCGCCACCACTCCGGCCGTGCCCAGGAGGGTGACCGTGTCGGGGCTCACCCCCCGGCGGATGAGAAACGCGGCGAACGGTGTGAGGACACGCGTAAAGAATGCACGCGCGTACTTGTTCAGCATGGCCTTCCCGACGGTCGGTGTGGCCGGGCGGCCCTGCTGGCCACCGGCTGGCCCATCGTAGCCACGCGTGCGCGTGTGCGACGGTCGGGCACCCGCGCCCCGTGTCACGTCCTGGTGACATCCGGGGGGCTCGGCAGGGGGGCGGCGCGATCGCGTCCGTTGTATGGACGCACCGTGACGCGAGTGCAAAGCTCGATGGCACCGCGGGCGTCGCCGGAGCCGCCCTTCGCGGATCCGCCGGCCCGCGCCCCCAGTGACCTCACCGTGCACGGGAGGCAATTCCATGGGCGACAAGGCGAACGCACACCCCGGAGCCGCCGGCAGGGCTACGGCGGCCGACCACCCCGCGTCCGTACGGAATGTGGTGCTGGTCGGCCACAGCGGTTCGGGCAAGACGACTCTGGTGGAGGCTCTCGCGCTGACCGCGGGAGCGGTGAACAGGGCGGGCCGTGTGGAGGACGGCGGCACCGTCTCCGACTACGACGAGATCGAGCACCGGCAGCAGCGCTCGGTGCAGCTGTCCCTGGTCCCGGTCGACTGGGACGGATACAAGATAAATGTGCTGGACACTCCCGGTTACGCCGATTTCGTCGGCGAGCTGAGGGCCGGTCTGCGAGCGGCGGACGCGGCCCTTTTCGTCGTCTCGGCCTCGGACGGCGTGGACGGCTCGACGCGCATGGTGTGGGAGGAGTGCGCGGCGGTCGGCATGCCGAGAGCCATCGTGGTGACGCATCTGGAGTCGGCGCGGGCCGACTTCGACGAGATGACGCGGATCTGCGCGGACGCGTTCGGCGCGGACGACCCCGACGCCGTACTGCCGCTGTACCTGCCCCTGCACGGCGCCCAGGGGCCCGACGGGCATGTGCCGGTGACGGGGCTGATCGGGCTGCTCTCGCAGCGGCTGTTCGACTACTCGTCCGGGGAGCGCAAGGAGTCCGAGCCGGGTCCCGAGCAGATGCCGCTCATCGAGTCGGCCCGCAACCGGCTGATCGAGGGAATCATCTCGGAGAGCGAGGACGAGACCCTCATGGACCGCTATCTCGGCGGTGAGGAGATCGATTTCAGGACACTCGTGGAGGACCTGGAGCGGGCGGTCGCGCGCGGGGTCTTCCATCCGGTGCTGGCCGCCGCGCCCGCCGCCGAGGGCGCCCGGCAGGGGCTGGGCACGGTCGAACTGCTCGAACTGATCACCGGCGGCTTCCCGACGCCGCTGGAGCGCGAGGCCCCGATCGTCACCACCCCGGACGGCCGGGCCCGCCGCGTCAAGGCCTGCGATCCGGACGGGCCGCTGGTCGCCGAGGTCGTGAAGACGGCCTCCGACCCGTACGTCGGCCGGGTCTCGATGGTGCGGGTGTTCTCCGGGACCCTGCGCCCGGACGAGACGGTGCACGTCTCCGGGCACGGGCTCGCCGACCGCGGCCACGAGGACCACGACGTCGACGAACGCATCGGCGCCCTGTCCGCGCCCTTCGGCAAGCAGCAGCGCGCCCTCACGCACGCGATCGCGGGCGATCTGGCCTGCGTCGCCAAGCTGAACCGGGCCGAGACCGGTGACACCCTTTCGGCCAAGGACGACCCGCTCCTGATGGAGCCCTGGCAGATGCCCGACCCCCTGCTGCCGCTCGCCATCCAGGCGCACAGCAAGGCCGACGAGGACAAGCTCTCGCAGGGCCTGGGCCGGCTGGTCGCCGAGGACCCCACGATGCGGCTGGAACAGAACCAGAACACCCACCAGGTCGTCCTGTGGTGCCTGGGCGAGGCCCACGCGGACGTCGCCCTGGAACGGCTGCGCAACCGGTACGGCGTCCAGGTCGACGTCGTACCGCACAAGGTGTCCCTCCGGGAGACGTTCGCCGCCAGGTCGGCGGGGCGCGGCCGTCATGTGAAGCAGTCCGGCGGGCACGGGCAGTACGCGATCTGCGAGATCGAGGTGGAGCCGCTGCCCGGCGGCTCCGGCATCGAGTTCGTCGACAAGGTGGTGGGCGGTGCCGTGCCCCGGCAGTTCATCCCGTCCGTGGAGAAGGGAGTGCGCGCCCAGGCCGCCAGGGGCGTGACGGCGGGTTATCCCCTCATCGACGTGCGGATCACGCTGACCGACGGCAAGGCGCACTCCGTGGACTCCTCGGACGCGGCGTTCCAGACCGCCGGCGCGCTCGCCCTGCGGGAGGCCGCGACCGACGCGCGGATCCATCTGCTGGAGCCGGTGGCCGAGGTGACGGTCCTGGTGGGCGACGAGTACGTGGGGGCCGTGATGAGCGATCTGTCGGGCCGGCGCGGCCGGGTCGTCGGCACCGAGCAGGCACCGGGCGGCCGGACCCTCGTACGGGCCGAGGTGCCGGAGATCGAGATCGGGCGGTATGCGGTCGATCTGCGCTCGCTCTCGCACGGCACCGCGCGGTTCGACCGCACCTACGCCCGGCACGAGCCCATGCCACCGCAGTTGACCGAAAGGATCCGCGAACAGACGCAGGGCGCTCATTAGTTGATGTCCTCTTCGATCGGCGGGCGGCTGCGGCCGTCCGCCGACGAATGTCGGCCCCTGGCGATACGCTGAGAACCTGATCAAGACGATGACCTGATCAACAGGTGTGCGGAGCACCGAAGTCGGGAATGCCGCAGCAGCGGGGCAAGGCGGCGATGGGGGCGGTAATGGCGGACGACGCATTCGATTTCAGGCCGGGAGCGCAGGTTCCGCTCTCGGGTTCCGCGGGACAGACGGCGGCGACGTTCGCGCTCGCCTCCGCGGCCTATCGGGACAGCCCCGTCGAAGCGATCCTCGACGCGAACAGCGAGTGGCACCAGTCGAAGGTCTCACCGGGACAGAAGTGGGCGTCGATCTTCAAGCCGAACCTGGGCGAGGCCTTCGCCCGGGCCGTGCAGCTCCGGATGCTGGGCGGCGGTCGCGGTGCGCTCATCCAGTCCTTCGGCACGGAACCGCAGGTGGTCGTCGAGCACTGCCTGGCGGCGAACCGCATCCGCAAGGAGCGGGACAGCTGGCTCACCGCCGTGATGGTGCTGACCGGCCTGATCTTCCTGCCCGGTCTGCTCATCTGGCTGCTGGTCTTCCAGATCCGCCGCTCGGTCGCCAAGTCCGAGGACAAGCGGGCCGGAGCCCTCGGCACCGCGATCCTGATCGGGGTGGGCGGCCTGGCGGTCCTCTTCCTGCTCAAGATGCCCTTCAGCGGCTTCTGGGCCTGGTATGCGCGCGCGGCGATCGTCGCGCCCGTCGTCGGCTGGGTCTGGGCGAAGCAGATCTGTGAGCGCACGGCCCACGATCTGCGGGAGCGCTGGAGCAGCCTGCTCGCGGGCGGCGGCATCGGCGCCAAGATTCCCGAGGCGGTGCCCGGCAGCCCCGGCGAGACGGCGGCCGAGCGGCTGCGCCAGGGCCTGGCACGGCTGAGCGCCGAGCAGCAGTCGAACTCGGTGTTCTACGCGGGCCCCAAGGGAATACTGGGCATGGGCACGCGCTGGGGCACCTGGCAGCTCGCCGAGGACCTGGTGTCGGCGGACTCCAGCAAGGAGATCCATCCGTTCCGCAGCTGGGACGTCATCCGGTCGATCCACGACCAGTTGCGCATGCTGGAGCGCGGCCCGCTCAACACCGGTGGTTTCCCGGCGCCTTCGATAAAGCACTGGGTGGTCACACCGATCAACGAGAACGCCGGCTCGGTCTCCCGCCCCGGCGGCACCGACGTGGACGCGTACCAGGTCAAGACGCACAAAATACAGGAGATCTGCAACAAGCAGCAGTTCGGCAGCGGTGACCGCCACTACCTCGGGGTCCAGTGGACGCTCTGGGACGGCCAGTTGATCATCACGATGCTGATCACCGTGACCGTGCTGCACGAGACGCTGCGCATCGAGGTCACCGGACACGCGCTGGGGCCCGTGCACTCGCTGTTCACCAGCGGGCCCGCCGCGAAGACGAAGACGGTCCCGAAGACCGTCAGGTTCTGGGAGACCAAGACGCAGAAGCTGCCGCTGGTCGACGCCGACGAGGTCGTACGGCTCGCGGTGCGCGCGCCCTTCACCTGGTATCCGCCGATCCTCGACCACCTCGGCGGCAAGCTGACCCTGCCGGAGCCCTTCGGTCTGCGGCACGCCTGGGCGGCCAAGCCCTGGCGGCACCGCTTCATGGCGGACGACGCCCTGCGTGCGGCGACCCCCGTGCTGCGGGTCGTGCACGCGGCGGCGATCCGCGTGCTGAACGACAACGGCGTGGACACGACGAAGTTCGCGGGCCGCTCGTCCGCCCTCAGCGGGGCCGTCCAGGACGTCTCCCCGAAGAAGGCGGACCTGTACGACGCGTAGGCGTCCACGCCGGGTGGACGGGCGGGAGGCCGGGCCTCAGACCGACGGCCAGGCCTCCGCGAGCATCTTCCGCGTGTCCGCGAGGAGTTGCGGCAGCACCCGGGTGTGCCCGACCACCGGCATGAAGTTCGTGTCCCCGCCCCAGCGGGGCACGATGTGCTGGTGGAGGTGCGCGGCGATCCCGGCCCCCGCGACCGAACCCTGGTTCATCCCGATGTTGAAGCCGTGCGCGCCGGACGCGGTCCGCAGCGCGGTCATCGCCTGCTTGGTCAGCTCACCGAGCTCGGCGGTCTCCGGGACGGTCAGATCGGTGTAGTCCGCGACATGCCGGTAGGGCACGACCATCAGATGCCCACCGTTGTACGGGTACAGGTTGAGCACGGCGTAGACCTGCTCGCCGCGCTTGATGACGAGCCCGTCCTCGTCGGATTTCGCCGGAATCGAGCAGAAGGGACAGCCGTCGCCGGCACCGGGACCGGTCGGCTTGTTCTCACCCTGGATGTATGCCATCCGGTGGGGCGTCCACAGGCGCTGGAACGCGTCCTGTGTGCCGACTCCGATCTGCTGCTCCGGCTCACTCGTCATGAGGTGAAGCATATGGCTTCGCCCGTTCGCGGCGTGTCGCCGGGTACCGCGCGAAAGGGCCCGCCGCCAAGCTGAGGTGATGGACGACGACACCCGCACGACCCGCTGGGAGCGCCGCACCGAGCTGCCGCTCGTCGTCGCCTCGGTGCTCTTCTTCACCTCGTACGCGATCCGGGTCCTGGGCCACGGACTGCCCGAGCCGTGGCCGGGCGCCTGCGTCGCGGCGATGCTGGGTGCCTGGGCGGTGTTCGCCGTCGACTACGCCGTGCGCTGGCGGCTGAGCGGCCAGGGGCCCCGGTTCGTACGGACGCACTGGCTGGACACGGTCGTCCTCATGCTGCCCCTGCTGCGCCCGCTGCGCGTGGTGAAGGTCTACGAGACCGTGCAGCGCCGGCGCGGGCGGCCCCGGCTGGCCCTGCACGCCCGTGTGATCACGTACGCGGGTCTGGCCGTGTCCCTCCTCGGCTTCGCGGGCGCGCTCGCCGTGTACCAGCAGGAGCGCACGGCACCGGACGCGACGATCCACACCTTCGGCGACGCGGTGTGGTGGACCTGCGCGACGCTGGCGACCGTGGGGTACGGCGACGTGGCTCCCGTGACGCCCGTGGGACGGCTGATCGCGGTGGGCCTGATGGCCTGCGGGCTCGCCCTGCTCGGCGCGGTGACGGGGTCGTTCTCGTCGTGGCTGCTCCAGGTCTTCTCCGGCGAGGGCAACGAGAAGCCCCCGGGCGGCTGAGCCGCCCGGGGGCCTGTCGTCGCGCGCCCTAGGGCCTGTCGTCAAATTCCCGCCTGCCGGGCGACGCCTGGCACGCACTCTCGCTGCACCGGGCGAAAGCCCAAGTACGTCCAGTACGCGGACTTCCACCCGGCACACCGAGAGCACGCACCAGACGCCGCCCGGCCCGCCCTCCGGGCGGACGCCGGGAATTTGACGACAGGCCCTAGGGCCTCAGAGCTGCACCCGCTCCTCGACGACCTTCGCGATCTTCGCGATGGCTTCGTCGAGCGGGATGCCGTTCTCCTGGGAGCCGTCGCGGTAGCGGAAGGAGACGGCGCCCGCGGCCATGTCCTCGTCGCCCGCGATGACCATGAAGGGCACCTTCTGCTTCTGGGCGTTGCGGATCTTCTTCTGCATACGGTCGGAGGACGAGTCGACCTCGACCCGCAGCCCCTTCTTCTTCGCCTCGGCGGCGAACTTGTGCAGATAGTCGATGTGCGCGTCGCCGATCGGGATGCCGACCGCCTGGACGGGCGCCAGCCACGCCGGGAACGCGCCCGCGTAGTGCTCGAGGAGCACCGCGAAGAAGCGCTCGATCGACCCGAACAGCGCACGGTGGATCATGACCGGCCGCTGCTTGGAGCCGTCCGGGCTCGTGTACTCCAGGTCGAACCGCTCCGGCAGGTTGAAGTCGAGCTGCACGGTCGACATCTGCCAGGTCCGGCCGATCGCGTCCTTGGTCTGGACGGAGATCTTCGGCCCGTAGAACGCGGCGCCGCCCGGGTCCGGGACGAGCGGGAGGCCCTGCTTCTCGGCCACCTGCCGCAGCGTCTCGGTGGCCTCCTCCCACACCTCGTCCGAGCCGACGAACTTCTCCGGGTCCTTGGTGGACAGCTCCAGGTAGAAGTCGGTCAGGCCGTAGTCCCGCAGCAGGCCGAGGACGAAGGTGAGCGTCTTGTCGAGCTCCTCCGCCATCTGCTCCTTGGTGCAGTAGATGTGCGCGTCGTCCTGGGTGAAGCCGCGGGCGCGGGTCAGGCCGTGCACGACGCCCGACTTCTCGTACCGGTACACGGTCCCGAACTCGAAGAGGCGCAGCGGCAGTTCACGGTAGGAGCGGCCACGCGCGTCGAAGATCAGGTTGTGCATCGGGCAGTTCATGGGCTTGAGGTAGTAGTCCACGCCCTCGTCGAGCTGCATGGGCGGGTACATGCCGTCGGCGTACCAGTCCAGGTGGCCCGAGGTCTCGAAGAGCTTCCCCTTGGTGGCGTGCGGGGTGTAGACGAACTCGTACCCCTCCTCCTCGTGGCGGCGCCGCGAGTAGTCCTCCATGACGCGGCGGACGATGCCGCCCTTGGGGTGGAAGACCGCGAGGCCCGAGCCGATCTGCTCCGGGATGGAGAACAGGTCGAGTTCGCTGCCGAGCTTGCGGTGGTCGCGCTTCTCGGCCTCGGCGAGGAACTCCAGGTGCGCCTTCAGCTCGTCCTTGGTGGGCCAGGCGGTGCCGTAGATGCGCTGGAGCATCGGGTTCTTCTCGCTGCCGCGCCAGTAGGCGGCGGCGTTGCGCATCAGCTTGAACGCCGGGATGTTCCGGGTGGTGGGCAGGTGGGGACCGCGGCAGAGGTCCTTCCAGCACAGGTCGCCGGTCTTGGCGTCGAGGTTGTCGTAGATGGTCAGCTCGCCCGCGCCCACCTCGACGTCCGCGCCGTCGTCGCTCGAAGCGGCGCCCTTGAGGCCGATGAGCTCCAGCTTGTACGGCTCGTCGGCCAGCTCCTCGCGGGCGGCCTCGTCGGTGACGACCCGGCGGGAGAAGCGCTGGCCGCGCTTCTGGATCTCCTGCATCTTCTTCTCGACGGCCTTGAGGTCCTCGGGGGTGAAGGGCCGCGCCACGTCGAAGTCGTAGTAGAAGCCGTCCTTGACCGGCGGACCGATGCCCAGCTTGGCCTCGGGGAACAGCTCCTGCACCGCCTGGGCCATCACGTGCGCGGTGGAGTGGCGCAGGATGTCGAGGCCGTCCTTGGAGGAGATCTCGACGCTCTCGACGGTCTCGCCGTCCTTCACCTCGTACGCGAGGTCCTTCAGCTCGCCCGCCACGCGCGCGGCGACGATGGTGCGCTCACCGGCGAAGAGCTCGGCCGCCGTAGTCCCCGTCGTCACCACGCGCTCTTCCCGCTCGGAATCGCGTTGGATGATCACACGGACGTCTGACACCGGACTCTCCTACCTGAAGGGAACGCGTGCGGCGACTCCTGCGCGCGTCGTGGAAGCGATCGTACCGAGCCGGGGGCGCCCACCGCGAAACGGTTGTCCCCAGCACCGCCCCACGCCCGCCCCCGCCTCGCCCACAGCCCGCGTCAGTCCTCCGTGCACGCCTCCTCGAAGAAGTCGAGGTTCTCCTGGAGGGACTTCATCAGGCGGTCGCGTTCAGCCTCGTCCACCTGGACCGGTGTCACCCCGGACGCGCCGGTCAGCCGGCGGAATCCGCCGCGGCTCTCCAGCCGGCCGTGCACCCGCACCGGGAGCCCCACGAGATGGGCCTGCCCCGCGATCCGGTACGACTCCTCGTCGAGGGTCATCCGGACGTGCGGCACCTCGGCACCCGCGATGACCTTCAGCCGTACCGTTCCGTCGCCGCGCGGCCCCGACCTGCGCATCCGCACCACGGCCCCGGTGACGCGCACGGGCACGGACGGCTCCTCGCGCAGATAGCGGGCCCCCGCCTCACGCAGCGCGGGCAGGTCCCCGGGCGAGAACTCGACGGGTTCCGCGGACGCCGCGCAGCCCTCGGGGACCCCCGCGGCGGGCGCCCACTCGACGGCGACCCTGGCGCCCTCCGTACCCCGCACCAGCGCCACGAGCGCCTCCGTCAGCTCATGGCTCACACCCGCCTCGACCGCCCCGTCGAACGCGTCCATGCCACCGGTGGCACGCCGGTAGTCGATCGCCTCACGGGCCGCGTACAGCGCCTGGTGGAGTTGGACGGCGAGCGGGCGGCCGGTGGCGACCGGCACGAAGGCGGTGAGGCGGCGGCCACCGGGGGCGGCTCCGACCAGCACGTTCTCCAGGGAGGCCGCGGCGGGCCTGCGGTGGCGGGCGCCGTGGTAGCCGGCCCGCCCGCGGGTGGCGAGGGCGCCCGCGAGGAGGATCTGCCGGGCCGCCGTACGCATCTGCTCCTCGACCGTCCACGGCGATGTGCCGACCGGGCCCACCGGGACGTCGCGCCACCAGTGGATCTCGTCGCTGGGCACGGCGAGGCCGACCAGGACGTCACGGGCGGACGGCGAACCGCTGCGGGACAGCGCGACGAGGGCCTCCCCCAGCAGGTCCTCGCTGTCCGGGAACGCCCGGCTCTCCGGCACGAGCAGACTGGTGCCGGAACCGCCGGGCCCGGGTGGCGTCCAGCGGCCGTACCGGCCGGGTGCCCCGCCGCGGCGCTGCCAGCCGTGCCGGAGCAGCAGCGCGCCGAGGACGGCCGGGTCGACCTCGTCGGGCCGCGGCGGCTGGTCCCACAGCCCCGGCGGCTCGACGGGGTGGGGCCTGACGGGGCGTAGGGGCTCGTCGAAGGGGCGGTGCGTCACGGTATGCCTCCCGTACCGACCCGCGTCATGATCTCGCAGAGCGCCCTGTCGTCGAAGACGCGCGTGGTCGGTATCCGCACGGTGGTCCTGCGCCGGCCGGTGATCCGGTGTCCGGCGAGGTTGATCCAGTAGCAGCAGTGCCGCAGGTCGAGGCCTTCGTGGCCGGCACGCAGCCAGTCGTCCTGCGATCTGGGCACCAGCATCACGACCAGTATTTTGTGCACCGAGACCGGGGTCCGGGCCAGCTTCTCCAGGTGGGCGTTGTCGAGCGTGAAGGAGAAGGCGGCGCCCGGCGGGTTCGGCGGGATCTGGTACGTGCACTTGAGCTGCACCTTGATGGTGACTTCGTCGTCGACCGTGTGCCCGGGGGCGCTGTGGCTGACGTGCCAGTCGATGCCGTTGTCCGGAAAGGGCTGGGACAGGGAGCAGCCCGAGGCGGCCGCCACCGCGTGCAGATAGCCGACCTGCAGTGTCTCCATGCATGCGGTGGTGGCCAGTGAGCCGCGATGCGGTGCCGTCCGCCGGGGCAGCAGCCCGCCCTGCTCGGGCTGCGCGAGCGCCATGTCCAACAGCCTTCCGAATCCGGTGAATCCCCGCGACGAGTCGCTGAACTGCAAAGACCCGTACCTCTGTTGTCTCCTTCCGGCGTACGGCGCAAACAGCCCGGGTATCACAAAAAGGGCAGGGGACGGCGCGTCAACTGCCGAAGGTGAACGAGGAGTTGTGTGCGTATGACGTGCTGGTACGAAGGGCCCTTGACCGCATTCGACACGGAGACGACCGGTGTCGACGTGGAAACCGACCGGATCGTGTCGGCGGCCATCGTCGTCCAGGACGCTCCCGGCAGCCGCCCGCGCGTGCGTCGCTGGCTGGTGAATCCGGGGGTGCCGATGCCCGAGGGCGCCACGGCGGTGCACGGGCTGACGGACGAACATCTGCGGCGCAGCGGCCGCTGGCCGTCACCCGTCATGGACGAGATAGTCAGGGAGCTGGCCGAGCAGAGCGCGGCGGGACGGCCGCTCGTGGTGATGAACGCGCCCTTCGATCTGACGCTCCTGGACCGGGAGTTGCGCAGGCACCGGGCGTCCTCGCTGGACCACTGGTTCGAGTCCGTGCCGCTGCGCGTCCTCGATCCGCGGGTCCTCGACAAGTATCTGGACCGCTACCGCAAGGGCCGCCGCACGCTGACGGACCTGTGCGCGCACTACGAGGTGGAGTTGCAGGGCGCCCACGAGGCGGCGGCCGACGCGCTGGCCTCCCTGGAGGTCGTACGGGCGATCGGGCGGCGGTTCGCGACCCGCATGGAGCGGCTGTCGCCGGCCGAACTGCACACGCTGCAGGGCGGCTGGCACGCGGCGCAGGCCCGTGGCCTGCAGGCGTGGTTCGCCCGCAGCGGTTCGGAGGAGCTGGTCGACCAGTCCTGGCCCCTGCGTCCCGAACTCCCGGCGGAGGCCGCCTGAGCGCCGCACCGCGCGGGGCCATGCAAAAAGCCGGTCCGTCTGTGACGGACCGGCCTTTCCCGGTGGGCGATACTGGGTTCGAACCAGTGACCTCTTCGGTGTGAACGAAGCGCTCTCCCACTGAGCTAATCGCCCGGGAACGCACCGAACAATACAGGTCTCCGTGCGTTTCCTTCAAACCGCTTCGCGGTTCCCCCGAAGGCGGGCGGCGAGCCCGCGGCGCCCCGCCCTCATCATCAGCGCGTGATTGGCGCGGAAGACGGGCCGCCCGGGCACCGCGAACCGTCGCAGCAGCGGCTTGGTCACGTGCACCTCCTGGTCGTAACGGGCGCGGGTGCCCGGCCCGTCGCCCGGCCCGCCGCCCGCTCCGTCGGCGGCGACGGTCCACCGGGCCCAGCCGTCCACGTCGCCCGTCATCGAGATCTCCAGGATGCCGGCCGCCCGGTCGCGCCGGACCTCCCTGGCGGTGAACACGAGGTCGTACGGCAGCACCGAGCGGATCCGGATGACACCGCTGGCCCCGTCGACGGGCGTCACCTCGCGCACCTGCGGCCACCAGAGCGGATAGCGCTCGGCGTCGGCCAGCGCGTCGTAGACGTCGCCGGGCGGGGCGTCGAGGATCCAGAGGCTGCGGAAGCGGTAGTGCGTCCAGTCCATGGGTTTCATGATCCGGGTCCGCCCGCCCACCACAAGCCCATGACCCGCCATGGCTGCCCAGGACGGATCTGAGTACGACCTGAGTACGTACGCTCATGCCGTGGGACGTGACCCGGACCACACTCCAAGGCATGACGAACATTCCGCCGCCGGCCGAGGAGTTGCGGATCCTCGACCACGAGCTGTGGCAACTGGACGCCCGCAGGGCCCAGTTGCTGGCCCGCCGGATCTGGCTGCTCAATGTGCTCCGGTCGGCCGGGCCTCAGACGGCCCCCGTCCATGTCCCGGCCGCCTGGCCGCCCCGCGCTCCCGGGCCCCGACGCCCGGAGGCCACGGCCCCCGGTGTGCAGAACGTGCTGCTCGTGCTCGGCGGTGTCCTGCTGACCATCGCGGCCATCGCGTTCACGCTGGTGAGCTGGGGCGACATGGGCATCGCCGGACGGTCGGCGGTCCTCGGCGCGGTCACCGCGGCCGCGCTCGCCGCGCCGGTGCCGCTGCTGAAGCGCGGCCTCCGTTCGACGGCGGAATCGGTGGCGGGCCTCGGCCTCGCGCTGACGGTGCTCGACGCGTACGCCCTGCACGAGGTCGCCCTCTCCACGGTGGACGGCACCGGTTACGCGGCAGCGGCGGCGGCGCTCCTGGCCGCGCTGTGGACGGCGTACGGCCGTGTGCTCGGCGACCTGCGACTGCCCCTCCCGGCAGCCGTGGCATCGGCCCAACTCCCCCTGCTGCTCTGGGCGGTGGCGGCCGACGCGGGGGCCCACCCGATCACGGCAGCGCTCCTGGTGACGGCCGCGTCGGACACCGCGCTGGCGCTCTCCGTCCCCGTGCGCTCCATCCGGCCCGTACGGATCGTCGCCGCCGTCGGCGCGTACGGGACGGGCGCCTTCGGCGTCCTGGCGGCCGGCGTCCTCATGCTGGACGCCCCCGGTCCGAGCGCCGCCGCCCGTGCGGCGGCGCTCCTCGCCCTCGCCGCGGCGATCGCGCTCGGGGCCGCATGGCGTGCCCCCGAGGCGCGGGCCGCTCTCGGCCTCGCGTCGGCCGGCGGTCTGATCGCCGTCGCCGCGGCGGGCGGCGTGCTCCGTACGGTCCTGCCCGGTGTGTGGACGGTCCCGGCCTGCCTGGCCTGCGCGATCGCCCTGCTGTCGGTACGCGGAACCTGGCTGCCCGGGACCGTACGCCGTGGCCTGTTCTGGTCCTCCGTCACGGTGCAGGCGCTCGCCGTGGCCGAAACCCTGCCCCTCGTCCTCCTGACCCTGTTCGGCCCGGCCGGCTGGGCCGCTCATGCCTGGTCCGGCGCGCCGTCGGACGCCCGCGACGCGGTGACGGTCTCCGCGCCGTGGATGTCCGGCACGGAGAGCGCTCCGCTGGTGCTGGCGGCGGTGGCGGCGGTGCCGGCCCTGACGTTCCGGAGCGGCGCGCGGCGCCCCTTCGCCCTGAGCGGGGCACTGCTCCTCGCCTGGTCCGCGGCCCTGCCCCTCCCCGCCATCGCACAACTCCCCTACGCGGCGGCCCTGGTGGCGCACGGCGCGATCACGGTGGCCGTGCCGGCGGCAGCGGCGTACACGTCCGCGACCGTCGACCACCCCCCGGCGGCCGGCCGACGCGTGCCTCTGCTCCCGACCACCGCGCTCTGCCTCGCGCTCCTCGGCTCACTGCACCTGGTGGCCCTCTCCCTGGCCTCCGAAGCGGCGACACTGGCCGTGCTCGCAACCCTGACCGCGGTGTTCGCGTCGGCGGCGGCCCTGCGCAAGGGGACGAACCTCAGGGCCGTCACGACCGCCACCGCGCTCGTGTACGCCACGGCGCTCGCCTGTGCCACGGGCGTGTCCCTCGGCTGGCAGCCGCAGCACATCGCGCTGCTCGTCCTGGTGGTGCCGGCCGTCGCGGCGGTGCTCGCGCCCCGGTTCGGCGATCGCGCGACGACGGTGTCCACCGAAGTCACGGGAGCCGTCGCGGGACTGCTGGCGATCGACCTCGCGACCGCCGAACTGCCCGTCCTCGCTCTGGTCCTGGCCCTGTGCGGCGTGATCGCCGCGGGCACGGCCGTACGCGAGGACCGCAGGCGGGTCGGCCATGCGGCGGCCGTGCTGTTCGTCCTGGCCGCGTGGGTCCGGCTGGCCGCGTGGGACGTCGGCGCCCCGGAGGCGTACACGCTGCCGGTGACCGTGCCCGCGCTGCTCCTCGGGTACGTCCGCAGGAGCCGTGACGCGGAGGCCTCGTCCTGGACGGCGTACGGTCCCGGCCTCTCGGTGACCCTGCTGCCGAGCCTCCTGGCCGTATGGGGCGACGCGAACTGGCTGCGCCCCCTGCTGCTGGGCTCCGCGGCACTGGCCGTCACCCTCGTCGGCGTCCGGCACCGCCTCCGGGCCCCGCTCGTCCTGGGCGGCGCCACGCTGATCCTGGTCGCCCTCCACGAACTGGCCCCGTACATCGCCCAGGCCATGGGCGCGGTCCCCCGCTGGGCCCCACCCGCCCTGGCCGGCCTCCTGCTCCTGACCCTGGGCGCCACCTACGAACAACGCCTACGGGACGCACGACGGGTCAAGGACGCCCTTGGCCGCATGCGCTGAAGCCGCTGTCTGGACGGTGCCGCCCCACCCCCGGGGGGGCCGTCCCACCGGGGGAAACCGCCCCCGCGGGGAGTCGCCCCGCCAGGGGCGCTCCCGAGGGGCGCGGGGAACTGCGCGGCCAGCCACAACGGACCCGCACCCGAACGCCCCTCCCCTGAGGGGGCACAGCGCACTGCGGGTACGTGAGCCGCTGCGCGTGCGTCGTGGCTGGTCGCGCAGTTCCCCGCGCCCCTAAAAGGCGCCACGGCTGGCGCACCCGACAGAGGGCTCAGCCTCGCAAGGGCGCAGCGCACTGCGGGTACGTGAGCCGGCGCGCGTGCGTCGTGGCTGGTCGCGCAGTTCCTCGCGCCCCTAAAGGGCGCCGAGGCGGGCGCACCTGACAGGGGGCTCAGCCCCACAGCGGCGCAGCGCACCGCCGGCGCGCGTGCGTCGTGGTCGGGCGCGCAGTTCCTCGCGCCGCTGAAGGGCGCCGAGGCGGGCGCACCCAGCCACAGCGGACCCGCCCCCCCAACCCCCCGCGGCAGCGTCACGGCATCTGGTCGCCGATCAGGGCCAGATTCTGGATCGCCGCCAGCCCGTACAGCGCCGTCGTGTTCGTCGACACCCAGGGCGCCTCGCTGCCGGCGACGAGCCCCACCGGTCCCGTCACCTCCTTCGTGGACCAGTCCGTCGACTCCTTGTAGTCCCACGTGTCGGCGCTGTTGTAGAACTGCCGCCACGCCCGCGCGGCGAGCGCGTCGTCGCCCAGTTCGACCGCCGCGTACGCGTCCTGCCGCGAGTGTCCCTGGAACAGCAGCAGCGACCCGAAGTCGGACCCGTAACGGGCCTTCTGTTCGGCCTTGGTGGCGTTGAAGTACCGGCAGTAGTCGAGCCACGCCTCCTTGAACTCCGGCATGTCGATCTGGTCGAGCAGTTCGGCGTTCAGTTCGACCAGCCCGAACATCGCCGAGAGGTGCGAGACCCCCACCACGGCC
Organism: Streptomyces sp. NPDC102514; assembly: GCF_055584525.1. Lineage (NCBI taxonomy): Bacteria > Bacillati > Actinomycetota > Actinomycetes > Kitasatosporales > Streptomycetaceae > Streptomyces > Streptomyces sp. NPDC102514. The sequence goes on from NZ_JBVJLW010000007.1 coordinate 149,123, forward strand.
GAGCCCGCGACGGCGAACTTCCCGGTGTCCAGGTCGTACAGCGCGCTGCCCTGGACGAATCCGTTCGGCTGCGCGGCGATGGTCTCCATCGTGGACAGCACGCGTGCCCGCGCCTTCTCCCACTTCGGCCCGCGCCGCTCCCATTCGGTGAGCCACGCCGACACGAGCCCGCTCCAGTCGGTGCCGAAGCCGATGGAGAGGGCGTTGCGGTCGGGCTCGTACGGCTCGGTGCGGATCTTGCGGATCGGGTCGAGCACGAGGAACGTCTCGTCGGAGTCGACGTTGGCGTGCATGAGGTCGCCGACGCGTTCGTCCCCGGTGAGGAAGTAGTAGTAGCGCCGGTAGGTCGTGTTGGCGATGCGCTGCTGCTTGGCGCTGTCGGCGTAGTGCTGGACGCCGTGCCGGGTGCCGAGGCCGACCCACTGTCCCAGGTGGTAGACGTCGACCTCGCCGGTGTGCCGGGTCATGGCCTCCGCGAAGCGGAAGATGTCGGCGCGCCCGGAGCGCATGTAGGCGAACCAGAGCCACAGGTCGGGCGACAGCTCGGAGTTGTCCCAGGCGTAGCCGCCGACGTCGTAGCACCACTGGTGACGGCTCGGATCGTACGTGTGCATGATGTCGCCGTAGTCCCAGAAGCCGTACCACCTACGCATCTCCACCTGGTCCTTGTAGTAGGTGAAGAGGAAGTCGAGATGGTCCTCGATCTTCGCCTTGGCGGCGGTGGAGCGGTCCGGTTCGGCGAAGAGCCGGCCGAAGACGCCCGCCTTGACGAGGTGTCCCGGTGGAGCGGCGAGCTGCGCGGGCTTGCGTACGGCGGCCACCTGTTTGGCCGTCGCCGCGGCGCTGGGGGTCGACTCATGGGCCCAGAAGAGGAGTTCGCTGGTGCGGGCGATGCCGTAGGGGGTGCCGAAGCCGGGCTCGTAGTCCTCGTAGGTGATGTTGAGGCCTTCGAGCTGTTCGGGGTACGTGTCCTGGCCCATGCCGTCGTGGTAGAAGCGCAGGTCCATGGGCTGCGACTCGGGCGACCAGAGCCACAGGGTGACCTCGGCCTCGTCGGTCTGGGCGTCGCGGATGTCGAGCTGGGCGGGGAACTTCTCCCAGAAGTCCCGCAGCCCGAAGGCGAGTCCGCCGCTGGCGCCGCCCACGTACCCGAAGCCGCTGGCCCGCCGGCCGCCGCCCGCGGAGATCCAGCCGTGCCCCTTCTTGGTGCGCTTGCGCACGCCGAAACCGTCGGCCGACAGCTGCGAGAGGGTGTAGTCGCCCCATTCGGGGATGTACTGGAGCCGGGTGGTCACCCGCTGGTCCCAGGTCGACGGGTCGGGCAGCTTCTGTCCCTCGAACTGGGCCGTCCGGACGGCCGCGCCCGGGTCCCGGCGCAGCCCGGTGATGCCCTTGACCGCCTCGCGCAGCAGCCCGGTCCCCTCCCCGCCGATCCGGATGTGCCGGTCGTACGCGGCATCGCGCATCGGCACCTTGAAGCGCACGCCGATACCGCGGATGAAGTCGCCGCTCGCCTTTCCGGGCTCCTGGGTGCCGTCGAAGGTGATCGTGTGCACCATGCGGAACGACTCGCCGCCCGCGTAGAAGTAGAGCCGCACCGAGAAGGGCAGCCAGCTCCGGCCGCCCTTGCGGTGCTTGCCGTCGATGCGGACCACGGCGCGGACAGGCCCGTCCTGCTCGACCTCGGTCTCCGCGATGACGCTCTCGAACCGCTCGTACTTCTCGGCGCCCTGGTCGCCGTCCTCGATCTCGGGCTGGCGCAGCAGGACGAGACGGCCGTCCTTGGCGATCTCCGTCGAGCCGCGGACGACGGACTTGACGAGGGTGGCCCCGCTCTTGCCGATCTTCGCGGTGATGACCCCGGTCGAGACGGTGATGGTGCCGCCGCCGCTGCCGACCGTGATCTTCTTCTCCGGGGCGGCGGGCGTACCCGCGTCGAGGGTGAGCTTTCCGCTGCCCGCCCCCGGGCCGACCGCGTGCGCGGTCCACTTCAGGGAGCCGTCGGGCCAGTAGCCGATCGGCCAGGACTGCACGGGCACGGCCCTGCCGTCGGCGTCGGTCAGCGCGAACGTCTGGTCCTTGTCGTACGCGCCCTTCGGCCAGGGCACGCCCACGGTCGAGCCGGGGGCCTCGCCGAGGCCGCCGTCCTCCAGCCAGTCCAGGGTCACCGGGTCCGCGTCGGCGGCCTCGGTTCTCGGGGCGGCCTGCGCGGCCCGGGCGTCCTGCGCGCCCAGGGCCCAGCTGAACTGGGCGGCGGCTCCGGCGACGGCGGCCGCCTTGAGGAGGGACCTGCGGGGGATGGGGGACATGGCCTTTCCTTTCCTTGCGAGGAGGTCAGGTGCATGACAGAGAGAGGTACGGCGCCGGGCGCCGACCTTGTGCGAAGTGGTCAGGACCGTCGGGACGGCCGGTCAGCGGCGTCGGCGCCCGCGTTCCTCCACGGCGAGGGCCGCCGCCGCGACGGCCCCGAGGACGGGGATCGCCAGCGGCGGCACGAACCAGCCGGAGACGGCCACGACCGCCAGTCCGCCGACGAGCAAGAAGGACCCGGCGGGGTCCAGGACCGTACGGCGTCCGGCGGCGCCGAGCAGTTCCCGCCACCGGGCGCCCGGCTCCCAGACGGCCGCCGCGCGCAGCCCGGCGACGGCCAGCCCGATCAGCGCGAACAGCCCCACGGCCCCGACGAACGGACCTCCCGGAATCCCGGCGCGCACGGCCTGGACGTCCACCCACACCGCGAGGGCCGCGGCCCACCCGGCGAGCCCGGCGGCCCACCCGCCGCGCACGGCCAGGCGGAAGTCCGCGACGAACTCCCGCCAGCCGCCCGACTCATGGCCCGTACGCCGTCGCAGGTGCCGTGCCCCGGCCGCGAACGCGGCCGGGTAGGTGACGACGGCCAGCGAGGCCACCGCGATCCACACCCCGGTGAGCAGACACTCGGCGAAGAGCGCGAACCGCTCGGCGAAGGCGGATTCACGTCGCGTGACAGCGGCCGTACGGGCCTTCGTGCGCGTCTGGGTCATGACCTGTTCAGCCCTTCAGACCGGAGGTCGCCATACCGTCGATGAGGTAGCGCTGGAAGGCGAGGAAGAACGCCAGCACGGGCAGCAGCGCCACCAGTGACATGGCGATCATGCCGCCGTAGTTGGCGACGCCCTCCTGGTCGCGGAACATCATCATGCCGAGGGAGACGGTGTACTTGGCGGGCTCGTTGAGGTAGATCAGCGGGCCCATGAAGTCGTTCCAGGCGTTGATGAAGGTGAAGATCGCACTGGTGATGAGGGCCGGGCGGCACAGCGGCAGCACGATCGACCAGTAGATCCGCAGATGCCCACAGCCGTCGAGCCGTGCCGCCTCGTCCAGTTCCCTGGGCAGGTTCCGCATGAACTGCACCATGAGGAAGACGAAGAACGCCTCGGTGGCGAGGAACTTGCCGATCAGCAGCGGCACGTACGTGTTGATCAGTTCCATCTTCTGGAACATCACGTACTGCGGGATCAGCAGCACGTGGTACGGCAGCAGCAGGGTGCCGATCATCAGCGAGAACATCAGGTTGCGCCCGGCGAACCGGATACGGGCGAACGCGTACGCCGTCAGCGAGCAGGAGACCAGGATGCCGACGACGGAGCCGAGCGCGTAGAAGAGCGAGTTCTGGAAGAACGTGGCGATCGAGATGTCCGCGATGCCGTCGGCCAGCCCCTTGAAGTTCTGCAGGATCGGGCTGGTCGGGAAGAGCTGCAGACTGCCGATGATCTCCCGGCTGGGCTTGAACGAGGCGCCGATGACCCAGACGACGGGGTAGAGGACGACCGCGAGGACCAGCAGGGCGCCGAGGTGCCAGACGAGCGACCCGCCGGTCCTCCGCCCGAGCGCCAGGGGCTTGCGTGGCGGTGCGGTCTTCGTACCGGTGCCATTACTCGTGGACACGCCGGTGGTCGTGGTGGTGGTGCTCATCGGGAGGCCTCCTCGTAGTGCACCCATCGCTTCTGGGACCAGAAGAGGACGACCGTCACCAGGGCCACGGCGAGCAGCAGCATCCAGGCCATCGCCGAGGCGAAGCCCATCTGGGCCTCCTTGAAGCCCTTCTGGTACAGGTAACAGGTGTAGACGAGCGTGGAGTCGGCCGGTCCGCAGGATGCGTTGGAGACGACGTACGCGGAACCGAAGATCTGGAACGAGTGGATGGTCTCCAGCAGCACGTTGAAGAACAGCACCGGGGAAATCATCGGCAGGGTGATGCTCCAGAACCGTTTGAACGGTCCCGCGCCGTCGACCTCGGCCGCCTCGTACAGTTCCTTGGGCACCTGCTTCAGACCGGCGAGGAAGATGACCATGGGGGCGCCGAACTGCCAGACGGTGAGCGCCACCAGGCTGTAGAGCACCCAGTCCGGGTTCCCGACCCAGCCGCCCACGTCGAATCCGAAGAACGACTGCGTACGGTCCACGGCGGCGTCGTCGGAGAACAGCGCGCGCCATACGAAGCCGATGGACACGCTCGCGCCGATCAGCGAGGGGGCGTAGAACGCGGCCCGGTAGAAGGCCTGTCCGCGGCGGCTCTGGGCGAGCAGCAGGGCGACCCCGAGCGCGAGGAGCAGTTTCAGCGGGGTGCCGATGATGACGTACTTCGCCGTCACCTCGACCGACTTCTGCCACCGGGGGTCGTCGAACATCCTGGTGAAGTTGTCGAAGCCGATCCACTTCGGGGAGTCGAAGAGGTTGTAGTCGGTGAACGCGAAATACAGCGATGCGGCCATGGGCCCCGCGGTCAGCAGCAGAAAGCCGGCGATCCAGGGGGACATGAAGAGGTAGCCGGCCAGGTTCTCCCGGCGGCCCCGCCGCTTCACGGCGACGGGGCGGCCGGGACGCTTCGCCGGGGCATCCGGCGGAGAGTCCTTGATGAGCGTCGTCACTGCTGTTCCCATCAGGTGGCGAGGGCGGTCTTCGCCTCGGAGAAGAACTGCTTGACCGCGTCGGAGACCTTGGTCTTGCCCGTCGACATGTCACTGGCGACCCGCAGGAACGCGGCTTCCACGGTGTCGGCGCCCGCCGGGTGCGGTGTGATCGTGCCGAGCAGTCCGGCCTCGGCGACGTCCGCCTCGTACTTCGCGATCGCCTGGTTGGGGGCGTCTTCCGGCTTGTACGCGTCGAACTGCTCGGTGGTGGAGAGGAGGCCGCGGTCGTAGCCCATGATCTTGCCGACCTCGGGGTCGTGCACCATGAAGGAGATGAACTGCGCGACCTCCTTCGGGTGCTTGGTCCGCGCGAAACCGCTCAGCATGAGTGAGCCGAGGTACTGGCCGGTCTCCTTGCCGTCGGTCGTGGGGATCGGCGCCAGACCGTAGCTGCTGTCGCCCTCCGTGGCGTAGCGCACGGTGAAGTTGTCCCAGGTGAACTCGGACGCGCCGTCCCCGGAGGCCAGCGCCGACTTGGGCTTGAGCTGCTCGACCTTCTTCGGGTCGGTCACGATGCCGGCCTTGACGCGGTTGTAGCCGTCCTGCCACCACTCCGTCAGATCGGTCTCCTCGAAGCCGAGTCCGTCCTCGGTGAAGAACGCCTTGCCGTTCTGCCGCAGATAGAGGTCGTAGAGGTACATGATCCCGAAGTAGCCGGTGTCGCCCGCGACCTTCTGGGTGTCATGGATCTTCTTGAGCGCGGCGAAGTACTCGTCCCAGGTCCAGCCCTGTTCGGCCTTCACCCCGGCGGCCTTGAAGACTTTCTCGTCGATGACGAGTGACATGGTGTTCGAGCCGACGGGTACGCCGAGGAGTTTTCCGTCGACCTCGCCGACCTTCTCCACTCCGGCGCGGAAGTTCTTGAGGTCCAGATTTCCCGCGTCCACTTGCGACTTGAGGTCAAGCAGAACACTTCTCTTGTCGTACTTCCGCAGGAATGCGACCGCGTTCTGGAATACGTCCGGTGGATTTCCGCCCGCGGCCTGAGTCTGGAACTTCTCCCAAAAGGCCACGTAATCCTGGAAGTCCGTCTTCACCTTGATCTTCGGGTACTTCTTCTCGAAGAGCTTGATGGACTGGTTGATGCGCTTGGCCCGCTCCTCGGCACCCCACCAGGCGAAGCGGATCTCGACCGTGCCGTCGCCCGATCCACCGCTGTCACCGCCACAGCCCGTGGTCGCGGCCAGCCCCGCCGTCGCGAGCGACGCCCCGGCCGCCTTGAGGACCGTCCGCCTCTCGACACTCCCGTTTATCCCCACAGTCGGGCCTCCTTGCGACGTCGCTGTCCGCTGCCATGAATCGTTTCAAGTAAGCGCTTGCTGGCACAAGGTACGGAGGCCCTTCGCGGGCGTCAATGATTCGGACAGGAATTGATGTGAAGCGGCTCGCGCGGGCCTGAGCGTGAACTGGGGCGAATTGACTACGGAGTTGGGCGACTCCGCAGGTAGGGCGGGGTGGGTCGGGTGGTCGAACGGGAATGTCGGGGGGTGGGGGTTTGGGGAGGGGGGCTGAAAGGGGTGGGGTGCCGGGTTGCCGGGCCGCCTGGGAGGGGGATCGCCTCTGAGGCGGCTTCCTTGGGGAGGGATTCTGCAGGGAGGGTCCACCGAGGGTTTCCGCGGGGCCGGAGTGTGCGGGGGCTGTCGCCCGAGAGGGTCTGGGGCAGGTGGTGCGCGGGGTCGCCTGTCGCTTCGGCGGTGTGTCTTTGGAGGTGAAGCGACTGGTCGGGGGCCGTGTGCCGCCTGGGGCGGCCTCGGGCTAGCTCCTCGCGCCCTTTCCGGGACGGGGGCTCGACCGGGTCCGGGGCGGGTCGTACAGCCTGCCCCGCGGGCCTTCTTGGCGGCAGCGGGCGAGTCTCGCGCCCCTCGGGGCCGGAGTCGCTCCGGGTCGCGATCCGTGACCTGCGTTTGTGGCCACTGGACGCACGTCACCGCTGGACCGCGAGGTGCGGCTGCGGCTGGACTTCCGGTGGCTGACCGGGGGGCGTGTTGCCCGGAACGGCGATAGGCGGCTTGGGTCCACGGATTACGTGGACCCAAGCCGCCTATCGGCAGTGTGGGCGATACTGGGATCGAACCAGTGACCTCTTCGGTGTGAACGAAGCGCTCTCCCGCTGAGCTAATCGCCCGGGCGCAGGAAGAAGATTACCCCATGTCAGGGCGTGCGCCCGACCGGCCCGTGAGCGCGTGAACCGCCGCTACTCCTTGATGTTCCACGGCATCTCGATGCCGAACTTCCACACGTACACCCCGACCAGTACCGCGATGATCACCAGCCCGATGGTCGTCAGGATGATGTTGCGGCGCCGGACCTTCGGGTCGAGAGCCTTCTGTGTGGCCTCGGTGACTTTGCGTTTCGTCCAGCGGAGCACCAGCTGCGCCCAGACGAACTCGGTCGCCCAGATCGCCATACCGCCGAAAATCACCAGCCAGCCCGGACCGGGCAGCGGCAGCATGATCACTCCGGCCACGACGACCGCGAGACCTACTACGAACACACCCACCTGCCAGCTCAGGTGCAGCATGCGGCGTGCCTTGATGAATTGCGGCGCACGGGATCCGAGCGCCGGCTCGCTCTTGGTTTCGTCGGCCGCCATGGCGACCTCCCCCGTTCGGTCACTCCCCGTATTCATACGGCCAAACCCTACCGGACGGAAACCGGTCACCGGAATGGTCGTAGTACGCGAACGAGGACTCGGCCGGATGAGGTACCTAAAGACACGCAAAACACTCAGAGGGGTTTACAACGGCACCGTAGGTGGCATGTCGATTTCGCCGACGTGCGAATCCCCGAGCGCACACTGAGCGAAAGGCCCTGGCGCTTATGAACACCACGGTCAGCTGCGAGCTGCACCTGCGCCTCGTTGTGTCGAGCGAGTCCTCTCTGCCTGTCCCCGCAGGCCTGCGGTACGACACGGCCGATCCCTACGCCGTGCACGCCACCTTCCACACCGGAGCGGAGGAGACTGTCGAGTGGGTGTTCGCCCGCGACCTTCTCGCCGAGGGCCTGCACCGGCCCACCGGTACCGGCGACGTCCGAGTCTGGCCGTCCCGCAGTCATGGTCAGGGCGTCGTGTGCATCGCCCTGAGCTCTCCGGAGGGCGAAGCTCTGCTGGAGGCCCCTGCGCGGGCCCTGGAGTCGTTCCTCAAGCGAACCGACGCCGCCGTGCCTCCCGGCACGGAACACCGGCACTTCGATCTCGATACGGAGCTCTCACACATCCTGGCCGAAAGCTAGGACGAGGCTTCGTACCAAGCCGCCCGGCGCCGTCCACTCGGGGAGACGGCTCGGGCTCAGACAACCGCATATGGATGACATGGGCGCCGTCTCCGCGTTAGCCCGCGGGGGCGGCGCCTGTGTTGTGCGCTTGGGCCTTGTTGCGGCTGCGTGGGGGTGGGGGGTGGGGGTGACCGTCGTACGTTCCCTGGCCGCCGCCCTGCGCTGAGCGCGCCGTTCCCCGCGCCCCTGGGTGCGTGGGGGTGGACGTCGCATGGCCCCTGCACGCCGTCCCGGGCTGAGCGCGCCGTTCCCCGCGCCCCTCGGTGGGTGGGGGTGACCGTCGTACGATCCCTCGCCGCCGTCCTGGGCTGAGCGCGCCGTTCCCCGCGCCCCTGGGCGCGTGGGGGTGCGGGGCGTGTGGATCGGGGTCGTCCGCCTGCGTGCTGTCGGGGCGCCGTCGCTTCGGGCGGGAGCCGCTAGCATCGGCCAGCATCGGCGGGCGGTTGCCCGACCTTCAGGCCAGGGAGCGAAACGTGCTGATCACCCACGACACCCGGTGCGCCCTCGACACCGTGGTCGATCTGGTGAACACCGCACCGGAGGACGACACCCCGGACGGACTCGCGAACCTCGCGGCGCTGCTCGACTTCGTGCGAAAACACGCCATGAGTGATGTCGGGACCCTGTCCGAGCTCGATCTGTCGGCGGTGCGCCGGATTCGGGGGCGCTTCGCCGCGGTCTTCGCCGCCCCGGACGCCCGGACCGCCGCCTCGCTCATCAACGAACTGGTCGCCGCCGCCGGAACCACTCCGCGTCTCACGAACCATGACGGCTACGACTGGCACGTGCACTACTTCGCGCCCGGCGCGTCCGTCGCCGATCATCTCGCCGCGGACTGCGGCATGGCACTGGCGTTCTTCGTGGTGGCCGGAGAAGAGGAGCGGCTGCGCCGCTGTGAGGCACCGGACTGCCGACGTGCCTTCGTCGACCTCTCCCGCAACCGCTCCCGCCGCTACTGCGACAGCCGCACCTGCGGAAACCGCCTACATGTGGCCGCGTACAGGGCACGGCGCAAAGAAGCGGCAGGCTGACGGAGTCCTCAGCGGGTGGCGCCGGGGACTCCGCATACGGCTCAGAGCAGCAGCAGATCGTGCAGCGAAGCCATGAGCAGCAAACAGCCGATCACCGCAAGGAAGATCATCAGCGGTGGCTGAGAAAGCGCGAAGAGACAACCCCGCCGTTCCTCGGGAGGAACAACGGTGTCGCTCTGGGTTGTGTCCAGCATCTCGCCGCGATGATGACGCAGCCGAGAGGCCCTACGCGATCAACACGCCCGGATTATGGGGGAGTTAGCCGAAATCCGTGACACGATGTTCCACGATCTGGGATACGCGTGTGCGAGCGGGCCTTCATGGAGCGCGGCCGGGTGTTCGTCCGGCTCTCTGTGGCGAATCAGGAGATCCTCGCGTGCCGCCGCATTCTTCATATCCCGTGCTTTTTCAGGATGGCTTCGATGTCGCTGAAGTCCTCCCCCGCCGGGGCCTTGCGCGGCTTGCTCTCGGGACGGGCCGCGGGACGGGCCGCCGCCGGGCCCAGCGAGGGGGCCGAGGCCGCCGGAGCCACCGCCTCGCGCTGCGCGGCCCTGGCAGCCCTGCGCTCCTTGCGGGTCCCGCCCGTACGCCGCTCCACGGCGCGCGTGGTCATGAACAGCAGCCAGGCCGCCCCGAGCACGCCGACACCGGCCCAGGCGGTCGGACTGAACGCCGTGTCGGCCGCCCATTCGACGACCCCGGTCATCACCAGACCGAGCGGGACCAGCGAGTACGCGGCAAGGCGGGCCGCGGTCAGGAAACGCTTGCGGTACGCGGTGACCGCGGCGATGCCCAGGCCTGCCGCGGCGACGGCGGAACAGACGGTCTCGGCAATCATCCGGTCCTCCAGGCGGGGCGGGTGGGTCGGTCGGGGGCACTTCGTCCCTTCCATCCTGCACCGCCGCACGCCCGGTATGCCATGGTCCGGGGAGACCTCAGGGACATCTCCGGGTCGGGTCCTCCTGAGGTGCCGGTCCAGGCTGCCGGTCCAGGTGGCCGGTCCATGGCGAGGCATCGCCGGGGAGAATCGCGGTCGGCGCCCACCGGCTGCAGGGCGGACCGGGCGGACCCGGGGTCGCCCGGAGGTCCCGGTTGGGGCACGTGGGCCCCGGCTGGGAGACTGGCCCCATGAGCGACTCCTCCCCCGCCCGCCCCGCCGTCCCCGTACTGGACATCTGGTGCGAACTGCAGTGCCCGGACTGCCGCAGTGCCTTCGACGACCTGCGCGCGCTGCGTGCCCGCTACGGCGACCGGCTGGAGCTGCGGCTGCGGCATTTCCCGCTGGAGAAGCACAAGCACGCGTTCGCGGCGGCCCAGGCCGCCGAGGAGGCCGCGGAACAGGGCAAGGCCTGGCCGTACGTCGAGGCGGTGCTGGAGCGGGTGTCGGAGCTGGACCGCGACGGGGAGGCGGTCCTCCTCGATGTGGCCCGCGGGCTCGGCCTGGACGTCGAGGAGTTCGACACGGCCCTGATCGACGGCCGGCACATCCTGATCGTCGACGCCGACCAGGCCGAGGGCAAGGCGATCGGCGTGACCGGCACGCCGACGTACGTCATCGACGGCGAGCGCCTCGACGGCGGCAAGAGCCAGGACGGGCTGCGCGAGCGCGTCGAGGAGATCGTGGACCGGCTGCTGGCCGGGCAGGAGTCCTGACGCCCGCCCTCTCAGGGGGCTCCCGCGGCTACAGCAGGTCTTTGTAGAAGTGGTACGTGGTCGTCCCGTAGCCGAGTGACTCGTAGAGCCGCTCGGCCGGGGTGTTGCCCGCGAAGACGTTCAGGCGGACACCGGCGTGTCCGGCGTCGAATGCCCGTACCTCCGCCAGCAGCATCAGCGAGCGGCCGTGCCCCCGGCCCCGGTGTTCCTCGTCGGCATCGACGCGGTAGACGAACGCCCATCCGTCACGCGCCGCCACCCACAGCACACCCACCGGAGTTCCGTCGTGCTCCAGGACGTCGAGGTCCGAGCCCGCGCTGCCGGCCCCGTCCGGCAGCAGAGTGGCGTAGTCCTGATCGGCCTTGGCGCGGGCCTCGGCCTCGGGCATCCCCCCGGCGATCCACTCCTGGGTGTAGGCCTCCTTGACCCGCACCACCCAGGAGTCGAACTCGGTCTCCGTCATGGGGCGTCCCCGGCTGCCGGCCGGGAGTTCGGGTGCGGTCGCGCCGAGCCGCTTCTCCAACGCGCGGTTGCGGACCACGTAACCGAGGGCCGTCGCGAGTCGCAGGGCCCGCGCCGCGTCGGCGGGTACCGACACCTCGATGCGCCGGCAGCCCCAGCCGCGCGCCACCTCCTCCGCGGCGAGCGCGGCCACCGTGCCCCGGCCGCGCCCCCGGTCCGGCTCCTCGATGCCCAGTTCACGGATCCGGGCGACGGGCGGTCCGGAACCGGGGTCGGTGGCGAGATGTATCGCGCCCACGGGACGGCTGTTCACACACACCGTGTAGTGACGGGAGAGCGCCCCGTCGGCGTCGCGCTGAAGCGGCTCGGTCGGCCGCAGGGTGGTGGTCATCAGGGGTGTTGTACCCGTCCGGACGCCCTCACGCCATCGAGTTCGGCCGACGGTTCCGACGAGCGCCCGCACGACGACCGGCGCGGAGATCCGGACAGCGATCGGTCCGGGGATCCGGACAGCGATCGGTCCGGGGATCAAGTCAGCGATCGCCGCACGGTGACGGTGCGGCTCAGGGGTCGAGGTCGTCGGCCGCCCGCTCGGTGAAGATCCGCATGGCCTTCGCGGTCACCGGGCCCGGCGCGCCCGGCAGTTCGCGGTCGTCGACCCGGTGCACGGCCTGTACGTCGCGCAGCGTCGAGGTCAGGAAGACCTCCTCGGCCCGCTCCAGGACGTCCAGCGGGAGGTCGGTCTCCTTGGCGCCGGTCCATTCGACGGTGAGGGCGCGGGTGATGCCCGCGAGGCAGCCGGAGGCGACGGGCGGGGTGTGGATCTCACCGTCGAGGACGACGAAGACGTTGGACCCCGTGCCCTCGCAGAGCTGCCCGACCGTGTTCGCGAACAGCGCCTCGGACCCGCCGTGCTCACGCGCGCGGGCGAGGGCGACGACGTTCTCGGCGTACGACGTCGTCTTGAGGCCCGTCAGCGCGCCGCGCTCGTTGCGGGTCCAGGGGACGGTGATCACGGCGGTGGAGTCGGGGCGGCGGCCGGACTCCGCCAGCGCCACGACCAGGGTCGGCCCCTGCTCCCCGCGGTCCGAGCCGAGCGGCCCGTGCCCGCCGGTGTACGTGATCCGCAGGCGGCCGAGCCGCATGGGATTGGCGTCCAGGACGGCCGCGCACGCCCTGAGCAGCTCGTCGCGGTCGGGCTCGGGCAGTCCGAGGCCGCTCGCCGAGCGTGCCAGGCGGTCGAGGTGTCTGGTGAGCGCGAAGGTGCGCCCGTCGGTCGCCTTCACCGTCTCGAAGACGCCGTCGCCCACGGTCAGCCCGTGGTCGAACACGGAGACGCGGGCCGACTCGCTGTCCTGCAGCCCGCCGTCGAGCCAGATCTTCACTGAACCTCACCTCACGAGAACGACGAGAACGTGCCGGGTCACCGGCCTGACCTGCTTCCCCGGCCGGAGACTCCGGGGGCGCGCGCGGAGGTGAGCCCACCCGCCTCACCCGCGTCGTACGCCCCTGGGTACTCCCCCGACGCTACAGCGAGCAGCCGGGCGGCCTTCAGCTCGGTCTCCTCCCACTCGCGCCGGGGATCCGAGCCCCACGTGATGCCCGCGCCGGAGCCGAAGCGCAGCACGCCTTCGGCCCGGTCGATCCAGAAGGTGCGGATCCCGACGGCCAGTTCCGCGGTGCCGCGGTCGGCGTCGACCCAGCCGATGCCGCCGCAGTACGGCCCGCGGGGGGCCGTCTCCAGTTCTTCGATGATCCGCAGGGCGCTGGACTTGGGGGCGCCGGTGACGGATCCGGGCGGGAAGGCCGCGCCCAGCAGCTCCGGCCAGCCCACGTCCTCGCGCAGTTCGCCGCGGACGGTGGAGACGAGGTGGACGAGGCCCGGGTGCTTCTCGACGACGCACAGGTCGGGCACGGTCACACTGCCCGTGGCACACACCCGGCCCAGGTCGTTGCGGACCAGGTCCACGATCATCACGTTCTCGGCGTGGTCCTTTTCGAGGAGGTCCGCCTCGGTGCGGCCGGTGCCCTTGATCGGACCCGACTCGACGACACGGCCGGTGCGGCGCAGGAAGAGTTCCGGGGACGCGGTGGCTATCTCGACCCCGTGGCCGGGCAGACGAATCGTTCCGGCGTACGGGGCCGGGTTGCCGCGTGCCAGCAGGGCGGTCAGCGCGTCCACGTCGGCGTCCGGGGCGATGGGCGCGGACAGGACCCGGCAGAGGTTCGCCTGGTACACCTCGCCGGTCGCGATGAGCTCCCGTATGCGGCGTACACCCGCCGTGTACGCGGCGCGGTCGAGCGACGACGTCCAGTCGCCGGCGGCGGGTCCCGTCCACTCCCCCGGCACCGGAGCCGGTACGACCTCGCGCCGTACGTCCGCGAAACGGGCACAGACGACACGGCCCTCGAAGTCGGCGCTCACGGCCCAGAAGCCACTGGAGTCGAGGGCCGCGGGGTCGTCCGTGACATCGACGAGGCCGGTCGCGACGAGGCCGCCGAAGCGGGCGAGAGCTGGGAGGTCGTGCACAACCGTGAGTCTATGGTGGGTGACCTGCGGGTGCCTCGGCCGTGTCCTGGAGCGGGCGTAACGCAGCACGCTGCGCAAACGCGTTTTTGTGCTGGCCCCGGTATCCGCTAGAGTTCAACACGTCGCCGGGACGCGAGAGCCGACCGGAAACGACAAGCGGACGTAGCTCAGTTGGTAGAGCGCAACCTTGCCAAGGTTGAGGTCGCCAGTTCGAACCTGGTCGTCCGCTCGCAGGAAGTGGGGGATCTTCCCGACCCCCCGCACTCCTGGTGGAGTGGCCGAGAGGCGAGGCAACGGCCTGCAAAGCCGTCTACACGGGTTCAAATCCCGTCTCCACCTCCAAGGACGATTAGCTCAGCGGGAGAGCGCTTCCCTGACACGGAAGAGGTCACTGGTTCAATCCCAGTATCGTCCACTGATCCGGTTCGCCGGGTTCCCGCGCGATTAGCTCAGCGGGAGAGCGCTTCCCTGACACGGAAGAGGTCACTGGTTCAATCCCAGTATCGCGCACGCAGTACAGACAGTACGAAGGACGAGCAGTACGCATCACCAGCAGGTCCCACCCGCGCGATTAGCTCAGCGGGAGAGCGCTTCCCTGACACGGAAGAGGTCACTGGTTCAATCCCAGTATCGCGCACCAGCCGAAGCCCCCGGCCGTCTCGTACGGTCGGGGGCTTCGTCGTGTTCCGGGTCGGACCGGATCAGGAGGAGAAGAGCATGTGACCGAAGCTCTTCTGACGCTTGTGGCCATAGTGGCCACCGTGCCCGCCATGACCGCCGTGCTGCGGCGCGCCCCAGGCGGGTGCGGGGGCGGACGGGTAGGCCTGCGGGGCGCCCTGCGGCGGCGGGCCGGGCTGCGACCACTGGCCCTCCATGCGGGTCAGCGACTCCAGCTCGCCGTAGTCGAGAAAGATCCCGCGGCAGCCGCTGCACTGCTCGATCTGGACACCATTGCGGTTGTACGTGTGCATCGGCGCATGGCACTTCGGACACTGCATGCTCGGCTCAACTCCTCGCCTGTCGGTACTGCTTCCGCCAGGACAGACTCTGTCCGGCTGCGGTCGGTTGCACCCTACGTCGCGTAGTCTCCCGCCAACTCCGGTGGGTGCGCTGCCATTCGGTCACATGCGTCGATCACGGACGTCTCGACCTCGTCCAACGGGCGCCCGGCCGCGACCGACTTGGCGATCGCCTGCGCCGCGGTCTGCACGCTCAGGGCGCGGGCCGGGACGTCGAGGGCCGGCCAGGGGTCGCTGTCCGCCGGGACGGCCGTACCCCCGGCCTTCCGGTACGCGGTGAGGAAACGCGTCCACTCGTCGGGCGCCAGGAGCCCGCAGGCGAACCAGGCCGCGGGACGGGCCAGGTCCCAGGCGGGATCGCCGAGGCCGAGGTCGTCGATGTCGATGAGTAGCCAGTCGCCGCAGCCCGACCGCACCAGCTGGCCCAGGTGGAGATCGCCGTGGCAGAGCGTGCCCAGGTCCGGCATCGGGGCCTCGTCCCGCGCCCAGGCGGGCAGGACGGCCCAGGCACGCAGCACGGGGGCCGCCGCCGGGTGCGGTCCCGCCGCCAGGAGGCGGGCGACCGCGCGGGCCGCCTTCGCCGGGCCACGCATGGGAGGCAGCCCGGACGGGAGGACGGCGTACGGAGTCCGGTGCAGCCGGGCGAGCAGGGCCGCGGCCTCCTCCCAGGGGGCGGCGTCCGGGTCGTCGCGGTCCACGGGAGTGCCGTAGGACCAGAAGGTGACCGGCCTGCCGTCCAGCTCGGCCGTGCCCGGTCCGTACGGCGGCAGGAGGATGCCGTCGAGCGCGGGGTGCGCGGCCACGGCCAGCCGCGCCGCGAGCTCCGTGGGGTCGGTGCCGGCGGCGTGCGCCTTCGCCACCGTGCCGCCGTGCCGGACCACGGTGCCGTCGGGCCGGTCGGCCAGCACGGAGGTGTCCGTACCGCAGACGCAGGTCTCCGCCGCAGGATGGGCGGCGGCCCGCACCTTCGCGCTGAGCGCGGGCAGCACATCTGCGGTCACTCGGGTCCCCCTCAGGTCGTACGTTCCCGGCCCCGTCCGGCCTTGTCCTTTTTCGGCTGGCCTTGTCCGGTTCCGTCCCCGGTCCCGTCGCGCGTGGGCGGGTCCACAGGATCTACAGGAGCGTACGCAGAAGATCTCAGGAGCCCGGGCGGGCAAAGCAATGCGGGCGCAGCTCCCCAGCTGCGCCCGCATCTTTTGCCGTCCGCCGCACCCCCGTCCCCACGGGGTTTCATGGCCGGATGTCCCCGCCCGGACCGCTCTTCCGGGCCTGGGGCGCCGCTCAGCGCCCCAGCATCACGCCCACGGACGACGCCTGTGTGACCACTGCCTCCCAGCCGCCGAAGACGACTACAAGCAGGGTGGCCAGAGGAAGAACCATGGCCGTCGCCACCAGGGGGTGGCGCCGACCGGACCGGCTGGGCCCGAACGCGGCGGTGTACGCCCTGCGTCCCTGTGTACGGATCATCGCCCGCGATGCCGTGTCAGCCATGGTCCCTCTCCTGACCGTTCTGTTGAAAAGCTCGTGGTGTCCGGCCTCTGACGACGCCGGACCTCTCATATCTGGCAGCGGCGGGTGTCTGACCTCGGGGGACGAGTGCTGCCACCCGCCGCTTGACAACAAATCTAGGCGGGAGGGGCGTGTGGGTCGTCATGCCCTCGTACCTATTACCGGGCCTCCCGGAGGATGAGCGGTGACCTGCGGAGTACTCCCCTGGGTGGAGAAGGCCTTCTAGGTCTCGGGGGTTTCCCTGAGGGGGCGTCCGGTCTGTTCCGAGCTGTCCTCCCTCGGGACCGGTTGTTCGACGAGTGCGAGCACCCGGGTGGACATGAAGCGGGCCGTACGCACGACTGATCCACTCCTGGTGACTTCGCTCACTTCGACCACCCCTCTGCGGACCGCCGTCTCCACCCGACGGCCCGCCCGGCTGGCCACCACCTCGTACGTACGGGTCGTGTCCCCCGCGTCGACCACTATCTCCACGCGATCACCCTTCACGGGCCCAATCCCCCTTCTGTGAGCGATGGTTGGGATTCCGCGCAGCTCAACGCCGCCGCAGTCCCCCGTCCCCTGACCACCTCTCAAGTTTCCCACCCGGCACTGACAATCGGTCGGGCCGCGAGGGCGCGGCCTCTGCGCGCACCCGGCCGCGGAAACGTAAGCTGTGGCTCGTCAAACGGACCGGGCAGCGGGGATGGACATGGCGATGATGCGCCTGAGGCGCGAGGACCCGCGTGTCGTCGGCTCGTTCAGGCTTCACCGACGGCTCGGCGCGGGCGGGATGGGCGTTGTCTATCTGGGCTCCGACCGGCGCGGCCAGCGGGTCGCGCTGAAGGTGATCCGGCCCGACCTCGCGGAGGACCAGGAGTTCAGGTCGCGCTTCGCCCGCGAGGTGTCGGCGGCGCGGCGGATCAGGGGCGGGTGCACCGCGCGGCTCGTCGCCGCGGATCTGGAGGCCGAGCGGCCCTGGTTCGCGACCCAGTACGTTCCCGGGCCCTCGCTGCACGACAAGGTCACCGAGGACGGGCCTCTCTTCGCGGCCGAGGTCGCGGCCGTCGGCGCCGCCCTCTCCGAAGGGCTCGTCGCCGTGCACGAGGCCGGTGTCGTCCACCGGGACCTCAAGCCGTCGAACATCCTGCTGTCCCCGAAGGGGCCGCGCATCATCGACTTCGGCATCGCCTGGGCGACCGGGGCGAGCACGCTCACGCACGTGGGTACGGCCGTGGGGTCGCCCGGGTTCCTCGCGCCGGAGCAGGTGCGGGGTGCGGCGGTCACGCCGGCCACGGATGTCTTCGCGCTCGGCGCGACGCTGGCGTACGCCGCGACGCAGGACTCGCCCTTCGGGCACGGCAGTTCCGAAGTGATGCTCTACCGGGTGGTGCACGAGGAGCCGCAACTGCACGGCGTGCCCGACGCGCTGGCCCCTCTCGTACGCGCCTGTCTGGCGAAGGATCCCGAGGAGCGGCCCAGCACGCTGCAGTTGTCGTTGCGGCTCAAGGAGATCGCGGCGCGGGAGGCGCAGGGTATGGGCGAGGCCCGGCCGCCCGCGCCCCGTGCGGCGGAGGCCGACCGGCCGACCGGGCGGCTCGCCGACGATTACGACGACTATCCGGAGCAGCGGACGCAGCGGCGGACGCAGGGGTCTTCCGGGCCTCGTGGGAACGGGTCGTCCTCGCGGTCGGGGGCGCGTCCGCCGGCTCCCTCGCGGGGTGGTTCGAATCGGTCCGGATCTGGCTCCGGGTCCGGGTCCGGCAGCAGGGCCGGGCAGTCCGGCAGTCGGGCCGGGCAGTCCGGGAGTCGGAGCGGGGCGCCGCGGAGCGGGACGGGGCGGTCTGGGCCTCGGACCGGGCCGCGGACCGGGCCTCGGACCACCGGGACCGGGCGGCGGCCCGCCAATCCGCGGCTGTTGCGGCAGCGGTTGTTCGTGTTCGTGGTGGTGACGTTGCTCGTGGCGCTGGCGATTGCTGCGGCGCAGGGGTGTCAGGGGCCTGCTCGGGGGCTTGATCGTGAGGGGTCCCCTGGCGGGGGCGTGTCGCAGGAGCAGTCGTATCGGCAGGGTGGGCTTCACCACGGCGGGTAGGGCGGGTAGGGGTTGTTCGTCGGGTGCGGGTGCGTTGTGGCTGGGCGCGCCGTTCCCTGCGGCCCCCCTGCGGGGCGCGACGGGGTTGCTCGTCGGGTGCGGGTGCGTCGTGGCTGAGCGCGCCGTTCCCCGCGCCCCTTACGGGGCACACCGGCGTTAGTCGTCGGCTGACGGTGCGTCGTGGTTGGGCGCGCCGTTCCCCGCGCCCCTTTTGGGGCGCTGTCGTGGCCGCCTGTTATGAAAGATCCGGCTCGGCCGGTAAGCGTGTTCGTCGGGTGCGGGGCCGTGGGGGCTTGTCGCGCCGTTCCCCGCGCCCCTTACGGGGCAATACCGGCATTAATCGTCGGCTGACGGTGCGTCGTGGTTTGGCGCGCCGTTCCTCGCGCCCCCTGCGGGCGCCCCGGTCGTCGCCGCGGCGGTCTCCGGGGCGTGCGGGTTTAGCGGGTTGGTCTGCCTGTTGCTACCGCGTAGAACGCGACCGCTGCTGCCGCTCCTACGTTCAGGGAGTCGACTCCGTGGGCCATGGGGATGCGGACCCATTCGTCCGCCGCCACCAGGGCCTGGGTGGACAGGCCGTCTCCCTCCGCGCCGAGCATCAGGGCGACGCGGTCCATGCGGTGCGGGGCCACCTCGTCGAGGGTCTTGGCCTTTTCGTCCGGGGTGAGTGCGAGGAGGCCGAAGCCCGCCTCGCGGACCGAGTCGAGACCCTTGGGCCAGGAGTCCAGGCGTGCGTACGGCACGGCGAAGACGGCGCCCATGGAGACCTTCACCGAACGCCGGTACAGCGGGTCCGCGCAGTCCGGTGAGAGCAGGACCGCGTCCATGCCGAGGGCGGCGGCGGAGCGGAAGATCGCACCGATGTTGGTGTGGTCGTTGACCGACTCCATGACGACGACCCGGCGGGCCGTGCGGAGCAGGTCGTCGGGGGTGGGCAGCGGTTTGCGCTGCATGGAGGCGAGCGCGCCGCGGTGCACGTGGTAGCCGGTGACCTGTTCGGCGAGGTCGGGGCTGACCGCGTACACCGGGGCCGGGAGTTCGTCGATGACGTCGCGCATGACGTCGACCCACTTGGCGGACAGCAGCATCGAGCGCATCTCGTAGCCGGCGTCCTTGGCCCGTCTGATGACCTTCTCGCCCTCGGCGATGAACAGGCCCTCGGCCGGTTCGCGCTTGCGGCGCAGCTCCACGTCGGTCAGGCCTGTGTAGTCACGCAGGCGCGGGTCGGCTGGGTCCTCAACGGTGATGAGATCGGCCACAGGGTGATACTGCCTTGTCCTGAGTGCGGTGCCAACGGCTTGGAACGGGTTGTGTTACCCGGGGTTACTCAGAGGTCCCGTCAGAGGCCCCGTCGGACGTCTCGAACGAGCCGTCCGCCCCCACGGTCACGACCTCCCCGATGACGATGACCGCCGGCGGCCGTACCTCCTCGGCCCGGGCGGTGTCGCCGACCGTCGCCAGGGTCGCGTCGACGCGGCGCTGCGCCGCGGTCGTGCCCTCCTGGACGAGCGCCACGGGGGTACCGGGCGCCTTGCCGTTCTCGATGAGGGTACGGGCGATCGCGCCGATCTTGTCCACGCCCATCAGCACGACCAGGGTGCCGCGGAGCTTGGCGAGCGCAGCCCAGTCGACCAGGGAGCGTTCGTCGTCGGGGGCCACATGGCCGCTCACGACCGTGAACTCGTGGGCGACCCCGCGGTGCGTGACCGGGATGCCCGCCGCGCCCGGCACGGAGATCGAACTGGAGATGCCCGGGACGACCGTGCAGGAGATGCCCGCCTCGGCCAGCGCCTGGGCCTCCTCCATGCCCCGGCCGAACACGAAGGGGTCGCCGCCCTTGAGACGGACCACCGACTTGCCCTGCAGGGCGTGCTCGATGAGCGCGTTGTTGATGGCCTCCTGGGCCATGAAACGCCCGTACGGGATCTTCGCCGCGTCGATCACCTCGACGTGCGGCGGGAGTTCGGCGAGCAGGTCGCGCGGGCCCAGGCGGTCGGCGATGACCACGTCCGCCTCGGCGAGGAGACGCCGGCCGCGGACCGTGATCAGGTCCGGGTCGCCGGGACCGCCGCCGACCAGGGAGACGCCGGGCGTACGGGTGCGGTGGTGGGGCGCCACGAGGGTGCCGTCGCGCAGGCCCTCGACCACCGCGTCGCGGATGGCCGCGGTGTGGCGGGGGTCGCGGCCCTTGGCGTCCGTCGTCAGGACGGCCACCGTGACGCCCTCGCTGTGGCCCGTCGCCGGGGTCCAGGCGGTGGCCTCGTCGGCGTCGTCCGCGCGGACGCACCACACGCGGCGCGCCTCCGCCTCGGCGGAGGCCTCTGCGTTCGCCGCGGAGTCGGGGGTGGCGATCAGGACGTACCAGGATTCCGCGAGGTCGCCCGACGCGTACCGGCGCCTCGTCCAGGTCAGTTCGCCGGCGTCCGCCATCGCCTCGACCGAGGGGGTCGCGGACGGGGACACGAGCTGGATGTCCGCGCCCGCCGCGATGAGGGCCGGGAGGCGTCGCTGGGCGACCTGGCCGCCGCCGAGGACCACGACACGGCGGCCGGCGAGGCGGAGGCCTACGGGGTAGGCGGGGTTTTCGGCCATGGAGGTGCGGCTCCTCAAGCGGGTGGTGCGGGGTGGCGCGCTGCGGCGGTGGAGCGGGCCTGACGTGCGGATTTTATGGGGCGGGGTGGTGGGGGGCCGGGGTGGGTGGGGGTACTTTCCCCTGGCCCGCCCCTTCCCGAAACCGGGGCTGTGCCCCGGGCCCCCCGCGTGTGCGGGTCCGTCGTCGGTCTGTGCCCACCCGTTCCGCCCTGCGGAACGCCTGCCCACAGACCGACGACTCGCGCCTACTTCTCGGTCACGCCCGCCGAGTCGAACGTCGCCACCTCGTGCATCGCCCTGGCCGCGCTCTGGACCACCGGCAGGGCCAGGAGGGCGCCCGTGCCCTCACCGAGGCGGAGGTCGAGGTCCACCAGGGGGCGCAGGCCCAGCTTGTTGAGGGCGGCCACATGGCCGGGCTCGGCGCTGCGGTGGCCCGCGATGCAGGCCGCGAGTACCTCGGGGGCGATCGCGCGGGCCACCAGGGCGGCGGCGCCCGCGCTGACACCGTCCAGGATCACCGGCGTACGCAGGGAGGCGCCGCCGAGGAGGAGGCCCACCATCGCGGCGTGCTCCAGGCCGCCGATGGCCGACAGGACGCCGATCGGGTCGGCCGGGTCCGGCTGGTGGAGTTCCAGGGCGCGGCGGACGACCTCGGTCTTGCGGGCCAGGGTCTCGTCGTTGATGCCGGTGCCGCGGCCGGTGACCTCGGCCGGGTCGCTGCCGGTGTAGACGGAGATCAGGGCGGCCGACGCCGTGGTGTTGGCGATGCCCATCTCACCCGTGATCAGCGCCTTGTTCCCGGCCGCCACCAGGTCGCGGGCGGTCTCGATGCCCACCTCGATGGCCGACCTGACCTCCTCGCGGGTCAGCGCGGGGCCGGTCGTCATGTCGGCCGTGCCCGCCCGGACCTTGCGGGGCAGCAGGCCGGGGGTCGCGGGCAGGTCGGAGGCCACGCCCACGTCGACGACGCAGACCTCGGCGCCGACCTGGGCGGCGAAGGCGTTGCAGACCGCGCCGCCGCCGAGGATGTTGGCCACCATCTGGCCCGTGACCTCCTGGGGCCACGGGGTGACGCCCTGGGCGTGTACGCCGTGGTCGCCCGCGAAGATCGCGACGGCCGCCGGTTCCGGGATGGGCGGCGGGCACATCCGGGAGAGCCCGGAGAGCTGCGCGGAGATGATCTCCAGCATACCGAGGGCCCCGGCCGGCTTGGTCATGCGCTTCTGGCGCTCCCAGGCCTCGCCGAGCGCCTTGGCGTCCAGCGGCCGGATGTTGGTGATGGTCTCGGCGAGCAGGTCGTGCGGCTCCTCGCCGGGCAGGGCGCGACGGCCGTACGTCTCCTCGTGGACCACCCAGGACAGCGGGCGGCGCTTGGACCAGCCCGACTGCATCAGCTCGGGCTCGTCCGGGAACTCGTCTACGTATCCGACGCAGAGGTAGGCGACGACCTCGAGGTGCTCGGGCAGGCCGAGGCCGCGGACCATCTCGCGCTCGTCGAAGAAGCTGACCCAGCCCACGCCCAGGCCCTCGGCACGGGCCGCGAGCCACAGGTTCTCGACGGCGAGCGCCGAGGAGTACGGGGCCATCTGCGGCTGGGTGTGGCGGCCCAGTGTGTGCCGGCCGCCCCGGGTCGGGTCGGCGGTGACGACGATGTTCACCGGGGTGTCGAGGATGGCCTCGATCTTCAGTTCCTTGAACTGCTTCGCGCGGCCCTTGGGCAGCGACTTGGCGTACGCCTCCCGCTGGCGCGCGGCCAGTTCGTGCATCGAGCGCCGGGTCTCCGCCGAGCGGATGACGACGAAGTCCCAGGGCTGCGAGTGGCCGACGGAGGGCGCCGTGTGGGCCGCCTCCAGGACGCGGAGCAGCACGTCGTGCGGGATGGGGTCGCTGCGGAAGCCGTTGCGGATGTCGCGGCGCTCGCGCATCACGCGCAGGACGGCCTCGCGCTCGGCGTCGTCGTAGCCGGGCGCGGCCTGGCCGGTGGACTCAGGTGTCTGCGCCACGGCGGCCGTGCTCTCTTCCTGGTCGGCGGCCCGGGTGTCCAGGTCTTCCGCCTGCTGTGCGACTACGGGCTCGGGGCTGTCGTCCGCGGCCTCGGCGACCGGCGCGGGCTCCCTGGGGGCCGGCAGTACGAGGATCGACTCGTCGTCCGGTTCGTCCTCGGACGCGGTGTCGGGCCCTGCGGCGGGGATCGGCGCGAGTGCCGGTTCCGGGGCGGGCTCAGCCACGGGTTCAGCCACGAGCTCCGGCGCGGGCTCCGGCGTGAAGTGCTCGACGGACGCCGCGGGCGGGGTCGCCGCCGCCTCGGCTGTCTGCTCGGCCTGCTCCTCGGGGAGGGGCGTCACCGGCATGCCGTGCGGCGGGGTGGGAGCCAGGTGCGGGGTGGTCGGGACCGTGCCCTCGACCGGCACGAACTGTCCGGCCTGCGCGGCCGGAGCAACCTGGTCGGCCGGGGCGATCTCCGCGGCTTGTCCGGCGGGCTGCTCCGGCGCCGCCTGGAAGTCGTCCTGCGGCTGGGCAGCCTCGCCCAGTGCCTGACCCTGCGACTCGTCCCCGGGAATCTGGTCGGCGGGTGCCATGGGTACCTCGGGGTGCGCGATGGGGTCGGGCTGCGCCTGCTGTGCCGTGACGGGGACACCGATGCTCGGGTCGACACCCGTCACGGGCTCTACGGGCTCTACGGCCTCGGCGGCGTCCTGGATCTGGACGGCCTCCGCGACAACGGGCTCACCCTCCACCGGCTGGGGCTGCGGCTCCTGGAGTGCGGCCTGCGGTCCGGCCTCGGCGAAAGGGGCGGCCGTGTCCTGAGACTGCGGTTCCACCAGGTGGACGGGGTGCGGGACCTCGGCGGCGTACTCGGGGTGCTGCGTCGCGTCTTCGGCAACCGGGGCGACGGGGGGCTCGGTGGCGTACTGTCCGGCCTCCTCGTCCGACGGGTGGGCGAAGTGGACGGCGGCGGGTGCGGCCGGGAAGGACGCGGGCTGGGGGGCGTGCGGGAAATCGGGGAGCGCCTGGGCGTACTCGGATCCGAGGCCCCCTTCCGGGGCCTGCGGGAACAGCGAACCGTCGGCGAGCTGCGGGGCCTGCGCGTAGTCCTGGACCAGGACCGGTTCCGGGAACTGGACGGCATCCGGCGCCGGGACGGCTTCCCCGGGCTGCGCGATGCCGGTCGGCTGGTCCGGGGCCGGGGCCGTGGGCTGAACCACCGGTTCCGGCTGCGGAGGGACGTACGCCTCCTCGGCGGCCTGCTCGGCAACCTGCGGAGCCTCCGGAACCGGTACGGCACCCACTGCCGCCGCCTCTGCCGCTGCCGCTTCGTCCGCACCGGCCTCGGTGGGCTCCACGACGGGCTGTGCGGACGGCACCTCGTGCACCGGGTCGGCGCCCGAGGCGTCCTGCGCCTGCACCTGTGCCTGCTCCTGCGGGACCTCGGGCGTCTGCTCCGCCACCGGAGCCTCGACGGCCTGCTCCTGCGGAGCGGGCACCTCCTGGCTCTCGGCGAGCGACGGCCCGGCCCCCGCGTCGGGCGTCAGCGCGCCGGACGGCTGCGCATCGGGCGCCTGCGCGACCGGCGCGGCCCCTGCGGTCACCGGGGCGCCCGCGTATGCCCCCGCGCCCTCCGGGAAGACCGTTTCTGCAGGCGTGCCCTCGGAAACGACCTGTGCCACCGGGGGCGCGACCTGGACCTGAGCCCGGGCGCCCCACGGAGACGCGCCCTGCAACGCGATCTCGTCACGCGGTGCGTCGAGGTACTCGGGACCGGACACGACCGGAGCGACCTGCCGTACGGGGAACGCGGCGGCCGGGGCCCCCGCCGGACCGCGGTCCGCGAGCGACCGCACCGGGCTGCCGGCGCCGTTCGGGGTCGGCGGGCCGAGGTGCAAGGGGCGACGGGCGACGGGCGGCTGCGGCGCGGAGGACGACATCCGGACGGCGCTGAGGTCGACCGAACCGCTGTCGCGGCCCGACGTCTCGTGCGGACCGGGCTCGTGGACGGCCTCGACGACCGGTACGGGGACCGGTGGGGCCACCTCGTTGCCCCACGCACCCTGGGCGCCCGGCAGCAGCAACAGGTCTTCGTCTTCGGCGGTGGGCTCGGAGAGGTAGGTGTACGCACCGGGGGCGGGGACGCCCGGCTGCTCCACCATGCCTGCGTTCTCCGGCAGTCCCTCGCCCGGGACCTGGCCGGTGTCGGTCATGCGTACCCCTCGCCCATCGGTTTAGTGCTCCTACGACCTGCTCGTCCGGGGCGGCGCACCGACCGCCCGTCATGAGAACGAGCACGCGGGCCGGGCGGCACGAACGACCGGTCGACAAAGCCATTAACTGGCATTGTCGCGGTCGGCCCGCCACCGCGACAGGGTGATCCGTCACGGCCCGCTGTGGACTGCGCCACTTTGCGCGTCCTCCGGTTCTGCCGTACCACACGCCCCTCAAAATGGGTGCGTTTCGCGGGCATTGACCGGCGAAATACCGGACAAGCCGATTGCAGTACAACGATCGGCCAGCCTACCGCGCGCAGTACGACAACAGGATCACAGGACGGCGATCAGCGGGCGGCCCGGCGCCCGAAGGGGCGCGGGGCTGTGACATTGTGCGGCTCCGCCGCAGGGCGCGCTCAGCCACGACGCACGGCAGCCAACTCACCGCTCCCTCTCCCCCAGCAGAGCACCAGGCGGAGCACCCCGCGAAGCGCTGAAACGGAGCTACGGCCGGCGTTCCAGCTCCCCCGAGAGCAGGAACACCACACTCCGCTCCTTCTCCGTCCACGCGCGGGTGTCCAGCTCCACGGACTGCAGAAGGGCGCACTCGACCCGGTAACCGTGCTCGGTCAGGTCGCGGCCGATGAGTTCGGCGGCGTCGCGGGTGGACGCGTGGGTGACGATCCGCTCGGGGCGCCGGTCGGCGACGGCGGAGACCACCGCGGCACCGCCGCCCCCGACGCGCACGACGTCCGGCTCGGGGAGGTTCTCCAGGATGTGCGGTGCGGTGCCGTGCGCGATCTGGAACTGGACGCCGAACCGGCGGGCGGTCGCCATCGTGCGGGCGCAGGCGTCCGCGTCGCGGTCGACGGCGATGACGGCGGCGCCGCAGCGCGCGGCCTCCGTGGCGAAGGCGCCGCTGCCCGAGCCGATGTCCCAGACGAGGTCGCCGATCCGCGGCCCCAGGCGGGCGAGTTGGGCGGCGCGCAGCACCTCGGTCTCGCCCTCCCCCAGCTCGTCGCCGTACATCTCGTCGGGCAGCGCCCAGCCGCGCGGGCCGGTGCCCGGGTCGCGGCCGGCGAACCAGCCGCCGCCCTCTGAGGAGGTGACCGGGCCGCCCATGACGATGACGACGTTCGGGTCGCGCCAGGTGTGGTCGGCGACCTTGTCCGAGGTGAGGATCGAGACGCGCTCGCGCTCGGTGCCGAGCTCCTCGCAGATGACGAAGGTGCGGTGGACCCCTTCGAGGAGCAGTCCGAGTTCGGCGGGTCCGGCGCCGGGTGAGGTGAGGACGGCGACCTTGGTGTGGGCGCGGCACACATTCACCGCGCGTCGCAGGGTGCGCCGGTGTGCGACGACCACCTGTGCGTCGTCCCAGGGCATCCCGGCGCGGGCGAAGGCGGCGGCCACGGACGAGACCGCGGGCACGACCTCGACCTCCAGGCCGAACTCGGGGTCGCGCAGGGTGCGTACGACTCCGAAGAAGCCGGGGTCCCCGTCGGCGAGGACGACGGCCGTGCCGCGGTGGGCGGTGATGCGGCGGGCCGCGAGGGCGACGCTGCCGAGCCGGATACGTTCGGCGGCCGGGGGCACCTCGGGGAGGGTGAGGTGGTGTGCCGCGCCCGCCACGAGTGTGGCGGCGCCGAGAGCCGAGCGCGCCGCGTCCGTCAGCGGCGAGCCGTCACAGCCGATCACCGTGACCCGGTCGGCCATCGTTGTCAGTCTCCTGGAGTCATCGCAGGTCGTCGGATGGGCGGCGGGCCGCCGGGCAAGGGCCCGGAGCCCCGTGAGCGTACCTCGTGACGTCCGGGGGTGTCGGCGGGGGTCTCGGCGCGGTCGTGGGTGGGGCTGCCGGTGCGGTGCGCGGTGGGGACGTGGACCGGGACCGGGGCCCCTTCCGGCCTCGGCCGGTCCGTTCCAGCCGGTCCGGTTCCAGCCGGTTCAGTTCCAGTCGGAGTACGCGGTGAAGCCACCGGTGTCGGCGAGCTGCTCGGCGATGCCCTCGATGTCCTCGGGAAGCAGGCCCCACACGATGAAGTCGGTGCGCAGGTCCTCCCAGCGCCCGTCCTCGGTGCGGGTGCGCGCTATGCAGGCGCCCCGCAGGACGCCCTCGCTGATGCAGCCGATCTTCTGCGCGACCTGCTGGGAGGCGGTGTTGTCCGCCGCCGTGCGCAGTTCGAGACGCTCGAACTTCTGGTCGTTGAACAACCATTGGGCGGTGGCGAGCGCCGCCTCGGAGGCGTAGCCCTCACCGCGGGCCCAGGGGGCGGTGATGTACGACAGCTCCGTGGAGCGGACATGCCAATTCGTGTTGCCGAGCTGGATGATGCCGACCAGGCGCTGGGTGAGGAACTCCACGACGACCAGGTCGAGTCCACGGCCGGCGGTGCGCTCGGTGGGCGCGTACTCGTCGATCCACCTGCGGGCGGCGGCCTCGGTGAAGGGCTGCGGCACGGACGTCCAGGCCGCGACCTGTTCGTCGTTCATCATCTCCGTGAAGGCCGGAATGTCCTCGTCCTCAAGAGGGCGCAGCACCAACCGCTCCGTGTTCAGGGAGATGTCGGGGAAGGTGTTCGTCATGCGCCGCTCCGTAACCATCAGGGACCGTCGGGCCTGCTGAACTGCCCAGCATGCAGCATGCAGGCACCGAACTGCACCACGGAGTCGGCTCCTTGTCGATGAGTCGACACCGTGGCGCAGCGGGAACAGGCCGGGGACGGCCGGGGTTCGGCGTCACCCGGACGTGACGGGCAGCACCGATCCCTTGTACTTGTCCTGGATGAACTTCCGTACTTCGTCGGAGGTCAGGAGCTCGGCGAGCTTCCGGACCCGCGGGTCGTCCTCGTTGCCCTTCTTCACGGCGAGGAGGTTCGCGTACGGGTTGTTCTTCGCGGACTCCAGCAGGACGGCGTCGTCGGCCGGGCTGAGGCCCGCGTCCTGGGCGTAGTTGTTGTTGATGACCGCGGCGGCCACGTCGTCCAGGGAACGCGGCAGCTGCGCCGGTTCGAGCTCCTTGAACTTCAGGTTCTTCGGGTTCTTCACGATGTCGCCCGGGGACGCGGTCGTACCGGCCCCCGCCTTGAGCGTGATGACACCCTCCGAGGCGAGGAGTTTCAGGGCGCGGCCCTCGTTGGTGATGTCGCTGGGCACCGCGACGGTGACGCCGTCGGGGAGGTCGGCGACGTCCTGGACCTTCTTCGAGTACACGCCCATGGGCGGCAGGTACGCGTCCACGACCGGGACCAGGTCGGTGCCCTTGGACTTGTTGAAGTCGTCCAGGAACGGCTCGTTCTGGTACAGGTTCGCGTCGAGGGAGCCCTCCTGGAGCGCGGTGTTCGGCAGGACGTAGTCCGTGAACTCCTTGATCTCCAGGTCGAGTCCGTTCTTCGCGGCGAGGTCCTTCTTGATGTACGACAGGACCTCGCCGGCCGGGACCGCGGTGGCGCCGACGACGAGCGTGCCGCCGTCACCTCCGCCGCCGGAGCCCTCGTCCTTCGCGCCGCAGGCGGTCAGGGTCAGGCCGAGGGCCAGTGCGGCGACGGCCGCGGAGATGACGGGCTTGCGCATCGTCGGCGCCTTCCTCAGGTGGTTCGGTGGTCCGGGTGACCCGGGCGGTGCGGAGCGGTCGGTCAGAAGGACGCGGTGACGGAACCGGCGTACTTGTCCTCGATGAACTTCTTGACCTTGGCGGAGGTCAGGAGCTTGGCGAGCTTCTTGACGCGCGGGTCGTCCTCGTTGCCCTCCTTGACGGCGAGGAAGTTGCCGTACGGGTTGTCGTCGGCGGACTCCAGCACGAGGGCGTCCTCGGAGGGCTTGAGGTCGGACTCGATGGCGTAGTTGCCGTTGATGACGGCCGCGTCGACGTCGTCCAGGGAGCGCGGGGTCTGGGCCGCCTCCAGCTCCTTGAACTTGAGGTTCTTCGGGTTCTTCGCGATGTCCTTGGGGGTCGCGTCGTTGCCCGCGCCGTCCTTGAGCGTGATGATCCCGTTGGCGTCGAGGAGCTTGAGCGCCCGCGCCTCGTTGACCGTGTCGTTCGGGACGGCGACCGTCGCGCCGCTCTTCAGCTCGTCGGCCTTCTTGATCTTGCTGGAGTAGAGGCCGAGCGGTTCCAGGTGGACGGTGACGACGGGCACGATGTGGGTGCCGTTCTTCTTGTTGAAGTCGTCGAGGTACGGCTGGTTCTGGAAGTAGTTGGCGCCGACCGAGCCGTCCTCGGTCGCGGTGTTCGGCAGGACGTAGTCCGTGAACTCCTTGACCTGGAGGTCGAGTCCCGCGTCCTTCGCGAGGTTGTCCTTCACGTAGTTCAGGATCTCGGCGTGGGGCACGGGGCTGGCGGCCACGATCAGCGGCCCGCTCGTGTCGGAGGCGTCGTCCTTGTCCGAGCCGCAGGCCGTGAGGCCCAGGGTGAGGGCTCCGGCGGCGAGGACGGCGGTGGTGAGCTTTACGGTGTTACGCACGAAAAGTGCCTTTCCATTTGGGCTGGGTGACCCCGCGAAGGGTGTGCGGGGACGTCTGCGGGTGTGGGTGGGGACGCGTACGGGAGGCGTGGCGTACGCGGTGATGGGGCCGTACGGAGGTCTCGGCGGTCTCAGGCGACCTTGTGCGCGTCGGCCGCGGGCGTCTCGGCGGAGGTGCCCGCGTCCGCGGGACCGGAGCCGGAACCGGCCTCGGAACCGGAACCGGCCTCGGAGCCGGAGCCGGCCTCGGTGCCGGTGCCGCTGTCGGTGGTCGCCCGGGAACCGGAGTTCGCCGCGGCCCTGCTCCTGAGCAGCCTGAGCCGCGGCGCGGCACCGGACTGGCCGCCGCGCCGGTGCAGCCCCCGCGCGGCGTAGTCGCCGACGAACTGGATGAGGGAGATGACCACGGCGAGAACGGCCACGGTGATCCACATGAGTTCGGTCTCGAAGCGCTGGTAGCCGTAGCGGATGGCGATGTCTCCGAGGCCGCCCGCGCCGACGGTGCCGGCCATCGCGGAGTAGCCGATGAGGGCGACGATCGTCGTCGTGGTGCTGGAGATCAGCGACGGCAGCGACTCGGGGACGAGGACCTTGCGCACGACGGTCCAGGTGTTGCCGCCCATCGACTGCACGGCCTCGACGAGCCCGCCGTCCACTTCGCGGACAGCCGTCTCGACCAGGCGCGCGAAGAACGGGATGGCACCGATCGCGAGGGGCACGATGGCGGCCTCACGGCCGATGGTGGTGCCGGTGATCGACCGGGTGAAGCCCATCAGCGCGACCATCAGGATGATGAACGGCATCGAGCGGGCGATGTTCACGACCTGCCCGATGACCTTGTTCAGCACGGTGTTCTGCAGCAGGCCGCCCCGGTCGGTGAGGACCAGCAGGATGCCCAGCGGCAGACCGCCGACGACGGCGATGACCGTCGACCAGCCGACCATGTAGAGGGTGTCCCAACACGCCTGCTCCAGCAGCGGCTGCATCTCGGACCAGGTCACTTGGCACCTTCCTTCACCAGCGCGGACGCCAGGGCCGCTTCTCCGACGAGCTCGATCTGCAGTCCCTGCTCGCGCAGGAAGCCGATCGGCACGACGTTGTCCTCGTACCGCCCGGGAAGTTCGATGCGCATACGGCCGACCTGCCGCCCCGCGACGGTGTCCATCGCAGCGCCGAGGATCGAGATGTCGATGTTGTACGTGCGCGAGAGCTGCGAGATGACCGGCCGGGTCGCGGCGTCGCCGTGGAAGGTGACGTCGATGACCGTGCGGTCGTCGCCCGAGGCGTCGCCGCTGACCGGGAAGAGCGCGGCGGCCAGCTCGGAGCCGGGGGTGGCCAGCAGTTCGGTGACGGTGCCGGACTCGACGATCTGCCCGTTCTCCATGAGCGCCGCCGAGTCGCAGACGGTCTTGACGACGTCCATCTCGTGCGTGATGAGCAGGACGGTCAGACCCAGCTGACGGTTCAGGTCGCGCAGCAGGTGGAGGATCGCGCGGGTGGTCTCCGGGTCCAGGGCGCTGGTCGCCTCGTCCGACAGGAGCACCTTCGGGTCGCCCGCCAGGGCGCGGGCGATGCCGACGCGCTGCTTCTGGCCGCCGGAGAGCTGGGCCGGGTAGGACTTGGCCTTGTCGGTGAGACCGACCAGGTCGAGCAGTTCCAGCGCCTTGCGGGAACGCTCCTTGCCCGACTTCCCGAGGATCTCCAGCGGCAGCTCGACGTTGTCCTGGACGGTCCGCGTCGACAGCAGGTTGAAGTGCTGGAAGACCATGCCGATACGGCTGCGTGCCTGCCGCAGCTCCTTGCCCGCGCGCGGGCCGCGCCCGGCGAGGGCCGTGAGGTCCTGTCCGGCGACGCTCACGGTGCCGGCGGTGGGGCGCTCCAGCAGGTTGACGCAGCGGATGAGGGAGGACTTGCCGGCGCCGGACTGTCCGATGACGCCGTACACCTCGCCTTCGCGGACATGCAGATCGACGCCGTCCAGGGCGGTGACCTCTCGGCCGCGTGAGCGGTAGACCTTGGTCAGGCCTGTTGTCGTGATCACTGGGTTTCCATCACTGTCGAGTGCGGGGCGTGGGTGTGCGCCGGGCACGGGTGCATTTCGGTCGAACGCGGCACGGTCGTCGACGCGGTGGCGTCAGGAACCGGGCTTCGGCGGAACTGCGTGCGCGGGGCAGGCTCAGTCGCGTACGGAAAGGGCGTACGGGCAGACGTGAGCGGACTCGCTTCGGGGCGCGAGGCTGGGGGCGGTGCGGGGGCCCTCTAGAAGGCGCACATTCGACACATACAGCGAGCACCGGGCGTCATGGTCGCCTCGGTCGCAAGGATGCGGCTGCTCGTCGTGGTCATGAGAAAATTAAAGCAGATCTTTGCGCGGTACAGGGAACCGCTGTCCGCATCACGGACAGCGGTGGACACCCCTCGGACATCTCTCAGTCCCTGACGGAGAGCTCCACTCCCTCGTCGGTGACCAGTGCTGACACGGCCGAGAGGTCCTCGACCACGACGTCCGCGGTCAGCTCGTCGGCCCGGTGCGTTGTGGTCAATGCCACGGTGGTCATCCCGGCCGCGCGGCCCGCCTGGAGACCCGCGGGCGCGTCCTCGAAGACGACACAGCGGGCCGGGTCCACGCCGAGCCGCCGGGCGGCGAGCAGGAACGGCTCGGGGTCGGGCTTGCCGCGCGTGATGTCGTCGGCGGCGACCAGGTTCTTCGGGCTGATGCCGACCTCGGCGAGACGGGCCTCGCCCAGCCGCCGGGTGGCGGAGGTGACGACGGCCCAGCGGTCGGCGGGCAGCGAGTCGAGGAGGGCCTTCGTCCCGGGCAGCAGGTGCACGCCGCCCGCGACGTCCTCCACCTCCAGCTGCTCGATGCGCACGACGGCCTCGGGGACCCTGGCGGCCGGCAGCAGGTCGGCGGCTATCTCGGCGGCCGGGCGGCCGTGCAGCTCGACCCGGGCGAACTCCTCGGCAGTGATCCCGTACTCCGCGGCCCACCTGCTCCAGCATCGGTACACCGACTCGAGGGACGAGACGAGTGTTCCATCGTTGTCGAACAGCAGGGCATCGGCTTGGATCTTCATGCCCTCGACCCTACGGGGCAGCCCGGGGGCGAGGGCATCGGGCCTTTTGGCCCGTAATAGGGTCGCGGCATGCTTGATGCCCTGACGGTCGCGACGGCCGTCGCCGCGCTCGCGCTCGCCGCCTGGTGCGGCTGGGCCGCCTACCGGGACCAGCCGACCAAGGACTGGCACTTCATCGGCATGGCCGTGGTGACGCTCCTCACCCTCGTCCAGCTGGTGGTCGGCATCGTCCTGCTGGCCCGCGGTGAGAAGCCGGAGCAGGGCACGACGATCTTCGTGTCCTATCTGATCGGCGCGCTCGCGTGCATCCCGGCGGCGGGGTTCATGTCCCTGGCGGAGCGCACGCGCTGGGGTTCGATCACGGTCGCCGCGGGCGGCGTGGTCCTCGCGGTACTGCAGGTACGGCTCTACGACATCTGGGGAGGCTGAGATGGCGGTGCCCGCCGGGAGTCCCGGGACGCCCGAGGACTCCGGGAAGCCCGGCCGCACACGGCTCATCGGCGGCCCCGGCATGCTGCTGGTCTGGCTGTACGGGGTGATGGTCGTCGGCGCCGTGTCGCGCTCGGTCGTCCAGATCGCGACGGAGTTCGACAAGGCGCCGCTCGCCTACTCGCTGTCGGCGGTGGCCGGCCTCGTGTACGGCTTCATCACCTACTCGCTCGTACGCGGCGGCGAGCGGGCCCGCAGGGCGGCGCTGGTGTGCTGCGCCGCCGAACTCGCGGGTGTCCTGGTCGTCGGCACGTGGACGCTGGCCGACCCCTCGGCCTTCCCCGACGCCACGGTCTGGTCGGACTACGGAATGGGCTACCTGTTCATCCCGGTCCTGCTCCCGATCACAGCGATGTTCTGGCTGCGCAGGTCACGCAAGGCCCCGTAGGGGCGCGGGGAACTGCGCGCCCGGCCACGACGGACCCGCAGACTCCCACCGGCCGCCGTACAGAGCCGCCGCGCAGAGCCGCTACGCGCTGGCGACGAACGCGCTGGCCTGCGCATCCTTCGCCAAGATGACGAGACTGAGCCGCTCGTCGACCCGCTCGGTCGCCACCGGCTCGTACCCGTGCTTCCGGTACAACCGCAGATTCCGGTCACTGCGATGCCCGGTGAAGAGCTGGAAGCTCTTCGCCCCGGCGTCCGCCGCGAGCCGCGACTCGATCGCGTCGAGCAACCGTCCGCCCAGCCCGTGCCGCTGCATCCGTGGATGCACGATCAGCTTGTCGATCCGGGCCGTGCCGTCCGCGCCCACGGAGCCGCGCACCGAGGCCACCACCTCGTCGCGGAGCCGGGCCACCAGGACCGTGCCGTCCGTGAGCTCCGTCTTGAGGGAGTCCAGCGGCTGGGTGAGGGGCTCGATGCTGTAGTCGCCGTACAGCTCGGCCTCGCTCTGGTAGCAGAGGAACTGCAGTTTGAGGATCTGTTCGGCGTCCTGTTCGGTCGCCGCCGAGATGGTCACGCTCATGCCCATGTGTGCATGCCTCCCGCTCACCTGTTCCGCCGGTTGTCCTTCACTCCTATCCCCGCCGTTCATGCGCCGCAACCTCCGATGTGAGCATTCGGCGCAGACAACTCAGGCATCTGGAACGATCCGGACCGAGACTGCCCTGTGAGATACCCAACTCCCCCGCGATCTCCCGGTAGGTGAGGTCTTTCGGGGACAGCAGAGCCGCCATGAGGCGCGGGCAGCGGCCCGGCAGCCGTCGTACGGCGGAGTGCAGGGCGCGGCGCCGGGCGGCGCTGAGTGCCAGCTGCTCGGGGCCCGGCCCGCTGTCGTCGGCGGGCTCGGACGCGTACGGCCGTTCGATGTTCGCGGTGCGCCCCGCACGCCGCGCCTCGGTGCGGACGGCGACGCGCAGCCAGGCGGCCGGATCGGTGGGCGGGCCGTCCGTGCCGAGGCGTTCCAGGAGGCGCACCCAGACGTCCTGCTCCAGGTCACTGGACTCGGTCCCGGAGGCATATGCCTCGGCCGAGGCCTCGGCGACGAGCAGGGGGCGCAGTGTGTCGAGCATGTCGTGGGTCATATGCGGCACGACGCGACCGCCCCGGCGCGAGGTTGCCGGGACGGCCGTGCGTCACCCGACCGGGTCCGCGGGCGCGATCGTTGACGACCGGGATCGCGGACGGATCGGTACTGGATCAGCTCCGGATCGGTTCTGGATCAGCTCCGGATAAGGTTCCGGGTCAGTTCTTCTTGAGGAAGTCCTCGCGGGCAAGGATGCCGGTGTCCGGGTTGTCGGTGAAGACGCCGTCGATGCCGGTGGCGAAGTACGTGGCGAAGGCGCCGAAGGCGTCACCGTAGGCGTCCGCGTCGGTGCCCTTGCGGAAGTTCGCGGGCAGGAAGGGGTTCTCGTTGCGCATCGTGTACGGGTGCAGGACCAGGCCCTCGGCGTGCGCGTCCCGGACCAGGGTGGTCGGCGTGGTGAGGTTGCCGCTCGCGTCCTTCGGGATGATCAGGTCGAGGGTCGGTCCGATGCCCTGCGCGTAGGAGGCGATCCACTTCAGGCCCGCGGGCCTGACCAGGTCGGCGACCGTACGCGGGTCGCCCGTCTCCACGAAGTCCCAGGGGCGGGTGTTCGCCGCGGACAGGAGCACGGCCAGGGGGTTGTCCACCAGCTTGTTCAGGCGCTGGATGCTGGTCGGCTCGAAGGACTGGAGGATGACCGGCGAGTTCTTCTTGTCCAGGCCGTGCCTGCGCAGCACCTTGGCGACGCGCTCCTCCAGGCCGAGGCCCAGCTTGCGGAAGTAGGTGGGGTGCTTCAGCTCGGGGTAGATCCAGACCTGCCGGCCGAGCTTCCTGCTCTGCTCCTCGCGCCAGCGCAGCGCCTCTTCGAAGGTGGGGATCTCCCAGCGGCCGTCGTAGAGCGTGTTGTGCGGACGGTTGGCCGGGACCCGCTCCTTGGCGCGGAGGGTCTTCAGCTCGGCGAGCGTGAAGTCCTCGGTGAACCAGCCGGTCGTGGACACCCCGTCGAGGAGCTTGGTGACCTTGCGGTCCGCGAACTCCGGGTGCGCGGCGACGTCCGTCGTACCGCCGATCTCCGGCTCGTGGCGGCAGACGAGGTGACCGTCCTTGGTCGGCACCAGGTCGCCGGCCTCGATGATGTGCGCGCCCATGTCGAGGGCGAGCTGGTACGAGCCGAGCGTGTGCTCCGGGCGGTAGCCGCTGGCTCCGCGGTGTCCGATGACCGTGGGCTTGGGCAGGCTCTTGTAGCCGCCGTTGTAGCTGCCGTTCCCGTGCTTCTCGCCGGCTCTCGCCGTACCCGGCAGTCCGAGGACCGCTCCGCCGGCGCCGAGGACCGCGGCCCCGAGCAGTGCGCGCCGGCCCGGGGTGGTCCCGGTGCGGCCCTCGTTCGAGTCCTGCGTGTCGTGCGTCCCCTGCGTGCCCATGAGCGCTCCTCCGCATACTGCCCTGCACCTGTCAAAGCGGGACTGATCGTAGGTGGGGTGCGGTGACGGGTGGGAGACCTTGGACGGAACACGTGGGTGACGGTGGGTGTCTTCCTGCCACTGTCCCGGGGGGCTGCGCCCCCGGACCCCCCTGTCGCGCTCGCGCGCTCGTCCTCAAACGCCGGACGGGCTGAAAAGGAAAGGCGGTCGGCGGTCGGCGGCAGACAGAAGTTTGGGTTGCCGTGGGTGGGAACCTGCCCCATGAGGGCTAACTCGTGCGGATTTCGTCACACCGTCTCGTATGGATGACAGCCGTGTGACACGGCGCCACCCCAGGTAAACAAGGGTCAACAGTGCGTATCCAGTCGGTGAACCCGATGTGCAAGACCCCGGCGCGCGCGAGTATCGTCCTCACCTGCACAGACTTGACACCCACACAGACTTGTCACCCACCCCTTGACACCGGAGGGCCCGTTGTCCCGCTTCGCGCTCATCAAGGCAGTGCTCGGACCGATCATGCGCCTGATGTTCCGCCCACGGGTGGAAGGTGCGGAGCGCATCCCGGGCACGGGCCCGGTCATCCTCGCCGGCAACCATCTCACGTTCATCGACTCGATGATCATGCCGCTGTTCTGCGACCGCCAGGTCTTCTTCATCGGCAAGGACGAGTACGTCACCGGCAAGGGCCTCAAGGGGCGGCTGATGGCGTGGTTCTTCACCGGCTGCGGCATGATCCCGGTCGACCGGGACGGCGGACGCGGCGGTGTCGCGGCGCTGATGACGGGGCGTCGGGTGCTGGAGGAGGGCAAGGTCTTCAGCATCTACCCGGAGGGGACGCGGTCCCCCGACGGGCGGCTCTACCGGGGCCGCACCGGGATCGCGCGGCTCGCGCTGATGACCGGGGCGCCCGTGGTGCCGTTCGCCATCATCGGCACGGACAAGATCCAGCCCGGTGGTGCGGGGTTCCCCCGGCCGGGGCGGGTCACCGTGCGGTTCGGCGAGGCGATGGAGTTCTCGCGGTACGAGGGGATGGATCGGGACCGGTATGTGCTGCGGGCCGTGACGGACTCCGTGATGGCTGAGGTCATGCGGTTGTCCGGGCAGGAGTACGTGGACATGTACGCCACGAAGGCGAAGGAAGCGGCGTAGCTCCGCTGGTTTTTGAGACCGGGTGGTCGTCGGCCTGTCGGGTGCGGGCCGTCTTGGGCCGGTCGCGCAGTTCCCCGCGCCCCTGAGGGGGTGACGGCCGGTGGCACAGTGCCGGTCGTACGTGGTTGAGCGCGCTGTTCCCCGCGCCCCTGGGTGGTGGGGCGCGGGGAACAGTTCGTACGTGATCGTTGTCGTGGGCTGGGCGCGCCGTTCCCCGCGCCCCTTACGGGGCTACAGCTTCTGGTTTTTCAGTAGGTGCCATGCTGCCGCTGACGCGGCCAGGAGGACTGCTGCTCCCAGGCCTGCCGCCAGGGCGACGCCGTCGACGAAGGCCGTGCGGGCCGCGTCCAGTAGGGGCTCGGCGTCAGGCAGGGCCGAGGAGGCCTCCACCGCTCCGCCCAGGGACTCGTGGGCCGCGTCGGCCACTTCCTGGGGTGTGCCCGCCGGGGCCGTGAAGCCCGCGTAGACGCCCGTGACGATCGAGCCCAGCAGGGCGATGCCCAGGGCCGCCCCCAGCTCGTACGCCGTCTCGGAGACCGCGGACGCGGCGCCCGCCTGCTCCTTCGGCACGCTGGAGAGGATCACGTCGGCGGTCACGGTGAACGAGAAGCCCGCGCCGACGCCGACGACCAGCAGGGCCGTGCCGAGGAGCGGATAGCCGGTGGACTGGTCCAGCACGGTCAGCGCGGCCAGGGCGAGCCCGATCGCGGCGAGACCGCCGGCCACGACGGCACGGACCGAGTACCGGCGAGCGAACGTTCCTGCCACCAGCCCCGCCGCCACCGCGCCCACCGCGGCGGGCAGTTCGGCGAGGCCTGCCTCCAGCGGCCCGCGCCCCTGCACTAGTT
Organism: Streptomyces sp. NPDC102514; assembly: GCF_055584525.1. Taxonomy (NCBI): domain Bacteria; kingdom Bacillati; phylum Actinomycetota; class Actinomycetes; order Kitasatosporales; family Streptomycetaceae; genus Streptomyces; species Streptomyces sp. NPDC102514. The sequence continues at coordinate 187,326 of NZ_JBVJLW010000007.1, forward strand.
GCAGGTACTGCGAGAGGAAGAAGACCACTCCGGACAGACCAAGGATGGTCAGCAGGTCGGCCAGTACCGCCCCGGAGAAACCGCGGTTGCGGAACAGCCGCATGTTCAGGAGCGGGACGGGGAGGGTCAGTTGGCGGCGTACGAAGCCGTACAGCGCCGCCGCTCCCAGCAGTGCCGCCGCGCCCGCCGTCGCGTTCGGGCCGTGCGAGGCGGCCTCCTTGATGCCGTACACGATGCCGACCATGCCGACGAGGGACAGTACGACGCTGAGGAGGTCCCAGGGGCCGGGCTCGGGGTTGCGGGACTCCGGCAGGAGCTTCACACCGACCAGGACGAGGACCGCCATCACGGGCAGGTTGATCAGGAAGACCGAGCCCCACCAGAAGTGTTCGAGCAGGAAGCCGCCGAGGACGGGGCCGACCGCCGTACCGGCCGAGGCGGTGGCGCCCCAGATACCGATGGCGAGACTGCGTTCGCGCGGATCGTGGAAGAGGTTGCGGATGAGGGCGAGCGTGGCGGGCATCAGCGTGGCACCCGCGACACCGAGCAACGCCCGCGCCACGATCAGCAGTTCGGGCGTGCTCGCGTAGGCGTTGAGCACGGAGACCAGGCCGAAGGCGACCGAGCCGACGAGCAGCAGCTTCTTGCGGCCGACACGGTCGCCGAGACTGCCCATGGAGACGAGCAGACCGGCGATGACGAACGAGTAGACGTCACCGATCCACAGGAGCTGGTTGCCGGAGGGCTTCAGGTCCTCACTGATGTAGGGGGTCGCGAGACCGAGGACGGTCGCGTCGACGGCCACCAGCAGCACGGCGAGGACGAGGACGGACAGCGCGAGCCAACGGCCCGGTCGCTTCTCCGCCTCCGCCGCGAACGCCGGCCGCGTCGTGCTGGTCATGATTCCTCTCTCCGTAGTGCGCCGCCGAGCAACAGCTCGACGATCATGTACTGGAAGTCCTTGGCCGCCACCCGGCCCTCGCTCACGGCCCACGCCCCGGAGGCGAACAGCCCGTAGAGGGCTTCGGTGAGCCAGGCCGGGGTCAGGTCGATACGGAACTCGCCGCTCTCCTGGCCCCGCCGGAACAGCGCGGCGATCCGGGCGTCGATGCGGGACCAGCCCGCGTTCTGCTCCTCGCCCTCGAACAGCTGGTTCTCGGTGTAGAGGAAGCCGAGCAGGCCCGCGGCGCTCTCGAACTCGCCCACCAGACGGCGTACGGCCTCGCGGGCGGTGTCGTCGTCCAGCCGGGCCGCGTCCAGCGCGGCCTCGCACTCCTGGATGCCCAGCTCTTCGAGCGCCCGTACGAGCGCGTCGCGGCCCGCGAACTGGCGGTGCAGGGTCGCCCGGCTGATCCCGGCCGCCTTGGCGACCTCGTCCATGGTGGCGGTGGCTCTGCGGGTCAGCAGGGCGGCTGCGCTGCGCAGCACGTGTTCACGATCGACGGCCATGAGACAACCATAGCCCACATGAGACATGAATGTCTCATGTGGGGCGTGTGACGCTCACCGGGAGGGGCCGGGGAACGTCAGAAGGGGTGGCCGGGCGGGAGAGGTCAGTGCCAGGGCAGGCCGGAGCGGTGCTCCCAGTACGCGCCCGGCTCCTCCGCCAGAGTGTCGAGGCGGGCCGCCTGGCCGTCGTCGAGATCGACCACCGCGGCGTGCAGGTTGGAGGCGAGCTGGTTGGTGGTGGCCGCGCCGGAGAGGACCACGCCCACCCAGGGCCTGCGCAGCACGAACGCGAGGGCGACCGCGTCCGAGCCGACGCCCGCCTCCTCCGCGACGGCGCGCACGGCGGGCGGCGCGTGCGGGTCGGCGAGACGGCCGTTGGCCATGCCCTCCTTGACGATCACGGTGAGTCCGGCCTCGCGCGCCTCGGCGAGCGCGGGGCCCGCGGAGGTGTCCAGCACGTTGTACGTGGCCTGGACGGTCCGGAAGAGGGGCGTCGAACCGACGGTCACGGCGAGCGCGGCGCGGATCGCGGCGGCCTGGGCGGGGCCGCTGGTGGAGAAACCTACGGTCAGGCCCTGCGCGGCGGCCTCGGCCAGCTCGGCGTGCAGTTCCTTGTCGGTGAGGGCCGGGCTCTCGGGCGTCACCGAGTGGATCTGGTAGAGGTCGAGACGGTCGCCGAGCAGTTCGGCGCTCTCGGCGCGCTGCCGCACGTACGTGGAGAGGCTGTGGTCCTTGATCTCGTGGGCCTCGGCGTCCGTGCGCCAGTCGGCGGTGTAGGTGTAGCCCCATTTGCTGCCTACGACGATGTCGTCGACGGCGGGGTGGGCGGTCAGCCAGCTCGCCAGGAACTCCTCCGAGCGGCCGTACGAGCGGGCGGCGTCGAAGTAGCGGACGCCCTGGGCGTAGGCGGCGTCGAGGAGTTCGTGGGTGCGGGTGCGGAGCGATTCGACGCTGCGGTCCGCGCCCAGGTCCTCGTCCCGGCCGAGGGTGATGTAGCCGGGGCGACCGATTGCGGCGAGGCCCAGGCCGATGTGGCAGGTGGGGGTGGTTGCTGTTGCCAGTCGGGCGAAGGGCATCGCGAGCTCCGTTGGTCGGCACGGGTGTGGCTGTCCGCCCAACGTATCCCGGTGATCTCCGATGCGGGCGGGGCGTCGGCGGGTGCGGGTGCGTTGTGGCTGGCCGCGCAGTTCCCCGCGCCCCCAAAAGGGGCCGTCGTTCGCTGCAGGTACGTCGTGGTTGCTCGCGCCGTTCCCCGCGCCCCTTAAAAGGGCCGTCGTTCGCTGCGGGTTGTGTGTGGCTGGGCGCGCAGTTCCCCGCGCCCCTTCAGGGCGAAGGACCGGGGCGCAGCCCCGTTTTTCAGGGGCGCGGGGAACTGCGCGGGCAACCACAACGCACCCGCACCATGCGATCAGCCTCCACCTCCCTAGGGGCGCGGGGAACTGCGCGGCCAGCCACGACCTGCCCGCAGTCGGGGGTCGGACGTCAGGCGTAGCCCCCGTACCCCCAGAAGCGGCGCAGCCCTACCCCTTGGACTTGGCCGTCGCCCAGGCGTGTTGCGTTGCCACGTCCGACTTCACCTCGGTGAGTTGGACGGCGACCGCGCTCGGCGCCGTGCCGCCGCGCGCGGAGCGGGACGCCAGCGCGCCCGGTACGTTCAGCACCGACCGCACCTCCGGCGTGAGATGCGCGGAGATCTTCGCGAACTGCTCGTCGGTGAGCCCGTCCAGTTCGACCCCGTCGGCCTCGGCGGCCTTCACGCACTCGCCCGCGACCTCGTGCGCGACCCGGAACGGCACCCCCTGCTTGACCAGCCACTCGGCGATGTCCGTGGCGAGCGAGAACCCGGCCGGGGCCAGCTCCTCCATCCGTTCGCGGTTGACCGTCAGCGTGGCCATCATCCCGGTGAAGGCCGGCAGCAGGACCTCCAGCTGGTCGCAGGAGTCGAAGACGGGCTCCTTGTCCTCCTGGAGGTCGCGGTTGTAGGCGAGCGGGAGGGCCTTGAGGGTCGCCATCAGGCCGGTGAGGTTGCCGATCAGGCGACCGCTCTTGCCGCGCGCCAGCTCCGCGATGTCCGGGTTCTTCTTCTGCGGCATGATCGACGAGCCGGTGGAGAACGCGTCGTGGAGGGTGACGAAGGAGAACTCCTTCGTGTTCCAGATGATGACCTCCTCCGCGATCCGCGAGAGGTTGACGCCGATCATCGCCGTGATGAAGGCGAACTCGGCCGCGAAGTCCCGCGAGGCCGTGCCGTCGATGGAGTTGCCGACGCTGCCGTGCTCGAAGCCGAGGTCCTTGGCGACCGACTCCGGGTCGAGGCCGAGGCTGCTGCCCGCGAGCGCGCCGGAGCCGTACGGCGACACCGCGGTCCGCTCGTCCCACTGCCGCAGCCGCTCGGCGTCCCGGGAGAGGGCCTGCGCGTGGGCCAGCACGTGGTGGGCGAACAGCACCGGCTGGGCGTGCTGCAGGTGCGTACGGCCGGGCATCGCGACGTCCGGGTGCGCCTCCGCCAGGCCGACGAGCGCGTCCTGGAGCTCGGCGACGAGGCCGCCGATGATCCGGGCGTGGTCGCGCAGGTACATCCGGAAGAGCGTGGCCACCTGGTCGTTGCGCGAACGGCCGGCGCGCAGCTTGCCGCCGAGGTCGGGGCCGAGCTGCTCCAGGAGTCCGCGCTCCAGGGCGGTGTGGACGTCCTCGTCGGCGACGGTTCCGACGAAGGAGCCGTCCGCCACGGCGGTCTCCAGCCGGTCGAGGCCCGCGAGCATGCGGGTCAGCTCGTCGTCGTTGAGGAGGTGCGCCTTGTGCAGCACGCGCGCGTGGGCACGCGAACCGGCGATGTCGTAGGGCGCCAGCCGCCAGTCGAAGTGGACGGACGCGGACAGCTTCGCCAGTGCCTCGGCGGGACCGTCGGCGAACCGCCCGCCCCAGAGCCGTACGTCACCACTGTTGCTGCTCACTGGCTGCGCTCCTCAGGACTGTTGGGAAGAAGACGCCCCCGAGGGGGCGCGGGGAACGACGCGACCGGCCATGAAGACCCTCACCCGGCCGGCCGCCGGGCCTCATCGCAGCACGTTCGCCGCTATGCATGATTATGCAGTCTCCTGCATGACTCGTCAATTCAGCGAGTCCCGGCAACGAAATCCCGCCTCACGTTGAACGCGAGAAACCGCTTACCCGTACTTCACCCCGAACGCCGGCGCCGCGTCCGTGTAGCACCTTCGAACCCCACTTCGAAGTCATCGCACCCCTCCCCTGACCCAAGTGAGGCATCCCCATGTCCAGGGCTCTTCCGAAGTACAACAAGCGCCGCGTGGCGATCATCGGCGGCGCTGCCGCGGTGGCGTTGTCCGGAGCGGTGATCGCAGGTTCCGCCCTCGCCGGGGAGACGTCCAAGAGCAACAACGACCAGGCCTCCACCCTCGCCTCCCCCGGCACGATCAGCTGCCCCGCCGTGGACGGCAGCCTGCCCGCGATCCCCGCGTCCGCGCAGGACGAGGTCACCAGGAACCTCGCCCTCCTGGACACCCAGATCGCCGAAGCGAACAAGCGACTCGTCGACACCGTCGGCCAGGGCGGCGCCAACTTCGTCCAGAACGCCATCCTCGGCCCCCTGGAGGACAAGCGCATCGCCACCCTCAACCGCATCGAGACCGCCATCGGCCGCACCGCGGCCAAGCCCGAAGGCCTCGAAGCGCTCGCCCCCTGCGAGCTGAACGCCGACGGCGCGGCCGAAGCGGGCGGCGAGGCGGGCGAGGAGGCCGGAGCCGAGCCGACCGACGCGGCCACGGAAGAGGCCGGCGGGAACGCGGGCGACGCAGGCGGAGCCGAGGACACGGGCGACGCGGGTGACGCGGGCGCCGTCGGTACGGTCAACTGCCCCGCGGTCGAGGGCAGCCTGCCCGCGATCCCCGCGTCCGCGCAGGACGAGGTCACCAGGAACCTCACCCTCCTGGACACCCAGATCGCCGAGGCCAACCAGCGGCTCATCGACACCGTCGGCCAGGGCGGCGCCAACTTCGTCCAGAACGCCATCCTCGGCCCGCTGGAGGACAAGCGCGTCGCTGTGCTCAACCGCATCGAGACCGCCATCGGCCGGGCCGCCGCCAAGCCGGAAGGCCTCGAAGCGCTCGCTCCCTGCGAGCTGAACCAGTAGAGCCGGCCGCACCCCCACGGGCGCCCCGCGCGCCGGCCGGGGCGAGCCCGGGACCCGGGGCCACACGGCCCGCGGGTCCCGGCGCCCGCGCATATAGTTAGACAGGCGAACGACTTTCGCCGATAATCACCGACCATGGGAAAGACCTACGAACGCATCGACGGCCGCCTGCGTACGTTCATCGAGGCGCAGCCCCTCTTCTTCACCGCGACCGCGCCCCTGTCCGGCGACGGCACGGTCAACCTCTCCCCCAAAGGACTGACCGGTTCGTTCGCGGTCCTCGACGACCTCACCGTCGCCTATCTGGACTTCGCCGGCAGCCACGCCGAGACCATCGCGCATCTGCGGGAGAACGGCCGGATCACCCTGATGTGGTGCGCCTTCCAGGGCCCGCCGAACATCGTCCGCGTGCACGGCCGGGGCGAGCCGGTCTTCCGTGACGACCCGCGCTTCGAGGAACTCCTCGCACACTTCCCGGACATCGTCCCCGACCCGCACGGCCTACGGGCGATCATCGTGGTGAAGGCCGAGCTCGTCCGGGACAGCTGCGGCTACGCCGTGCCCTACATGTCGTACGACGAGGACCGTGACCTGCACGCCAGGCGCTTCGCGCGCGAGGACGACGTCTCGCTGAACGCGTACTTCGAGAAGAAGGACCACATCGGGACCAGCATGGACGGCCTGCCCGGGCTGCCGCTGCCCCTGCCGGCCCGTACCGTCTGAGCATGCGCCTCGGAGCCGCCGTCCTCACGTCCGTGTCCCTCCTCGTGCTCGCCGCGGGACCGGCCCCCGAAAACCCGCCCCCGCTGCCCGAGCGGATGGCGGACACGGGCGGCGGGAGCCAGCTCCTCACCGCGCAGGCCCCCCGGACCTCGTCGACTACCGGCACCGTCACCTGGTGGAACCGCCGGCACGGGCACTGGGTGAAGGCCGGTTCGGCGCCCGCGCGCTTCGGCGCCAAGGGGCTCGTCGAGGGCGGCTCCCGCGAGCAGGGCACGAACACCACCCCGACCGGCCTCTACGACCTCCCGTACGCCTTCGGGATCGAACCGGCGCCCGAGGGGACGCGCACGCCGTACCGGCCGGTGCGGCAGACCTCCTGGTGGTGCCAGGACAACGACTCCCGCTCCTACAACCGGTGGACCGACCCCCGCCCGGCCGACTGCCGCGCCGCCGAGTCCGAGCACCTGATCTCGTACGGGACGCAGTACGCGTACGCCCTCGTCGTCGGCTTCAACTACGCGCAGCCCGTGCGCGGGCGCGGTGCGGGGATCTTTCTGCACGTCAACGGGCTTGGGGCGACCGCCGGTTGTGTGTCCGTGCCCAAGGACGCCATGCGGCGCATCCTGAACTGGGCCCAGCCCGCCCGCAGTCCGCACATCGCCATCGGGACGGACGACGGGCCGACCGCCGTCACCCGCTACTGATCTCGCCACCAGCGGGTGGCCGCCGGCCGTTACCGCGGGTCTCAGCAGTTCACGGCTTGCCCCGCGGCCCGTTGAACACACGGCCGTCCCGGGACGTACCAGTGGGCCTAGGGGTCACTCCCCTTCCCAGCGTCCCCCACGGAGGAACCGTGAGCACGATCGCCGGCGGTCGCGCCGCGCGGCGCCAGACGATGCGCCGTATCCGCCCTCGCCGCTCCCCCGCCATCCCGCTGCTCATCGCGGTATGGGCGGGCGCGGCGGGAGTCGTCTGGCTCTGGTGGAGCAATACGCCGGCCATCGCCGACGACAAAGGCCGGATCCTGAACGCGGGCCGGATCACCGGTCTGCTCGCCGGGTATCTGATGGCTCTCGTGGTCCTGCAGATGGCCCGCGTACCCGCCCTGGAACGCCGCGTCGGCTCGGACCGGGTCGCCCGCTGGCACGCCATGAGCGGCCGCTACATGCTGTGTCTCGTCCTCGCCCACATCGGCCTGACGATGTACGGCTACGCCCTCCAGGCGAACACCGGGGTCGTCGAGCAGACCATCGACTCGGTCAAGACCCTGCCCGACATGGGCAAGGCGGCGATCGGCACGGGTCTGCTGCTGTTCATCGGCCTGATCTCGGTGGGCGGACTGCGCAAGAGGATCCCGTACGACACCTGGTACCACATCCACCTGCTCACGTACGTGTCCGTGTACCTGTCGTTCTGGCACCAGCTGTCCACCGGCAACGACTTCGCCGTCGAGCCCGCCGCGACCACCGCCTGGTACGCGCTGTACGGGACGGTCACCGCGCTGGTGATCTGGTACCGGGTGATCACGCCGGTCCGGCTGAACCTGCGCCACCGGATGCAGGTCGAGGAGGTCGTCGAGGAGGCGCCCGGCATCGTCTCCGTGCTGATCAGCGGGAAACGGCTGCACCGCATCGGTGCCGAGCCGGGGCAGTTCTTCCGCTGGCGGTTCATGGCGCCGGGCATGCGGCTCAGCTCGCACCCGTACTCGCTGTCGGCCGCGCCGCGCCCCGGGCTGCTGCGGATCACCGTCAAGGCGCTGGGCGACCACAGCACCGCGCTGAAGGGGCTGAAGCGGGGCACGCGGGTCTGGGCCGAGGGCCCGTACGGCGCGCTGACCGCGTCCCGGCGCAGCCAGGGCAAGGTGCTGCTGATGGCCGGCGGCGTGGGCATCACCCCGATGCGGGCGCTGTTCGAGACACTGCCGGCGGCGCGGGGTGACCTCACCCTGCTGTACCGGGCCAACAGCACCCAGGACCTGGCGCTGTGGGACGAGTTGTCGGCCATCGCCGACGAGCGCGGTGCCCGGCTGATGTACGCGGTGAACAGCCCCGACGGGGAGCGCCCCGACATCAACCCGGAGACGCTGCGCCAGAAGCTGCCCGACATCGACGACCACGACGTGTTCCTGTGCGGGCCGCCCGGCTTCGCCGAGGGCGCGTACACCGCACTGCGCGGCGCCGGCGTGCCCGCCCGCCGCATCCACCACGAGTCCTTCGAACTCTGAGAACTCTGAGAATCCTGAGGAACGGGAGTCCGGACCCATGAAGAAGAGCCATCCCCTGCGCCGCGTCGTGCTGGCCGGTGCCGCCACGGTGTCCGGCATCGTCCTGCTGCTGGCGCTGAAGCCCGCGTCGGACCCGGCGGCGGCGTCCGCCGACGGCGCGTCGCAGCAGCAGTCGGCCTCCCCGCAAGGTTCCGGAGGAGTACAGGCGGCCGGCGGCACTCAGGCCCAGACCCTCACCGGTGACGTCGTCAAGACCGACTACGGCAACGTCCAGGTCCGGATCACCGTGGCCGGCGGGAAGATCACCTCGGCCGCTGCCCTGCAGTCGCCGACCGGCGGACGCAGTACGACGGTCAGCACCGACGCGGTGCCCAAGCTGAACAAGGCGGCCGTCACGGCCGGCAGTGCCGACATCGACGCCGTGTCCGGGGCCACCTACACCAGCGGCGGCTACAAGAAGTCGCTCCAGTCGGCCCTGGACAAGGCCGGTGCGCCGGGCGGCGGTTCGGCCGAGGCGAGCGGCACGGGCGGCGGCACCGGCGGCACCGGCGGCACGGGGAACGCCACCGGTGGCGGCAGCGGTTCGGGCGACGCGAGCGGGTCCGGGGCCGGTGCCGCGCAGGCGAAGACCGTCACCGGCAAGGCGGTCACGACCGACTACGGGCCCGTGCAGGTACGGGTCACCGTGACCGGCGGGAAGATCACCAAGGCCGAGGCCGTGCAGCAGCCCAAGGGCGGGCGCAGCGACCAGATCAGCGGGGACGCGGTGCCGAAGCTGAACGCGGCGGCGGTCGCCGCGGGCAACGCCGACATCGACGCCGTGTCCGGGGCCACCTACACCAGCGGCGGCTACAAGGAGTCCCTGCAGTCGGCCCTGGACCAGGCCGGTGGCTGAACCCGCTGAACCCACCGGGTCCGCCGAGTCCACTGAGCCCACCGAGTCCGCCGGGGTGCCCCTCGCGGTGCGTCACGCGGAGGAGGTGATGGGGACGGTCTTCTCCTTCGACATCCGAGGGGGTGAACCCGACGCCGTGCAGGCGGCGTTGGCGGCGGCCGTCGCCGAACTCCATGTGGTGGACGAGGTGTTCAGCACCTACCGTCCGGACAGTCAGATCTCCCGGCTGGCGCAGGGGCTGCTGACCGTGGACCAGTGCGATCCCGAGGTCGCCGAGGTTCTCGGGCTGTGTGCGGAGGCCGAGCGGTTGAGCGACGGGTGGTTCAGTTCGACGTACGCCGGGTCCGTCGACCCGACCGGCATCGTGAAGGGCTGGTCCGTCGAACGGGCGGCCCTGCGGCTCGTGGAGGCCGGGGCGAGCGGGGTGAGCGTGAACGGCGGGGGTGACGTGCAGATGTACGGCGTGCCGGGGCCGCACCGGCCCTGGCGGGTCGGAGTGGCCGACCCCCTGCGGCCGGGCGGGCTGGCCGCGGTGGTCTCCGCGGCGGGGGTGGACCGGCTGGCCGTGGCGACGTCGGGGTCCGCGGAGCGGGGTACGCACATCGTGGATCCGCGCACGGGGCGCTCCGCGGTGACCGATCTGGTGGCGGTGACCGTGGTCGGGCCGCGCATCACGTGGGCGGACGCGTGGGCCACGGCGGCGTTCGCCATGGGGTCGCGGGAGGGGCTGGCGTGGTTGGAGTCCTTGCCGGACGTGGAGGCGCTGTTGATCACCGCGGGTGATGAAGTCCGCTGCACGGACGGTCTGGCCGACCGGCTGGGGTGATCCGGCCTGTTCCGCGACTGCGGGTGCGCCGTGGCTGGCCGCGCCGTTCCCCACGCCCCTAACGGGGCACCCCGGTGCATGGTCGCGTGCGGGTGCATCGTGGTTACCCGCGCCGTACCCCGCGCCCCTAACGGGGCACCCCGGTGCATGGTCGCGTGCGGGTCCGTCGTGGTGGCCCGCGCCGTTCCCCGCGCCCCTGGAAGACGGGGCTTCGCCCCTGTCTTTCGTTGCCGTGGGCGACCCGCGCTTTTGGCTTTTGGCTTTTAGGGGCGCGGGGAACTGCGCGGCCAGCCACGACGGACCCGCAGCCAAAAACGGAGGACCGGGGCGCAGCCCCGTCCTTTAGGGGCGCGGGGAACTGCGCGACCGGCCACGGCGGGCCCGCAGCCTGGAGTGAACCGACAGTCTCAGTGGTGGTTCTGGGCCAGTCTCAGCAAGTGGTCCGCCAGGGCCTGGCCGCCTGTCGGGTCTCGGCTGATGAGGAGCAGCGTGTCGTCGCCCGCGATCGTCCCCAGGATGTCCTGCAGCTCCGCCTGGTCGATGGCGGAGGCGAGGAACTGCGCAGCGCCCGGAGGCGTGCGCAGAACCACCAGGTTCGCCGAAGCCTCCGCGGAGATCAGCAGCTCCGCGGACAGCCTCCGCATCCGCTCCTCCTTCGCCGACTCCCCCAGCGGAGCGCGGGGCGTCCGGAAACCCCCCTCGCTCGGCACCGCGTAGATCAGGTCGCCGTCGTTGTTGCGGATCTTCACCGCGTTCAGCTCGTCCAGGTCCCGCGACAGCGTCGCCTGTGTGACGTGCAGCCCGTCGTCGGAGAGCAGCTTCGCCAACTGGCTCTGGGAGCGCACCGGCTGCCGGTTGAGGATGTCCACGATCCGGCGGTGGCGTGCGGTGCGGGTCTGCGGAACAGCGGGTCCCGCGTGGTCGTGATCCTGCGCCTGAGTCATCGTCGTCTCATTCTCCGGTCATTCTCCGGTTCGTCCGTCCCCGTTGGACCCGTTGGTCCGGTCGGTCACCGTGTCGAGAACACCGGGGAGGGCCCCGAGGAACGTGTCCACCTCGTCCTCGGTGATGTTCAGGGGCGGCATCAGCCGTACGACATCGGGGGCGGGCGCGTTCACCAGGAGGCCGGCGTCCTGAGCCGCCTGTTGCGCGCGGGGCGCGAGCGGTTCGGTGAGCACGATACCCAGGAGGAGCCCCGAGCCCCGGACATGGTCGACCAGCGGGTGTCCGAGGGACTCGATTCCCTCGCGCAACGTCTCGCCGGACCGCTTCACGTTCTCCAGCAGGCCCTCGGACTCGATCGTGTCGAGGACGGCGAGCCCGGCGGCGCAGGCGACCGGGTTGCCGCCGAACGTCGTGCCGTGGTGGCCGGGCTTGAGGAACTGGGCGGCCCGTCCGAAGGCCACGGTCGCGCCCAGCGGCAGCCCGCCGCCGAGGCCCTTGGCCAGCGTGACGATGTCCGGCAGGACACCCTCGTGCGCCTGGTACTCGAACCAGTGCCCTGTCCTGCCGACCCCGGTCTGCACCTCGTCCAGGACGAGGAGGCTGCCGGTGGCCGCGGTGATGGCGCGGGCCGCCTTGAGATAGCCGGGGGGCGGCACGACGACGCCGTTCTCGCCCTGGATCGGCTCGATGACGACGAGCGCGGTGTCCTCGGTGACGGCGGCGGCCAGCGCCTGCGGGTCCCCGTACGGGACGTGGGTGACGTCGCCGGGCAGCGGCAGGAACGGGTCCCGTTTGCCCGGCTGGCCGGTGAGTGAGAGCGCGCCCATGGTGCGGCCGTGGAAGCCGCCGTCGGTCGCGACCATGTGCGGGCGGCCGGTCAGCCGGCCGATCTTGAAGGCGCCCTCGACGGCCTCGGCCCCCGAGTTGCAGAAGTACACGCGGCCGTCGCGCCCGAAGAGCTGGAGGAGCCGTTCGGCGAGCGCGACGGGCGGTTCGGCGACGAAGAGGTTGGAGACGTGTCCGAGGGACGCGATCTGCTTGCTCACGGCCTCGACGATCGCCGGGTGGGCGTGGCCGAGCGCGTTGACCGCGATGCCGCCGACGAAGTCCAGGTACTCCGTGCCGTCGGCATCCCACAGCCTGGTGCCGGCGCCGCGGACGAGCGGCAGCCTGGGGGTGCCGTAGTTGTCCATGAGCGCGCCCTGCCAGCGCTGGGTGAGTTCCTCGTTGGCAGTGTTGGCGGTGTTGGCGGTCATGCGTCAGCGTCCCCCTCCGCATCGGGCACGACCATCGTGCCGATGCCTTCGTCCGTGAAGATCTCCAGCAGGATCGAGTGCTGGACCCGGCCGTCGATCACGCGGGCGGTGGTCACGCCGTTGCGTACGGCGTGCAGACAGCCCTCCATCTTCGGCACCATGCCGCTGGCCAGCTCGGGCAGCAGCTTCTCCAGCTCCTTGGCGGTGAGCCGGCTGATGACCTCGTCGGAGTTCGGCCAGTCCTCGTAGAGGCCCTCGACGTCGGTGAGGACCATCAGTGTCTCGGCGCCCAGCGCCGCAGCGAGTGCCGCAGCCGCCGTATCAGCATTGACGTTGTAGACATGTCCGTCGTCCTGACTGCGGGCGATCGAGGAGACGACCGGGATCCGGCCGTCGGCGAGCAGTGCCTCGATCGCGCCCGTGTCGATCGCGGTGATCTCGCCCACCCGCCCGATGTCGACCAACTCACCGTCGATCTCGGGCTGGTGCTTGACCGCGGTGATGGTGTGCGCGTCCTCGCCGGTGAGTCCCACGGCGAGCGGACCGTGCTGGTTGAGCAGTCCGACGAGTTCGCGCTGGACCTGTCCGGCGAGCACCATGCGTACGACGTCCATGGCGTCCTCGGTGGTGACCCTGAGGCCCGCCTTGAACTCGCTGACGATGCCGTGCCGGTCCAGGGCCGCGCTGATCTGCGGGCCGCCGCCGTGCACGACGACGGGCTTGAGCCCGGCCTGGCGCAGGAACACGACGTCCTGGGCGAACGCGGCCTTCAGGTCCTCGTCGATCATGGCGTTGCCGCCGAACTTGATGACGACGGTCCTGCCGTTGTGCCGGGTCAGCCAGGGCAGCGCCTCGATGAGGATCTGCGCCTTGGGAAGCGCGGTGTGCTTACGGGTGGCGCTCATGACGAGTACGCGCTGTTCTCGTGGACGTACTCCGCCGTGAGGTCGTTGGTCCAGATCGTGGCGGTCTCGGTGCCGGCGGCGAGGTCGGCGACGATGTGGACCTCCCGGTAGCGCATGTCGACCTGGTCGCGGTCCTCGCCCACAGAACCGTTCTTGCAGACCCAGACGCCGTTGATGGCGACGTTCAGCAGGTCGGGCTCGAAGGCGGCGGAGGTCGTGCCGATGGCGGAGAGCACGCGGCCCCAGTTGGGGTCCTCGCCGTGGATCGCGCACTTGAGGAGGTTGTTGCGGGCGATGGAGCGGCCCACCTCGACGGCGTCGTCCTCGCTCGCCGCGTTGATCACCTCGATCCTGATGTCCTTGCCGGCGCCCTCGGCGTCCCGGATCAGCTGCTGGCCGAGGTCGTCGCAGACGGCCCGTACGGCTTCGGCGAACTCCGCGTACTCGGGGGTGACCTCGGAGGCGCCGGACGCGAGCAGCAGCACGGTGTCGTTGGTCGACATGCAGCCGTCGGAGTCGACGCGGTCGAAGGTGACCTTCGTGGCCGCCCGCAGCGCCCTGTCCAGGCTGTCGCTGTCGACGTCGGCGTCCGTGGTGAGGACGACGAGCATCGTGGCGAGGCCGGGGGCGAGCATGCCGGCGCCCTTGGCCATGCCGCCGACGGTCCAGCCGTCGCCCTGCACGACCGAGGTCTTGTGGACGGTGTCGGTGGTCTTGATGGCGATGGCGGCCTTCTCGCCGCCGTGTTCCGACAGGGCCTCGGCGGCCTGCTCGACGCCCGGCAGGAGCTTGTCCATGGGGAGCAGGATGCCGATGAGCCCGGTGGAGGCCACAGCCACCTCGGCGGCGTTCTGGCCGAGGACGTCGGCCACCTTCTCGGCGGTGGCGTGCGTGTCCTGGAAGCCCTTGGGTCCCGTACAGGCGTTGGCGCCGCCGGAGTTGAGGACGACGGCGGTCAGCCGGCCGCCCTTGAGGACCTGCTCGGACCACAGCACCGGCGCGGCCTTCACGCGGTTGGAGGTGAAGACGCCCGCGGCGGCGAAGCGGGGCCCGTTGTTGACCACGAGGGCCAGGTCGGGGTTGCCGTTCTCCTTGATCCCGGCGGCGATGCCGGCCGCCGTGAACCCCTTGGCTGCCGTGACACTCACGGTGCGACTCCGATCGTGGAAAGCCCGGTGGCCTCGTCGAGCCCGAGGGCGATGTTCATGCTCTGGACGGCACCGCCCGCGGTGCCCTTGGTGAGGTTGTCGATGGCGCTGATCGCGATGATGCGCCCGGCGGCCCCGTCGTACGCGACCTGCACCTGAACGGCGTTGGAACCGTGGACGGACGCGGTGGCCGGCCACTGTCCCTCGGGCAGCAGGTGCACGAACGGCTCGTCCGCGTACGCCTTCTCGTAGGCGGTCCGGACGGACTCCGCGGTGACGCCGGGCTTCGCCCTGGCGCTGCACGTGGCGAGGATGCCCCGGGACATCGGGGCGAGGGTCGGGGTGAAGGAGACGGTGACGGGCCCGTCCGCGACCGCGCCGAGGTTCTGGATCATCTCGGGGGTGTGCCGGTGGCCGCCGCCGACGCCGTACGGGGACATGGATCCCATGACCTCGCTGCCGAGCAGATGCGTCTTGGGGGACTTGCCGGCGCCGGACGTCCCGGACGCGGCGACGACGACGGCCTCGTTCTCGGCGAGGCCCGCCGTATATGCGGGGACGAGCGCCAGCGTGACGGCCGTCGGATAGCAGCCGGGGACGGCGATGCGCTTCGACCCTTCCAGCGCCGCGCGGGCACCCGGCAGCTCGGGGAGGCCGTAGGGCCAGGTCCCGGCGTGCGGTGAGCCGTAGAACCGCTCCCAGTCGGCCGCGTCCTTCAGCCGGAAGTCGGCACCCATGTCGACGACGAGGACCTCCGGGCCGAGCTGCTCGGCCACGGCGGCGGACTGCCCGTGGGGCAGCGCCAGAAAGACGACATCGTGCCCCGCGAGCACCTCCGGCGTGGTCTCCTGGAGTACGCGGTCGGCGAGCGGCAGCAGATGCGGTTGCAGGGCGCCGAGCCGCTGTCCCGCGTTGGAGTTGCCGGTCAGGGCGCCGATCTCGATCTCGGGGTGCACCAGGAGCAGACGCAGCAGTTCCCCGCCCGCGTACCCACTCGCTCCGGCCACTGCCGCACGTACCGCCATGGAACCCTCCTCTTGGATGGCATGACTATACGTTTCGCTGCACGTTTATGCAATCTTGCCTGGGTGAGGGCTCGCGTCACAGGGGCTATATTCTTCGTCCTCAGGGCGGAGCGAAGTAACGGTGGCACCGGAACCGACATCCCGCCGCAGAGAGTCTTGGACACCAGCCCCGTCCCTACGGACGCGCGTGTCTCGACTGCCTGGAGGGCGTGTCAGGTGTACCCGCTGCAAGATTCCGACCCGACGAACATGGGCCGCTACCGTTTACTGGGACGGCTCGGTTCCGGCGGCATGGGAAGCGTCTACCTCGGCCGCACGCCCGGGGGACGGCCCGCCGCGGTCAAGGTCATCAACGCCCATCTCCAGTACGACCCGGCGGCGTTGCAGCGCTTCCGTCGTGAGGTGGAGACGCTGGGGACCATCCGCAACGCCTTCACCGCGGCGCTCATCGACGCCGAGGTGGACAGCCCGCCGTTCTGGATGGCCACCGAGTACGTGCCCGGCCCGACGCTGGCCGACGCGGTCGCTGCGGCGGGGCCCTTCCCGGTCGACCTCGGTCGCGCCGTGCTGGCCGCGCTGGCCGAGGGGCTCGCCGACGTCCACGTGCACGGTGTGCTGCACCGGGACATCAAGCCCCAGAACGTCATCCTGTCGGCCACGGGTCCCCAGCTCATCGACTTCGGGATCGCCCGCAGCGAGGACATGGCGAACATCACGCAGGTCGGCACCGCGATAGGCACCCCGGGGTTCATAGCCCCGGAGAGCCTGACCCGCAGCGAGGCGGGTCCGCCGTCCGACGTGTTCGCGCTCGCCGTCACGCTGGCCTACTGCCTCACCGGCCGCGCGCCGTACGGGCAGGGCTCGTTGGCGACCGTCTCGTACCGCACCGTGCACGAGGAGATGGACCTCGCCGGGGTCCCCGCGGAGATGGCCGAGCTGCTCGCCCTCTGCGCGCACAAGGACCCGGCGATGCGCCCGGAGCCGCAGCGCATCGTGGAACTCTGCGCCAGCGAGACCGACATCGTGCGGCACCCCGCCTACCAGCGGATCATCGCCATGGCGCCCGCCTCGGACATGGCGGCGGCCACCGCTCCGCCCACGCCGCCCGCACCCTCGGCGCCGTACGCCCCCACCAGGGTCGACGCCACCGCACCCACCGCGGCGGTCGACGCCTCGGCCCTGCCGGGCGCCCTGCCCTCATCTCCGGCCCCGGCCCCGGCGACCGTCGCGCAGACCCGGTTCCTGGCGTCCGGGCCGCCGACCGAACCGCCCGGCACTCCGCCGCGGGGCACCGGGCGCCCCTGGTACCGCCGCACCCCGCTCATCGCCGCGGGCGCCGTGGTCACGGTCGCCGTCGTGGTGGGCGCCGTGTTCGCCCTGCAAGGCTCCGGCGCGGACGCCGACACCAAGGACCCGAAGGGGTCCGCGAGCCGCGGCGAATCCCACCGGGACACGGCCGACGCCGGCGATCCGGAGGCCGGCAAGGAACCGGAGGCGAGCAAGGAGCCCGAGAGCCCCGCGCCCCTGCCGGAGACGCTGACGGTCGAGCCCCGGCGGACCCTGCAGACGGGCGAGTTCCTGCAGACCGCGCACATGAAGCTGATCATGCAGCCGGACGGCAACCTCGTCGCCTACGACGTGGACGACAAGGCCACCTGGGCGTCCCTCACCTCCGGCGAGAACTACAAGGCCGTGTTCCAGGAGGACGGCAACCTGGTCGTCTACACCGCCGACGACAAGCCGGTGTGGGCCACCAACACGGGATACCCTGACGGAGGGGCCGTCCTCGAACTGCGCGCCGACGGCAGCTTCGCCGTCACGAAGAACGGCCAGGACCTGTTCCTGAGCACCAACGACACCACCGAGAAGGGCTGACCCGTCCTCGCGCGCCGGGGCGGTCCGGACAGCTGTCACCACGCCCGGACCGCCCGGCCGGTCACCCCTTCCTGATCCGCAGGAACGTCACCGAGTTCGCCGGGAAGGTGTACGTGAACTTCCTCGCGACTCCCGGGAAGGTGGACGTGACCGGTGCGACGGCCGTGTCCGTCTCGGTGTTCACGGCGTCGGCCGCGGCGGCGAGTGTCGTCACCTCGGCCTTCGGGCGGACCTTCGCGCTCCCGAGGTCGACGGCCGTACGGGCGTCCACCGCCTGGGCGTTGACCACCTTGACGATCAGGTCGCCGGTCCTCTTGTCCTTGGTGACGACCTGCCGGAACGGCTCGGCGGGCTTGTCGTCGGTGAAGCTTCCCCACTCCTCGCCGTCGAGGTAGAGGGTCACCTGCCGGCCGCGGACCTTGATGTCGATGTCGTAGGCGCGGCCCGTCCCGACCGACCCGGCCTTGGAGATCAGCGTCGACTTGCCGCCGTCCACGGCCTGTTCGACGGCGGACTGGGTGTTGTTCCAGCCGCCCAGGTTCCACCAGTAGTAGTTACCGGTGTCCTTGACGCCGAAGGCGACGAGGAAGCCCTCCTTGCCCGCCTTCTTGGTGGCCTTCACGTGCAGGTCGTAGTCGTGCCAGGCGGGGTCGCCCGCGGAGACCATGGTGTTCTCGGCGGCCTCGTCGCTCTGCACGTACTGCCCGTCCTGGACGCTCCAGTTGCCGCCGCCGGTGTGGGTCCACTGCGAGGCGTCACCGGAGAAGTCGTCGGCGAGCAGTTCCGTGCCGTCCGCGCCGGTGACCTTGACGTCGTCGTACGCGGCGCTCGTCGCCCACGTCGACAGGCCGACCGCGCCCGCGATGGGACCGCTCAGGGACGGTGTGCCGGTCGCGCTCGACGGGACGACCCGGTCGCCGGTGTTGCGCATGAAGAGCTTCTGGACCTCGTAGTTGGCGGAGTTCCAGGAGGCGTGGTTGTTGAACCAGATGAGGTCCGGGCGCCACTGCACGTAGTCCTCGTTGGCGAGCAGCGGGGCGTACGAGGCCAGCTTCACGACGTCCGCGTTGCGCTCCAGGCCGGTCATGAACGCCGCTTCGGAGAGGGCGTTCTTGAAGGTGTTGCCCTGGGAGGCGTACTCGCCGAGGAAGACCTTGGGGCCGCTGCGGTCGTACGAGTCGTAGCGGTCGTTGTTCTGCAGGAACCACTGCGGGCTGTTGTAGTAGTGCTCGTCGACCAGGTCGACGTTCGCCTCCCGGTTGAGCTTCCAGGCCGTGTCGAAGGTCGAACCGCTGTCGTCGGGGCCGGAGTTGGAGACGACGGTGACGTCCGGGTACTTCGCCTCGACGGCCGCACGGAACTGCTTGAAGCGCTCGAAGTATTCGTTCGGCAGGTTCTCCTCGTTGCCGACCGCGAGGTGGGTGAGGTGGAAGGGCTTCGGGTGGCCCATCGCGGCCCGCTTCCCGCCCCACTCACCGGTCACCGGCCCGTTGGCGAACTCGATGAGGTCCAGGGTGTCCTGGATGTGCCGCTCGAGGAGCGCGTCGTCGTCGACGGCCTGGTTCTGGCCGCAGCCGGTGACGAGGGCGGGCACCACGGGCAGCGGCATGGCCCCGATGTCCTCGGAGAACTGGAAGTACTCGTAGTAGCCGAGGCCGTAACTCTGGTTGTAGCCCCAGAAGTTGGCGTTCGTGGCGCGCTGCTCGACCGGGCCGATCGTGTCCTTCCACTGGTACGCGCGCCTGCGCTCCCAGCCGGACCCCTCGTCGTACCCCTTCATGCTGCCGGTGTTGACCAGGCAGCCGCCCGGGAAGCGGACGAAGCCGGGGTCCAGGGCGGCGATCTTCCCCGCGAGGTCCGCGCGCAGGCCGTGGCCCTTGTACGTGTCGCGCGGGACGAGCGAGATCATGTCGAGCGCGGCCGGGCCGTCCGACGCCACCGTGAGACGGCCGGTGGCGCTCGTGCGGGTCGCGGTGAGGCGTGCCGTGTACTTGGCCCAGCCGCCGCGCGCGGTGACACGGCGGGCCTGCGCCAGCTCGCCGTCGGCGTCCTGGAGGGTCACCGTGAGGGCGGAGGAGCCGTCGGCGCGGGCCCATACGGAGAAGTCGTAGGCCTTGCCCGCCTGCACCGAAAGGCCGGAGTTGGTGACGGAGGAGTCCGCACCCAGGGCGAGGTAGGTGCGGTTGCGGGCGTTCAGCCGGCCGTCGTCGTCCGCGGTCGTCGCGGTGCCGGTGGTGGCCCAGGAGGTGAGCGGGGTGTACGAGCGGTTGTCGGCGGTCGAGTACTCGAACGACCGGTTCTGCACAAGCTCCGCGTACAGCCCGCCGTCCGCGGCCCGGTTGATGTCCTCGAAGAAGACGCCGTACATGGTGTCGTCGATCTTCGCGCCCGTGGCTTTCGGGTCGACGGTGATCGCGTAGTCGGTGGCGTCCTCGGCGGCGGCGTCCACGGGCGTGGCGCTCACCGGGGGCGGCACGAGGAAGGAGGCGACCAGCAGTGCGGTGGCCGTGAGGGCGAGTCTCCAGCGAGTGCGGGTGCGGGCATGTGACATGGATCCTCCGCGGCTCTGGGAGGCGTGTCCGAGAAACGTGTCCGAGAGGTCGATGCGTTCGACATGCCGGACGCTGATCAATACTTCGAACGGCAAGATAGGGAGGGGGCAGGATCACGTCAATGGGTTGGACAGGAGAGGCCGCGGTGACGGAGGGGATGGCCGGATTCCGGCCGGTGGGCGACGTACTGGCGTACCTGGCCGGGAGCTGGCAGGTGGAACGCTCGGTGCGGGATCTCGCGAGCGGGGCGACGGGTGCCTTCAGCGGGACGACGGTGTTCGAGCGGCTGGACGGCGACGGCTCCGGCCCCTCCGGGGGGCTGCTCCACCACGAGTCCGGCACCTTCGTGTGGCAGGGCGTGGCCCGGCCCGCCGAGCGCACCCTCAGGTTCCTGCCGGGCGACGGGGCGAGCCGGGCCGACGTACGGTTCGCCGACGGCCGCCCGTTCCACGACCTGGACCTCGCCACCGGCCGGCACGTCACCGACCATCCGTGCTCGGCGGACCTCTACCGGGGCGAGTTCACCGTGTACGACGCGGACCGCTGGCGGACGGTGTGGCGGGTGGGCGGCCCCGCGAAGGACCTGCTCCTCACGACGGACTACACGCGGTCGTGACCGGCCACACGCGGTCGTGACGGACTACACGCGGTCGTACTGAGCGTCGAAGCGCAGGTTCCAGCGGCCCGCCCAGCCGATCAGGGCGGCCGTCGACAGCGGGCGCACGTCGAAGTTCCAGTACGTCGACGGGTGCGCCTTCAGGGCGTAGACGAGCGCGGCGCGGACGACCGCCGGTTCCGCGACGGCGACGATCCGGCCGCCGTCGTCGGCGGGGCGGGTGTCCAGCCAGCCGCCGACCCGCCGGATGAACTCCGCGAGCGGTTCGCCGCCGTGGGCCGCGGAGTACGGGTCGGCGAGCCAGGCGTCCACCGCCTCGGGTTCCCGGGCCATCGCCTCGCCGAGGGTCAGCCCGCGCCAGCGGCCCATGTCACAGTCCCGCAGCGCCGGCTGGACCAGCGGCGCGAGGCCCAGCGCGTCACCGGTGGCCCGGCTGCGCGGAGTCGGCGAGCAGTACCGCAGCTCGGCCGCGGCGAGCGGTATCAGGGCATGGGCGACGCGCTGCACCTCGCCCCAGCCCGCCTGGTCCAGCGGCCGGTCGTCGTCGAAGCGCTCGGCGAGCAACGAGGAACCGCGGGCGGCGGCGATCAGCGTGACCCGAACATGCATGCGGCGATCGTGAGCGCCGGAACTGCGCAGGTCAAGAGCTGATCCACGGCACACACGGAATACTCACGCGAAGGCCCGCACAAAGTACGTGGACGACCCACGGAAGGAGAATCGGGACACCGTCCGTCAGGACACCGTCATTCGAAGCTCAGCGCCATCCACCGGTCGGGCCGGTCCAGCACCCTGAACCCGAGCTTCTCGTACACCCCGTGCGCGTCGTGGGTGGCGAGCAGCACGCGGCGCAGGCCGAGGGGGCGCAGGTGGTCGCGGACGGCGGTGACCAGGGCGGTGCCGAGCCCCTTGCCCCGCGCGGACCGGTCCACGTACACGTCGCAGAGCCAGGCGAAGGTGGCCCCGTCGGTCACCACGCGCGCGTACGCCGCCTGGTCGCCCGAAACCGTCTCGTACGCCCCGAAGTTGAGCGATCCGGCGATCGCCAGCTCCTGCTTCTCGCGCGGTCGGCCGAGCGCCCAGTACGCGTCGTCGGCGAGCCAGCGGTGGACCCGGTCGACGTCGATGCGCGCGGGGTCGGTGGAGATCTCGTAGCCCTCGGGCGGGCCTGGTATGTCGGTCATGGCGGGAGAGTCGCAGGTCAGGCTTCCGCTGTCGAACCGGTTTCGGCGCAGGCCGTGTGCAGCCTGCGGACGCCCTCGGTGATTTCGGCGGTGCTCGCGACCGCCGCGAAGCTCAGGCGCAGGTGGGCCGCCGGGGGTTCGGCGCTGAAGTAGGGGCGGCCCGGGGTGACGGCCACGCCCGCGCGCAGGGCGGCGGACACGAGCGCCCGCTCTCCCCCGGAGCCGAAGGCCTGGGAGGTGCCCCCGGTGCCGTCGGGCAGGCGCAGCCACAGCTGGTAGCCGCCGGACGGGATGTGCGGCAGGGCGAGTTCGGGCAGCCGCAGGCGCAGTGCGGCGGCCATCGCGTCGCGCCGGACGCGCAGTTCGGCCGAGACGGCCCGCAGATGGCGGGGCCAGGCGGGCGAGCCGACGAGTTCGAGGGCCGCCTCCTGGAGGGGGCGCGGCACGAAGAAGGTGTCGACGACCTGGATCGCCCGCAGCCGTTCCAGGACGGGCCCGCGGGCGGCCAGCGCGCTCACCCGGAAGCTCGGCGAGGTGGCCTTGGTCAGCGAGCAGACGTGCACGACGACTCCGTCGGGGTCGTCCGAGGCCAGCGGTCGCGGCAGCGGCCCCGAGTCCTCGTGCACGAGCCGGCGTACGAAGTCGTCCTCGATGACGAACGCGCCTGCCTCGCGGGCGATCCGCAGCACCTCGCCGCGCCGCTCGGGGGCGAGCACCGCGCCGGTCGGGTTCTGGAACAGCGGCTGGCAGACGAAGACGCGGGCGCCGGTGGCCCGGAAGGCGTCGGCGAGCAGGTCCGGTTTCACCCCGTCCCGGTCGACGGGCACGGGCACGGGCCGCAGTCCGGCCGCGCGGGCGATCGCCAGCATGCCGGGATAGGTGGGCGACTCGACGAGGACGGGGGCGCCGGGCGGGGCGAGTGCGCGCAGCGCGGTGGTCAGCGCGGACTGGCCGCCGGCCGTGATGAGCACCTCGGCGGCGGTGATGGCGCCGCCGATGCCCCGCGCGAACCACTCGCGCAGCTCGAGCAGCCCCTCCACCGGCGGGCGCGCCCAGACACCCGGGCGGCGGCCGGCCCGGGACAGCGCCGCGGCCATGGCCCGTTCCGGCTGGAGCGAGGGATGCAGATAGCCGCCGTTGAACTCGATGACTCCCGGCGGCGGGGCGGCCAGCGAGACGAGCACGCCCGAGGCGTCCACGGTGCGGGGTACGAGTTCGGTCGTGGCGTCCGCGCTGAGGGCGACCTCCTGCCAGGAGGTGTCCCCGACAACCGGGCCTGACGCACGCGGCCCGGCCCGGAAGGCTCCCGCTCCGGGCCGGGTGACCACCAGGCCCTCGGCGGAGAGCTGGGCCAGTGCCCGGGACACGGTCACGGGGCTCACGCGGAACCGTTCGACGAGCGTCCGGCTGGACGGCAGCTTTCCACCAGGAGAGTAGCGGTCCAGCTCTCCCCGCAGTCGATCGGCCAGGTCAGCGACACTGCTACGCTCATGCATGAGAGTAGAGAATAGCGCTACCACACGGACCTCGATAGCGGTGTCCGGCACACCCGGAGCGTCCGGCACACCCGGCAGCCCGTCCGGGAACGCCCGGGACTTCAGCCGGCCGAACCCCCGTACCGGGACCCTCATGGCCGCGCTCGGCGTCGTCGCCTTCTCCCTCACCTTCCCCGCCACCGCTTGGGGGCTTGAGGGCTTCGGCCCCTGGTCGCTGGTGGCCGTGCGGAGCGTCCTGGCCGCGATCGTCGCGGGCGGCTGTCTGCTCGCCCTGCGCGTCCCCCTGCCCGGCCGCCGTCACTGGGCGGGGCTCGCCGTCGTCGCCGCCGGAGTCGTCCTCGGCTTCCCGATGCTCACCACCCTCGCCCTGGAGACGTCGACCACCGCGCACGCCGCGGTCGTCGTCGGCCTGCTCCCCCTGACCACCGCCCTGTTCTCGGCGCTGCGCGTCGGCACCCGCCCCTCCCGCACCTTCTGGGCGGCGGCGTCCGCGGGCGCCGCCGTGGTCATCGCGTTCACCGTGCAGCAGAGCGGCGGCGCCCTGAGCAGCGCGGACGCCTACCTCTTCGGCGCCCTCCTGATCTGCGCGGCGGGCTACACGGAGGGCGGCCGGCTGGCCCGGGTGATGCCGGGCTGGCAGGTCATCGGCTGGGCGCTGGTCCTGTGCCTGCCGCTCACGGTGCCGGTGGCCGCGATCGCCCTGTCGTACGAGCCCGTGGAGCTGACCGCGCACAGTGTGACCGGGCTGCTGTGGGTCGCGGCCGGCTCGCAGTTCGTCGGCCTGGTCGTCTGGTACCGCGGGATGGCCGCGATCGGCATACCGAAGGCCAGCCAGCTGCAGCTGGCCCAGCCGCTGCTCACCCTGGTGTGGTCGGTGCTGCTCCTGGGCGAGCACCTGACCCCGGCCGCCCCGCTGACGGCTGCCGCCGTACTCGTCTGCATCGCGGTCACCCAACGGGCCCGGAGCTGACCGATTCGTCCGGCCCGGCCCCAACGCGCGCTACCCGCCGTAGACTTGCGGTCACGAATCGCCACTCCCGTGCGGAACGAGGAGGCCCTACAGATGCAGGCAACCGTAGGCGACCATCTGCTGGTGCACGGCAGGATCGTCGGGCAGCACGACCGGGTCGCGGAAGTCATCGAAGTGCTCGGGCAGCAGGGGAACCCCCCGTACCGGGTCCGCTTCGAGGACGGTCACGAGACCCTGATGTCTCCCGGCCCCGACTGCGTGGTCCAGCACCACGAGGACACTCCCCGCTGAATCAGCGTGAGGGCTTCGCCGGCTGCTGGTAGTGGTCGGCGACCACCCTCGCCATGGCTCCGATCCGGTCGGCGGCCACTTCCTTGGCCGAGAAGAAGACGTGCCCGCCCACCTGCGGATGGTTCGCAGCCAGCGTGAGATGCGCGGACAGCTCGGCCGGGTCCTGCCAGGCCGCGGGCTGCGCCGGGTCACCCGCCTTGTACAGCGCCTCACCCACGTACAGCTTCGTCCTGCTGCCCTGTGCGACCTGCGACCACCAGGGGACGAGCTTCGCGTAGTCGGCCGCGGCGAAGCCGATGTTCCAGTACAGCTGCGGGCAGATGTAGTCGATCCAGTTCTCCCGGACCCATTTCCTGGTGTCCGCGTGCAGGTCGTCGTACGTCTGCACGCCGGCGCGGCTGTCCGAGCCCAGCGGGTCGGTCGTGGCGTTGCGCCACACCCCGAAGGGGCTGATCCCGAACTGTGTGCCGGGCCTGACCTCCCTGATCCGGGCAGCCGTCTCCAGCACCAGGCGGTCGATGTTGTTGCGCCGCCACGCGGCCCGGTCGGGGAACTGCCCGCCGTGCGCGGCGTACGCGGCGTCGTCGTCGAAGACCTGGCCCGCGACCGGGTACGGATAGAAGTAGTCGTCCCAGTGGACGGCGTCCACGGCGTACTTCCCGACCGCGTCCAGCATCGCGTCCTGCACGAAGGCGCGGACCTCGGGCAGCCCGGGGTTGTAGTACAGCTTCCCGCCGTAGGGCACGATCCAGTCGGGGTGGACGCGGGCCGGGTGCGAGGCGACGAGCCGCGTCGGGTCGGTGTGGTTGGCGACGCGGTACGGGTTGAACCAGGCATGCAGTTCGAGCCCCCGCGCGTGGGCCTCCGTGACGGCGGTGCCCAGCGGGTCCCAGCCGGGGTCCTTGCCCTGGACCCCGGTCAGGTACTGCGCCCAGGGCTCGAAGGGCGAGGCCCACAGGGCGTCGGCCGTGGGGCGCACCTGGAAGATCACGGCGTTCAGCCGGCGCTCCACCGCCGTGTCGAGGTGCGCGAGCAGCTCGGCGCGCTGCTGCGCCGCGGTCAGGCCCGGCTTCGAGGGCCAGTCGCGGTTGGCCACGGTCGCCAGCCACATCCCGCGCAGCTCACCCGCGGGGTCGCGGCGCCGACGCCGGTGCCGGCGGCCGTCGTGCCCGCCTCCGCCTCCCCCACCGCTCCCTCCACCGGACATCTCCGCCGCCACGGCCACTCCCGCGGTGACGAGTCCCGACAGTCCGGCCGCCGCGGTCATCGCGAATCCCCGTCGTGACATACGCCCCATGCCGTACCCCAAACACAGTGGGTCCGCCCGGTCACGGACCGTCTACCTCGCACAGCATGCACGACCCGCCCCGTCGTACGGGGACAGATCCGGAGTAACGTGCGTGGCGTCGGCGGGTACCGGACAACGGACACCCGCCGGACCCATGACAGTGAGAGCGGACAGTCAGAGCGAAAGGGACGATGTGACCGACATCGAACGCGTCGGAGTGGTGGGCTGCGGCCAGATGGGAGCGGGCATCGCCGAGGTGTGCGCCCGCGCCGGCCTGGATGTGAAGGTCGCCGAGACCACTGGTGAGGCGTTGGAGATTGGCCGGACCCGGCTCTACAACTCGCTCTCCAAGGCCGCCGAGCGCGGCAAGATCTCCGAGGAGGAGCGGGACGCCACCCAGGCGCGGCTCTCCTTCACGACCGACCTCGGCGAGTTCTCCGACCGCGATCTGGTGATCGAGGCGGTCGTCGAGAACGAGCAGGTGAAGACGGAGATCTTCCAGGTCCTCGACCAGGTCGTGCTGCGCCAGGACGCGATCCTCGCCTCGAACACCTCCTCCATCCCGCTGGTGAAGCTCGCCGTCGCCACCTCGCGTCCCGACCAGGTCATCGGCATCCACTTCTTCAACCCGGCCCCGGTGCAGAAGCTCGTCGAGCTGATCCCGGCGCTGACCACGTCCGAGGGCACCATCAGCCGGGCGCAGTCCCTGGTGGAGAAGATCCTCGGCAAGCACGCGATCCGTGCGCAGGACCGCTCGGGCTTCGTGGTCAACGCGCTGCTGATCCCGTATCTGCTCTCCGCGATCCGGATGTTCGAGTCCGGTATGGCGAGCCGCGAGGACATCGACAACGGCATGGAGCTGGGGTGCGCGCACCCCATGGGGCCGCTCAAGCTGTCCGATCTGATCGGGCTCGACACGGTGGCTTCTGTCGCCTATTCGATGTACGAGGAGTACAAGGAGCCGTTGTACGCGGCTCCGCCGCTGCTTCAGCGGATGGTTGACGCCGGTCGGTTGGGGCGGAAGTCGGGATCCGGGTTCTATACGTATCCGTAGGCGGTCCCGGCCGGCGGTTCAGGGGCCGCGGGTTCGTTGTCGGGTGCGGAGCCGCTGTGGCTGGTCGCGCAGTTCCCCGCGCCCCTTAAAAGCAGGGGCGCCGGCGCCCCCTAAAGCGCCCGGGCCCCCCGCCAAGCCGAAATAGTCACCCTCCGTATAAGTTTTGGCCTGTGCGGGCCCGGCTCTCTTTTGAGGGCCGGGCCCGCCGTATTCACACACCGTGTGCGCTCCGGGCCCGCATATGCCCCTCGCACACGCTCCCCACGCACCCACCAGGCCTGTTGACTTTCCGTGCACATGTTAGGGATGTGACGACTACGGAAAGGAGCGGACACGTGACCGCCGACCCGGAGCATCCCGTGGTCCGAGGAGAAGTCGCAGAGTTACGTCGCCGTCTCGATGTGGCCCATGCCACCGTCGAGGGGTGCATGACTCTGCTCAGTCATCGCGCCGAACAGACCGCCAAGGAGCTCGACGACCTGAGCAGTCGGGTCATCGCGCTGGAGCACACCCGCTGGCCGCTGCGCGCGGTCGCGGTCGTCACGGCGGTGGGAGCGCTGGCCGTGGCGGTCTGGCAGGCTCTGGGCCATTGAGCCCATGGACGCGGTGGGGGATCAGGGCAAGGCGTCCTGCCCGAGCCTCAGATGATGCAGGAGGAGCAGCGCGGCAGCCATATTGGCGGCCGGAACCTCACCGCGGGCGACCATGTCGGGAGCGAGCTTCAGGGGAACCCATTCCCGGCGGTCGGACTCGAAGTCGTCCACAGGATGCCCGATGTACGCGCCTTCGTCGGCCCAGTAGATGTGGTGCCGGGCGTCGGTGAGCCCGTTCGAGGGCTCGACGCTCATCAGATGGCGCAGAGGTCCCGGCCGCCAGCCGGTCTCCTCCTCCAGTTCGCGGGCCGCCGCGACGGCGATGTCCTCGCCGTCCTCGACGACGCCCGCCGGAAGCTCCCATCCCCAGCTGTCGGTGATGAAGCGGTGCCGCCACAGCAGCAGCACCTCGTTCGCCTCGTTCACGACAGTGGCCACGGCGACGGGACGCAGCCGGATTAAGAAGTGATCGAGATGCCGGCCGTCGGGCAATGCGACATCTGCGAGATTGACGCTGAACCAGCGATTTGCGTACACGATTTGTTCGTTCTGTTTCGTCCACTGCACTTTTCTGCCACCTTTCGACGGGTAGGTGGCAATATCGCAGCAGGAGTGTCCGCACAGCAGGCTCGCAGTGGGCCGCTACCGGCGCAGTGGCAGGCGCAAAGGCACCCGCCAGGAGGGCTCGTGGCCCCCCGGCGGTCGGGACGGTCGGTCGTCGAAGCGATGTCTAGAGCGGCACGCGCAGTGCTCCGTCGATGAGTTCGGCGGCCTCGGAGGTGCCCGCGCAGCCGCTGGCCACCAGGTGTTCGCGTACCGCCCGCAGTCTGTCGCGCAGCCGCTGGGACTCCATCCCGCGCGCCCGTTCCGCCATTTCGACCGCGGTGACCACCGCTCTGTCGGCGTTCCCCTGGCGCAGTTCGATCTGGCTGAGCATGGCGAGCCGGTGCACCCTGCCGCGGTCGTGCGCCGGATTGTCCACGGCTGCCGCGGCGTGCTCCTGGGCGGCGCTCAGGTCGCCGAGGCTCAACAGCGCCTCCGCCACCTGCACGTTGACCAGGCCCGGCTGGACATAACCGGTCTCGTCCGGCTCGTAGCCGCGCCGGATGCGGTCGGCGGCCTGCTCGGCCCGCCGGATGCAGGACAGCGCGCTGCTGCCGTCACCGAGGTGCGCGTACGCCTTGGCCTGCATCGCGGAGAGGTCCGACGCGAGCGCCGGCGTGATGTGGCGCCCCGCGGCGCGCAGCGCGGCCTCGGCGAAGGCCACCGCCTGCCGGTGCTCACGCATGAACAGCGCCTGGTTGACGAGGAGCGCGATCACATAGGCGCCGAGTCCCCTGTCCCCGCTGGCCTTCGCGAGCCTGAGCGCCTGGTGGAAGTAGCGCTGGGCGAGCCCGTGCGCGTCGGAGTCGTACGCGCAGATGCCGGCGATCGCCACCAGGCCGCCGGTGGCGCGGTGGAGCTGACGGCCGGTGGCGTCGGTGTAGCTGCCGCGCAGGAGGGGCGCGGTCTCGGAGTTGAGGAATCCGACGATGCGCGTACGGGTCGCGACACCGCCGGCCTTGCGGTACATCTGCTCGTAGTGGGCGCGGGCGGCGCGCAGCATCTCGATGTCGGACATGCGGACGCGGTGACGTCCGCCGCGTGAGACGTCCACGTCCTCCGGCGGGTTCTCCCACTCCCACACGGGCATCACGGCGGGCGTGCCGGTGACGGCGGGGGCGCCGAGTATGTGCGGGCGCTGCTGTTCGTCGGAGCGCCACAGCGCGGTGGCCCGCTCGACGAAACCGGAGAGCGTCGTGCCGTGCGGGGTGGCCGGTTCGCCGGGTACGCCGAGGCCGATGTCGTCGAGTGTGACGGGCCGTTGGAGCCGGACGGCGAGGACCTCGCAGATCAGGTCGGGCACCTGGCCACGGGGTCGCTGGCCCTTCAACCACCGTGCCACGGCGGTGTGTTCGTAGCGGAGTGCGAGACCGCGCACCCGTCCTGCCTGGTTCACATGTGCCGCGAGTCCCGCGTGGGAGATTCCGGCCTCGTCGAGGATCGCGTCGAGCAGAGTGTTGGGCTGCATGAAGGCCATCCGATGGCTGGGTGCAGACGGTGCTTTTCAACCTAGCGCCTCTCCCTTCACACGGGGTGTGAACGGAGTGCCCGGATCCGGGCAGTGCGCGCGCTGTCGCGGAGAGTTGTGAGCCGGTTGACTGAACTGCCTCGCAAGAGGCCGGCCGGGCCGCCGGCTCCCCCTCGTACAGTGCGGCGGCCCGGAATTACGCCGTCCGTCCCGCTGCCTGCCCGACACTCCGTGGCGGGCGGACGGCTCCGCCGGGTTGTGCCGGGGCACTGGGCGTTGGTTGTCTGGTGCGGGTTCGATGTGGCTGGTCGCGCTCACGCGGCGGAGCCGCATATGTCACAGCCCCACGCCCCTAGGCCCTGTCGTCAAATTCCCGCCTGCCGGCCGACGCCTGGCACGCCCTCTCGCCGCACCGGGCGAAAGCCCAAGTACGTCCAGTACGCGGACTTCCGCCCGGCACACCGAGAGCACGCACCAGACGCCGCCCGGCCCGCCCTCCGGGCGGACGTCGGGAATTTGACGACAGGACCTAGAGGGGCGTTGCCAGTTGCTCTCGGTGGGCTGTCTGAACCTGGGTTCTGCCGTTGGCCACCACCAAGAGGGCTACGTCGTCCGTCGGGAAACCGCCTGCGTGGCCGAGCAGTTGGGTGAAGACCGTGCCCAGGACCTCCTGGGGCGAGGTCGGGTGGGTGCGGGTCGCCTCGGTCAGGGCGGTGGGGAGGGGGAAGAAGCGGCCGGTGCTGTCGCGGGCGTCCTCGACACCGTCCGTGTAGAGGAACAGTGCCTCGCCCGGCAGCAGCGGTCCGCAGCAGGTGACGGGCAGTTCGGCGGGGAGCGGGAAGGTCCCGAGCGGCGGCAGCGGATCCCCGAACCCCAGATGCGCCACCCGGTCCCCGCTCCCGGCCCCGCCCCCGCGCAGCAGATACGGCCATGGATGCCCGCAGTTCAGGGCGCGCATCTCGCCGTCGCGGCCGATCTCCAGCAGCAGCACGGTGACGAACTCCTCGGCGACCGGGCTGTCGGGGTCGGGTCCGGACGGCCCGCACGAGGGGTGCTCCGCCTTGGCGCGCTCCCTGAGGTGCCGGGCCATGGCCCGCTCCAGTTTCCGCAGCACGCCGGGGAGTTCGGGTTCGTCGTGGACGGCCTCGCGGAAGCTGCCCAGTACGGCGGCGACGGTCCCGATGGCGGCCAGTCCGTGCCCGCGGACGTCGCCCATCACGACCCGGACGCCGTGTTCCGTACCGATCACCTCGTACAGGTCGCCCCCGACGGCGGCCCCACGGTCCGCGGACACCTGGGCGGCGGCGACGTTCAGGCCGTCGACGCTCGGCGGCAGCGGGCGCAGGAGAACGCCCTGGGCGGCCCCCGCCACTCTGCGGATCTGCCGCAACTCCCGCAGCAGCCCTAGTCTGACGTGCAGGATCAGCCCCGTGCCGACGGCGAAGAAGACGGCACAGGTGGCGATCCGCGCCCCGAGCCCGTTCTGCTGGGCGAGCGGACAGGCCAACTTGTAGGTGATCGCCACCGCGCCCCAGGCGGTGGGCAGGCCCAACGCGAGCAGACGGCGCAGCCGCTGCCGGCGGCGGGCGCCGGCCCTGGTACGACCGAAGGTCAGGTGTTTCCCCCGGTGCCCCGCCCGACGGGGCACCCCAGCCTTGAAACGGATCATGCCGACGGCCCCCCTAGGCCCTGTCCAGCACAGGCACCGGCCTCATCGGCCGGGTCGATTCTGTCGACCCCGTCCCCCGCCCACCCCGAACCCCCCACACTTGTCACCCAAATGAGTGAGCCCCCCACAAACAAGACAAAGGGCGCCTCCCAAGGAGACGCCCTGTGCCTTCAGGGGCGCGGGGTTGTATCGATGTGCGGCTCCGCCGCGTGGGCGCGACCAGCCACATCGGACCCGCACCCGCCGAACGACCCGCAGCCCCACCCCCCACCCCGCCGAACCAGCGGAGCTAACTGCGCAGAACAGCCCCCGCACGCTCGCCCGCGAGGGCAACCGCCGAGTCCCGCGCAGCGGACGCCTCGTCCACGGTCAACGTGCGATCCCCCGCACGGAAGCGCAACGCGTAGGCGAGCGACTTCCGCCCCTCACCGAGCTGCTCCCCCTCGTACACGTCGAACAGCCGCACGGACTCCAGGAGTTCACCCGCGCCCTCACGCAACGCGGCCTCGACGTCCGCGGCCGGCACGTCGCGCGCGACGACGAGCGCGACATCCTGCGTGGCGACGGGGAACGCGGAGATGCGCGGCGCGGCCGGCACACCCGCGCCCGCCTGCTCCAGGAGATCGAGCTCGATCTCCATGGCGCAGCTGCGCTCCGGCAGATGCAGCGCCTTGACGACCCGCGGATGCAGCTCACCGGCGTGCCCGACGAGCGTCTCCTCGCCGTTCACCGTGACGTACAGCGCGGCGCAGCGCCCCGGGTGCCAGGGAGCGTGCCGGTCACCGCGCACGGTCAGTTCGACACCGGCCTCGCGGGCGACGGTACGCGCGGCCTCGACGGCGTCCGCCCAGTCGGCCGGGCGGCCCTTGCCCCACCAGCCGGCCTGCTCGCGGGCGCCCGCGAGGACGACGGCGGCTCGGCGCGGCTGACGCGGCAGCGCGGAGTCGATCCCGGCGATCTCCTCGTCGGTGGGCCGGCGGTCGACGGGCAGCCGCTCGGCCCTGTGCTCCTGGCCGGTCGGCCGGAAGACCAGTCCGGTCTCGAAGAGCGCCAGGTCGTGCGAGCCGCGGCCGTCGTTGCGGCGCAGCGCGCCGAGGAGCCCCGGCAGCAGCGTCGTACGCATCGCGGGCTCTTCGTCGGAGAGCGGGTTGGCGAGCGTCACCACGGTGCGGCGCGGGTCGTCGGCGTCCAGGCCGAGCTGGTCGAGCACCTCGGTGCCGATGAACGGGTAGTTCAGCGCCTCCACGTACCCGGCGCCGGCCAGCGCGCGGCCGACCCGGCGGTGCAGCCGCTGCCGGTCGGTCAGGCCCAGGCCCGCGGGGGGCTTGGGCAGCGTCGAGGGCAGGTTCTCGTAGCCCTCAAGCCGGATGACCTCTTCGGCGAGGTCGTTCGGGTCGGTGAGGTCGGGCCGCCACGACGGGACGGTGACGATCAGCTCGTCCTGGCCGTAGACGTCGCAGCCGACCTGCTGGAGGCGGCGTACGACGGTCTCGCGGCCGTAGTCGACGCCCGCGACCTTGTCCGGGTGGTTCGCCGGGATGGTGATGGTGTGCGGCGCGGACGGGGAGATGACCTGGGTGACACCCGCGTCGGCGGTGCCGCCCGCGAGGAGGACCAGCAGGTCGACCGTGCGCTGGGCGGCGGCGGCTGCGGCCTCGGGGTCGACGCCCCGCTCGAAGCGCTTGGACGCCTCGGAGGCCAGCTTGTGACGGCGGGCCGTGCGGGCGATGGAGATGGGGTCGAAGTGCGCGGCCTCGACGACGACCTCGGTGGTGGTGCCCTCGGTGTCGTCGATCTCGGTGTTGGCCCCGCCCATGACTCCCGCGAGACCGATGGGCCCGCGGTCGTCGGTGATCACCAGGTCCCCGGCGTCCAGCGTGCGCTTGGCGCCGTCGAGGGTGACGAGCTTCTCGCCCTGCTCGGCCCGGCGCACGCCGATCGCACCCTGGACGCGGGAGCGGTCGTACGCGTGCAGGGGCTGCCCCAGCTCCAGCATCACGTAGTTGGTGATGTCGACGGCCAGCGAGATCGGGCGCATGCCGGCCTTCTGGAGGCGGCGCGTCAGCCAGATCGGGGAGTTCGCCTCGGGCGACAGACCGGTGACGGTCCGCGCGGTGAAGCGGTCGCAGCCCAGCGGGTCGGCGACCTGCACCGGGTACCCGAAGGCGTTGGGGCCGGGCACGTCGAGCAGTGCCGGGTCGCGCAGGTCGAGGCCGTAGGCGGTGGCGGTCTCCCGGGCCACGCCGCGCATCGACAGGGCGTAGCCGCGGTCGGGTGTGACGGCGATGTCGAGGACCTCGTCGACCAGTTCCAGCAGCTCGATCGCGTCCGTGCCGACCTCGTGCTCGGGCGGCAGGACGATGATGCCGCCGCTGCCGTCGTCGCCCATGCCCAGCTCGTCGCCGGAGCAGATCATGCCGTGCGAGGTCTTGCCGTACGTCTTGCGCGCGGCGATCGCGAAGTCGCCGGGCAGGACGGCGCCGGGCAGGACCACGACGACCTTGTCGCCGACGGCGAAGTTGCGGGCGCCGCAGACGATCTCCTGCGGCTCACCCGTGCCGTTGGCGGCGCCGACGTCGACGGTGCAGAAGCGGATGGGCTTCTTGAAGCCCTCCAGCTCCTCGATGGTCAGCACCTTGCCGACGACGAGCGGCCCCTTGAGGCCGGCGCCGAGCTGCTCGACGCGCTCGACCTCAAGGCCGGCGGACACGAGCTTGGCCTGCACGTCGCGGCCGGTCTCGGTGGCGGGGAGGTCGACGTACTCCCGCAGCCAGGAAAGCGGGACCCGCATCAGATCTCCATCCCGAACGGCCGGGTGAACCGGACGTCACCCTCGACCATGTCTCGCATGTCTTCGACGTTGTGGCGGAACATCAGCATCCGCTCGATGCCGAACCCGAAGGCGAATCCGCTGTACTTCTGGGGGTCCACACCGCAGGCGACGAGCACCCGCGGGTTGACCATGCCGCAGCCGCCCAGCTCGATCCAGCCCTCGCTGGAGCAGGTGCGGCAGGGACGGTCGGGGTTGCCGACGGACTCGCCCCTGCACACGTAGCAGAGCATGTCCATCTCGGCGGACGGCTCGGTGAAGGGGAAGAAGTTCGGCCGCAGCCGGGTCTTCATGTCGGCGCCGAAGAGCGACTGGACCATGTGGTCCAGGGTGCCCTTGAGGTCGGCCATGGTCAGGCCCTCGTCGATGGCGAGCAGCTCGATCTGGTGGAAGACCGGGGTGTGCGTGGCGTCCAGCTCGTCCGTGCGGTACACGCGGCCGGGGCACACGATGTAGACGGGCGGCTCGCGGTCCAGCATGGCGCGGGCCTGCACCGGCGAGGTGTGGGTGCGCAGCACGACACCGGACTCGCCGTCCGTGTCCTTGGAGCCCTTGGAGCCCTCGGAGGTCTTCGAGCCCTTCGGGCCCTGCACGAAGAAGGTGTCCTGCATCTGCCGG
Source organism: Streptomyces sp. NPDC102514 (assembly GCF_055584525.1). Taxonomy (NCBI): domain Bacteria; kingdom Bacillati; phylum Actinomycetota; class Actinomycetes; order Kitasatosporales; family Streptomycetaceae; genus Streptomyces; species Streptomyces sp. NPDC102514. Next base: position 221,979 of record NZ_JBVJLW010000007.1, read on the forward strand.
GCCGGGTGGTCCGGGGTGAAGTTGAGGGCGTCGAAGTTGAACCACTCCGCCTCGACCTCGGGGCCCTCGGCGATCTCGTATCCCATGGACACGAAGACGTCCGCGACCCGCTCCATCATGGTGGTCAGCGGGTGCCGGGCGCCGGCCGGTACCCGGTCGTGGGGCAGCGTGACGTCCACGGCCTCCTCGACCAGCACACGGGCGTCCCGCTCGGCCTCCAGTTCGACCTGGCGGGCGGCGAGTGCCTTGTTCACCGCGCCACGGGCCTGGCCGACGAGCTTGCCGGCGGCGGCCTTGGCGTGCGGGGGCAGGGCGCCGATCTCGCGGTTGGCGAGGGCCAGCGGCGAGGCGCCACCGGTGTGGGCGACCTTGGCCTCCTGGAGCGTGTCGAGGTCACCGGCGGCGGCGAAGGCGGCGAGCGCCTCGTCCCGCATGCGCTCGATCTCTTCCGGTTTCAGTGCCTCGACCTCAACAGGGTCGTACGACTTGTTCGGTGCCGACATCTCTTCCCGTGCTTCCGATTGGTTGGCCGACGGTCCCCGTCGCGACTCGCGGGACGCTGTGTCCCTGAAAAGCCCTGTCCCTGAAATGGGGACGCAAAAGTGCCAAAGGCCAAGTCTAACGGGGGTGAGCGCCCGGCTCGGACGCCTGGTCCGGGCCGAGCCGGGTGTGCGGATGCGCCCGTGGGGGCCGCTTCGGCGTTACTGCAGATACGCCGGGGTGCCCACGGGCAGCGTAAATCGGAACTCGGCGCCGCCCTCGGGGGCGCGGCCGACGGTGATGGTGCCGCCGTGGGCTTCGACGATGCCCTTGACGATGTACAGCCCGAGGCCGGTGCCGCCGCGCTTGCTGCCCCGCCAGAAGCGGGTGAAGACGCGGTTCATGGACTCCTCCGGGATGCCAGGGCCTTCGTCGCTCACCGTGACCGACGTGCAGACCTCTTCCCCTTCACGGGGTGAGGGCGCGGGCGCTACGTCGATGGTGACGGTTCCCTCGCCGTGCCGCACCGCATTTTCCAGCAGATTGCTGAGCACCTGGTCGACCTTGTCGGGGTCGGCCCACAGGTCCGGCAGCGGCTGGCCGATGCGCAGCAGGAAGCGGTCGGCGGACTGTCCTGAGGCCACGTACGCCTGGATGTGGCGGCCGACGGCGGCGCCTATGTCCACCGGCTGACGCCGTACCTCCAGGCGTCCGGAGTCGATGCGGGAGATGTCGAGGAGCTCGGCGATCAGGCGGGTGACCCGGTTGGCGTCCGCGTCGACCGTCTCCAGCATCAGCTTCTTCTGGTCGTCGGTGAAACGCTCCCACTTGGCGAGCAGTGTGGCGGTGAAGCCCTTGACGGAGGTGAGCGGCGAGCGCAGTTCGTGGGCCACCGTGGCGATCAGCTCGGCGTGGCTGCGCTCGGTGCGGCGGCGGCCCTCGGTGTCGCGGAGCGAGACGACGACCCGGCGGACCGGGCCGGTGGGCCGCACCCGTACGTAGCGCGCCGTGACCAGGACCTCCCGGCCGCCCGGCAGCAGGAGGTTGCGCTCGGGCTGTCCGACGCGGATCGCGAGTCCGCCGTACGGATCGGTGAGCTGCCACCAGCGGCGGCCTTCGAGGTCCTCCAGCGGCAGGGCCCGCTCCAGATGGTGGCCGAGGGCCTCGGCGGCGGGGGTGGCGGTGATCCGGGCGGCGGCGGAGTTGAAGCAGATCACCCGGCCGCGTTCGTCGGCGATCACGAGGCCGTCGGGGAGGTCGTCGGGGTCGATGCCGAGTTCCGCGGGATCGGCGTGCCGGGGCGCGGGAGCGCTCCGCACCTCGTGTGCCCGCAGCGCGCTCTGCGCACCGCTCGTGCCGACACCCATCCCCGTACCCCACCTCTCGTCCGGCATCCGGGGCAACCTCCCTGCTCAAGCGCAGCCGAGAGCTTGGGGGGCGGGTCCCCGGGCCCGTCACCCTACTAGCTGGGAGTGACCGGACGGACCCCCTCAGGAACGAGCACGGCGGGCACGCTGCGCGCGAGCCGACGCGTAGAGACATACGGCGGCGGCCGTCGCGAGGTTCAGGCTTTCGGCCTTGCCGTGGATCGGTACGCGCACGACGGCGTCCGCCAGCGCCCGCGTCTCCGCCGGGAGCCCCCATGCCTCGTTGCCGAAGACCCAGGCGGTCGGGCCGCCCATGGTGCCCTTGTCGAGTTCGTCGTCGAGGTCGTCCTCGCCCGCTCCGTCGGCGGCCAGGATGCGTACGCCGGCGTCCCTGAGCCCCTGCACGGCCTGCTCCACGGGGACGCCGACCGCGACGGGCAGGTGGAACAGCGAGCCGACCGACGCCCGTACGGACTTGGGGTTGTAGAGGTCGACGGAGGCGTCGGTGAGGACGACGGCGTCGGCGCCGGCCGCGTCGGCGCAGCGCAGGACGGTGCCCGCGTTCCCGGGGTCGCGGACGTGCGCCAGGACGGCGACCAGCTGGGGCCGGGCCGCGACGATCTCGTCGAAGGGGGTGTCCAGGAAGCGGCAGATGCCGACGAGGCCCTGCGGGGTGACGGTCGTCGAGATGTCCGCGATCACGTCGTCGTCGGCGAGGTGCAGCCGGGCTCCGGCGTCCCGGGCCTCCCCCACGATGTCGGCGTACCGCTCGGCGGCGTCGACCGTGGCGAACAGGTCGACGAGCGCGGGCTCGCCGTCGACGCGGTGGGCGGCGGCCTCCCGTACGGCCTGGGGCCCCTCGGCGAGGAACAGCCGCTCCTTGCCCCGGAAGCTCCGCCTCGCGAGCCGCCGGGCGGCGGAGACGCGCTGCGAGCGGGGGGAGATCAGCTCGGGGCCGCTGGACATGGACTCACCTTCGGTTCACGGGCGGGGCGTACCGCGTGCCGCGCCGAGAGGGGTGCCCCTCTTGAAGATCTTGAAGAGAACACTCGAACAAAACAAATGTGGGCCCGCAGCCCTGAGGCAAGCGAGCCCACACGGAGGTTCCGGCCGAGGCCAGCGCCAGCGTCACGCAGCCTTGGGCGCGTTGACGTCCGACGGCAGGGCCTTCTGCGCGACCTCGACGAGCGCGGCGAACGCGTTGGCGTCGTTGACGGCCAGCTCAGCGAGGATCTTGCGGTCCACCTCGATGTTGGCGGCGTTCAGACCCTGGATGAGGCGGTTGTACGTCATGCCGTTCTGGCGGGCCGCAGCGTTGATGCGCTGGATCCACAGCCGACGGAAGTCGCCCTTGCGCTTCTTGCGGTCGTTGTAGTTGTAGACCAGGGAGTGGGTGACCTGCTCCTTGGCCTTGCGGTACAGACGCGAACGCTGACCGCGGTAGCCGCTGGCGGCTTCGAGGATCGCCCGGCGCTTCTTGTGGGCGTTGACTGCCCGCTTGACGCGTGCCACTTGTTAACTCCTTGTAGCGGGACCGTGGTGGTCGTCACACGGTCCGAAATCGATGGGGTCCCGGTCCTGACGTACGGCGCCGAAGCGCCGGACGTCACTTGCCGAGAAGCTTCTTGATCTTCTTGGCGTCGCCGGGAGCCATCTCGGCGTTGCCGGTGAGGCGGCGCGTCACGCGCGACGACTTGTGCTCGAGCAGGTGGCGCTTGCCGGCACGCTCGCGGAGCACCTTGCCGGAGCCGGTGATCTTGAAGCGCTTGCTGGCACCGCTGTGCGACTTGTTCTTCGGCATGGCGCCGTTCTCTCCTCGTCGGTGGCGTTCCTGTGCCCGGTCGTCAGACCGGGCACAACGGAACGTCATATGTATCGGTTGACGTCCCCGGACTCGCGTCCGGAAACCCCTGGGACTCGCACCCCGGGATCAGGCTTCGGCGGGAGCCTCGGCCGGGGCCTCTGCGGCCTCGGTCGCGGCGACCTCCTCGTCGGAGATGTCGTCACCCGCGTGGTTCTGCGACTTGCCCGGGTTGGCCTTCGCCTCCGCCTTGCGGGCCGCCTGGGCCTCGCGGGCTTCGGCCATCGCCTCTGTCTTCTTCTTGTGCGGGCCGAGAACCATGATCATGTTTCGGCCGTCCTGCTTCGGGTTCGACTCGACGAACCCGAGGTCCTCGACGTCCGAGGCGAGCCGCTGCAGCAGTCGGTAGCCGAGTTCCGGCCTGGACTGCTCGCGACCACGGAACATGATCGTGATCTTGACCTTGTCGCCCTGCTTGAGGAACCGGACGACGTGACCCTTCTTGGTGTCATAGTCGTGCGGGTCGATCTTCGGCCGGAGCTTCATCTCCTTGATGACCGTGTGCGCCTGGTTCTTGCGCGCCTCACGGGCCTTCATGGCCGACTCGTACTTGAACTTCCCGTAGTCCATGAGCTTGCAGACCGGCGGACGCGCGGTCGCGGCCACCTCGACCAGGTCGAGGTCGTACTCCTGCGCAAGCTCCAGGGCCTTGGCAAGCGGAACAATCCCGACCTGCTCACCGCTGGGACCGACAAGTCGTACCTCGGGAACGCGAATCCGGTCGTTGATGCGGGGCTCGGCGCTGATGGATCCTCCTCGGATAGCACCACACGGCTGTCTGGCAGACAGCTCGCGTACGTCTTCTCACTGAACCAACCGCCATGGGACATGAAAAATGCCCCGGACGGGACACAGGCGGTGGCTCCAAGGATGACCGGAGCACCGCCGCGGTCAACCGCGGGGCGCATATCCAGCGGCTCCATCGTCCGTACGGAACGATGGGGGCCGCCTGACCGGGTGACCCGCCTTCCCTGAGGATGGCCGGGTGGGAGTTCGGAGCCTCCACTTGTGGGCCGGGCACAGGAGTGTCCGGCCGGTCGTTACACAAGGTTAGCAGTTCCCCCCGGGTGGTGCGAATCGGTGTGCGCGCACCGGTTCCGGGCGTTCGCGCGACGGGCGTACGCGTCTCCCGCGGGCAGGGCCCGGCGGGCCGGGGCCTATCGTGTGGGGCATGAGTGACACCCCTCCTGAGTCCCCCGGTTTCGACGACATGACCCGCGACATCGCCGAGGTCCCCGCGGTCGAGGTCCTGGTCACGGTCGCCGTGAACCTGATGAGCGCCGCCGCCGTGAAGCTCGGCCTGTCCGAGGAGGGCGACAAATACAAGGACCTCGACGAGGCGCGCAAGCTGGTCCACGCCCTGGCCGGGCTGCTCGACGCGAGCGCGACCGAGATCAGCTCCTTCCACGCCTCGCCGCTGCGCGACGGCCTGAAGTCGCTGCAGCTGGCGTTCCGCGAGGCGTCGCTCGTCCCGGACGAGCCGGGCCAGGGCCCGGGCGAGAAGTACACGGGGCCGGTCTACGGCTGAGCCCGGCCGCCTCCTGACACGGGCGGATCTACCGGCGTACGTACAGGGGCTCGCCCGGTGGCGTCGCCTCGGCCGGCAGAACTGCCAGGTCGAGGCCGCGCACCAGGCGGGCCCTCAGTGTTTCGTCGGCCGCGAGCCGCCGGGCCACGGCCTGGGCGGTGTCGGCCGGGGCGGCGGCCGGGTCCAGTACGAGGGCCAGGGTGCCGTCGGCCCGTCCGGGACCGAGGTGGGCGCGGAGCACCAGGGACTCGGCGGCGACCGCGGCCCGTACCGCGGCGACCACGGCGGGGTCGGCGAGCGGGTCCGTCGTCGTACGCCCCTCGGCCAGCGCCAGCAGCGCGGGGCCCGTCAGCTCGTACGCGACCGGTCCCGCCAGGTCCAGGACGACCGTGTCGGCCTTCTCGTGCGCGGCGGCCTGGAGGGCCTGGTGCAGCGGTACGGCGACGGGGCGGGCCGCCGGATCCCAGCGGGCCAGCGACGCGGTGGAGGTGAAGGCGGGCAGCGCGGTGCGGTCGCCGGCCTTCAGGGTGGGGACGGCCATGTCGCTGGTCTTCTCGCGGCGCAGACCGTTCTCGTCCTCCTCGACCTCGCCGAGCACGGCGACCACGGGTACGAGGAGCCGCGCGCCCTTGAGGGCCGCCAGGACGGGGCCGTGCGCGGACCTGTCCTCGGCCCAGGCCGCGAGCGCCGCGCTCAGCCGTGGATCGGCGGAGCCGTCGTCGTCGGAGAAACCGGGGTCGGGGATGTTCTTGTTCGCCACGGGCACCGAGCCTAGCGGGGGCGGTCGCCCGCCCGGTCCGCCGGGCCGACCGCGCGCTTTGCCCGTACCTGCCCGTGCCTGCCCGTCCCGGAAACAGGCTGTTCACGGGACTCAGGGGTTTCTCAGCGATCCCTGACACGGTTCTCACACGCGTCTAACCGGGCACACAGTGGCACGCCCCAGGCTCGCGGCATGTTCCCTCACAGAGCACGCCGGCACGGTGACCGCCCGTCCCGCGCCAGGCCGCTCGGGCACGCGGCGATCGCCTCCCTCGTCCTGCTCGGCGCCACGGCCTCGGGGGCGGTGTACGTGAGCGCGCGGGCGCACGACGCCGGTGAACTCGTATCCTCCTCGGCGTCATCCCGGACGACGACCACGAAGGAGGCGACCGTGGAACCTGTGACGGCACCCACGTCCGCAAAGCCCACCCCCGTGTCCGGGGACGCGCTGCTCGCTGAGGCGATGGGCTCCGTCCCCGTCGAGACCGGGGCGCGGCTGTCGGTGGCGGTGCTGGACACGGAGTCCGGGCTGAGCGCGGTGTACGGGGACGCGGCCTTCGACACCGCGAGCATCGTGAAGGCCGACATCCTGGCCACGCTGCTGCTGCAGGCGCAGGACGCGGGGCGGGAACTCACCGCCCAGGAGAAGACGTACGCCTCCGCGATGATCCGCGACAGCGACAACGCGTCCGCCGGCGCCCTGTGGAAGGCGATCGGCCGGGCACAGGGGCTGGCGGCGGCCAACGCGCGTCTCGGCCTCGACGGCACCGAGGGCGGGGACGGGATGTTGTGGGGGCTGACGCAGACCACGGCCGCCGACCAACTCGCCCTGCTGCGGCAGGTGTTCGGGGACGCGGACGACTCGGAGCTGGACGCTGGCTCCCGGTCCTATGTGCAGGGGTTGATGGGGGAGATCGCCGCAGGGCAGGACTGGGGGGTGTCGGCCGCGGGGCCGACCGGGTTCGCCCTGAAGAACGGGTGGCTGCCGCGGACCGCGACCGGGCTGTGGGACATCAACAGCGTCGGGCGGGTGGTGGTGGACGGCCGCGCGTACCTGGTCGCGGTGCTGTCGGACGGCAACTCCACGAAGGCCGGGGGGATCTCGATGGTGGAGGCGGCGGCGAAGGCAGCCGTGAGCGCCCTGGCGGGGGCCGGGAGCTGAGGCTTGCGGGAGGTCGCTGACGCCTACGGGGTGTCGGGGTGGCGGGGTCGTCTGCTGCCTCGCCAGAGGATGGTCGCCACGACGAGGAGGACGCCTCCGACGCTGCCCGCCAGGGGGCCGGCCCAGGCGGTCGACGGCCCGTCGTCCTCGGCGGTGTCGGGGCCCTTGCCGAAGTACTGGTCGGAGTTGGCCGCCGCCCTCAGGTTCTCCGGCTTCAGACCGGCCGCCGCCCTGATGGCTGCCGCCGGGTCCACGAAGCCGTATCCCAGGGAGTCGTCGCGCCCGCCGGAGGGCGCGTTGCGGGCCGTGTCCTCAAGGAGGTCCTTGATCTGCGCCGGGGACAGCCCGGGGTGGGCGGCCTTGATCAGGGCGACGGCCCCGGAGACGAAGGCCGAGGCGGCGCTCGTGCCCCAGCCCTCGTAGTACTTCCGGTCCGGGTCGGCTATCACCACGTCGACGCCGGGCGCGCTGACGGTGGCGTACCAGCGGCGGGTGGAGAACGAGGCGCGGGTCCCGTAGCGGTCGACGGCGGTCGCGGCGATCACGCCCGGGTAGGCCGCCGGGTACGAGATGTGGTCGCCCTTCTCGCCGCCGTTCCCGGCCGAGGCGATGACGGCGGCGCCCTTCTCCAGGGCGTACTGCACGGCGGCGTCCTCGGAGGCCTCCGGGTGGGCGGACTTGGAGTCGTCGCCGAGGGAGAGGTTGATGACGTCGGCGCCGTGGTCGGCGGCCCAGCGGATGCCTTCGGCGAGGGCGTTGCCGCGGGTGTTGCGGGCCTTGGCACGGGCCGAGTCGCCGTCTTCGAGGATCACGCGGACGGGGAGGATCTTCGCTTCGGGGGCGATGCCCATGACTCCGTCGTCGTTGCCCGAGCCGTGTCCGTGGCCCGCGATGATGCCGGCCATCGCCGTGCCGTGCCGGGCCCAGGGGCGGTCCCCGCGGCCCGCGCCGAACCCGACCATGTCCTTGCCCGCGAGGACGTTGCCCGCGAGGTCCGGGTGTTCGTCGTCGACGCCCGTGTCGAGGACGGCGACGGTGATGCCGGCGCCCTTCGTCGTCTGCCACGCCTCGGTCGTGTGCATCGCCTCCAGCGCCCACTGCTTGGCGCGGATGCCGTCGGCGTGGGCGGCGGTGGAGGGCAGGAGGGCGAGACCGGCGGCCAGCGTGACGACCAGCAGGCCCCTTGCACGGGGCGCCCCGCGGCTCATGACGGCTTCTCCGTGGCCGAGCCGACGGTCTTGCGGAGGCTCCGCTCGACGCGGTCGGCGAGGCCCCGTGCGTCGTGGCCGAGGCCGGCCTGGGCGGGCACGGTGGTGGCGCCGGTCCTCATCGCGTCCGCGGCGGGCTGCGGTTCGCCGACGGGACGGCCGTCGGCGAAGCCGGAGACCGCGTAGGTGACGACCGGGGCGTCGGTCAGGACCGACAGGGCCCATGACGCGCGCTGGTCGTCGCCGAAGCCCGCGGCGACGGTGTCCTTCGCCGCGTACGTACGGGGCATGAGGTCGCGCCGGCTGTCGAGCTTCTGCTCCTCGAAGCGGCGGTGCAGTACGGCCATGGCGGCGGAGTCGGCCTTCGTGAACAGCAGGCCGACCGTGGTGACGTGGCTGCGGGTCGCGTCCGTGTACGTGGCCCGCAGCAGGCGCAGGCAGCCTGCGGGCGCGAGGGCTTTCTGCAGGAGGGGGTCGAAGGCGTCGCCGCAGCCGCTGTCGGGGGCCACGGCGATACGGGTCCAGGTGCGGTCGGAGCCGCCGGGGCCCGCGCCGTCGCCCTTGACCGTGGGCGGGAAGAGTTCGTCGACGGGCACGCTGTGCCAGAGGCCGCCGGCCGCGGTGAACGCGTCCGGTGTCCCGGTTCCGTCCGAGCTGTCCCCGGTGAGCCAACTCCCCGTCAGCGCACCGCCGATGAGCCCGAGCCCCAGCACCACGCAGGCCGCGGCGGCGGCCACGCTGCTGCGCCGGCGGGGGCCCGTCGGACGCACCCGTGCGGTGTCGGCGTCGTACGTGTCCGGTTCCGCGAGGGACACGAACGGTCTGATCGGCGGCTCGGCGGGAGGCGCGGGTGCGTGCCGTACCGAGCCCGCGAAGGGTTCCCCCGTGAAGGACTCGCCGATGAACGGCTCACCGGGCCCGGACATCGTCCTGCCGGGCGGGGCCGTGCGCGGCGGCACCGGAGCGGGCTCGGCGGGAACGGGCCGCAAGCGGGTCGTGGTCTCCGACGGAGGCTGCGCGGCCGGCCCACCCCGCCCCGCAAAGGCCTGATGGGCCCCGGGCACCGGCGGAGCAAACGGCCGCAACGGCAGCCCGGTCGCGGCGCGCCGAGCGGCGTCACCGCCGGCTGCTCGGGGCTCGGCCGGCCCGGCACCGGGCCGCTGCGCGGTGTCGGCGCCGGTCGCTCGCGGCTCGGTCGCCGAGGTCGGCCGTTCCGGGGTGTGCGGTGCGGTGGGGCGGGGAGCGCTCGTGGGACGCGGTGGGGCCTCAGGGCGTCGGGGGCCCGGGGTGGAGGCACCAGGTTCGTTCGCGGGGCGGAGCGGGAAATCCTGCTGGTCGGGACGCGGAGGCCGCCCGGGAGCCGCGGCCGGACCCGACGGCGTACCCGCTTCGTCCGCCGGACGTGAGGCGGAACGCGATGGGGGCTGCGCCGAAGGGACGTGCGGCGAGGCGGGGGCGGTCGTCCACTCCGCGCCTGCCATGGGCGCGCGCGGTGCCGTCGTCGGACGTGGTGGGGCGGCGGGACGGCCCGCGTCCGCGGCTGGACCGGCGTTCGGGCGCGGTGTGACGCCCGCCCACTCGGCGCCGCCCGGAGGAACCTCGCGGGGCGGCGTGCCCGTCTCGGGGGTGTGGCGTTGCCCGCCGTCGCCGGGGCCGAGGTTCGGGAAACGTGGTGTCCCGGTGGGCGCGGCCTGCTCGGAGGTACGCGGTCGCGGCGGCGCCCCCACAGGGCGGCGCGGTCCGAACCAGTCGCCCCCGGTGGACTCCCCGCCGTCACGATCCGACGCCGACGCCGAAGTCGGAGTCGGAGCCGAGGGTGCAGACGGTCGCCGGTCCGTGTTCCCCGGCCACTCCGACGGGTCGCGGTCACCGTCCGCCACAGGCGTCCCCACAGGCGTCCCCGGCGGCGTCGTCGGACGTGGAGGAATGGAGGCGCGGCGCGCTTCCGTGCTCATGCACCCCCCGTTTCCTCGACCCCGGACGACCGAGACTGACCGAAGGAACCCCTCCGGATCCGTTCCCCGCTTGCGTGCGCGTCACTCTACGGGCTGACACGGTGCCCGTGGGAACCAGTCCGCAGGCCCGGGGCATCTGCCCGGAACGTCCCCCTACCCTGCGGTAATCCGGTCTGGCAGGCTTCGCACATGACAGCCCGCGCCGCAGACCGAGCCCGCTACGACCGGGCCACCGCCCACCTTGACGCACCCGTCGCGATCGTGGACCTGGAGGCCTTCGACGCCAACGCGGACGACCTCGTACGGCGGGCGGCGGGCAAGCCCGTACGCGTCGCGAGCAAGTCGGTGCGCTGCCGGGCACTGCTCGAACGCGTCCTCGCCCGGGACGGCTTCGCCGGACTGATGTCCTACACGCTCGACGAGTCCCTGTGGCTGGCCCGCTCCGGTTTCGACGACGTACTGCTCGCCTACCCGTCCGCCGACCGGACCGCGTACGCGACGCTCACCGGTGATCCCAAACTCGCCGCCGCCGTGACCGTCATGATCGACGACCCTGCGCAGTTGCAACTGATCGACGACGCCCGGGACGGCGGGCGCGAAGAGGTGCGCGTCTGCCTGGAGTTGGACACCGCGCTGAAGATGTTCGGCGGCCGGGTCCGGGTCGGCGCCCGCCGCTCGCCCCTGTACTCCGCCGCCCAGGTCGCCGACATGGCGCGTACGGTCGCCCGCCGGCCCGGTTTCCGGCTCGTCGGGATCATGGCGTACGAGGGGCACATCGCCGGTGTGGGCGACGACCTGCGGGGGCGCCCTTTGCGGTCGCGTGCGATCCGGCTGATGCAGGCGACGGCCCGCAAGGAGCTGGCGCAGCGCCGCGCGGACGTCGTGCGGGCGGTCCGGGCGGTCGCGCCGGACCTGGAGTTCGTCAACGGCGGCGGCACGGGCAGCGTCCAGCACACCGCGGCCGAGGACTCGGTGACCGAGATCGCGGCCGGGTCGGGTCTGTACGTCCCGCGTCTCTTCGACAACTACACGTCGTTCAGCGGGCGTCCGGCCGCGCTCTTCGCGCAGCCCGTCGTCCGCCGGCCGGGCGTCGGCGTGGTGACGGTCCTCGGCGGCGGCTACCCGGCGTCGGGTGCCCCCGGCCCCGACCGGCTGCCCGTGCCGTATCTCCCCGAGGGGCTGAAGTACGACTCGCAGGAGGGCGCGGGCGAGGTGCAGACGCCGCTGCTCGGCTCGCCCGCCGACGATCTGCTGATCGGCGACAAGGTGTGGTTCCGGCACGCGAAGGCCGGGGAGCTGTGCGAGCGGTTCGACGTGCTGCACCTCGTGGAGGGCGACACGGTGACGGCGTCGGTGCCGACGTACCGCGGCGAGGGCCATACGTTCCTGTAGGCCCCGGCCCGGGCGGGCGCCACCCGGCGGGCGGCGGGCGTTACTGCGTGGGTCCGATGCTGCTGCCCACGCCCCCGCCCGTGTCCTCGTCGCCGACGGGCCGGATCCCCTTGGTGATCCGGTCCATGTCGGCGAGGGGCGGTCCCTCCGCGCCCGCGTCGAAGACGAACCGCACCATGACCAGCGACTCCGAGCCGACGCTGGACGGGAACGCCATCGACTGGACGTAACCGCCGGGCCCCACCTCGGTCCTGACGCGCCAGCGCACGAAGTATCCGGTGCGCCCCGCGACCGCGACCGGGCCCTGCTCGACCAGCCGGTGGGACGTGATGCCGTTGAAGGGCCGCTCGTCGACCCTGTTGCGGTCGTACGCCAGATCGGCCGCGTCGGAGATGTCGTCCCGGGCGAGCGCCGCGGTGGACTTCTCGTCGTTCGCGGTGACCGTGCGCGAGAGGACCGTGCCGTGGCGGCAGAGGCCGTCGTCGCCCGGGCAGTCGTACGTCCCGGGTGTGGTCATCACCACATCGGTGTCGGACACGTTCTCGGGTCTCGCCCAGCCGTCGAGGAGCGGCAGGGTGATGCCGTTCAGTTCGTCCACGACGAGGTCGGGATCGGCGGACGGCTCCGGAGCGGACTCCGAGGACGAGGACGAGGACGGTGGGGCGGCCGGGACGGAGTCCGTGGGCGCGGTCGCCGCCCCGGGGTCGCCGTCGTCCTTGCTCAGGACGACGGCGCCCGTGACGATGGCCGCGACGAGGACGGCCGCCGCGGTGGTGAGGGCGACCGCCTTCGCACGTCCGGAGCCGCCGGCCGCCGGCATCGGCGCCGTCGGGGCCGGCCCGTAGGACTGCGCGTACGGCTGCGCGTACGGCTGCTGCTGTCGATACTGCTGCTGGTGCGGTTCCTGCTGCTGCGTCCCGGGGGTGCGGCGGTGCTCGGTCCAGGCGGTCCCGTCCCACCAGCGCTCCGCGTGCGGGGCGGAGGGGTCCCGGTACCAGCCGGGCGGGGTCGTCATGCTCATCCCGGCACTCTAGGCGCCGCCCGGCACGGGCACAGGGCCGTCCGCCCGACGGGCACCGCAGCAGTGTCCCGACGGGCCCTACAGCGGTGTGACGTACGCGCCCGAGATCCCGCCGTCCACCAGGAAGTCCGTGGCGTTCACGAACGAGGAGTCGTCGCTGGCGAGGAAGGCGACCGCGGCGGCGATCTCGTCCGCCTCCGCGAACCGCCCGAGCGGGATGTGCACGAGGCGCCGCGCGGCCCGCTCCGGGTCCTTGGCGAACAGCTCCTGGAGCAGGGGGGTGTTGACCGGACCGGGGCACAGGGCGTTGACGCGGATGCCCTCGCGGGCGAACTGCACGCCCAGCTCACGGGTCATCGCGAGCACCCCGCCCTTGGAGGCGGTGTACGAGATCTGCGAGGTCGCGGCGCCCATCCTGGCCACGAAGGACGCGGTGTTGATGATCGATCCCTTGCCCTGGCGCCGCATGTAGGGGATCGCGGCCTTGCAGCACAGGTACACGGAGGTGAGGTTGACCTCCTGGACGCGCTTCCAGGCCTCCAGTCCTGTCTCCAGGATCGAGTCGTCGTCGGGCGGTGAGATGCCCGCGTTGTTGAAGGCGATGTCGACGGACCCGTACGTGCTGTTCGCGGTCCCGAAGAGCGCCTCGACCTGGTCGGGGTCGGTGACGTCGACCTTGACGAAGATCCCGCCGATCTCTTCGGCGGCGGCCCTGCCCCGGGTCTCGTCGACATCGCCGCAGACGACATGGGCGCCCTCGGAGGCGAGCCGGCGTGCGGTGGCGAGGCCGATGCCGCTGCCGGCGCCCGTGATGACGGCGGTGCGGCCGACGAGACGGCGGCAGACGACGGCGTCGGTCGGTGAGGTCGATGCGGTCACTGTGCGGGGCCCTCCGTGCTGATGAAGACGTTCTTGGTCTCGGTGAAGGCGGTCAGGGCGTCCGGGCCGAGTTCGCGGCCGATGCCGGACTGTTTGAAGCCGCCGAAGGGGGTCCAGTAGCGGACACTGGAGTGGGAGTTGACGGACAGGTTCCCGGCGCGGACGGCGCTCGACACGCGCAGGGCGCGGCCCACGTCCCGAGTCCAGATGGAGCCCGCGAGGCCGTAGTCGGTGGCGTTGGCGAGCCGGATCGCGTCGGCCTCGTCCTCGAAGGGGAGGACCACGGCGACCGGCCCGAAGACCTCTTCGACGGCCACGCGCGCGTGGGGCTCGACCCCGGTCAGGACGGTGGGCGGGAACCAGAAGCCGGGCCCGTCGGGCGCGGTGCCCCGGATACCCGCCAGGTCGTCGGTGACGTACGACCGTACGCGTTCCAGCTGGGCCCGGGAGATCAGCGGGCCCATGGCGGTCTTCTCGTCGGACGGGTCTCCGACGACGACGGACTCGATCGCGGGGGCGAGGAGTTCGAGGAAGCGGTCGTACGCCGAACGCTGGACGAGGATGCGGGTGCGGGCGCAGCAGTCCTGGCCGGAGTTGTCGAGGAAGGACATCGGGGTGGCTGCCGCGGCGGCCTCGATGTCGGCGTCGGCGAAGACGATGTTGGGGCTCTTGCCGCCGAGTTCGAGGGTGACGCGCTTGAGCTGGGCCGCCCCCTTGGCCAGCACCTGTTTGCCCACGGTCGTCGATCCCGTGAAGACGATTTTCGCGACCCCGGGGTGCTCGACCAGTGCGTCGCCCGTGATGGGGCCCGCGCCCGGCAGGACCTGGAACAGATGCTCGGGAAGGCCTGCTTCCAGGGCGAGTTCGGCCAGTCGCAGGGCCGTCAGCGGGGTCGTCTCGGCCGGCTTGAGGATGACGGCGTTCCCGGCGGCGAGCGCGGGAGCCGTGCCCCAGGCGGCGATCGGCATGGGGAAGTTCCAGGGCGCGATGACGGCGACCACGCCCAGCGGTTCGAGGATCGTGACGTCGAGGCCGCCCGCCACGGGGATCTGGCGGCCGGTCAGCCGTTCCACTCCCCCGGCCGCGTAGTCGAGCAGATCGCGGACGTTGCCCGCCTCCCAGCGGGCGTTGCCGAGGGTGTGCCCGGCTTCCCTGACCTCCAGCCGGGCGAGTTCTTCGAGGTGTCCGTCGACGGCGACGGCGAAGCGGCGCAGCAGCCGGGCCCGCTCGCCCGGTGCGAGGGCGGCCCAGCGGGCCTGCGCCGCACCGGCCCGTACGACGGCCGCGTCGACGTCCGCCGGGCCGGCACCCTGGACGGTGGCGACGACTTCTTCGGTGGCCGGGTCGAGCACGACGAGTTCGTGTCCGTCGTGCTGTGCGGACGGGGTGGGGGTGTGCGACAACGAAGGACCTCTCACATGCGTTCGAAGGAGCGGCGCAGCTCCCAGTCGGTCACCGCGGCGTCGAAGGCGTCCAGTTCGACGCGCGCCATGTTGCGGTAGTGGGCGACCACCTCGTCACCGAAGGCGGCCCGGGCGATCGGGCTGTTCTCCCAGGCCTCGGCGGCCTCGCGCAGGGTGGTGGGCACGTGCGCGTAGTCCGCGGTGTACGCGTTCCCCGTGCACGCCTCGGGGAGCTCCAGCTTGTGCTCGATGCCGTACAGCCCGGCCGCGACGAGTCCCGCGACGGCGAGATACGGATTGACGTCGCCGCCGGGCAGCCGGTTCTCGAAGCGCATCGAACGGCCGTGCCCGACGACACGCAGCGCACAGGTGCGGTTGTCGTACCCCCAGGCGACGGCGGTCGGCGCGAACGAGCCGGGCTGGAAGCGCTTGTACGAGTTGATGTTGGGCGCGTACAGGAGGGAGAAGTCGCGGAGTGCGGCGAGCTGCCCGGCGAGGAAGTACCGCATGACCTGCGACATGCCGCCCTCGCCGTCACCGGCCATGACGTTCGTGCCGTCGGCGTCGGCGAGCGAGAGGTGGATGTGGCAGGAGTTGCCCTCGCGCTCGTTGTACTTGGCCATGAAGGTGAGCGAGACGCCCTCCTGGGAGGCGATCTCCTTGGCCCCGGTCTTGTAGACGGCGTGCTGGTCGCAGGTGACCAGGGCCTCGTCGTACTTGAACGCGATCTCGTGCTGCCCGGGGTTGCACTCGCCCTTGGCGGACTCGACGGTCAGCCCGGCCGCCGCCATCTCGTTGCGGATACGGCGCAGCAGAGGCTCGATGCGCCCGGTACCGAGGACCGAATAGTCGATGTTGTACTGGTTGGCCGGCGTCAGTCCCCGGTAGTTGGCGTCCCAGGCGTGCTCGTAGGTGTCCTTGAAGACGATGAACTCCAGCTCGGTGCCCACCTGTGCGGTGAAGCCGTGCTCCGCGAGCCGCTCCAGCTGGCGGCGCAGGATCTGCCGGGGCGCGGCCACCACGGGCGAGCCGTCGTTCCAGGCGAGGTCGGCGACGAGCAGGGCCGTGCCCTCGTTCCAGGGAACGCGGCGCAGCGTGCTCAGATCCGGATGCATGGCGAAGTCCCCGTAACCACGCTCCCAGGACGACATCGCGTAGCCGTCGACCGTGTTCATGTCGGCGTCGACCGCGAGGAGGTAGTTGCAGCCCTCCGTGCCGTGCCGCAGGACGTCGTCGAGGAAGAAGCGCGCGGCGAACCGCTTGCCCTGGAGCCGGCCCTGCATGTCCGGGAAGGCCAGGACGACCGTGTCGATCTCGCCGCTCGCGACGAGGGCGTGCAGCTCCTCGACGGTGAGCGGGGGTGTGCGGTCTGCCACGGAAAAGGCCTCCTTCGGTTCGGCCAGGAACCGTCCCCGGCCATCCCCTGCCATCTCTGGCCGTCAATGATCGGCAATGGCCCTAAGGTATTGCGGGGAACCATTGCTTGGGAAGGGGGCGCGGCCGGATGCCGGACTCTGATCCACACGGCCACGGTGACCGGCTGGCACCGGTGCTGCGGCCGGTGCGCGCGGGCAACGGCTTCGAGGAGGCGCTGGAGCAGATCCTCCAGGTCGTCCGCCTGGGTCTGGTCCCCGGCGGTGAACGGCTGCCCTCCGAGCGGGAGTTGGCGCAGCGGCTCGGGATCAGCCGGGTGACGCTCCGCGAGGTCCTGAAGGTGCTCCAGGACCAGGGGCTGGTCGAGTCCCGGCGCGGCCGGTACGGGGGCACGTTCGTGCGGGCCCGTTCCGGGGCGGCCGGGGCGACGGGCGGGGCCGCGCTGCGCCGGCGCGTCGAGGGCGTCGACATCGAGGACGTACTGCGCTTCCGTGAGGTGCTGGAGGTCGGCGCCGCGGAACTCTGCGCGGCCCACGGGCTCTCCGGGGCGCGGGCCCGGCTCCTGCGCGAGGCGCTGGCCCGCACGCGGGACGCTCCGCTGGCCGACTACCGGCGCCTGGACACCCTCCTCCACCTGACCCTCGCGGAACTGTCCGGTTCGCCGACCCTCACCGCCCAGTACGCGGCCGTCCGGTCGACCGTGAACGACCTCCTGGACTGCATCCCCCTGCTGGTACGCAACCTGGAGCACTCGCAGCGTCAGCACGCGGCGCTCGTCGAGGCGGTCCTGGCCGGGGACGCGGACGGGGCGCGCGGGGCGATGCGTGAGCACTGCGCGGGTACGGCGGCGCTGCTGCGCGGCTTCCTGACGTAGCCGGGCGCACGCCCGCGTCAGCGGCAAAGGTATGAGTTCGCACACTTTGGACAACTCTCGGCGGGAGTGGTGGATGTGGGGAGCACGGGGACGGCCTACCGGCCGCTGATCGGGGTCAGTACGTATCTGGAGACGGCGCGGTGGGGGGTGTGGGAGCTGGAGGCGGCGCTGTTGCCGGCCGGCTATCCGCGGCTCGTCCAGGCGGCGGGCGGGGTGGCCGCGATGCTGCCGCCGGACGATCCCGCGTACGCCGCGGGGGCCGTGGCCCGGCTCGACGGGCTGGTGATCGCGGGCGGCCCCGATGTGGACCCGTCCCGGTACGGGGCCGAGCGCGACCCGCGCTGCGGGCCGGAGGCGCGGGCGCGTGACAACTGGGAACTCGCGCTGATCGAGGCGGCGCTGGCGTCCGGGACGCCGCTGCTCGGCATCTGCCGGGGGATGCAGCTGCTGAACGTCGCGCTCGGCGGGACGCTCGTGCAGCACGTCGACGGGCATGTCGAGGCGGTGGGGGTGTTCGGACGGCACGCGGTGAAGCCGGTGCCGGGGTCGCTCTGCGCGGACCTGCTCGGCACGGAGGCGGCGTCCGTACCGACGTATCACCACCAGGCGGTGGGTCGCTTGGGAACGGGGCTCGTGGCGAGCGCGTTCGCGGAGGACGCCACGGTGGAGGCGGTGGAACTGCCTGGGCCCGGCTGGACCCTGGGAGTCCAATGGCACCCGGAAATGGCCACGGACGCCCGCCTGATGAAGGGCTTGGTACGCAGTTCCACCCCCACGCTCCCCTGACCCGGGGCTCCACCCCTGCCCCACGAAGCCGGGTTTCGGCGGGGGCCGGGGGGGGTCGGCTGCGGGTCGGTGGGGGTTGCTCGCGCAGTTCCCCGCGCCCCTAGGGGGGTAGGACCTCCGCCGGGGTGTCGGCTGCACGCCGGTGGGGGCTGAGCGCGCCGTTCCCCGCGCCCCTAAAGGCCCTCAGGTCGGTTGTCGGCTGCGGGTTGTCGACGGTTGCTCGCGCAGTTCCTCGCGCCCCTGACGGGGCGGAGGCGAGCGGGTTGCGTCATGCCACGGGACACCCCCACGAACCACCCTCCACCCCCCACCCAGGGGCGCGAGGAACGGCGCGACCAGCCACACCGGACCCGCAGCCGACAACCCGGCCAGAGGCCCCACCCCCCTAGGGGCGCGGGGAACTGCGCGGGCAACCCCCACCGGCGTGCAGCCGACCATCCCGGCCGCAGCCCCACCCACCCAGGGGCGCGGGGAACTGCGCGAGCAACCCCCCACCGGCCCGCAGCCGACAATCCCGCCGGAGGGCCCACCCACCCAGGGGCGCGGGGAACGGCGCGACCAGCCACAGCGGACCCGCAGCCGACAACCCGGCCGGAGGCCCCCGCAGGTGACCGAACCCCCCGCCCCCTACGACCGCGTCAAAGCCAAAAGATCCCGCGCAGGCCCCGCGGGCCGATACCCGGTCGGCCACACCGCCCGCAGGGCCCGGCTCAAGCGAACCCCCTCCACCGGAATCTCCACCAACCGCCGAGCGGACAGCTCCTCGCCGAGAGCGAGCTCGCTCAGGACCGCCGGCCCCGCCCCGGACGCCGCGGACGCCTTCACCGCCGTCGTCGACGACAGCTCGATCAGCGGGCGGGCCAGCCCGCCGAGCGCCGCGTCCAGCACCTGCCGCGTCCCCGACCCCTCCTCCCGCAGGATCAGCGGCGTCGCCGCCAGCTCCCCCGCGTCGAGGGCCCGCCGCCGCGCCCACGCGTGCCCCGGCGCGGTGACCACGATCAGCCGGTCGTGTGCGATCACCACCGAGTCGAGCCCCGCCGCCACGGACACACCCTCCACGAACCCGAGGTCCGCCTCTCCCGATAGCACCCGCTCGGCCACCACCGTCGAGTTCCCCGCGAGCAGGGACACCGCCGTGTCGGGCCGCTGCCCGCGCAACGCGATCAGCCACCCCGGCAACAGGTACTCCGCGATCGTCATGCTCGCGGCAACCCGCAGTCGCGAGTCCCGCCGGTCCCGCAGCGCCTGCGCCCCCGCGTCGAAGACCTCGGCCGCCTCCACCACCCGCCGGGCCCAGTCCGTGACGAGTGCCCCCGCGTCGGTGAGCCGTGACCCCCTGGGTGACCGTTCCACGAGCGCGACCCCCAACTGCCGTTCCATGGAACGGATGCGGCTGCTGGCGGCGGGCTGGGTGATACCGAGTTCCCGCGCCGCCCGGCCGAGGCTCCCGAGCCGCGCCACGGCGAGCAGCAGCTCCAGCGCGCCCAGTTCGGGCACCCGGTGCGACAGCCCGCCCCCTGTCCCCGCCGCACGAACTGGCTGGTCACCCGTCCCGTCACTCCGACTCATAAACCCACCTTATGCCCCCATAGGCCGGTACTCCCTGGTGACCGCCCCGCGCGGACGGCACCGTGGAGCCATGGTCACCGCCGTCCCCCGCCTTCCCACCCACAGAGGGCACACCGAACACCTCGGCCCCACCCGGCCCCGCAGCGCCGCCGGCGCCGTCCGTCACCTCGGACCCAACTGGTACGCCCCCGTCATGGGCACCGCGATCGTGGCCACGGCGGGAGCCGGACTGCCGTTCGGCGCCCCCGGCCTGCGTACCGTCTGCGCGGCGTTCTGGGCGCTCTCCCTGGTCCTGCTCGCCGGCCTGCTCGTCGCGCGGGCCGTGCACTGGATCCAGCACGGGGACCGGGCGAGGGCCCACCTCATGGACCCGGCGGTGGCACCGTTCTACGGGTGCCTCTCGATGGCCCTGCTCGCCGTCGGCGGCGGCGCCCTCGTCGTCGGCCGGGACTGGATCGGCACCCCGGCGGCGGTCGCCCTGGACGCCGTCCTGTTCACCGCCGGCACCCTGACCGGTCTGACGGCCGCCGTGGCCGTCCCGTACCTGATGATCACCCGTCACCGGCCGGACGCCTCGCAGATCACCCCCGTGTGGCTGCTTCCCCTCGTCGCCCCGATGGTGTCCGCGGCCGTCGGCCCGCTGCTCGTACCGCATCTGCCGCCGGGCGCGCCCCGCGCGACGCTGCTGCTCGTCTGCTTCGCGCTGTTCGGCCTCAGTCTGCTGGCCACGCTGGTGACGCTGCCGATGATCTTCGCCCGGCTCCTCACGGGCGGCCCGCTGCCGCTCGCCCTCACCCCGGCCCTGTTCCTGGTCCTGGGCCCGCTGGGGCAGTCGACGACGGCCGTGGACAAGTTCGCCGTCGCAGCGCCGGGGGTCGTACCGGCCCCGTACGACCAGGGTCTCGCCGTTCTCGCGGTGCTCTACGGCGTGCCGGTGATGGGTTTCGCGCTGTTCTGGCTCGCGCTGGCCGGCGCGATGGTGGTGCGGGCCCACCGCCGGGGCATGCGTTTCACGATGACCTGGTGGGCGTTCACCTTCCCGGTGGGCACCTGTGTCACGGGCGCCGAGGGCATCGGACGGCATACGGGGCTCGTGGTCTACGACGGCCTCACGATCGCCCTGTACGCCCTGCTGCTCGCCGCCTGGGCCGTGGCCGCCGCGCACACCGCCCGGGGCCTGCTCAGCGGACGGCTGCTCGCAGCGCCTCGGCCAGTACCCGCGGGGCCTGCGCCAACGACGGCCCGTACCACGTGAGATGGCGTCCGTCGACGAGCGCGCAGGGCACCCCGGGGAACTCCTCGGGGCCGTCGTCCCGGGTGAAGCGGTACGGCTCGTCGGGCAGGACGACCAGGTCGAGGCGGGAGGCGCGCAGTGCGTCGGCGGGGACCCGCGGATAGCGCTCGGTGTGGTCCGCGTACGCGTTGTCGACGCCGAGGCGCGCCAGCAGGTCCCCCGCGAAGGTGTCCCGGCCGACGACCATCCAGGGGCGCCGCCAGATCGGCACGGCCGCGCGCAGCCGGACCGGCGGGCGGGGCGGGTCGAGCCACGCCGCCTCGGCCTCGTCCAGCCAGCGGGGCCGCCCGACGCCGCACGCCGCGGTCACGCGCTCCAGTTCACGCAAGGCCCCCGGCAGATCCCGTACCTCGGTGACCAGGACCTCGATGCCCGCCTGCCGCAACGCTGTCAGGTCGGGCTCGCGGTTCTCCTCCTCGTTGGCGACGACCAGGTCCGGGGCGAGCGCGATGATCCGCTCGACGGCCGGGTTCTTGGTGCCGCCGACGCGTACGACGTCGAGCCCGGCGGGGTGACTGCACCAGTCGGTCGCCCCGACGAGGGCTCCCGGGGCGGACACGGCGACGGCCTCGGTGAGGGAGGGCACCAGTGACACCACCCTCGGCCACGCTCTCGCGGCCGGGCCGACGTGCTGCTCAACGGCTGAGATCGTCGACCGCCTCGATGTGGTCCGCGACCGCGACGACCAGGACACGGGTGTCCTCCTCGGTGGCCCGCCAGCGATGGCGCACCCCGCCGGTCAGATACAGGGTGTCGCCCTTGCCCAGGCGGTACGCGCGGCCCTCCGCCTCGACCTCGACGACGCCTTCGGCCACGTACATCAGCTCGTCGTTGCGGTGCTGGAACTCCCGGCCGGCGTCCTGGTCGCCGGAGAACTCCATGGCGTGCAACTGGTGGTGACCGCGCACCAGGGGGCGCACACGGGGCTCATGGGTGAACTCGGAGTCGTCGGCGCGCACCACGTCGACGCTGCGCGCCGGGTCGGCTGCCGCCAGCAGTTCCACGCGGGTCGTGCCGAGGGCGTCGGCCACCCGTTCCAGGGAGCGCGTACTGGGCCGGGCCCGTTCGTTCTCGACCTGGCTGAGGAACGGCACCGACAGGCCGCTGCGCTCGGCGACGACGGCGAGGGTCAGCTCCAGCGCCCGGCGCCGCCGCCTGACGGCCGCGCCCACTCGAAGGGATTCCTTGTTCTCGTCCATCGCCTCGGCTCCCCCCTGTGCGTCGTCGGTGCGCGGGTTCCTGATGTGTTGTCTGCACCCTACGGGTGTTCGCCAAACCGTTTCATGCGGCCGTCACATCCCCATAAACATTGCCGCATCCGTCGTGTATATACCGCGAGGGGCGGACGGCACCGTACAGTGCCGTCCGCCCCTCGCTCGTCGTGCTCGTCCGCTACTGCGGAGTCATGCGTTCCACCATGTCCGGGTGCTCCTTGAGCCACGCGGCCACGGCGTCCTCCTCGTGTCCCTGACCCTGGTCCTTGATCTCGGCCTCCAGGCTGCCGAGTTCGCCCTCGGTCATCTTGAAGTTCTTGATCCACTTGGTGAGCTGCGGATACTCGCCGGGGAACTTCTTGTTGGAGATGGTCCGGATCGTGTTGCCCTCACCGAACAGCTTCTTCTCGTCCGAGAGCTTCGTCAGCTTGTACTCGCTGTAGGCCCAGTGCGGGGACCACAGGGTGACGGCGACGGGCTCCTTCTTGGCGTACGCGCGCTTCAGCTCGGCGAGCATCGCGGGCGTGGAGCCGTCGACGACCTTGTACTCCTTGTCGAGGCCGTAGCCCGGAAGCACGTCCTTCTTCAGGAGGTTCATCTCGCCGGTGCCCGGCTCGATCCCGATGATCCTGCCGTCGAAGGTGTCGGCCTTGCCCTTGAGGTCCGCCAGGGACTTGACGTCCTTGACGTAGGAGGGCACCGCGACCTCCAGGGACGTCGGCTCGTACCAGGTGCCGAGGTCCGTCAGGTTGTCCTTGTGCTTGTTCCAGTAGTTCGACTGCGCGTACGGGAGCCAGGCGTCGAAGTTGAGGTCGATGTCGCCGGAGGCGAGGCCCGTGTAGACCGGGCCGACGTCCATCTGCTTCAGGTTCAGCGTGTAGCCGCGCCGGGCCAGGACGTTCTTCCACAGGTACGTGACGGCGACGTCCTCGTCCCACGGGAACCAGGCGACGTCGATGGCCTTCTTCGCCTCGGCCGGGGTGCCGGAGGAGGAACTCGCCACCGGGGCCAGCTCGTCGACGACCTTGGAGTTGCTCTTCAGCCAGGTGCGCACGGCGTCCTGCTGAGCGCCCTTGCCGGCCTTGTTGATCTCCGCCTCAAGACCGGTGAGCTGGTCCTCGGTCATCTTGAAGTTCTTGAGCCACTTGCCGACGACCGGGTCGTCCTTCGCGAACCCCTTGCGGGACAGCGTGTGCACACCGTCGCCCTTGCCCCAGGCGTTCTTGGTGTCCTTGAGCTTCTTCAGCTTGTACTCGCTGTACGCCCAGTGCGGCGACCAGAGCGTGCCGACGAACGGCTCCTTCTTGGCGTACGCGCGCTTCAGCTCGGCGAGCATCGCGGGCGTCGAACTGTCGACGACCTTGTACTCCTTGTCGAGCCCGTACTCCTTGAGGACCTTCTTCTTGAGAAGACCCATCATTCCGGCGCTGGACTCGATGCCGGTGATCTTGCCGTCGAACTCCCCGGCCTTGCCCTTGAGGTCCTCCAGGGTCTCGATGTCGTCCATGTAGGCGGGCACGCTCAGCTCCAGGGACGTCGGGCCGAACCAGGAGCCCATGTCGTCGAGCTGCTTGCCGTACTTCTTCCAGTACTCCGCGTGGGTGACGGGCAGCCAGGAGTCGGTCTGGAAGTCGATGTCGCCCTGCGCGAGGGAGGTGTAGAGGGGGCCCGCGTCGAACTGCTTGACGTCGACCTTGTAGCCGCGCTGCTCCAGGATCTCCTTCCACAGGAAGGTGGAGGCGACGCCCTCGTCCCAGGGGATGTAGCCGATGGTGATCTTCTTGCCCTGGCCGACGTTCTTGGAGTCGGACGCGGCCGTCTCGGTGTCGTCGGAGCCGAACATGCCCATGCCGCCCGCGACGAGCGCCAGCACGACGACACCGACCACGGCCACGGTGGGCTGCGGACGGTAGGTCCAGATCTTCAGGCCCTGTGCGGCGCGCAGCTTGGCGGCGGCGCGGCGGCCGAGCGGCGAGACCTGGGTGCCCAGCGCGCTGGTCATCCGGTCCAGGTAGATGGCGAGGATGACGATGGCGACGCCCGCCTCGGAGCCGAGGCCGACGTTCAGCTGGCCGATCGCCTCGTTCACGTCACCGCCGAGCCCGCCGGTGCCGACCATCCCCGCGATGGCGGCCATGGACAGACCCAGCATGATGACCTGGTTGACGCCCGCCATGACGGTGGGCAGGGCCAGCGGCAGCTGGACGCGCAGCAGGATGTTGCCGGGGGTGGTGCCGAACGCGTCGGCGGCCTCGACCAGTTCCTTGTCTACCTGCCGGATGCCCAGCTCGGTCATCCGGACGCCGGGTGCCAGCGCGAAGATCAGGGTGGCCACGATGCCCGCGGGGGCGCCGGTGCCGAAGAACAGGATCGCCGGGATCAGGTAGATCATCGCCGGCAGCGTCTGCATGAAGTCGAGCACGGGCCGCACGATGCTGCTGACCCGGTCCGAGCGTGCCGCCCAGATGCCGACGGGCACCGAGATGACGAGCGCGATGATCGTCGCCACCAGGACGAGCGACAGGGTCACCATCGCGTTCTCCCACAGTTCGAGGGAGTCGATGAACGCGAATCCCACGAAGGTGAGGAGACCTGCCGAGGTGCCGCGCAGCCAGAACGCGATGACCGCGAAGATGCCCGCGAGGAGGAGCGGTTCGGGGGCCTGGAGGACGGCGTTGATGCCGTCGTAGGCGCCGAGGAAGACGGTCTTGAAGAAGTCGAAGAGCCACGCCATGTGGTTCAGCAGCCAGTCGACCGCGTCGTTGACCCAGTCGCCGAAGGGGACTCTAGGCATCGGTCTTCACCGCCCCGAGGGTCTTGCCGCCGGGAGAGTCGCAGGGCGCGGGTTCCCCCTGTTCGTCACCGAGGAAGCCGACGAGCCGCCGCCGTGGCACGACTCCGACCAGCTTCCCCTTCTTGTCGACGACGGCGACGGGATGCGTCAGCCGCGCGCTGATCGCGCACAGCTCACCGAACGACGAGTCGGGCCGGGCGGTCTCGCAGCCGCAGTCCGCCTCGTCGCCGCGCAGCTCCGTGTCCATGACCGAGGCCGCGGTGAGGACGCGGGAGCGGTCGACGTCCTGGGTGAAGGAGGCCACGTAGTCGTTCGCGGGGCGCACGAGGATGTCCTCGGCGGTGCCTATCTGTACGATCCGGCCGTCCCGCATGACGGCGATGCGGTCGCCCAGGCGCATGGCCTCGTTGAGGTCGTGGGTGATGAACACGATGGTCTTCTTGAGTTTCTTCTGCAGTTCGATCAGCTGGTCCTGCATGTCGCGGCGGATCAGCGGGTCGAGCGCGCTGAACGACTCGTCCATCAGCAGCAGGTCGGCGTCGGTGGCGAGCGCGCGGGCGAGGCCCACGCGCTGCTGCATACCGCCGGACAGTTCGTCGGGCCAGGACTTCTCCCAGCCGGCGAGGCCGGCCAGGATCAGGGCCTTGTTGGCGCGCTCGTGGCGTTCGGCGCGCGGCACCCCCTGCACCTCAAGGCCGTACGCGGCGTTCTCCAGGACGCTGCGGTGCGGGAAGAGCGCGAAGTGCTGGAAGACCATGCTCACCTTGCGGGAGCGGACCTCGCGCATCTCACGGTCGTTCAGCGCGGTCAGGTCCTGCCCGTCGAAGACCACGCGTCCCTCGGTGGGCTCCAGAAGCCCGTTGAGCATGCGCAGCAGTGTGGACTTGCCGGATCCCGAGAGTCCCATCACGACGAAGATCTCGCCGGGTTCCACCGTGAAGGAGGCGTCGATCACCGCGGCCGTGATGCCGTCGGCGCGCAGTTCCTCGCGGTCGGCTCCCCCTCGCAGTCGCTCGACGGCCTCGCCGGGTCGTCTTCCGAACACTTTGTAGAGCTTTTCCGCCTGCAGCCTGGATGACACAAGTACCTCTCCGGTCGAACGAAGACGGCCCGCCTCCCCCGCCGGCGGGCCGTGGAGCGATGCGGGTTCCGCCCGCTCATCCGGTCCGCGCATGTTCAGGTGTGGTTGAAAATGCGACCGGGTTCGCTCCGGTTGCGCCCCTGCCCCGACTCCCTTGGCGCAAACCCGACCGTGTCCCAGTTCACATTTTGTTTACTTCCCGACGGTTGCGGAACTCGCCTTCGCCCGCCTCACCGTGCGCGGCCTTTCGCACACCGTCCGCGCCGGGCGGTGACTGTCAGTGCCGTACGGCATGATGCGAGACGTGACGCAGCAGACTCAGCAGCCCCGGCGAACCATGCTCCTCGACACCGCATCCCTGTACTTTCGCGCCTACTTCGGGGTGCCGGAATCCGTGAAGGCCCCGGACGGCACTCCCGTGAACGCCGTGCGGGGCCTTCTTGAGTTCATCGACCGCCTGGTGAAGGACCACCGGCCGGACGACCTGGTGGCCTGCATGGACGCCGACTGGCGCCCGCAGTGGCGGGTCGACCTGATCCCCTCCTACAAGGCGCACCGCGTGGCCCAGGAGACCGAGACCGGCCCGGACGAGGAGGAGGTGCCCGACACCCTCTCGCCGCAGGTGCCGGTCATCGAGGAGATCCTGGACGCGCTGGGCATCGCGCGCGTGGGCGTCGAGGGGTACGAGGCGGACGACGTGATCGGCACGTTCGCCGGCCGCGCCACGGGCCCGGTCGACATCGTCACCGGCGACCGCGACCTGTACCAACTGGTGGACGACGAGCGGGGCGTCCGCGTGCTGTACCCGCTCAAGGGCGTCGGCTCCCTCCAGCTCACGGACGAGGCCTGGCTGCGCGAGAGGTACGGCGTGGACGGGCCGGGGTACGTGGATCTGGCGCTGCTGCGCGGCGACCCCAGCGACGGGCTGCCGGGCGTGCCGGGCATCGGCGAGAAGACGGCCGCCAAGCTGCTGGCCGAGTTCGGGGACCTGGCCGGGATCATGGCGGCGGTGGACGACCCGAAGGCCAAGCTGACCCCCTCGCAGCGCAGGCGCCTGGACGAGTCGCGGCCGTACGTGTCGGTCGCGCCGAAGGTCGTCAGGGTGGCCGGTGACGTGCCCCTGCCGCCGGTGGACACCGCGCTGCCGCACACACCGCGCGATCCGGCGGCCGTCGACGCTCTGGCGGCTCGCTGGGGTCTCGGCGGTTCCTTGACGCGGCTGTTGTCGACTCTGGGGTCCTGAGAGGGACACTGGACGGGTGGGGTCGCGTCACGAGTTCCCGTTCACCTGAGGCGTGTCACGAGGTGTGGCCTAGGGAGAGGTGCTAACTTAGGTAAGCCTTAGCGAACTTATCCAGGAGGCCGTTATGGCAGAGCGTCCGGCACGCAAGGCTCCCAAGCCGCACTCCGCGCGAGTGGTCCGTACGGAGCGGCTGACACCGCACATGCAGCGGGTGGTCCTCGGAGGCGAGGGGCTCGCCGACTTCACCGCGGGCACCAGCACCGACCATTACGTGAAGCTGCTGTTCGCCGCCGAGGGCGTGACGTATCCGGAGCCCTTCGACATGGCGCGGATCCGCGAGGAGTTCCCCCGTGAGCAGTGGCCCATCACACGTACGTACACGGTGCGCGCCTGGGACCCCGAGCAGCGTGAACTGACCCTCGACTTCGTGATCCACGGCGACGAGGGACTTGCCGGGCCCTGGGCCGCCCACGTACAGGCGGGCGAGCTCGTGCGCTTCCTCGGACCGGGCGGGGCGTACGCCCCCGACGCCGAAGCCGACTGGCATCTGCTGGCCGGTGACGAGAGCGCGCTGCCCGCCATCGCCGCCTCCCTGGAGGGCATGCCCCACGGAGCGCAGGTGCGTGCCTTCGTGGAGGTCTCCGGGCCGGAGGAGGAGCAGAAGTTCGACTCCGCCGTGGAGGTCGTCTGGCTGCACCGCGGCGACCGGCCGGTCGGCGAGGCCCTGGTGGCGGCCGTCCAGGCACTGGAGTTCCCGGCGGGCCGCGTGCACGCGTTCGTGCACGGCGAGGCGGGCTTCGTGAAGGAGCTGCGGCGGCTGCTGCGCGTCGAGAAGGAGATTCCGCGTGAGGACATCTCCATCTCCGGGTACTGGCGGCTGGGCCACAACGAGGACGGGTGGCAGGCCGCGAAGCGGGACTGGAACGCGCAGGTCGAGGCCGAGCAGGAGGCTGCGCCTCCTGCCGCCTCTGCCTGAGGGGTCCCCCTTTCGCTTTCGCCCCCCCCTCTCGCGACAGAGCGCGTTGAAGGCGGCCCCTCTGCGTACGCTGACCAGGTGAGACGCAAAAGCAGGATTCCGCCCTCTCCCCTGCCCCAGCGCGAAGGGGTGGATCCGGTGCGGATGCGGCTGCCGGCCGACGGCGCCTGGAGCACCGTACGGGAGCATCTGCTGGAGCGGCTCGCACCGCGGGCCGCGGTGATCGAGGGGATGCTCGCCGCGGGACAGATCGTGGACGCGGACGGACGGCCGGTGACGGCGGACACGGCCTACGTGCCGGGCATGTTCGTGTGGTTCCACCGGGAACTGCCCGACGAGGAGCGGGTGCCGTTCCCCGTCGAGGTCGTCCACCGCGACGAGCACATCGTGGTCGCCGACAAACCCCACTTCATCGCCACGACCCCCCGGGGCAGCCATGTCACCGAGACGGTCCTCGCACGGCTGCGGCGGGAACTCGGGCTGCCGGCGCTGGGCGCCGCGCACCGGCTCGACCGGCTCACCGCGGGGCTCGTGCTGTTCACAGTGCGCCCCGAGGAACGGGGCGCGTACCAGTCGCTGTTCCGCGACCGGCTCATACGCAAGGAGTACGAGGCGGTGGCGGCGTACGCGCCGGAGCTGGACCTGCCCGTGACGGTCCGCAGCCGGATCCTGAAGGAGCGGGGCGTGCTCGCCGCCCAGGAGGTGCCGGGCGAGCCGAACGCCGAGACCCGGGTCGAGCTGATGGAGCACCGGGAGGGTCTGGCCCACTACCGGCTGCTGCCGCACACCGGGCAGACCCATCAACTGCGGGTGCACATGAACGCGTTGGGTGTGCCGATCCTCGGCGACCCGCTGTATCCGGTGGTCACCGGCCCCGTGCCGGCCGGTGACTTCCGGCGTCCGCTCCAACTGCTGGCGCGGGTGCTGGAGTTCACCGATCCGGTCACGGGGCACAGCCATTCGTTCCGCAGCGCGCGGACCCTCCGGGCCTGGTCCGCGTACGACGACTGGGCCGGTGACGGCCGGGCTCAGTAGCCGCGCCACCAGCGCACGAAGCGCTGCCAGGCGCCGAGCCGCTGTCCTCCCGCTCCGGTGGCCGGTTCGGCGGCCGGGGGCTCCGGCAGGTCGATCGTGGGACGCGGCACCGGGGTGGCGTCCGGCGACGGGTCGGAGAGGTCCCAGTCGGGGCGCGGGCGGGGCACGTCGCTGACGCCGGGCCGCTCCATGACGTCCTGCGGTGAGGCCGGGGCGAACACGACGGGCAGTTCCGCCAGGTGCCGCGAGGAGATCGACGCGGTCCACGCCAGGTCGTCCTCGTCCACGGAGAGCTGGACGTCAGGGAGCCGCTTGAGGAGCGCGTCGACGCCGACGTCCGCGATGGCACGGCCGATGTCCTGGCCGGGGCACTCGTGCGGGCCGCCGCCGAAGGCGAGGTGCGAGCGGTTGCCCATCATGTTCGCCTTGAGGTCCGGGCGGACGTGCGGGTCGACGTTGCCCGCCGCCATCCCGAGGAGCAGCCCGTCACCCTTGCGGATGCGCTGACCGCCCAGCTCCGTGTCCTGCTTGGCGAAGTAGCCGAGGACGTTGCTGAACGGCGGCTCGTTCCACAGGGACTGCTCCACCGCCTGGGGCACCGTCATCTGGCCGCCGTTGAGCTGGGCGCGGAAGCCCGGGTCGGTGAGGACCACGCGCAGCACGTTGGCCAGGAGGTTCGCCGTGGCCTCGTACGCGGCGAGGAGGACGACCCGCAGGTGCTGGCCCACCTCCTCGTCGGTGAGTCCGGCCGGGTGGTTGATGAGATGGCTGGTGAAGTCCTCGGCGGGCTCGGCCCGGCGGCGGACCGTGAGCCGCATCAGCACGCTCATGACGTACTCGTTGCTGGCGATCGCGGTCTCGGTGCCCTTGAGGAGGTCGCGGGTGGCCTGCACCATCCGGTCGTCGTACTCCTCGGGCATGCCGAGGATCTCGCACAGCACGGCCATCGGCAGATGTTCGGCGAACTGGGAGACCAGGTCGGCGGTGCCGCGATGGCAGAAGTGGTTGACCAGCTCCTGGGTCCAGTGGCTGATGTGGCGGCGCAGGTCACGGGAGTTGATGGTCGACATCGCGCCCATCACGGAGCCGCGCAGACGCTGGTGTTCGTCGCCCTCGGCGTGGGAGCAGATGGGCTGCCAGGTGATGAGCGGCATCAGCGGGTGGTCGGGGCCCGCCGTGCCGTCCAGCAGGGGGGTCCAGATCCGGCTGTCGCGGGTGTAGACCGAGGGGTTGCTGATCATGTGGAGGTTCTCGCCGTGTCCGAGGACCATCCAGATGGGCACGTCGTTGTGGAGCAGCACGGGCGCGACGGCGCCGTGCTCGGCGCGCAGCTTCTCGTACAGCCCCGCCAGGTCCTGCGCGTCGGGTCCGTACAGCCGGCGCAGCCCGCCGGGCCCCGTGCCATGGGCCGGACAGCCCGGCGGCGGCCCGGCCACAGGCTCGTCGGTTTCGGTCAGAGAATGAGATTCAGGCGTCACGGTGATCGCTTTCGGGAAGGGATTGTTGGGGGGAGACAGTGCTCGCGGGGCGGGTTGAAAGACAGGGGCGCAGCCCCGTCCTTCAGGGGCGCGGGGCTGTGTCGTTCTGCGGCTCCGCCGCGTGGGCGCGACCAGCCCCCACGGACCCGCAGATCACCACGGCGCCCCACAGCGGAACGTCTACGCCGAGGCCATCGCCATCGAGTGCAGAAACCGCATCAACGTCATCAGAACGTCCCGGCTGGAAGCCCGCCGCCGCGCATCGCACGTCATCATGGGAATCTCCTCGGACAGATCGAGCGCCGCCCGCAGGTCCTCCATGGGGTAACGGGGCCCGTCCGGAAAGTCGTTGACGGCGACCACGAACGGCACCCCGCGCTCCTCCAGGCGTCCGATGACGTCGAAGCTGACCTCCAGGCGCCGGGTGTCGACCAGGACGACCGCGCCCAGAGCGCCCTCGAACAGGCCGTTCCACAGGAACCAGAAGCGTTCCTGCCCGGGGGTGCCGAACAGGTACAGCACCAGCTGTTCGGTGATGCTGATGCGGCCGAAGTCCATCGCGACGGTGGTGGCCGTCTTCGTGTCGGAGCCGTAGTTGTCGTCGACCCCGATGCCGGCCTGCGTCATGGTCTCTTCGGTGGTCAGCGGCCTGATCTCGCTGACGGAGCCCACCATCGTCGTCTTGCCGACCCCGAACCCGCCCACGATCACGATCTTCACCGCGGCGGTCGCCGACTGCGGGAGATGGTCCTCGGCGCGGGGCCCCGGGACGGTGTCAGAGCTTTTGAAGTCCATGCATCACCGCTTCGAGAAGGGAACGGTCGGGCAGCTCCGCGCGGACTATCGGAGCGCGCGCCTGTACCAGTTCGGCCGTCAGCAGCTCCGTCAGCAGTACGGTCACCACGCTGAACGGCAGATTGAGATAGGCCGAGACCTCGGCCACGGACATGGGGGCCTGGCAGAGCCGGAGCAGCGCCGACTGTTCCGGCTGAGCGGTGGGCGGGGCATCGGCGCACGCCACGATTAAGGTCACCAGGTCGAGTTCGGCGCGGTCGCCGCCCTCGACCTGGCCGGTGACGACATACAGCCGTTCCGGCTCGCGGGGCCGGCCCGGCCCGCCCAGCCCGGCGTGTCCGCCGGGCCCTTCCGGCGGGGGCGCGGGTTTCGGTTTGTGCGCCGCCTTGGGCAGGCGGCGGCGTCGTTGGGGAGGGCTCATACGGTCTGCCCGTTCCGCCGGGGCGGACTCGTGAGATGCGCGCCGATCCGGACGACGAGGTCACGCATCCGGGCGCTCATGAGTCCGGCGTCGACGTGGGCCTCCGCCAGCACCGCGAGATAGGCGTTGGGGCCCGCGGCCATCATGTAGAAGTAGCCGCCCTCCATCTCGATGATGACCATGCGCATCTTGCCGTCGGTGTCGGGGATCTCGGTGGCGACGGCCCCGGCGAGGCTCTGGAGGCCGGCGCAGGCCGCGGCGATGCGGTCGGCGGCGTCGGGGTCGCCGCCGTACCGGGCGATGCGCAGACCGTCGGCGGAGAGGACGACGACCTGCCGGGTGCCGTACACCCCGTCGGACAGCTCCTTGAGCATCCAGTCGAAATTGGCGCGCTGCTGGATCACTTGAGGTCCCCCTCGTCGTCGGCCTCGGTGCGGGCCGGACTGTTCGTCGCTCCGGGCGTCTGCTGCTGGTCGCCGTCGCCTTTGAGGCCGGCCATGAACGCCTCGACCCACAGCCCGGGTTCCTTCTCTTCCTTCTTCTTCTTGGGCACCTGGGTGGACGACCTGGTCCAGTCGATGACGGGGCGGCCCTCCTTGCGCGCGGCCTCGGCCTCCGCCGCGGCGGCCCTGGCCTCCTTCACCCGCTGGCTGTAGGGAACCGTGACCCGGCTGCGGCGCTGCGGCAGCCCGTTGGCCGTCCACTCGGTGACCTCGGGGACGTCGTCCTCCATCTCGTCCGGCTTGGAGGTACGGGGTCCGGTGGTGGGGCGGCGCTTCTTCTCGACGCGCAGGGGGCCCTCGACGCCGTCGAAGTCGACCTTGGGCACGGCCGCCGCGCCGATGCCGTGGGCGAGACCGGGGGCGTTGTCCTCGGTGAGCAGCTTGCGCGGTACGACGAGGACCGCGCGTACGCCGCCGTACGCGGACTGGCGCAGGGAGACCTGCATGTCGTACATGTCCATGAGGCGGCCGACGACGGCGAGGCCGAGCCGGGGGTCCTCGCCGAGCTGGTTGAGGTCGGGGCCCTCCGCCGCCTGCGCGAGCATCCGCTCGGCCCGGGTGCGGGCCTCCTCGCTGAGGCTGACTCCGGCGTCCTCGATCTCGATGGCCACACCGGTCTGCACCTCGACCGCGGTGACGTGGACCTTGGTGTGCGGCGGCGAGTAGCGCGTGGCGTTGTCGAGGAGTTCGGCGGCGGCGTGGATGACCGGCTCGACATGGATGCCGTCGACGCTCACCTTGGCGATGGAGTGCAGCTCGATGCGCCGGTACTCCAGGATGCGGGACATGGCACCGCGCAGCACGCTGTACAGCGGGACCGGCGCGGGCCACTGGCGGCCGGGACGGCCGCCGCCGAGGACGGCGATGGAGTCGGCGAGGCGGCCGATCAGCGCCGTGCCGTGGTCGATGCGCAGCAGGTCGTCGAAGACCTCGGGGTTGCGCCCGTGGTCCTCCTCCATCTCACGGAGTTCCACGTTCTGCTGGTGGACGATCGCCTGTACACGGCGGGCGATGTTGACGAAGGAGCGCTGCGCGGCCTCGCGCTGCAGTTCCTCGTTGTCGATGATCCGCAGCAGTTCGATCAGGAGTGCGCGCTGGGAGCGGGGGATGTTCCGCTGGGCGGGGTCGTTGTCGACGAGCCGCCGGACCGTCTCCTGGGGGGAGCGTCCGCCGCGCATCGCCTTGAGCACGGTGGGCAGCAGGTGCTCGCGGAGGTGGTCGATCTCCGCGTCGTGCAGGGAGACGCGCCGTTCCATGGACTCTGTGCGGCGGGCGAGTTCGGCCCGTGCCGCGCGGATGACCCGGCCGCGCCGGACCGCTTCCGCCGCTGTGGCGATCACAAGCAGGGTCGCGACGGCTCCGCACCAGCCGACGGCCGCGCGAGCCGGCTGCGTCACCAGGGCGACGGCGGTGCCGGTCGCGGCGGCCATCACTATGGCCGGCAGCAACAGCACGCGCGCGTAGGGAACGTCACGGCCACCGGGAGGCAATTGAACACTCACCATGTATGCCCTCTGAGACAAGTCGACTGGAGGTCGGGGGGGGGGAGGTATCTGGATCTTCAGAACTTGGGGGAACAAGCGCACGAATTCATCTCAACTCGGTGCGCTGCGGGCGAGCTTAGTCCGACCGGATCATCGCTGTGTCATATTCAGCAACCACCTGAAATCGCCCTCGCAACAGGAGTACGCTCGGCCCCATTTACACGCCACGCATCCGAACGAACACCCAGTGTGACGACGTACGGGCATACGAAAACCCCTCATCACAAGGGGTGATGAGGGCTTTCGCGGCGCTGCGGCACATGCCCGGACCGGGACAACCCGGACCCGGGCGCCCTCACGATCAGGGCCCCGGGTCCGTCCAGCCGTCCAGCGGTTCAGCGGTTCAGCGCATGGGTCGTGTCAACGCCTGGGGCGTGTCAGCCCACCGACGAGTACGCCACCACTCCGCGCAGCAGTTGGTCGACCGCCTTGCGGGCGTTCTTCGCCACCGTCGAACTCGCGGCGGACGACGTCGGCGCCGCCGCCGAGATCTGCCCGAGCACGTCGATGACCTGCTTGCACCAGCGTACGAAGTCACCGGCAGGCATCTCCGCCTCGCGCAGCACCTCGTCGAGGCCCTTGCCCGACGCCCACTCGTGCGCAGCCCAGGCGAAGCCCAGGTCGGGCTCGCGCTGGCCCACGCCCTCGGTCTGGGTGATGCGGAAGTCCTCCTCCAGGGCGTCGAGGCGGCCCCAGATGCGGACCATCTCGCCCAGCGCGGCCTTCGCCCTGCCGGACGGCAGCTTGGGCGCCATCGCGTCGTCGGCGACCCTGGACTCGTACACCAACGCCGAGACGCACGCGGCCAGTTCGGCCGGTCCCAGGCCCTCCCACACTCCCTCGCGCAGGCATTCGCTGGAGAGGAGGTCCATCTCGCCGTACAACCGGGCGAGCCGCTTGCCGTGTTCGGTGACCTCGTCGTTGCGCAGGTAGTCCATCTCGGTGAGCAGCGCCACGATGCGGTCGAAGGTGCGGGCGATGGTGTTCGTCCGGCCCTCGATGCGCTGCTCCAGCTGTGCGGTGTCACGCTTCAGCCGGTGGTAGCGCTCGGCCCAGCGGGCGTGGTCCTCGCGGTCGCTGCACCCGTGGCAGGGGTGGGCCCTGATGGCGGTCCGCAGACGGGCGATCTCGCGGTCGTCGGCAGCCTCGGCGCGCTTCTTGCGGTGCCGGTCGGGCACGATGTGCCCGGCCTTGGTCCGCAGCGCGGAGGCCAGATCGCGGCGCGACTGCGGTGAGCGCGCGTTGAACGACTTCGGGATGCGCATCCGCTCCAGGGCCTCCACGGGCACCGGGAAGTCCATCGACGCGAGCCGCTTGACCTGCCGCTCGGCGGTGAGCACCAGCGGGCGGGGCCCGTCGTGCTGCTCGAAGCCGCGGTGGCCGTTGGACCGCCCCGCGGGCAGCCCCGGGTCGAGGACCAGGGCGAGCCCCGCGAACTTGCCGGTGGGCACGTGAATGATGTCGCCCGGCTTGAGCTTCTCCAGCGCGACGGCCGCCTCGGCGCGCCGCTGGGAGGCGCCCTGCTTGGCCAGTTCGGTCTCCCGGTCCTTCAGCTCGCGCCGCAGTCGCGCGTACTCGTCGAAGTCCCCGAGGTGGCAGGTCATCGACTCCTTGTAGCCCTCAAGTCCCTCCTCGTTGCGCTGCACCTGGCGGGAGATCCCGACGACCGACTTGTCGGCCTGGAACTGCGCGAAGGACGTCTCAAGGAGTTCGCGCGAGCGGTGCCGCCCGAACTGCTCGACGAGGTTGACCGCCATGTTGTACGACGGCTTGAAGCTGGAGCGCAGCGGGTACGTGCGCGTGCCGGCCAGTCCCGCGAGGTGGTCGGGGTTCATCCCGCGCTGCCACAGCACCACGGCGTGGCCCTCGACATCGATGCCACGGCGGCCCGCCCGCCCGGTGAGCTGGGTGTACTCGCCGGGGGTGATGTCCGCGTGCTGTTCGCCGTTCCACTTGACGAGCTTCTCCAGGACCACCGAACGGGCGGGCATGTTGATGCCCAGCGCGAGGGTCTCGGTGGCGAACACGGCCTTCACCAGTCCGCGGACGAACAGCTCCTCGACGACCTCCTTGAACGTCGGCAGCATGCCCGCGTGGTGGGCCGCGATGCCGCGCTCCAGGCCTTCCAGCCACTCGTAGTAGCCCAGGACGTGCAGGTCCTCGTCCGGGATGGACGCCGTGCGCTCCTCGACGAGGGCACGCACCCGTTCCCGGGCGTCCTCGTCGTTCAGCCGCAGGCCCGCGTACAGGCACTGCTGGACGGCCGCCTCGCAGGCCGCGCGGCTGAAGATGAACGTGATGGCGGGCAGCAGCCCTTCGGAGTCGAGCCGCTCGATGACCTCGGGCCGGCCCGGCGTCCACACCCGGGACCGCTGCCTGCGCTCGCGCTCCCGGTCGGCGTCGCGCATCGCACGGCCGCGCTTGCGGTCCTGGTACGACGGACGGCTGGCCTCCATGCGCGCCATGCGCGTGAGGTCGGGGTTGACGGCCTTCTTGTGGCCCTCGCCCTCCTCGAAGAGGTCGTACATCCGCCGGCCGCCGAGCACGTGCTGGAACAGCGGGACGGGCCGGTGCTCGGAGACGATCACCTCGGTGTCGCCGCGCACGGTGTCGAGCCAGTCCCCGAACTCCTCCGCGTTCGACACGGTCGCCGACAGCGACACCAGCGTGACCGATTCGGGGAGGTGGATGATCACTTCCTCCCATACGGCGCCGCGGAAGCGGTCCGAGAGGTAGTGCACCTCGTCCATGACGACGTACCCGAGGCCGAGGAGGGTCTGCGAGCCCGCGTACAGCATGTTGCGCAGTACCTCGGTGGTCATCACGACCACCGGGGCGTCGCTGTTGACGCTGTTGTCGCCGGTGAGCAGACCCACCTTGTCCGCGCCGTAACGGCGGGACAGGTCCGCGTACTTCTGGTTCGACAGGGCCTTGATGGGTGTCGTGTAGAAGCACTTCTTGCCCTGCTGGAGGGCGAGATGGACGGCGAACTCGCCCACGATCGTCTTGCCCGAGCCGGTGGGCGCGGCCACCAGGACTCCTTTGCCCCCTTCAAGAGCTTTACAGGCCTCGATCTGGAAGGGGTCGAGGCCGAAGTCGTACATCTCGCGGAAGCCCGCGAGCGCGGTGGCCTGCTCGACAGCGCGCTTCCGTGCTGCCGCGTACCGCTCGGCCGGTGAGAGGTCGTCTGTCATCGTGCTTTCGAGACTACCGGCCACCACTGACAACAGGACGATCATTATCCGATCGGAGTTCGCGGATCCACCTCGACCCGGTTCCGTCCGGTGTGTCCGCCCCGCTCCCGGAGGCACCTCCGCCGCCTCCCAGGGCCGCGATCAGGGGCCCGTCCGAAGGCCCGTTCAGGGCCCCGCGACGCGGACCGCTCCCCGTACGCATTCCGCCGTCAGCGGGAGGGGCCCCAGGCGTTCGCCGTCCGCGTAGCCCGTGATGGTCTCCGCGGAAAGTTCGACCTTCGTGGCGCGGTGCGTGGTGATCATGGGGTGGTTCAGGTGGGTGCCCTTGTAGACCTGGGGGAAGACCCGCAGCAGCGAGGCGCGGCTGCACGGGCCGACCACCGTGATGTCGAAGAGTCCGTCGGTGAGGTCGGCGTCCGCGCAGATCCGCATGCCTCCTCCGTAGGAGGGCCCGTTGCCGACGGCCACCAGCGTCGCCTCGATCTCCCGTACCTCGCCGTCGTCCAGCGTGATCCGGTACGGGAAGGGCTTGAAGGCGGCGAGTTCGGCGAGCATCGCGAGGTCGTACCTGAACCGGCCGCTGGGCCAACGCATGCGGTTGCCGCGGTCGTTGACCCGCGAGTCGAAGCCGGAGGCGAGGACCGTGCCGAACCACGTGCCGCCCACCCGGCCGAGGTCGATGTCGCGCACCCGGGCCCCCTTGAGCGCCTCGGCGACCGTCCGTCCCGCGGCGGCCGGGTCCCGTACGGGCAGCCCCAGGGCCCGCGCGAAGTCGTTCCCGGTACCGACGGCGACCAGCCCCAGCGGCGTGTCCGTCCCCGCGACGGCCTGCAGAGCGAGGCCTGTCATGCCGTCGCCCCCGACGGCCACCAGGGCGCCGGTACCGGCCGCCACGGCGGCACGCGCGCGCGTGAGGGCGTCCCGGGCGTTCTCGCCGAGGACCGTACGCACGGAGAAGCCAGCGGCCCGGAGAGCGGAAGCGGCCGGCTGCGCCGCGCGGGCGCCCCGGCCACGTCCCGCGGTGGGATTGACGAAGAGGGTGATCTCGCTGGTCACGGCCCGGACCCTACAAGGCCTGCGCCCGGCTCAGGTCACGTCGTCGTAACCGTTGATCCGGTCCCGCTCGCCGTCCGGCTGCGCGGGCAGCGCGCGGTTGGCCGTCACGGGTTCGATCTCGCCGATGTCCTCGGGGGTGAGGTCGAGCTCGGAGGCCTCGTCGTCGTCGGGGCCCTCGGCCTCACGACGGTCCCTGCGGCGGTCGTTCAACACGGAGAAGGCGGTGGCCGCGAAGTACAGGACCCAGATGGGCCCGGCGAGCGCCAGCATCGTCAGCGGGTCCGTACTGGGCGTGGCGACGGCGGCGAAGACGGTGATGCCCATGATCATGCCGCGCCACCAGCCGGCCATGCGCCTGCCGGTGATCACACCGGTCATGTTGAGCATCACCAGGAGCAGCGGCAGCTCGAAGGAGAGACCGAAGACGACGACCATGCGGGTCACGAGGTCGAGCAGATCGTCCAGCGGCAGCAGGTTGTCGACGCCGAACGGCGTGAACTCGATCAGGACCTTCGCGGTGGTGGGAAGCACCCTGTAGGCGAAGAAGGCGCCACCGAGGAAGAGCGGGACACCCGACGCGACGAACGCGTACGCGTACTTCTTCTCGCTGCGGTGCAGACCCGGCGCGACGAACGCCCAGAGCTGGTACAGCCAGACCGGCGAGGCCAGCACGACACCGGCCATCAGCGAGACCTTCAGGGCCAGCGTGAAGGGCGTCAGCAGACCGTTGATCGTGATCTGCGCGCAGGGGTCGTCGGACGACGACTTCGCCAGCTGCTGGAAGGTCTTGTCGCAGCCGACCTCTTTGAGGATCGGCTCCGTGAAGAAGTTGATGATGTCGTTGTAGAAGAAGGCGGCGACGATCGTCACGAGGACGATGGCCAGCATCGCCTTCGCGAGCCGGTTGCGGAGCTCGCGAAGGTGTTCCGCGAGGGGCATCCGCCCCTCCGGATCCTTCTCTTCCTTCTGACGGACAGACTTCAGCAACCCACGTTCCCATCTCGTGCAGGGGGCCGGCGGTCACCGGCCCTGCGTCAGCGCTTGGTCGTGTCCGTGGGCTCGGTGACCGGGCGGGAGCTGGTCACGTCACCGGGCGCGGCCTGGATGGTGCGGTGGGGCTGCTGGTCGTCCTGGGGCGGCGCGGCCGGAGCGGCGGCGTCGTCCTTGCCCTCGCTCTTCATCGCCTTGGCCTCGCTCTTGAGGATGCGGGCGGACTTGCCCAGGGAGCGGGCCATGTCGGGAAGCTTCTTCGCGCCGAACAGCAGGATGACGACGACGAGGATGAGAATGATCTCGGGAGCGCCGAGCCTTCCGAACATAAGCTTTTACCTTCTCACCGAGGCGGCGTGGTTGGGTTGCTGCCCGACCGGTCGGACGTCTGTCCGAGGGTCGCGCTGGCAGCGATCGTAACGCTCAGGGGTGAACGCGAGGCAATCCCTGTGCGTACTCCCAGTTCGCGGTCGGCGCCTCACTCTCCGGTCCGCGACCTGCAGCGTACCTTCCGACCCCTTGAAGTTGACAGGTCGGAGCGGTTCAAAGCCCGGGCACAGGACGACTCAGAGGGCGTCCGCGGAACGGGCCGCTCCGACCGACGCGTGCTCCAGATCCTCGGCCGCACGGCTGATCCGGCGTGCGGATTCGTCGACCTGCCTGCCCAGCCGCTCCGCCTCCAGGAAGACACGGACGGCGAGCACGCCGAGCACGGCGATTCCCAGGAAACCCACAGCGATCGCGAACATCGGCCAGAACATGGCTCGAGCCTAAGCCCCCCGGACCGTGCCCTGCAGACGCAGGGCACGCACCCCTCCTCCGGTGAGCAGCTCGACGATGCGCTCCCCGGCCGGTTTGCGCACCGCCGCGCGGCACTGCGGGCAGGTGAAGGAGTAGAAAGTGGTCCGATGTGTGGCACCGACGACCAGGCGCAGGGCGCTCGCGGCGAGCTCGAAGCCGCCCCGGCAGTCAGGGCACGCGGCCTTGAACAGCACGGGATCCACTCTCGTCATCCCGGAGAACGCCGACGCCACGGACATCTCACTCGTACCAGACATTGCCGACCCGCTCACAGCCCCTGCTCCTGCCTGCCGTACAGCCCGTCATGAACTCCGTGCGGCCCGTCCTGCGGGTGCCGCACTCCCCCGTCACCACCGGAGGGAGCATCCGTGACACCGTCGCGA
Organism: Streptomyces sp. NPDC102514; assembly: GCF_055584525.1. Taxonomy (NCBI): domain Bacteria; kingdom Bacillati; phylum Actinomycetota; class Actinomycetes; order Kitasatosporales; family Streptomycetaceae; genus Streptomyces; species Streptomyces sp. NPDC102514. The sequence goes on from NZ_JBVJLW010000007.1 coordinate 262,399, forward strand.
GACGCCTCTGAGAGGGCCTGCGGCCCGCTCCCGGCGTCGTACACGTCCAGTGGTCCGTCGTAGGCCGCGAGCGCCTCACGCGCCGCCCGGCGGGCGCTGTCGGCGACCTCCGGCGGCGAGACGATCCGGCCGTCGCGCCCGAGCCGCAGGGCCAGGCGGCGCAGCGACGCCGGGTCCGGGGTGCGCAGCGTGATGCGCAGCCCGCCGTCCGGCAGCTCATCGGCGCTGTCGTGGGGGTAGTACTCGGCGACCCAGCGTCCGCCGGGGCCGACCTCCACGACCACCTCGGGGTCCTCGGCGGCGGGCTGCACCAGCCCCTCCGAGAGGTCCCGCAGTTCGATCTCGGGCGGCGCGGACGGCTCGTCGAGGATCTTGATCTCGGCGACCCGGTCCAGCCGGAAGGTGCGCCGGGCCTCCGAGCGGCGGCACCAGGCCTCCACGTACGTGTGCCCGACGCTGACCAGGCGGATCGGGTCGATCTCGCGCTCGCTCAGCTCGTCCCGCGACGGCGAGTAGTAGCGGATCCACAGCCTGCGACGCTCGGAGATGGCCCGGTCGACGTCGGCGAAGACGCCGCCCTCCGCCTCGAAGGTCACCGACAGCCGGGAGCTGGCGCTCGCCGCCTCACCGGAGGCGGCCTCCACCTTCGCGGTGGCCCGCAGCAGCGCCTGCCGGTCGCCCTCGCGCAGGCCCGGCAGGGTCGACACGGCCCGCGCGGCCACCAGGAGCGCGGTCGCCTCGTCGGCGGCGATCCGCAGCGGCTCCGCGACGTCGTCCGGGTTGTGCCACCAGATCCGGTCGCCGTCGGTGTCGATGTCGAGCAGGTCGCCGCCGCGGAAACTGGTCCCGCACAGCGGCAGCACGTCGAGGTCGGAGATCAGCTCGTCCTCGGTGATCCCGAAGGCCCGCGCCACGTCCTCGATCCGGGCGCCGGGGCGCTCGCGCAGATACGTCACCAGGGACAGCATCCGCCGCGTCTGGTCGATCGCGTTCGTGGGCCTGGCCGGTTTTCCTGCCACTTTCCTACGTCCCCCTCAGCCCTTGGCCACAGCGCGCAGCCGGTCCACGACGTCGGCCCGCAGCTCGGCCGGCTCCAGGACCACCACGTCGGGCCCGAACTCCACCAGCCAGGCGTCCAGACCGTGCCCGTACGGAACCTCCAACTCGTCCCACCCGTCACCGAGTTCCCGCACGGACGCCACCTTGGCGCGCAGCGGGTACCCCGAGCCCGTCCGCAGCCGGATCAGCGCGGAACGGTCGGTGATGTCCCCCGCCCAGCCCGCGACGGTCTCCCGCACGGTGACGACGTCGGGCACCTCCGCCGTGTACGTGCCACTGCGGGTACGGACCTTGCCGGTGATCCGGGACAGCCGGAAGACGCGCTCGGCCCCCCGGTCGCGGTCCCAGCCGGCCAGGTACCAGTGGCCGCGCCAGCACTCCAGGGCCCAGGGCTCCACATGGCGGGGCCCGGGGCGGGCCGCGGTCGCCTTGCGGTAGTCGAAGGTGACGGGACGCCGGTCGCGGCAGGCGAGCATCAGCGGCTCGAAGGCCGCCTCGTGCACGGGGATCCGCGGCTCAAGCGCCCCATGGGACTCGTACGGGTCGACGCCCTCGGGCAGTCCCGCGGCGCGCAGCTTCTGCAGGGCGCCGCTCGCCGCGCCCGCGAGCCGGGCCTGCTGCCAGACCTTGGCGGCCAGCCCGAGAGCGGCCGCCTCCTCGGCGTCCAGCGTGATGGGCGGCAGCCGGTTGCTGTCACGGCGGGCCAGATAGCCGACCTCGCCGTCGAGGTTCTCCACCGTCTCGATGACCAGGCCGAGTTCGCGCAGATCGTCCTTGTCCCGCTCGAACATCCGGTTGAAGGAGTCGTCCGAGCCGGCCTCCAGATAGGCCTCGATGGACTCACGGAGTTCGCGTTTGCTGAGCGGTCGCCGCGTCCCGAGCAGACACAGCGCCAGGTTCATCAGCCGCTCCGCCTTGGCAATGGCCATCGACGCCCTTCCTATGGTGCTTCCGACCGATGACCGTACCGCCCCAGGGTGTCGTGGCAAAAGCCGAGGGCCCATGCCCGGACAGGCATGGACCCCAAGTGATCAAATCCGGTCGGATCGCGATCACACGACCTAGGAAAAACGAGACGTCAGACGCCTACGAGGTCACAGACGAAGATCAGCGTCTCGCCGGGACCGATACGGCCACCCGCACCGCGGTCGCCGTACGCGAGGTGCGAGGGGATGACCAGCTGGCGACGGCCGCCGACCTTCATACCCTGCACACCCTGGTCCCAGCCCGCGATGACCTGACCGACGCCCAGCTTGAACTGCAGCGGCGTACCCCGGTTCCAGGACGCGTCGAACTCCTCGCCGGTGGAGAAGGCCACACCGACGTAGTGGACCGAGACGGTGTCGCCCGCCTTGGCCACCGGGCCGTCACCCTCCCAGATGTCCTTCACTTCGAGGTCCTTGGGGGGCTCGCCGCCCGGGAAGTCGATCTCGGGCTTCTCGATGCTCACGTCAGTGCTCCTGCTCGTTCTCGGTGGGACAACCCGGACAGTCTGCCATCCTCAGCTCGCGGCCAGGATGTCGACCACGAACACAAGGGTGGACTTGGCCGGCAGCTCCTCGCCCTTGGCCTCGTCGCCGTACGCCTGGGCCGGCGGAATCACCAGCAGGACCCGGTCCCCGACGTGCTTGCCGACGAGCCCCTTGTCCCAGCCCGCGATGACCTGACCCTGACCGATGACGGTGCTGAAGGGCTGACCGGTCTTCCACGACGAGTCGAAGAGCGTGGCCTTCGCCTTGCCCTCGTTGAGCTTCCACGCGGCACCGCTGTACTGCATGGTGACCGACTGGCCGCTCTTCACCTCGGCACCCTTGCCCTTGATGAGGACCTGGTCGACGAGCTTGGCCGGCGGGTCGTTCTTCGGCACGGAGATCGTGGCGGGCGCCTCGTCGTCGGCCTTGATCTGCGGCAGGTCCGACGGGATCGTGGCCTGCTTGCCCTCGACCTTGTTCGGGACGACATCGCCCACGTCCAGCGCGAAGACCAGGGTGTCGGTGCCCGTGACCCCGGCCTGCTGGTTGCCCTGACTGCCGAACCCGGCCGCCGGCGGCGCGACCACCAGGACGCGGCTGCCCTCCTTCTGACCCACGAGCGCCTGCGAGAACGCCGGAATGACCGTCTCGGAACCCGCCGTGATCAACTGCGGCGCCCCGCCCTCCTGGTACGAGGAACCGAGGTCCTTGCCGCTCTTCCAGACCTTCCCGGTGAAGTTCATCGACACCAGGTCGTCCTTCTTCACCACCGAGCCGTCGCCCTCGGAGACCGTGTGCACGACGAACTTGTCCGTCGGGTCGCCCTTGGGCACCTCGATCGTCGCCTTCTTACCGAAGGCACCCTTCACCGCGGGCATCGGCGACGCCGAGTCCACCGGCTTCGGCGCCGCGGCGTTGGACGCGGAGGACGACGCCGACGGATCGGCCTTGTCCTTGTCGCCCTTGTCGTCGTCACTTCCGCAGGCGGACGCGGTCAGCGCCAGGGCAGGCACGATCAGGAGAGCAGCAAGTCGGCGTCGCACATCGATCCTCAGGTCGCTCGAATGGGGTCCGGCCACTCTAGGCCCTCGCACCACCGGGCCGGGGCAGGCGGAACCGACCGTACCGACCGAGACATACAGAGGAGATAACACAGGACATGGCAGGGGTCCTGCACACCCGCGGTGCACAGGACCCCTGCCATGCCGACGAACCCCTACATGCCGGCGATCAGCTTCTCCACGCGATCGTCGACGGACCGGAACGGGTCCTTGCACAACACCGTGCGCTGCGCCTGGTCGTTGAGCTTCAGATGCACCCAGTCGACGGTGAAATCACGGCGCTGCTCCTGCGCACGCCGGATGAAGTCACCCCGCAGCCGGGCCCGAGTGGTCTGCGGCGGAACGGACTTGCCCTCGAAGATCTTCAAGTCGTTGCAGATCCTCGCGGCCTGACCCCGCTTCTCCAGCAGGTAGTAGAGACCCCGGCGACGGTGGATGTCGTGGTAGGCGAGGTCTATCTGGGCGACGCGCGGATGCGACATCGTCATGTTGTGCTTGGCGCGATACCGCTCGATGAGCTTGTACTTCATCACCCAGTCGATCTCGGTACCGATCCGGTCGAGGTCCTCGGACTCGATCGAATCCAGCGTGCGGCCCCACAGCTCCAGAACCTGGTCCACGACGCCCGTACGGATACCGCGGCGCTCCACGAAGTCCACGGCCTTCTCGTAGTACTCGCGCTGCACCTCCAGCGCGGATGCCTCCCGGCCACTGGCCAGGCGCACCTTGCGGCGGCCCGTGATGTCATGGCTGACCTCGCGGATCGCCCGGATCGGGTTCTCCAGGGTCAGGTCACGCATCACCGTGCCCGCCTCGATCATGCGCAGCACGAGATCGGTGGCACCGACCTTGAGGAGCATGGTCGTCTCGGACATGTTCGAGTCACCGACGATGACGTGCAGCCTGCGGTAGCGCTCGGCGTCCGCGTGCGGTTCGTCCCTGGTGTTGATGATCGGCCGGGAACGGGTCGTCGCCGAGGAGACGCCCTCCCAGATGTGCTCCGCCCGCTGACTGACGCAGTACACCGCGCCCCGCGGGGTCTGCAGCACCTTTCCGGCACCGCAGAGGAGCTGCCTCGTGACGAGGAAGGGAATGAGAATGTCCGCGAGCCGGGAGAACTCCCCGTGACGGGCCACCAGATAGTTCTCGTGACAGCCGTAGGAGTTGCCCGCCGAGTCGGTGTTGTTCTTGAAGAGGTAGACGTCGCCCGCGATTCCTTCCTCGTGCAGGCGTCGTTCCGCGTCTACCAGGAGTCCTTCCAGAATGCGTTCGCCGGCCTTGTCGTGGGTGACGAGTTCCGTCAGGTTGTCACATTCGGGAGTGGCATATTCCGGATGTGATCCCACGTCTAGATAGAGGCGGGCACCGTTTCGCAGAAAGACATTGCTGCTGCGGCCCCATGACACGACACGGCGGAAGAGGTACCGCGCCACCTCGTCGGGAGACAGGCGCCGCTGTCCCCTGAACGTACACGTGACGCCGTACTCGTTCTCCAGCCCGAAAATGCGGCGGTCCATGACTGAACATTACGCCTGATGGACTGTGCTGAAACGGGGTTCGGCTCCTACGTTTCGATCATTTCCGAACTTGACTCCACCACCGCACCCCCGCCCGTAGCTGCGAGGACCCGCCCCGTGGCCAGCAGAACCAGCAGCGCGGCACCCCCCGCCACCCCCGGTACGGCGAAGCCCCGCACCGCTCCGCCCCACTCGACGACCGGTCCCGCGAGGCCCGTTCCGACCGACGCACCCACGGTGAACGTCGTCACCAGCCAGGAGAACGCCTCGGTGACCGTGCCCCTCGGAGCATGCCGGTCGACGATGATGAACGCACACGCGATACACGGCGCCAGGAAGACACCCGCCAGCGCCACCAGCCCCGTCATCGCCACCGCGCCCGGCATGAGCGTCAGCGGCAGATAACACAGCGCCAGAAGCGCCACGAGGACCCGCAGTCGCCGCTCCGGCGCACCACTCCACTGCCGCGCCCCGTAGACCGTGCCCCCGACGAGCGCACCCAGCCCGAGCGCCGCCATCAGCCAGCCGTACGTCGCGTCACCCCCGTGGTCGTCCGCGTACGACACACCCGCGACCGTGATGGACCCGAGCGCCATACCCACAAAAAGGAACGCGCCCAGCAGCGCGATGAGCCCGCGCGAGCGCAACGCGCCGAGCCAGTGCGCCTCCCGGGGCGCCGAACGCCACGCGCGCGAGGGCCCCGACACCACTACGGAGAGGGCACCCAGGACACCGATGACGTTGATGACGACCAGCGCCGCCTGCGCGGACCACAGGGCCACGCACAGGGTCACCAGCAACGGCCCGACGGTGAACATGACTTCCTGCGCCACGGCGTCCATCGCGTACGCCGTGTGCACCTGGCCCTCCTTGCGCAGGACCGACGGCCACAGCGCCCGCAGACCGCCCTCCAGCGGCGGCGTGAAGAATCCGGCGACCACCATGAGGGCGTACGCGAGCGGAAGCGACTGCAGGCCCGTGAGGGCGATCACGGTCACCCCGAGGGCGGAGACGAGCGCGGCGGGCAGCTGGATCCGCGGCTGCCCGTGCAGGTCCACCAGACGGCCGAGCAGCGGCTGCCCCACGGCGTTGGACACTCCGTAGACCGCGGTCAGCGCCCCCGCCAGGCTGTAGCTGCCGCCCTCCGCGCGCACGAAGAGCACGACGGCGATGGCACCCGCGGCGTTCGGCAGGCGGCCCACCAGAGTGCCCGCGAGCAGCCGTGCGGCATGTCTCGTCCGGAGGATCTCCAGGTACCCCGCGGCCATGTCCCGCCCCTCTGTCCCGTCCGGCTGACTGATCCGGCTCCCTTGTGCGGTCTCCTTGTGCGGCTTTCTTCCTCCGTGCCGCCGCGAGCGTCGGACGTTTTACGTATAACGTCGCTCGTCATACGTACCATGTGCGCAGTCCGCGAGTCCAGCAGAAAGACAGGTCGACGGTGGCAGCAGGCAGCCCCCGCCCCACGAGCCGTGACGTCGCCCAGGCCGCCGGAGTGTCCCAGGCGGCCGTCTCCCTCGTGCTCGGCGACAAATGGCGCGGACGGGTCTCCGAACGCACCGCCGAACGCGTACGAGAAGCCGCCCGGGAACTCGGCTACCGACCCAACCTCGCCGCCCGCAACCTCCGCCTCGGCAGCACCCGCACCGTGCTCCTGGTGGTACCCGCCCTCACCACCGAATTCTTCGCGGGTGTGTACACCGGCGCGGCCCGCGTCGCCGCCGCTCACGGATTCGGCGTACTGCTCTACCCCTCCCCCGAAGGCATCGGCCCGGCCCGCGACCCCTTCGCCTCCGCCCAGGCCGCCCTCGACGGCGTCATCGCCTCCTCCATGGCCGCCGACGCCCTCACCGCCATCCGCGGCGACCAGCTCCCCCTCGTCATGCTCGACAGCGACCCCGCGGGCAGCACCGGCGCGGCGACCGTCAACCTCGACATCCGCGACGGCGTCCGACAGGTCGCCGAACACCTCCTGGCCCTGGGCCACCGCCGCTTCCTGCACCTCGCGGCGGACATCCCGTCCTGGACCTTCGACATTCGCGCACGCGAACTCGCCGCACGCCTGGCCGCCGTCCCCGGCACCGAACTGCGCACGGCCGCCGCCCCGATCTCGATCGACGACGCACGGGCCGCCGCGGAAACCGCCCTCTCCGCCCCCGGACCCCGCCCTACGGCCCTCGTCTGCGACGACGACAAACTGGCCGCCGGCGCCTACAAGGCCGCCCGCCGCCTCGGCCTGCGCATCCCCGACGACCTCTCCGTCACCGGCCTCGACGACCTGGCCCTCGCCACCGCCCTCGACCCCGAACTGACCACGGTCCGCCTCGACGCCGAACTCTTCGGCGAACGCGGCATGCAAGCGCTCCTGGCGGTCCTGGAGTCCCGCGCCCCCACCCCGGGCGACATCCCGGTCACCTTGGTACTCCGAGGCTCCACGGCACGACCGGGGGCCCGTTAGGGGCGGCGGTTCCCTGGGGGCGCGGGAAGCGGAGCAATCTTGTGTCTTCGGCTTCTACGGGCACGGCGAACAACGCAGCCTTCCGCCCCTAAGGGGCGCGGGGAACGGCGCAGTCTTTTGTCTGTCAGGGGCGCGGGGAACGGCGCAATCCTGTCGCTTGTAAGGGGCGCGGGGAACTGCGCGACCAGCCCCCACCGGGCCCGCACAACACCGCGTGCCCCCGGCCGGAGAGGCCAGGGGCACGCAGGAGCCAAGAAGGTCGAGGAGACCGAGGAGGTCACTCCTCGTCGTCAGGATCCTCCGCCTCCGCAGCGGTGGAAGCCCCACCTTCCTCCAGCAACCGCCCGAGCTGCCGCCCGACGATCCGCTTGAACTTCCGCGCCTGCGGCCGCGTCCGGTCCAGCACAGCGACCTCCAGCCGCTCCGCCGGAATCTCCCGCTCACTGCCGTTCGTGTCACGCGACAACGCCTGAACGGCCAGCTTGAGCGCCTCGGCCAAGGACATCCCGTCCTCGTGCCGCTGATCGAGATACGTACTGATCGTCTCGGCGTTCCCGCCGACCGCCACCGAACCGTGCTCGTCCACGATCGAGCCGTCGTGCGGCAGCCGGTAGATCTGGTCACCCTCGGGGGTCTCCCCCACCTCGGCGACCACCAGCTCCACCTCGTACGGCTTCTCCGCCGCCGACGAGAAGATCGTGCCCAGCGTCTGGGCATAGACGTTGGCGAGACCGCGGGCGGTCACATCGTCACGGTCGTACGTGTAACCCCGCAGATCGGCATAGCGGACACCGCCGATCCGCAGATTCTCGTACTCGTTGTACTTGCCGGCGGCCGCGAAGCCGATCCGGTCATAGATCTCGCTGAACTTGTGCAGCGCACGGGACGGGTTCTCGCCGACGAACACGATGCCGTCGGCGAACTGCAGCACAACGAGGCTGCGACCACGGGCGATGCCCTTGCGGGCGTATTCCGCCCGGTCGGCCATGGCCTGCTGGGGTGATACATAGAACGGCGTCGACACCGGCTATCCGTCCCTTTCTGTGGAAGTCACTGGATCACCTGGAAAACGGGCCGCTGCTAGAGCAGCGCGGCGCGCGGACCGTCGGGCTGCTCCAGGCGCCGCTCGATGATCGCGCGAGCGATGTCGGAGGACTCCTCGTCCGTCAGCCGGCGGAAGCCGTCCTCGGTGATCACGGTGACGATCGGGTAGATCCGGCGGGCGACATCGGGACCACCGGTCGCCGAGTCGTCGTCGGCCGCGTCGTACAGCGCCTGCACGACGAGCGTCGTGGCCTGCTCCTCCGTCAGATCCTTGTGGTACAGCTTCTTCATGGCACCGCGCGCGAAGAGCGAACCGGAGCCCGTGGCCGCGAAGCCGTGCTCCTCGGAGCGGCCGCCCGTCACGTCGTAGGAGAAGATGCGGCCCTTGTCGCGGTCGACGTCGAACCCGGCGAAGAGCGGGACCACGGCGAGGCCCTGCATGGCCATGCCGAGGTTCGAACGGATCATCGTGGACAGGCGGTTCGCCTTGCCCTCCAGGGAGAGCGTGGTGCCCTCCACCTTCTCGAAGTGCTCCAGCTCGAGCTGGAACAGCTTCACCATCTCGACGGCCAGGCCTGCCGTACCGGCGATACCGACGGCCGAGTACTCGTCCGCCGGGAACACCTTCTCGATGTCCCGCTGCGCGATGACATTGCCCATCGTGGCCCGCCGGTCGCCGGCGAGGACGACACCACCGGCGAAGGTGACGGCGACGATGGTCGTGCCGTGCGGGGCCTCGATGACTCCCTGCGTGGGCGGCAACTGCCGCTTGCCCGGGAGCATCTCCGGCTGATGGTCGGACAGGAAGTCCATGAAGGACGACGACCCGGGCGTCAGGAAGGCAGCTGGTAGACGCCCGGTGCTACGGGTGTTGGCTTCCACGAGGATCCCTCCAAGTAGGCGGCAGCCCGACGAACTGCGTCGGGATCATCTCCCAACTTGCCGATGGCCGAATTGCAGTTGAAGCACAGTACGCCACGGACCCTACCCGTCTCATGGCAGTGATCCACATGAACGGCCGGAGCTTTCAGGCAGATCACGCAGAGCCCCTTTTGAGAGGCGACCATCTCGTCACGCTCAGCTTCGGTCATGCCGTAGTGGCGCTTCAGGTGGCCCTGCCGCCCCTGTACGACCCGACATGCTTTGCAGCGCGTGGAAAGACCGTCCGACGCAGACGCGTTGCGGTGCCACTCACCGTGCGGTTTGATCTCGCCGCACGTCCGGCACAGCTTGTGCCCAGCCGGAACATCCACCTTTTCTCGGACTGCTTTTCCTTCAGCCTCGCGACGACGGCGGTAGTGCGCTGCGCCGTATTCGGCGACGCACTCCTTGCATCGCACCTGAAGGCCATCGAGTCGGTTCCTGTCCCGTGCAAAGGCAGCGAGAGGGAGAACCCTCTCGCAGCCCGTGCACCGCTTCTCCGGCAGCCTTCCCGCCATCTCCCGCACCTTCACTTCGAAGGCAAGCTAGCCGATCGGCCTTTATTCTCCGCCTTTTTGCACGAAACTTCGAACGAAGTCCTCTGCATTTTCCTCTAGTACGTCGTCAATTTCGTCCAGGACCGAGTCGACATCGTCGCTCAGTTTCTCCTGGCGTTCCTTGAGGTCCTCCGATGCCTGTGCCTCGGGCGCTTCCTCGACCTGCTCGGTCTCGCGCGTCGCCTTCTGCTGTCCGCCGCCGGTGTCCTTGGTCGCCATAACCCTCACCCCGCTCGGTTTCGACGTTCTTGATCAGACCCTACAAGCAGGGTCCGACATCGGCCCCACAGTTGCCACAACGTCCGGGAACCACCTCGATGATTCCCGGACTGGGGCTTTTCCACCCTGTCGGGCCGGATCGGCCCGGTGGTCGTTTCAGTTGCCCGACAGGACCTTGACCAGGTCTTCTGCCGTCCGACAGCGGTCGAGAAGCTCTTTCACGTGATTACGCGTTCCGCGAAGCGGCTCCAGGGTTGGAACGCGCTGGAGCGAGTCCCGGCCCGGCAGATCGAAGATCACCGAGTCCCAGGAGGCCGCCGCGACGTCGTCCGCGTACTGTTCGAGGCAGCGCCCGCGGAAGTACGCGCGGGTGTCCTCCGGCGGCTTCGTCTCGGCCCGCTCGACGCCCGTCTCGTCCAGCAGCCGCTTGATGCGGCCGCGGGCCACCAGGCGGTTGTAGAGGCCCTTGTCGGGCCGTACGTCGGCGTACTGGAGGTCGACCAGGTGCAGCCGGGCGGCGTCCCAGTCGAGGTCGTCACGGCGCCGGTAGCCCTCCATGAGTTCCCGCTTGGCCACCCAGTCCAGCTCGCCCGACAGGCTCATCGGGTCGGTCTCCAGCCGGCCCAGGACGTCCTCCCAGCGGGTCAGCACGTCCTTGGTCTGCTCGTCCGCGTCGGCCCCGTAGCGCTCCTCGACGTACTTGCGCGCCAGTTCGAAGTACTCCATCTGGAGCTGGACCGCGGTGAGTGTCCGGCCGCTGCGGAGGGTGATCAGTCGCTTGAGGGTGGGGTCGTGCGAGACCTGGTGCAGGGTGCGCACGGGCTGGTCGACGGCGAGGTCCACGGCGATGAAGCCGTCCTCGATCATGGACAGGACGAGGGCGGTGGTGCCGAGCTTGAGGTAGGTCGAGATCTCGGAGAGGTTCGCGTCGCCGATGATCACGTGCAGGCGGCGGTATTTCTCGGCGTCCGCGTGCGGCTCGTCGCGGGTGTTGATGATGGGGCGCTTGAGGGTGGTTTCGAGGCCCACCTCGACCTCGAAGTAGTCGGCGCGCTGGCTGAGCTGGAAGCCGTGTTCGTGTCCGTCCTGACCGATGCCGACGCGGCCCGCTCCGGTGACGACCTGACGGGAGACGAAGAACGGCGTGAGGTGGCGCACGATGTCCGAGAAGGGGGTCTCCCGCTTCATCAGGTAGTTCTCGTGCGTGCCGTAGGAGGCGCCCTTGTTGTCGGTGTTGTTCTTGTAGAGGTGGATCGGCTGGGCGCCGGGGAGCTGGGCGGCGCGCTCGGCGGCCTCCGCCATGATGCGTTCGCCGGCCTTGTCCCACAGGACGGCGTCCAGTGGGTTGGTCACTTCGGGGGAGCTGTATTCGGGGTGTGCGTGGTCGACGTACAGCCGTGCCCCGTTGGTGAGGATGACATTGGCGAGGCCGATGTCCTCGTCGGTGAGCTGACTGGAGTCGGCGGCTTCGCGGGCGAGGTCGAAGCCCCGCGCGTCCCGCAGCGGGTTCTCCTCCTCGAAGTCCCAGCGGGCCCGCCGGGCCCGGTGCATCGCCGCCGCGTAGGCGTTGACGATCTGGGACGAGGTGAGCATGGCATTGGCGTTGGGGTGGCCGGGGACGGAGATCCCGTACTCCGTCTCGATGCCCATTACTCGCCGTACGGTCATGCGGCCCTCCTTGCCCGGCGGCGTCCTCGGTCGGGGACGCCGCTCAAGTACCGCTGGCGCTCCGGTGCGTGTGCGGTGCCCGTCCCCGCACTGCGCGACTCGGCGGTACCGAAGAGCCTAGAGCGCCTTTGCGCTGGTGGGGAGATCATTTGCGTCATTGCTCAGCTCCAGCTGTGCCCTGGAAAACAGTTGGCTGCGGGTACCCGGTGAGGGCACCCGCAGCCACCCTGTCTTTTACAGGTACTGACCGGTGTTCGCCACCGTGTCGATGGAGCGTCCGGTGTCCGCGCCCTGCTTTCCGGTGATGAGTGTCCGGATGTAAACGATCCGTTCGCCCTTCTTTCCGGAGATGCGGGCCCAGTCGTCCGGGTTGGTGGTGTTCGGCAGGTCCTCGTTCTCCTTGAACTCGTCCACGCAGGCCTGGAGCAGGTGGGAGACCCGCAGGCCCTTCTGGGTGTGTTCGAGGAAGTCCTTGATCGCCATCTTCTTGGCGCGGCCGACGATGTTCTCGATCATGGCGCCGGAGTTGAAGTCCTTGAAGTAGAGGACTTCCTTGTCGCCGTTGGCGTACGTGACTTCGAGGAAGCGGTTTTCCTCGGACTCGGTGTACATGTGCTCGACGGCGGTCTGGATCATGCTCTGGACGGTGGTGCTCTTGCTGCCTCCGTGCTCTCCGACGTCGTCGGGGTGCAGCGGAAGGCGCTCGGTGAGGTACTTGGCGAAGATGTCCTTGGCCGCTTCGGCGTCCGGACGCTCGATCTTGATCTTCACGTCGAGGCGGCCGGGGCGCAGGATGGCGGGGTCGATCATGTCCTCGCGGTTGGAGGCGCCGATGACCACGACGTTCTGCAGGCCTTCCACGCCGTCGATCTCAGCGAGCAGCTGGGGGACGATGGTGTTCTCCACGTCCGAGCTGACGCCGGATCCGCGGGTGCGGAAGAGGGATTCCATCTCGTCGAAGAAGACGATGACGGGGGTGCCCTCGCTGGCCTTCTCACGGGCGCGCTGGAAGACGAGGCGGATCTGCCGCTCGGTCTCGCCGACGTACTTGTTGAGGAGTTCGGGGCCCTTGATGTTGAGGAAGAAGCTCTTGCCGGTGGCCTGGCCGGTCACTTCCGCGACCTTTTTGGCCAGTGAGTTGGCGACGGCCTTGGCGATGAGTGTCTTGCCGCATCCGGGGGGCCCGTAGAGGAGTACGCCCTTGGGTGGGCGCAGTTCGTGCTCCTTGAACAGGTCGGGGTAGAGGTAGGGGAGCTCGACCGCGTCGCGGATCATTTCGATCTGGCCGCCCAGACCGCCGATCTGCTCGTAGCCGATGTCGGGGACCTCTTCGAGGACGAGTTCTTCGACCTCGCTCTTGGGCACGACCTCGTAGACGTAGCCGGAGCGGGGTTCGAGGAGGAGGGCGTCGCCCGGACGGATGACTACGTCCAGGAGTGGTTCGGCGAGCCGTACCACCCGTTCCTCGTCGGTGTGGCCCTGTACGAGGGCGCGCTCGCCGTCCTCAAGGATCTCCTTGAGGGTGACGATGTCGCCGACGCTCTCGTACTCCATGGCCTCGACCACGTTGAGAGCTTCGTTGAGCATCAGTTCCTGGCCGCGTCGGAGCTCTTCGAGTTCGACGCTGGGGCTGACGTTCACCCGGAGTTTGCGGCCGCCGGTGAAGATGTCGGCGGTGCCGTCCTCGTTCGCTGCGAGGAAGACTCCGAAGCCGGCCGGCGGCTGTGCGAGCCGGTCGACTTCCTCCTTGAGTGCCACGATCTGGTCGCGGGCCTCTCGGAGGGTGTTGGCCAGCCGCTCGTTCTGCGCGGACACGCCGGCCAGGTTGGTCTGCAGCTCGACGATCCGCTCTTCGAGAATCCTCGTGTGTCGCGGAGAGTCGGCGAGCTTGCGTCGCAGGACGGCGATCTCCTGCTCAAGGTAGGCAATCTGCCCGGACGGGTCGTCGGACCCTCGTCCCGGGCGGATGCCGCGGTTCATGTCGTCGTCGTGGGCTGCCACGGTCCTCACCTCCTCCAAGGGGAGCTGGACGCTTCCAGACCCTACCTGGGTGGGTGTCGATTGAAACCCCTAGATCAAAAGACTGTCGGGGTGTGTCCGATCTTCACCCTTGCGCTCTCCCTCACGCCAGTGGAATACCCACCGAACATGCTCGGGAAGCCGACGGAGGTAGGGTCGAAGTGTTCAACACCCGTCAGAGCTGGCGCGATTCCCCGTCTTCGGGCCGCTCTGCGCAGGAAACGGCAGGAGAAATGACCGTGCAGCAGGAGGCCGGAGTCGACGGCGAGGCGCTTGAGGTCTGGATCGACCAGGATCTGTGCACCGGCGACGGGATCTGCGCCCAGTACGCGCCCGAGGTGTTCGAACTGGACATCGACGGGCTGGCCTATGTGAAGAGCCCGGGTGACGAGCTTCTGCAGACTCCGGGTGCGACAACGCCCGTACCGCTGACGCTTCTGCGTGATGTCGCCGACTCCGCGAAGGAGTGTCCGGGCGACTGCATCCATGTACGCCGTGTGTCGGACAGTGTCGAGGTCTACGGTCCCGACGCGGAGTGAGTGTGCGGGCACCTCGCGTGACGCGGGTGCCCGGGTCCTCCTGGTTGTCTTTCTTCTCACATGGGCGGGCTCAGCCGCTGCGGTGTCCCGGTCTCACATACTGCGGGCCGCGGGTGGTGTCGAGCGTACGAAGGCGCCGTTCTTCCACTGCCACTTGGCGCTCTCGTTCACGTCGGGGCAGCAACTGGGTACGTCGGGCGAGGAGTAGCCGAGCAGGGTCGCGGTGACGGCGGCGTCGCGGACGGCGAAGTCCTTGACGGAGAGTCGCTCCTTGGGGTCCACGAGGGTGGCGACGACTCTGGCTTTGGCTTTCGGGGTGTCCTCGGTCTTGGTGAGGACGTAGACGCCGCTGGGCGGGGTGCCGGATCCCGCGTCGCAGCGGACGACGGCGACCGTCTCGGGGAGGCCGTCGCCGTCGAGGTCGCCGGAGGCCTTCTTCTGGACGAGGACCTTCGCGGGGCCGCAGTCCAGGGGGTAGTCGGCGTGGGCGGGGTCGGGGGGCGTCGCGGCCGCGGGGGCGCCCTTGGCCTCGATGCCGTGCTGGGCGGCCGTGGCCTTGTCGGGCTGGAGGAAGCCGGAGGCCGCGACGACCGCGGCGAGCGCTGCCGCCGTGGCGACCCAGTGGATCGGGCGGGTGTGGGTGTGGGCCAGTTCCGGGACGGCGGAGTGCTGCACTAGGAAGTGTCTCCTGTGAGGGCTGTGCCGGTGGGGTGGCCAGAATGGTGCCACACGTCACACCGCGAGGGAACGGTGGGGTGGACGGTACTGGCGGAACGTCAAGGGGAATGCGCTGTGGCCGAGTTCCGAGGGGTCCTCGGGAACTCGGCCACGGTGTTTGCGCGTTGTGTGCGGCACGGGGCCGCGTCAGCGGCCGGGGGCTCCGCCGTCGGCGTTGGGGCCGGTGTAGTCGTCGCCGTAGGCGCCCTTGGAGGGGCGGCGGCGGCGCATGGGCGGTTCGACGCCGTCCGCGAGGCGGCGGGCGGTGAGCAGGAAGCCGGTGTGGCCGATCATCCGGTGGTCGGGGCGGACGGCCAGG
This sequence comes from Streptomyces sp. NPDC102514, assembly GCF_055584525.1. Lineage (NCBI taxonomy): Bacteria > Bacillati > Actinomycetota > Actinomycetes > Kitasatosporales > Streptomycetaceae > Streptomyces > Streptomyces sp. NPDC102514. The sequence continues at coordinate 277,966 of NZ_JBVJLW010000007.1, forward strand.
CCCTCGATGTGCCAGTTGCGGACCATGGACTCCCAGGCGCTCGGCTCGTTGAAGCAGCCGATCTCGCGGATGGACTCGACGGTCCGGGCGAGCTGGGTGGTGGTCGCGACGTAGCAGCAGACGATGCCGCCGGGGACGAGTGCCTTGGAGACGGCTTCCAGGCACTCCCAGGGGGCGAGCATGTCGAGGACGACGCGGTCGACCTCGGTGTCCGAGAGGTTGTCCTGGAGGTCGCCGACGGTGAGCTGCCAGGCGGGGTGGGGGCCGCCGAAGTAGCGCTCCACGTTCTGCTGGGCGATCTCGGCGAAGTCCTCGCGGCGCTCGTACGAGTGGAGCATGCCCTGGTCGCCGACGGCGCGGAGCAGGAAGGTGCTGAGCGAGCCGGAGCCCACGCCGGCTTCGACGACGCGTGCGCCGGGGAAGATGTCGGCGAAGGCCAGGATCTGCCCCGCGTCCTTGGGGTAGACCACGGCGGCGCCGCGGGGCATGGACAGGACGTAGTCGGGGAGCAGGGGGCGCAGCGCCAGATAGGCGACGTTCCCCGTGGTGCGGACAACGCTGCCCTCGGGTGCGCCGATCAGCTCGTCGTGCGGGAAGGAACCCTTGTGGGTGTGGAAGTTCTTCCCTGCTTCGAGCGTGAACGTGTAGTGGCGGCCCTTGGGGTCGGTCAGCTGTACCTGGTCCCCGACCTTGAAGGGCCCGCGTCGGCGGGCGGCACCGGTCGGTTCGGACATGTGCGCCAGCCTACCCGCCTCCGGGGCGGGGTCCGACCACTGTCCGGGTGTGCTCGGGTGCGTGGCTCGCTGCGGGTGCTTCGTGGCTGAGCGCGCGGTTCCCCGCGCCCCTGCGGGCGCTCAGCTGGGGCGGGCCATGGCCTTGACGAAGGCCTTCTCCACGTCCGCCGCTGAGAGGACTCCGTAGATCTCTCCGGAGTCCTCGACCACGAGGTATTCGGTGGCCGGGGTGGCGCGCAGGACTTCCAGGAGGTCCTCGCCGGCGAGTTCGGCGGAGACGCGCATGCCGTCGGTGAGGTCCTGGGCGAGTCCGCTGACGGCGACCCAGGGGCGGCGGTGTTCCGGTACGCCGACGATGGCGGCCTCGCGGACGAGGGAGAGGGGGTCGCCGTCGGCGTCCACGACGACCAGGGCGCGTGCGCCGGCCTCGTTGGCGCGGCGCAGTGCTTCGGAGAGCGGGGTGTGGGTCTCGACGGGGACCGCGCGCCGGGTGAGGGCGCGGGCCCTCAGCTCGGGCAGGTGTTCGCGCAGTCGGGCGACGCGGAGGCTGTTTCCGGCGCCGGTCCAGATGATTCCGGCGAGGATCGCGGCGAGCAGGGCGTCCATGACGGTGTCCATGCCGCCGATGTCCTGGGCTTCGGTGCCGAGGCCGCCGGAGTGGGTGAGCAGGGGCAGTCCGATGAGTACGGAGATCGCGAGGGCGCGGCCGACCCAGGCGGCGGCGATGGTGCCGCTCATGGGTTTGCCGGTGATCTTCCAGACGACGGCCCGGAGCATGCGGCCGCCGTCGAGGGGCAGGCCGGGGAGGAGGTTGAACGCGGCGACGATCAGGTTGGAGATCATCAGGCCGCCCAGCAGGACGCCGGGGACGGTGCCGGGTTCGACGGTCTGGAGGGCGAGGTAGAAGACGCCGCCGAGGATGAGGGAGAGCAGGGGGCCGACGAAGGCGAGGACGAACTCGCGTCCGGGTGTCTCGGACTCCTTCTCGATCTCGGAGACGCCGCCGAAGAACTGCAGCTGGATCCGGCGTACGGGCAGCTTGAAGCGCAGGGCGGCGACCGTGTGCGCCAGTTCGTGGACGAGCACGGAGGCGTAGAAGGCGACCGCGAAGAACAGGGAGACGAGGTAGCGGGCCATGCCCAGTTCGGGCAGGACGCGTTCGAGCTGGCCGCCGAAGACCCAGGTGATGAGTGCGGCGACGAGGAACCAGCTGGGTGCGACGTACACGGGTACGCCGAAGGGGCGTCCCATGAGGAGACCGCCGCCGGGTTCCTTGGCCCGCTTGGGGGCGGGGCCCTTCCTGCCCTTCTTGCCGCCGGGCGGCGCGGGGGTGTGGGCCTCGGACCTGTGGGTGGGGTGCGGCTGTTCGGGCGTGTGGCTGTCGCTTCGCGTGTCCGCCGGGGCCGGAGTGGGAGCCGGGGCGGGAGCGGGAGCAGCGTGGTCGCTCTTGTCGGTGGGCGGTGCGGGGGGCCGCTCTTCGCCGTCCTGGCCGTCGGCCGCTTCGGGGTGGGCCGCGTCGGCTGCCTTCTCCGGTGCGGCCGGGGTGGCGGCGTCGTGCGGCTGCTGGTCGGAGGGCGGCCGGGCCGTCGTGGTCGCCGGGTCACCGGGTCGCGGCCGACCCGTGCGGCGCTCGTCCGCCTCGTCGGTGCCGGAACGCGGCTGCCCGCTCCCGCCGCTCTCGTCCACGATGTCCCCTCGTTCGACGCGTGTCCCGCTCGCGATCATGCACGCGAGAGGTCTTGTGGTCGATGGTATGCGGCCGTCGCGGCGTGTTCGGCCCCGGCACCCCCTCCGTTTCCCGGGCGGGCGCATGGCACGCAGGTCACCGTGTGTCGTGGTGTCAGTGGCGAGCCGTAAGGTCTGTCGTCATGGAAACCAGCACCGACGGCGTCGCGCGGGACGGCTCCGAAGCCGTACCGGCGGGCGATGCGGTCCAGCTGTCCGACGTCGTGGCCGCGCCGCCCGCGGCCTCCCCTGCCGGACCGGCCGGAGCCGTGGTGCCCCGGCCCGCGGACGCCGTCACCGGGTCGGGCGGGTCGTCCGGGCGGGTGCGGGAGCCCGCGCCTCCGACCTCGTTGTCGCCGTCGCGGGCCGGGGACTTCATGCAGTGTCCTTTGCTGTACCGCTTCCGGGTGATCGACAAGCTGCCCGAGAAGCCGAGTGAGGCGGCGACCCGCGGGACGCTGGTGCACGCGGTGCTGGAGCGGCTCTTCGACGCTCCGGCCACCGAGCGGACGGCGCCGCGCGCCAAGTCGCTGATCCCCGGTCAGTGGGACCGGCTGCGGGAGGCGAAGCCGGAGCTGGCCGAGTTGTTCGCGGACTCCGACGAGCAGACGGCCGGCGAGAAGCTGACGCGCTGGCTCGGTGAGGCGGAGCGGCTGGTCGAGCGCTGGTTCACCCTGGAGGACCCGACCCGTCTGGAGCCGGCGGAGCGCGAGCTGTTCGTGGAGGCGCAGCTCGACTCGGGTCTGAAGCTGCGGGGCATCATCGACCGGGTGGACGTGGCGCCCTCGGGTGAGGTGCGGATCGTCGACTACAAGACGGGCAAGGCCCCGCGTCCGGAGTACGCGGAGGGCGCCCTGTTCCAGATGAAGTTCTACGCCCTGGTGGTGTGGCGGCTGAAACAGGTCGTCCCGCGCCGTCTGCAGCTGGTCTATCTGGGCAGTGGTGACGTGCTCACGTACGACCCGGTGCCGGCCGATCTGGAGCGTGTGGAGCGGAAGTTGCACTCGTTGTGGGAGGCGATCCGGCTCGCGACGGAGACCGGTGACTGGCGTCCGCGGCCCACGAAGCTGTGCGGCTGGTGCGATCACCGGGCGGTCTGTCCGGAATTCGGCGGTACTCCCCCGCCGTATCCGCTGCCGGTGCGTGCTCCCGGGTCCGACGCGGTCTGAGCGTGGGGCGGCCGGCGTGCCCCGAGGGCGTGGCGGGTGACCGTCGCAGGGCAGAATGGGGCCGGACTAGCGAAGGAGACTTACGTGGCCATCCGCGTCCTACTGGTCGACGACCAGCCGCTGCTGCGCACCGGCTTCCGGATGATTCTGGAGGCGGAGCAGGACATCGCGGTCGTCGGCGAGGCCGGTGACGGTCTCCAGGCGATCGATCAGGTTCGTGCCCTGCAGCCCGATGTGGTTCTGATGGACATCCGTATGCCGAGGATGGACGGGGTCGAGGCGACCCGTCAGATCACCGGTCCCGGCCGGGACGGTCCGGCGAAGGTGCTGGTGCTGACGACCTTCGATCTCGACGAGTACGTGGTGGAGGCCCTGCGGGCCGGCGCCAGCGGTTTCCTGCTGAAGGACGCCCCGGCCAACGAGTTGGTGCAGGCGATCCGGGTGGTGGCGGCGGGCGAGGCGATGCTGGCACCGAGCATCACCCGCCGGCTGCTCGACAAGTACGCGGGTCATCTGCCCTCGGGCGACGAGCCGGTGCCGGACACCCTGCACACGCTGACCGAGCGTGAGGTCGAGGTGTTGAAGCTGGTGGCCCGCGGGTTGTCGAACGCGGAGATCGCCGCCGATCTGTTCGTCAGCGAGACCACGGTCAAGACGCATGTGGGCCACGTCCTGACCAAGCTGGGGCTGCGGGACCGGGTGCAGGCCGCGGTGTACGCGTACGAGAGCGGTCTGGTGCGTCCCGGCGCGCAGTGACCGTGCGCGGCCCGCGGTGATGGCCGAAAACGGTTCCGGCGGCACAACAGGAACGGCCGCCCCCTTCTGGAAGGGGGCGGCCGTTCTCATGTGCCGGTCGTCAGTCGCTGCCGACTCCGCGGCCCAGCTCCCACAGCTGCAGCGTGGCCGACGAGTTGAGCGCGTACTCGGCGCCGGTGATGTCGTCCCGTACGGCGACGTACTGCTTGCCCTGCCACAGGGGCAGGAGCGGGACGTCCTTGGCGACGATGGTCTGGATCTCCTCGATGCTCTTCGAGGCGCTGAGGCGGTCGGCCTCGCGGCGGGACTCCGGGATCAGGTTCTCCCGGATGCGCTTGTTCACGTACGGCGACGCGATGGTGTTGTCCTTGTCCAGGAACGGCGTGAGGAAGGTCTCCGCGTCCGGGAAGTCGGGGAACCAGCCCATGCCGTACGCCGCGAACTTGCCCTCACGCTGCTTGGGACGGTAGGTGTCCCACTTCTCGCCCTTGATGTCCACGTCGAAGAGGCCCGTGTCGTTGAGCTGCTTCTGCAGCGTCTCGAACTCGGTCTTGGTGGCGGGTCCGTAGTGGTCCGTCGTGTAGTTCATCGTGAACTTCACCGGCGTGGTGACGTTCGCCGCGGCGAGGAGGTTCTTGGCCGCGGTGACGTCGGGCTCGCCGTACTCGTTGAAGAACGAGTTGGCGTGGCCGGTGACGGTGGCCGGGACCATGGAGTACAGCGGGTCGGCGCCGGTGCCGTACACCTTGGAGGTCAGTTCGCCGCGGTTGACGATGTGGGCGATCGCCTGGCGGACGGCCTTGTCCTCCAGGGACGGCTTCTCGACGTCGAAGCCGATGTAGCGGATCTCGAGGCCGGGCTGCTCGATCACATCGATCTTGCTGTCCTTGGCGTTCTGCAGCTTCTTGATCTGCTCGGGCGACATGGTGCGGGTCATCATGTCGATGTCGCCCTTGTCGATCGCGGCGCCCATCGAGTCCGTGTCCTCGAAGGACCGCAGCTCGACCTTGTCGTTCTTGACGTCCGAGATCCCCTGGTAATACGGGTTCTTGGTGAAGACGACCTTGGTGACGTCGTCGCCCTTGGTCTCGGCCTTGAGGCTGTACGGGCCCGAGCCGCTGACGTCGAAGCCGTCCCGCAGCTTGTTCTTGGCGTAGTCCTTGGGGTTCAGGATGCCCGCGACCGGCGTGGACAGCTTGAACGGGAAGGTGGCGTCGGCGCTGTTGAGGTGGAAGATCACCTCGCGGTCGCCCTTGGTCTCGACGGCGTCGACGGTCGACAGCAGGGCGAAGACGCCCGTGTCGGCCTTGATCTGCAGCGCGCGGTCGATGGAGAACTTCACGTCCTCGGCGGTGACGGGGTCACCGTTGGAGAACTTGAGGTCCTTGCGCAGCGTGCAGGCGTACCGCTCGTTGCCGGAGTCGGTGAATCCGCACTCCTCGGCGGCCTCCGGAGTGGGGTCGCCGCCGCCGTTGGGCATGGCCATGAGGGTCTGGACCGTCTGGCGCAGCACGTTCCAGGCGCCGACGTCGTACGCGTAGGCCGGGTCGAACGGGGCCGGTGCCTCCTTCGAGGCGGTGAACCGGTCGGTGGTACCGACGACGATTGCGTCGCCGCCGTCGCCTCCACTGTCGGAACCGCCGCACGCGGCGAGGACAGAGGCGAGCAGACCGATCGCGGCCGGCAGCACCAAAGGCTTACGGTTCATGCTCGAAGTTCTCCAGAGCTGTCGATCCCGCGGGCCCGGCATGCCGGGGTGTTGCGGTCGGGTACACGGGGGTTACGGCGATGTTCTCGCGATGAGATTAGTCGGGACCGGCAGGACGGTTCGCAGGTACCGGAGTTGAGTTCCCATCACGCTGCGAGACCGGCTGTGGACGCACCGAAAACCCGACAGTGGAAGGATTCGTACAGGTTTCCACGAATCAGGACACAAGGGCGCGCACATGACCCCCACAATGGCTCGTCAGACACACCGGGAGCCTCTTGTCGACCCCCTCGGCAGTGGCGAACGTCACACCTTCAACTGTGTGTGAGAGTACCGGAATTCGGCCATCCGAGGCGCGCGGCCGATGATCGAATTAACTCGATGCAGTGACCACGCAGTTTTTCCGCATTCACGCGTGCACCGTGGGTGAACGATTAGCGCTTTTCCGTCATCAGGCCCCGGAGAAAAGGCAGGTCGACCTGTTCGAGGGATCGTACGACGGTCCTTCCGGCAGTCGGGGCGATCGGTGCCACGGAGGGTACGGCCACGACCTGGCAGCCCGCCGCCTCGGCGGCCGCCACGCCCGTCGCGGTGTCCTCGATGACCGCGCACCTGGCCGGATCCGCGCCGAGCCCGGCCGCCGCGATCAGATACGGGTCGGGGAACGGCTTGGTGCGTTCCACCTCGTCCCCGGCGACGGTCAGGGTGAAGTTCCGCGCGCCGAGCGAGAGCAGGACGCGGTCGATGATGCGGCGGTGCGAGGCGGAGACCAGCGCGGTGGGGACGCCGTGCGCGGCCAGCTCGGCCAGGAGTCTCGCGGCGCCGGGCATCAGCGGGAGGGAGCGGGCGATGCGGTTCTCGAACCCGTCGTTCAGCAGCACGGTGAGTTCGGAGAGGGTGATCGTCGCGCCGGTGGCTTCGATGAGGAAGCCGGCGCTGCGGGTCATGGGGCCGCCGACCACCACGTGGCGCCAGGCGTCGTCCAGCCGGTGGCCGAGCTGGGCGAAGACCTCCACCTCGGCGTCCCACCAGAAGCCCTCCGTGTCGACGAGGGTTCCGTCCATGTCCAGGAGAACTGCCTGGAGGGTGGAGCTTTCGGCTGTACGGGTGCCTGGTGGGGGGACCGTACTGGTCATAGGCGCACCTCCGTTTAAGGGACGAGAAGGCCGGCTCCCTCCTGGGGAGCCGGCCTGCGCTGGACCGACCAGTGTACGTCCACGCTCGCGCCGGCGCCTGTTGGTATTGCGGGGCTGGTGCGTGGGGGTGCGTCGTCGGCTGACGGTGCGTCGTGGTTGCTCGCGCAGTTCCCCGCGCCCCTAAAAGCCAAAAGACTGCGCAGTTCCCCGCGCCCCTGAGTGGGACGGGGCGCAGCCCCTCCCTGAGGGGCGCGGGGAACTGCGCGGCACGCCCCCACCGGGCCCGCACCCGTTTGTCGTGCTCCTCAAGAAGTTCTCAACGGGCGTTGAAGTACTTCGCTTCCGGATGGTGGATCACGATCGCGTCCGTGGACTGTTCCGGGTGGAGTTGGAACTCCTCCGAGAGGTGGACGCCGATGCGCTCCGGCTCCAGGAGGCGGGCGATCTTGGCCCGGTCCTCCAGGTCGGGGCAGGCGCCGTAGCCGAGGGAGAAGCGGGCGCCGCGGTACTTGAGCGCGAACATGTCCTCCATCTCGGCCGGGTCGTCGCCCGCGAAGCCGAGTTCGGAGCGCACGCGCGCGTGCCAGTACTCGGCCAGCGCCTCGGCCAGCTGGACGGACAGGCCGTGCAGTTCGAGGTAGTCGCGGTAGGAGTTCGCCTCGAAGAGCTTCGCCGTCTCCTCGCCGATCCGGGAGCCGACGGTGACGACCTGGAGGCCGACGACGTCCGTCTCGCCGGACTCCTCCGGGCGGAAGAAGTCGGCCAGGCACAGCCGGCGGCCACGGCGCTGGCGCGGGAAGGTGAAGCGGGTGCGTTCGTTGCCCTGGTCGTCCAGGAGGATCAGGTCGTCGTCCTTGGAGACGCACGGGAAGTAGCCGTATACGACCGCCGCTTCGAGGAGGTTGCCCGTCTGCAGCTGGTCCAGGAGACCGCGCAGCCGCGGCCTGCCCTCCGTCTCCACCAGCTCCTCGTACGTCGGCCCGTCGCCCGAGCGGGCCTGCTTGAGGCCCCACTGGCCCTTGAACAGCGCGCCCTCGTCGAGCCAGGACGCGTACTCCTTGAGCTGGATGCCCTTGATGACGCGGGTGCCCCAGAAGGGCGGGGCGGGGACCGGGTTGTCGACGGCCACGTCCGAGCGGGCCGCGCCCTCCTCCGGGCGTTCCTCGACGACCGTCCGGGCGGTGGCCCGCACCCTGCGCTGCTTCAGCTCCGGCAGGGTGGCTCCGGGTACGCCGCGCTTGACCGCGATGAGCGCGTCCATCAGGCGCAGGCCCTCGAACGCGTCGCGGGCGTAGCGGACCTCGCCCTCGTAGATCTCGTGGAGGTCCTGCTCGACGTAGGCGCGGGTAAGGGCGGCGCCGCCGAGGATGACCGGGTAGTCGGCGGCCATCTTGCGCTGGTTGAGCTCCTCCAGGTTCTCCTTCATGATCACCGTGGACTTGACCAGGAGCCCCGACATGCCGATGACGTCGGCGCGGTGTTCCTGGGCGGCCTCCAGGATCGCGGAGACGGGCTGCTTGATGCCGAGGTTGACGACGGTGTAGCCGTTGTTGGACAGGATGATGTCGACGAGGTTCTTGCCGATGTCGTGGACGTCTCCGCGGACGGTGGCGAGCACGATGGTGCCCTTGCCGTCGTCGTCGGTCTTCTCCATGTGCGGCTCCAGGTGGGCCACCGCGGTCTTCATGACCTCTGCGGACTGGAGCACGAACGGCAGCTGCATCTGGCCGGAACCGAACAGTTCGCCGACGACCTTCATGCCGTCCAGGAGGGTCTCGTTGACGATGTCGAGGGCCGGGCGCTCCTTCAGGGCGTCGTCCAGGTCCTGTTCGAGGCCGTTCTTCTCGCCGTCGATGATGCGCCGCTTGAGCCGCTCGTCCAGGGGCAGTGCCGCCAGTTCCTCGGCGCGGCCGGCCTTGAGGGACTTGGTGGTGGCGCCCTCGAAGAGGGCCATCAGCTTCTGCAGCGGGTCGTAGCCCTCGCGGCGGCGGTCGTGGATGAGGTCGAGGGCGGTGGCGACCTCCTCCTCGGTGAAGCGGGCGATCGGCAGGATCTTCGAGGCGTGCACGATCGCCGAGTCGAGGCCGGCCTTGACGCACTCGTCGAGGAAGACCGAGTTGAGCAGGACGCGCGCGGCCGGGTTGAGGCCGAAGGAGATGTTCGACAGGCCGAGGGTGGTCTGGACGTCGGGGTGGCGCTGCTTGAGCCGGCGGATCGCCTCGATGGTGGCGACGCCGTCGCCCCGGGACTCCTCCTGGCCGGTGCAGATGGTGAAGGTCAGGGTGTCGATGAGGATGTCCGACTCGTGGATGCCCCAGTTGCCGGTGAGGTCGTCGATGAGCCGCTCGGCGATCGCGACCTTGTGCTCTGGGGTGCGCGCCTGGCCCTCTTCGTCGATGGTGAGGGCGATGATCGCGGCGCCGTGTTCCTGGGCGAGCCGGGTGACCTTCGCGAAGCGCGAGTCGGGGCCGTCGCCGTCCTCGTAGTTGACGGAGTTGATGACCGCGCGCCCGCCGAGCTTCTCCAGGCCGGCGCGGATGACGTCGACCTCGGTGGAGTCCAGGACGATCGGCAGGGTGGAGGCGGTGGCGAAGCGGCCTGCCAGTTCCTGCATGTCGGCGACGCCGTCGCGGCCCACGTAGTCGACGCACAGGTCGAGCATGTGGGCGCCCTCGCGGATCTGGTCCCGGGCGATCTCGACGCAGTCGTCCCAGCGGGCCTCCAGCATGGCCTCGCGGAACTTCTTGGAGCCGTTGGCGTTGGTGCGCTCGCCGATCGCCATGTACGCGGTGTCCTGGCGGAACGGCACGGTCTGGTAGAGCGAGGCGGCGCCGGGCTCGGGGCGCGGGTTGCGCGGGGCCGGGGTCAGGTTCCGTACGCGCTCGACGACCTGGCGCAGATGCTCGGGGGTCGTGCCGCAGCAGCCGCCGATCAGGGAGAGGCCGTACTCGGTGACGAAGGTTTCCTGGGCGTCGGCGAGTTCGGGGGCGGTCAGCGGGTAGTGGGCGCCGTTCTTGCCCAGGACCGGGAGGCCGGCGTTCGGCATGCAGGACAGCGGGATGCGGGAGTGGCGTGCCAGGTAGCGCAGGTGCTCGCTCATCTCGGCGGGCCCGGTGGCGCAGTTCAGGCCGATCATGTCGATGCCGAGGGGTTCCAGCGCGGTGAGCGCGGCGCCGATCTCCGAGCCGAGGAGCATGGTGCCGGTGGTCTCGACGGTCACGGAGACGATCAGCGGCAGGTCCACGCCGAGGGTGTCCAGGGCCCGGCGGGCGCCCAGCACGGACGCCTTGGTCTGCAGCAGGTCCTGGGTGGTCTCCACGAGCAGCGCGTCGGCGCCGCCGGCGATCATGCCCTCGGCGTTCCGCTGGTAGGCGTCGCGCAGCAGCGTGTACGGGGCGTGGCCGAGGGTCGGCAGCTTGGTGCCGGGGCCCATGGAGCCGAGCACCCAGCGCTGCTGTCCGGTGGAGGCGGTGAACTCGTCGGCGACCTCGCGGGCGATGCGGGCACCGGACTCGGAGAGTTCGTAGACGCGTTCGGCGATGTCGTACTCGGCGAGGGCCGCGTGGTTGGCGCCGAAGGTGTTGGTCTCGACGCAGTCGACGCCCACCGAGAAATATTCCTCGTGGACGGAGCGCACGATGTCGGGGCGGGTGAGGTTCAGGATCTCGTTGCAGCCCTCAAGGTTCTGGAAGTCCTCAAGGGTCGGGTCCTGTGCCTGGAGCATGGTGCCCATCGCGCCGTCGGCCACCACCACGCGGGTGGCGAGCGCCTCGCGGAGGGCGTCGGTTCGAGCCCGGCTGTAGGCCGACTCGGACGGAAGGGACGGGTTCGGCAACGAGGCCATGGAAGATGCTCCCTGGAGTGCGACGGCTGTCGGCTTTGCGCTTCTTGTGGAAGACGCACGCCGTCAGGGTAGCCCGCGGCGGCACCGGAGGGGCGGGAGCGTCCACGGGACGGACGCGCGATCCGTACCCGGTGTCGGGTTGGATGCGTTCGCAACTCATCACGGCCACCCATTAGCGGGAGGTCGGCGGCGAGCGGTAATGTTCGACATTGCCGAACGGTGGCAGCGAAGCGGCGACCGACGGTCCAAGGGGACGGAGGGCACGACGGCGATGGCACGGAACATCCAGTCGCTCGAACGGGCGGCCGCGATGCTGCGGCTGCTCGCAGGCGGGGAGCGACGGCTCGGCCTGTCGGACATCGCCTCGTCGCTGGGCCTGGCGAAGGGCACGGCCCACGGGATCCTGCGCACACTGCAGCAGGAGGGTTTCGTCGAGCAGGACGGGCCCTCCGGGCGCTACCAGCTGGGCGCTGAGCTGCTGCGCCTGGGGACGACCTATCTCGATGTGCACGAGCTGCGGGCGCGGGCCCTGGTGTGGACCGACGATCTGGCCCGCTCCAGCGGCGAGAGCGTCTATCTGGGCGTGCTGCACCAGCAGGGCGTACTGATCGTGCACCACGTGTTCAGGCCCGACGACAGCCGGCAGGTGCTGGAGGTCGGGGCCATGCAGCCCCTGCACTCCACGGCGCTGGGCAAGGTCCTGTCGGCGTACGACCCGGTGGCGCACAGCGAGGTCCTGGAGGCCGAGCGCGAGGAGTTCACGGCGCGTACGGTCAGCGCGCCCGAGGCGTTCGAGCACGTCCTGGACCTGACCCGCGCGCGCGGGTACGCGGCCGATGTCGAGGAGACCTGGACGGGGGTCGCCTCGGTGGCGGCGCCGATCCACAACCAGCGGCGGATGCCCGTCGGCGCGGTGGGCGTCACGGGGGCGGTGGAGCGTGTCTGCGACAAGGACGGCGGGCTGCGTCCCGAGCTGATCGCCGCCGTCCGCGACTGTGCCCGCTCGGTGTCGAGGGACCTGGGCGCCGGGCGGTTCTGAGTCCGGGCCCGCGATTGTGGGAAGAAGGCCGGTACGTCGACGACGTACCGGCCTTCTTCGCGCTCCCCCGACGATGGAACGTTCCTGCTCGCACGTGGTGTGCGGCCGTTCCCATGATCGATAGGTCACACCAATCAATAACGATCGTGTTTTCGATAACAGAGGCCTTGACGAGGTGGTATTGGCAGAGCAAGACTCCCGTCCATCGGTCGGCATTGTCGAACACCTACCGGCAATACGCGTTAGAGTGTGACAAGGCCAAGGGCCGGCAACGACCTCACCTGAGGTCGCGAACCACCGGAGGGACCCGGGGTTCGCCTTCCCCTGGACGAAGGACAAAGGAGTCGCGGGTGTCCAGCTCCGACATCTTCATCGGCGAGACCATAGGTACCGCCATACTCATCCTGCTCGGCGGTGGCGTGTGCGCCGCCGTCACGCTGAAGGCCTCCAAGGCACGCAACGCCGGGTGGCTCGCCATCACCTTCGGGTGGGGTTTCGCGGTGATGACCGCCGTGTACATCTCGGCGCCCCTCTCCGGTGCCCATCTGAACCCGGCCGTCACCCTCGGCATCGCGATCAAGGACGACGACTGGAGCAACGTCCTGACCTATTGGTCGGGCCAGCTCCTCGGCGCCATGATCGGCGCGCTGCTCGTGTGGGTCGCGTACTACGGACAGTTCCTGGCGCACCTCACCGACCGCGAGATCGTGGGCGGCCCCGGTGCGCAGGACGTCAAGTCCGTGGAGGCACGGGAGGCCAAGGCGGGCCCGGTGCTCGGCGTCTTCTCCACCGGCCCGGAGGTCAGGGTCGCCTGGCAGAACGTCGCGACGGAGGTCATCGGCACGATCGTGCTGGTGCTCGCCGTCCTCACCCAGGGGCTCAACGACAGCGGCAAGGGTCTGGGCACTCTGGGCGCGCTGATCACCGCCTTCGTGGTCGTCAGCATCGGTCTCTCGCTCGGTGGCCCGACGGGGTACGCGATCAACCCGGTCCGTGACCTCGGCCCGCGCATCGTGCACGCCCTGCTGCCGCTGCCCAACAAGGGCGGGTCGGATTGGAGCTACGCCTGGGTCCCGGTGGTGGGACCGCTGATCGGCGGAGCGATCGCCGCCGGTATCTACAACGTGGCCTTCGCCTAGAGCTTTACAGCTTTGCTTGGAGCCGTACGTCCGCTCGGCGCCGACGTCCGTCCGGTACGGGACGGACGTCGGCCGGAGCCGGAAGCAATACGCCGTAAGCCAGCCCCTCACCCACGGAACCCACGGACTTTCAGGAGCACACCGTGACCGACGCGCACACCGCCGGCCCCTTCATCGCCGCCATCGACCAGGGCACCACGTCCAGCCGCTGCATCGTCTTCGACCGGGACGGCCGGATCGTCTCCGTCGACCAGAAGGAGCACGAGCAGATCTTCCCGAAGCCGGGCTGGGTCGAGCACAACGCCACCGAGATCTGGACGAACGTCCAGGAGGTCGTCGCCTCGGCCGTCGAGAAGGCCGGCATCACCCGCGAAGACATCAAGGCCATCGGCATCACCAACCAGCGCGAGACGACGCTGCTGTGGGACAAGAACACCGGTGAGCCCGTCCACAACGCCCTCGTCTGGCAGGACACCCGCACCGACGCGCTCTGCAAGGAGCTCGGCCGCAACGTCGGCCAGGACCGCTTCCGCCGCGAGACCGGCCTGCCGCTCGCCTCGTACTTCGCCGGTCCCAAGGCCCGCTGGCTGCTCGACAACGTCGAGGGCCTGCGCGAGCGCGCCGAGGCCGGCGACATCCTCTTCGGCACCATGGACAGCTGGGTCATCTGGAACCTGACGGGCGGTGTGAACGGCGGCCGGCACGTCACCGACGTCACCAACGCCTCCCGCACGATGCTGATGAACCTGCACACCATGCAGTGGGACGAGAAGATCGCCGAGTCCATCGGCGTCCCGCTGAACATGCTGCCCGAGATCCGCTCCTCCGCCGAGGTGTACGGCGAGGTCACCGGCGGCAAGCTGGGCGACCTGCTCGGCGGCATCCCGGTCGCCTCCGCGCTCGGCGACCAGCAGGCGGCCCTGTTCGGCCAGACCTGTTTCGCCGAGGGCGAGGCCAAGTCCACGTACGGCACCGGCACGTTCATGCTGATGAACACCGGTGACAAGCTCATCAACTCGTACAGCGGCCTGCTGACCACCGTCGGCTACCAGATCGGCGACCAGAAGCCGGTCTACGCGCTCGAGGGTTCCATCGCCGTCACCGGCTCGCTCGTCCAGTGGATGCGCGACCAGATGGGCCTCATCAAGTCCGCCGCCGAGATCGAGACGCTCGCGCTGTCGGTCGAGGACAACGGCGGCGCGTACTTCGTGCCGGCCTTCTCCGGTCTGTTCGCCCCGTACTGGCGTCCCGACGCCCGCGGTGTGATCACCGGCCTGACCCGGTACGTCACCAAGGCGCACATCGCGCGCGCCGTCCTGGAGGCCACCGCCTGGCAGACCCGTGAGATCAGCGACGCCATGACCAAGGACTCCGGCGTCGAGCTGGCGGCCCTCAAGGTCGACGGCGGCATGACCTCCAACAACCTGCTGATGCAGACCCTGGCCGACGTCCTGGACGCCCCCGTGGTGCGTCCGATGGTCGCCGAGACCACCTGCCTCGGCGCCGCCTACGCCGCCGGCCTCGCCGTCGGCTTCTGGACGAACACCGAGGACCTGCGCGCCAACTGGCGGCGGGCCGCGGAATGGACCCCGAACATGGCCGCGGAGACCCGTGACCGTGAGTACAAGAGCTGGCTCAAGGCCGTCGAGCGGACCATGGGCTGGCTCGAAGACGATGCTGACGAGGAGTAATTCGCAATGACCACCCTGCAGAGTGTCCCGGCTCTTGGGACGCACCCGGCCAACGGCTCCGCCGCGTTCCATGCGAAGGCAGTGGGCCGCGCCGAGACCCGGGAGCAGCTGTCCAAGTCGACATACGACCTCCTGGTGATCGGTGGCGGAATCCTGGGCATCTCCACCGCCTGGCATGCCGCGCAGTCGGGTCTGCGGGTGGCCCTGGTCGACGCCGGCGACTTCGCCGGCGCGACCTCCTCCGCCTCCTCCAAGCTGCTCCACGGCGGTCTGCGCTATCTGCAGACCGGCGCGGTGAAGCTGGTGGCGGAGAACCACTTCGAGCGCCGTGCGGTCTCCCGTCAGGTGGCCCCTCACCTGGCGAACCCGCTCACGTTCTACCTCCCCGTGTACAAGGGCGGGCCGCACGGCGCGGCGAAGCTGGGCGCGGGTGTCTTCGCGTACTCGGCACTGTCGGCCTTCGGTGACGGCGTGGGGCACCTGCTCTCGCCGTCGAAGGCCGCGCAGGACGTTCCCGAGCTGCGTACGGACAACCTGAAGGCCGTGGCCGTGTACGGCGACGACCAGATGAACGACTCCCGGATGGCCCTGATGACGGTCCGCGCGGCCGTCGAGTCGGGTGCCACCGTGCTCAACCACGCGGCCGTCACCGGTCTGCGCTTCACCCGGGGCCGGGTCACCGGCGCCGAGCTGAAGGACACGCTCTCCGGTGACGAGTTCGGCGTGTCGGCACGCCTGGTGCTGAACGCGACCGGGCCGTGGGTGGACCACCTGCGCAAGATGGAGGACGAGAACGCGGCGCCGTCCATCCGCCTCTCCAAGGGCGCGCACCTGGTCCTCAAGCGCACCTCCCCCTGGAAGGCCGCGCTGGCCACGCCGATCGACAAGTACCGCATCACCTTCGCCCTCCCCTGGGAGGACATGCTGCTGCTCGGCACGACCGACGAGGAGTACGAGGGCGACCCCGCGGACGTCTCGGTCACCGAGAAGGACATCTCACAGATCCTGGACGAGGCCGCGTTCTCGATCCGCGACAAGCAGCTGACCCGTGACCTGATCACGTACTCCTTCGCGGGTCTGCGTGTCCTGCCCGGCGGCCCCGGCGACACGTCCAAGGCCAAGCGGGAGACCGTCGTCACCGAGGGCCGGGGCGGCATGCTGTCCGTCGCGGGCGGCAAGTGGACGACCTTCCGGCACATCGGCCGGACCGTCATGAAGCAGCTGGAGTCACTGCCGGGCCGGCCGCTCGGCGAGGACTTCGAGCCGATCTCCGCGCTGCCGAAGAAGCTGCCGCTGCCGGGTGTCGCCAACCCGCGCGCGGTCGCGCACCGGCTCCTGGTCGACACCCCCGCGGCCGGTCCACGGATGGGCGCCGACACGGCCAAGCACCTGGCGACGCACTACGGCTCGCTGGCCTTCGACATCGCGCGGCTGGCCGAGGACAACCCGGAGCTGGCGCAGCGTGTGCACGAGGACGCGCCCGAGATCTGGGCGCAGGTCGTGTACGCCCGCGACAACGAGTGGGCGGAGACGGCGGACGACGTCCTGCGGCGCCGGACGACCCTCACGATCCGCGGCTTGGCGGATGACGAGATACGGGGCAAGGTCCAGAACCTGCTCGACAACAAGTAGTCACCCGGGGGTCCGCCCCCACGGGGCCGCACCGCGGGTCGGACGGTGCGGCCCGTCGTGGCCGGTCGCGCAGTTCCCCGCGCCCCTGAAGGAGCGGGGCCGGGCGCTGCGTCCCGCGTGCGGCTCAAAGCCAAAAGATTGCGCAGTTCCCCGCGCCCCTAAACGACAAAGCACCGCGCCGTTCCCCGCGCTCCTCAAAGACAAAAGACTGCGCCGTTCCCCGCGCCCCTGGGTGGGACGGGGCGCAGCCCCTCCCCGAGGGGCGCGGGGAACGGCGCGGCCAACCCCCACCAGCCCGCACATTCAGGAGCGCGGGGAACGGCGCAATCGTTTGGGCCCACCCCCACCGTCCCGCAGACGAACACGGTTCTTCAGGGGCGCGGGGAACTGCGCGAACGGCCCCCACCGGGACGCGGCGGGACGCGGCGGGACGCTCAAGCATGCCAGCGGCCGCCGGACAGGCGGGCGAATGCGTCGGCTAGATCCGGCGGCATGGCCTCACGCACATGCAGCGCCATCACGAGAAACCACC
Organism: Streptomyces sp. NPDC102514; assembly: GCF_055584525.1. Taxonomy (NCBI): domain Bacteria; kingdom Bacillati; phylum Actinomycetota; class Actinomycetes; order Kitasatosporales; family Streptomycetaceae; genus Streptomyces; species Streptomyces sp. NPDC102514. Next base: position 295,071 of record NZ_JBVJLW010000007.1, read on the forward strand.
CGTCCCGCCCCCGGAACAACCGCGGCGGCTCCACCGCCCCCGGCCGCAACCGCACATGCGGCCCGTACACCCGCTGGTTGCGCCCCCGGACGTACACCTGCCGGACGCGGACAGCGAGGACGTCGTCCCATGCGTACGCCGCTCGATGCCGCCCCTTCGACACGGTGATCCCCCAGTGGTCGATCCGCAGGGTCATGCGCATCTTCGGCAGCAGGAGCGCGAACACGTTGACGGACAGCGCGAAGCCGGGCCAGAACAGCACGCTGCTCCAGCCCATCGCGTTGTCCCAGTTGCCGGTCGCGGCCATGCGCACCGCCGAGAGCACCATGAACAGGCCGCACAGCGGCCAGTGCCCCAGCGGCAGACGCCGGTCACGGGCGTCGACGACGTACTCGTGGTCGTTGGACACGACGGTGTAGCCCCGCAGTTCGTGCAGCGGCGGCGGACGGTCGAGGAGCCCGGACAGCCGGTCCGGCCGGTGCGGCCGATGCGGCTGGGGACCCGTCACCGTGAACGGCTGCCGCGGACCGGCCCCGGTGGGGGCGGCCGGGGGCCGGGCCGCCGCGGGCACGGCGGCCGGACGCCCCGCCAGGTGTTCCTGCAGTCTGAGGTGCCGGAACCGGTACGTGCCGCCGTACCGCTGGAGCAGTCCCCCGCCGTACGCGTCCCGCAGGAACTCCATGAGGGACCAGGGCACCCGGCCGAGCACGGCCAGCCATGCCTTGGAGACCACCCACAGGCACCAGGGGCTGACGGCGACCAGGACGATCACCGCGCCCGTCATGCCCTTGGCGAAGGCGACCCAGAAGTCGACCGTGCCGTGCCCGGTCAGCAGACTGTGCGCCCCGGTGCCCAGGCCGATCAGCGGGGCGACCACGCCGAGGGTGAGCAGGCCCGCGCGGCGCTCGTCCGCCAGGAGTTCGTCCGGGGTCGCCGCGTCGACCGTGTCGGCGGGCGCGGCGATGACGAGCATCACGAGCGCGGGGAGGACGAAGCCGAGGACGGCCTGAGCCGTGAACGCCTCGCTGTGGTACATCCCCTGTGCCGTGAGCAGGAAGAACGCGGCGGGCACCACGAGGATGGCGAGCGAGGTCAGGGCGCGGCGCACGGAGGCCGCCCGGGTCGCGGAGCGCAGTGCGGCACCGGCCTTGAAGGGGTTGGCCCTGCGACGGGGTTCCCAGAAGCGGTCGCCGTACCACTGGAGCGTGGTCAGCTGGATGCCGGTGGCCATGACGGCGGCGCCGAACAGGTAGTTGCGGTCGAACATCTCGATGTTCAGCTGGGGCGAGTCGCTGTAGGTGTCCTCCACGCGCGTCACCACGGCCATCATCGACTCGGCGAGCACGATGCACAGGGCCACCAGGGTCGGTATCGCGAGCAGCCGTGCCGCCCTGGCCCGGTTCAGCCGCCACCAGGCGAACTCTCCGGTGCGGTGGCGTTCCAGTTCGCGGGCGAGGAACGCGAGCCAGCCCCGGGCGCGGGCGGGGTTCCACTGCCCCGGTGCGTGCAGCCGCTCGCTGTCGTGGGCGCGGGGTGCGAAGGCGGCCGGGACCACCGTGTCCATCAGATGGCTCTCGACGGCCTCCCTGGTGGGCAGCCGGGCGCGGTCGGCGAGGCGGCCCGGGTCGGTGTGGGCCGGCCGGTGGGCGCGTCGGGCGAGCCAGATCATCAGCGGGGTGGAGAGGGCCCGGCCGAGGGGTCCTTCGGGGTGCTCGGCGAGTTCGTCGAGGACCGGGCCCCACTGTTCGTGCCGTTCCTGGTCGGCCGTGCGCAGCAGATGGACCGCGGCGTCGCGCGGGCCCACCGGCAGGGCCTCGATGTCCGAGGCGCCCACGGCCCTGACGTCGAGTGTCCGGTACTCCTGGGTCCGGGAGGCCAGGACGAAGCCCAACTCCCGGGGTGCGGAGTTCAGTTCGCGGACCACGGCGGCCCTTCGGTGGTCGGGCAGTTCGTCGAGGCCGTCGAGTACGGGCAGGACGCGCCCGTCGCGTACGAGGCGGCGGGCGGGATGCGCGCCGGCCACCCGGGGCAGTCCGGGGTGGTCCTCGGTGAGCCGGGCGACCAGCCAGTCGCGCAGCCCCACGCTCTCGGCGTCCCACGACTCCAGGGAGAGGAGGAGCGGGACGGGTACGCCCCGGTCGCCGGGTATGCGGCGGGTCACATCGCCCAGATGGCGTGCGGCGAGCAGGACGACGGTCATGGCGAGCAGGGTCGACTTGCCGGAGCCGGGGCCGCCGAGCACGAGGAGGCGTCGTGCGTCCAGGCCGAGCAGGGTGTCCGCGATGTCACCGAGCCGGTCGCTGCGCGCGGGCCGTGGCGCGGTGACGTCCGCGGCCGGGACTGTGCTGCCTGCCGTTGCCGTTCCGCCGGCCGGCGCTGTGCCGCCGGCCGGCGCTGTGCTGCCGGTGGGGGCCGTGGTTCCCCACCGGGCGAGCCAGCGCACGGCGAGGGGGCCCTCGATGTCGCCGAGTTCCCAGGCGGCCACCTCGGCCGACCACTGGGCGCGTAAGGACCGGGCGAGTTCCTCGGCCGCGGTGTCGACGGGTTCCCGCGGAGGCGGCAGGTTGACGACGAGGTCGCCCTGGATCCAGCCCGCCTGGACGAGGTATTCGATCGTGCTGTCGCGCACGATGTTGCGTACCTCGGACGGTGGTCTCCAGTCGTCCCGCCCGCCCCGTAGCGTTTCCATGAGCAGATTGTCACCGTGTGCATGCTGCCCGTCACGCGAACTCACAGCATCGGCACACCTGTTGGCTCGTTCACACCTGCGATGCCCTGATGCTGTCGGCGTTCCTGGTGTTCTCGGCGTTCTCGACGGCCTGGATGTCCTCGGGGCTGTGCAGTTCCGCCCTGCGGAGGACGAGTTGGCGTCCCAGCAGGAGGGTGGCGCGGGAGGCGGGGACCGGGTCGGGCAGGGTCGTCAGGTCGGTGAGGTGGGCGAAGCCGATGACGCGGCGGACGATCTCGGTGCCCGCGAAGCCGACCGCGTCGGTCCAGACGCGGCGCAGGAAGCGGTCGAGGTAGGCGTCGTCGAAGAAGGTGTCGACGCGGGTCGGCCACAGGCGGCGGAACTCGGACTCGAACCCCTCCCAGGAGAGGCGGAGTTGGGCCGCGTGGTCGGTGACCGTGCCGAGGGCCCGCGCCCGGGCCGTGGCGACGAGGACGTTGGCCCAGTACAGGCCGATGTCGTAGCCGATCGGGCCGACGAAGGAGAACTCGGGGTCGAAGACCCGGATCACGGGGGCGGCGTCGCGTTCGCCGACCATGACGCTGCCGGTGTGCAGGTCGCCGTGGAGGAGGGCCTGCGCGGACGTCATGAAGGTGTGGCGCAGGTCGGCGACCTCGGTGCGCAGCCGGGTGTCGGCGCGGAACCCGGCCGCCAGGTCGTCGAGTTCGGGAAGCCAGTGGTTGTGCTCGTGCTCGATGTACGGCTCGGAGAGGACGACGTCCTCGGTGATCTTGCACAGTTCGGGGCTGACGGAGGCGGCGATCAGAGCCTTGCGTTCGGCGGACGGCATCCCGAAGTCACTGGTGGCGAAGGTGAGTTGGGCGACGAACTCGCCGATCCTGCGTGAGGTGTCCGGGCCGTAGGAGGCACCCTCGTTGAGGACCGTGCGCAGGACCTCCAGGTCGGACATGTCCTCCATGACGAGGGCGTGGTGGCCCGGGTCGTAGCCGTGGATCGCGGGGATCTTGTCCGGAGCGACCCTGGCGACCTGCTCGTAGGCGCGGGCCTCGGCGTCGGCGCGCTCGGGGCTCATCGGCCAGGAGGGGCCCGCGACCCGGACCCAGGGCAGGGCCTGCTTGACGGCGAGGCCCCGGGTGCCCGCGCCGTTCGAGGCGAGGAACACACGGTTCATGTTGCCGTCGGAGACCTCGCGGACGTGGATGTCGGCCAGGTCGTCCCAGTGGCCGCGCTCGCGCAGGTACGCGGGCACGTCCTCGGTCTCCAGGATGCGGTAGCCCATGTGAACGGTGAACTCCCTTATGCGGTGCGGCGCTTGGACAGGGTGAAGCTGAAGATCAGGGCGAGGATGAGGACCGCGCCCTCGACGACGTCCTGCGTGTAGTACGGCAGGCCCTTGATGGTCAGGCCGGTCGTGATGATGCCGATCAGGACGGCGCCCAGCGCGGTGCCCCAGACGTTCGGGCGGCCCCGGCCGAGGACGGAGGTGCCGACCAGGGCGACCGCCACCGCCTCCAGGAGCTGGGAGGTGCCGGCCGAGACGTCTCCCTGGCCGATACGGGAGGCCAGGATGAGGCCGCCGATCGAAGCGAGGACGCCGGACAGGACGTACGCCAGGGCCCGGTAGGCGCCGACGCGGATGCCGGCCAGCCGGGAGGCCTCCGGGTTCGCGCCGATCGCGTACAGGACGCGGCCCCAGCGGGTGCGGGCGAGGAACACCCAGGCCACGACCGTGAGCGCGCCGAAGAGCAGTACGGAGACGGGGATGCCGAGGACCGTGCCGCGGTCGATGCGCAGGAAGCCCTCGGTGAACTTCCCCGGCGCGGTGGAGCCGTCGGACTGGGTCATGCCGGGGGTGATGGACTGGCCGTCGACCAGGACGAGTTTGGTGCCCTGGATCACGAACATCGTGCCGAGCGTGGCCAGCATGTCGGGGATCTTGAGGACCACGATCAGCAGGGCGTTGAGGAGCCCGGCCAGCGCGCCCGCCGCGATCACGGCGAGGATCGCCACGAGACCGACCTGGTTGTACGAGACCATCGTCTTGGCGGCGACCGTCACGCCGAGCCCCGCGACCGCGCCGACGGACATGTCGATGCCGCCCACCGCCATCGTGAGGGTGACGCCCAGGCCGAGGATCGCGGCGACGGACACGTACCGGAGGGTGTCCAGGAGCGTCGCGGAGTCGCGGAAGGACGGCTCGCTGAGCGCGAAGTACGCGAAGAGCGTGACGGTGACGAAGATGAAGCCGTACTTGATGACGGCGCTCTGGACCCGCAGGGCCGGGGAGGTCGCGGGCGGCGGGGCCGCCTTGGTCGGCACCTCGGTGCTCTGGGTGGTGGTCATGGCGTGCTTCCCCGAACTTCCCGGTGTGACTTCGTGCGTGGCTTCGTGCGTGGCTTCGTGCGTGACTTCGTGCGTCGCTTCGTGTGCGGCTTCGTGTGTGGCTTCGCGGTGGCCGGCATCAGACGGACGCCGAGATGGTCCGGATGACGCGGTCGCGCTCCGCGTCCTCGCCGTACGCGTCGAGGTGGATCTCTCCCGCGGCGAGGACGACGACCCGGTCGGCGACCTCCAGGACCTCGTCCACGTCGGCGGACAGGACGAGGACCGCGGCGCCTTCGGCGGCCAGAGCGCGGGCACGGCGGCCGATGTCACGGCGGGCGCCGATGTCCACGCCTCGGAACGGCTCGTCCAAAATAAGGACACGGGGTTCCTCGGCGAGCCAGCGGCCGACGACGATCTTCTGCTGGTTGCCGCCGGACAGCTCCTCGACCGTGCTGTGCTCGTCGCGGGCGACGACGCCGAGCTGTTCGATGGTGTCGCGGCCCAGGGCGTTCTCCCTGCGCCGGTTCACGAGCCCGGCCGTGGAGAGGGAGCGCAGGAACGGCAGGGAGACGTTCTGGGCCAGGGACCAGCCGGGGACCAGGGCGTCGGCGTGCCGGTCCTCGGGGACGAGGTGCACACCCCGGCGGATCGCGTCGGCGGGGCGGCGGGGTGCGTACGGCTTGCCGTCGAGTTCGACGGTTCCGCTCGGGAACGGCTCGGCGCCGAAGAGGCCGCGGGCCAGTTCGGTCTTGCCCGCGCCCAGCAGCCCGACCACGCCGGTGACTTCGCCCGCCCGGAGGTCGAGGTCCTGGGGGGTCCGGCCGGGGAGCAGCGGTACGCCCTTGAGTGAGACGGCGATCTCACCGGAGCCGGTGCCTGTGCCGGAACCAGACCCGGTGCTCGCATCGGTGCCCGGGGCCTGCTTGGCGTCCGACGGGCGGGCCGTCCGGGCGCCCTGGGCCTGGGCGAGCATCGCGCGCAGGGCGCGGTCCCAGTCGAAGGGCTTGGCCTGGTCCTCGGTGAGACGGCCGTCCCGCAGGACGACCAGCCGGTCGGCGAGTGCGTCGATCTCGCCGAGGCGGTGGGAGACGTACAGGACGGCGATGCCGTCGTCCCGCATCCGCTCGACGAGCGCGAACAGGCGCTCGGCCTCGGCGGCGGAGAGCGCGGAGGTCGGTTCGTCGAGGACGAGGAGGCGGGGGCTGGTCGCGAGGGCGCGGGCCAGGATGAGCAGCTGCCGGTCGGAGATGCCGAGTTCGGTGACGTCCCGCTTGAGGATCTGGTCGCTCCAGCCGAGGTCGAGCGCCGACTGGATCTCCCGGGCGCGGGTCAGCAGCCTGCGTCCGTCGAGGAACGGGTTGCCGCGCCGCTGGGCCAGTTCCTCGAAGACGAGGTTCTCGGCGACGGTGAGGCCGGGGACGATCCCCTCGCCGATGCGCTGGTGCACGGTCTGGATGCCCAGCTGGCGGGCGGCGAGCGGGGACTGGAGCGCGGCGGGTCCGCCGTTCACCTCGACCTGGCCGCTGTGGTCGGTGTGCACCCCGGACAGGATCTTGATCAGGGTGGACTTGCCCGCGCCGTTGGCGCCGAGCAGCGCGACGACGCTGCCGGGCGCGATGTCCAGCGAGACGGACTCCAGGACCGTCTTCCCGCCGAAGGCCATGCCGACGCCGCGCAGACTGACCGCGGCGGACGGGTCGGCGGGCCGGTCGCCGGGCTGATCAGCGGCCTGGTCAGTGGGCGACATTGGGGATCCAGTCGGCCGTGCTGACCTTGGCGAGGTTCAGCGCGGGCAGTGCCTCGCGCAGCTGGTCCATGTTCGCGATGTTCTTGCTCTTCAGGAAGTCCTGGGTGATCGCGACGGCCGGGAACTCGACCGAGGTCCTGTTCAGCTGTCCGGCCAGTTCCAGGGCCGCGGTCCGCACGACGGCGGCGCCGACCGCCGAGGGGTCCGTGCCCGCGGTGGCCACCCAGGGGCTGTCCTTCGCGGTCATGTTCTGGATGTCGGCGTTGGAGACGTCCGCGCCGAAGACCTTCACCTTGTCCTGGAGCTTCTTGTTGTTGACGGCGAGGACGGTGCCCTTGGCGAGTTCGTCGTAGGGGGCGAAGACGCCCGCCACGTCCGAGTGCTGGGTGAGCGCGGCACTGACCAGGGGCACGTTGTCGGTGGCCGTGGAGTCGGTGACCTTGCCGACCTTGAACGTCTGCTTCCAGCCGTTGGCGTCGGCCGTCTTCTTCCAGACGCTGTCGCGCTTGTCGAGCGCCGCGTACCCGGCGACGTTGACGTAGCCGACCTTGGCGTCCTTGCCGAGTTCGCCGGCCATCACGTCGAGGACGGCCTGGGCCATGCTGGCGTCGTCCTGCTTGGTGCTGACGACCGACTTGTTCGTGGTCTCCACGTCGTAGACGACGACCTTGATGCCCTTCTTCACCGCCTTGTCGATCTCCGGCTGGATCGTGGCGGGGAAGCCGTGGTCGACGATGATCGTCTTCGCCCCGGAGTTGATGGCCGAGGAGAGGTCGGTGGCCTGCTTGGCGTTGTCCGCCTGGGCGTCGTACACCGTCAGGTCGATACCGAGGGCCTTCGCCTGGGCCTTCGCCCCGTTGCCCCACTGCTCGAAGTAGTCACCGGCGCCGCTCTGCCGGACCAGCGCGACCTTGACCTTGCCCTCGCTGAACGGCGCGGGCTTCTTTCCGGTGGCGGTGGCGGCGGGCGCGGCGCTGTCGGCGGTCTTCTCCGAGGCGTCCGACGACTGCGAGCAGCCGGCGAGGAGGAGCGCGGAGGCGGAGGCCAGCGAGAGCGCGGCGAACGGCAGACGGGTTCGGGGCAGACGGGTACGAGTACCGGGCATGACGGCTCCAGGAGCGGTGCGGGGAGGGGGAGAAGAGGGCGTGCGGAGTGCGGGGGTGCCGGTCCGGAGCGCCGGGCGGGGGCCGATTCGGGCCATGGCCGCGGGCGGGTCAGCGACAGCGGGCTGTGGTCGACCGGAGCAAGTCCACGTACAGCCGCCGCACGAGCAGCAGCGTCTTCATACGCAGATCATGAGAACGTTTCCAGCCAGCCGTCAAAGTATTGGGACGGGATTCTCAGTTGTTGAGACAACAACTTCGTCACACTCGGCCGACCGCCGGTCGGGAGTTACGATCTCGGGACCGGCACCCGACCCGGGACAGTGAGGTCTCCGATGGCGACACCAGGCGCGACAGCGACACACCGCTGTACCGGCGCGGCGTGTCGCGGCTGATCACGGGTCCGGACCCCGACGTCGAGATCCCTGTTCGAGCCGCTGCCCGCCGCGCGGCCCGAGCCGCCCGCGATCGGACCGGTCCGACGGCCTGTCCAGTATCCGGACGGGCGTCCACCGCCTTCCGCCGTCCCTTCCCACCCCTGGAGTTGTTCCCATGACCCTGCTGACCACGTGGCCCGAGTCCGGACCCGAGACGACCGTGCGCCGCACCTCCGAGCCCGCCGAGATCGCCGCCGCGCTCGCTCCGCTCGGGGTGCGCTACGAGCAGTGGCCGGTCCGCGAGGACGTTCCCGCGGACGCCGACACCGAGACCGTCTTCGCCGCGTACGGCCGGGAGATCGACAAGCTGAACGCCGAGGAGGGCTTCACCACGGTCGACGTCCTCGGGCTGCACCCGAGCGACGACCCGGAGTTCCCGGCGAAGGCGAAGGCCGCGCGGGAGAAGTTCCTCCAGGAGCACACGCACGACGACGATGACGAGGTCCGGTTCTTCGTCGCGGGCTCCGGGATCTTCTACCTGCACGTGAACGGCGAGGTGCACGCCGTGTTCTGCGAGAAGGGCGACCTGCTGGGCGTCCCGCGCGGCACGACGCACTGGTTCGACATGGGGACCTCGCCGGCGTTCACCGCGATCCGGTTCTTCCACGAGGAGGACGGCTGGATCGGCAGCTTCACCGGTTCCACCATCGCCGGCCGCTTCCCCGACTACGACACCATCGCGGCGGGGTACGAGCAGGACCGGGCCGCGGCGTGAGCCTGCGGCCGGCGTTCGACGTGGACGCCGTGGTCCTCGACATCGAGGGCACCACGAGCGCCACGGGCTTCGTCGTCGACGTCCTCTATCCCTACTCGCGCTCCCGGTTCGGGGCGCTGCTGGCGGAGCGGGGCGGTGATCCGGAGGTACGGCGGGCGGTCGCGCAGGTGCGTGAACTGCTCGGCGAGCCGGACGCCGACTCCGTACGGGTCGAGAAGGCGTTGAACGAGTGGCTCGACGGGGATGTGAAGGCGACCCCGCTGAAAACCCTTCAGGGCCTCATCTGGTCCGAGGGGTTCGCCCGGGGCGACCTGGTCTCGCACTTCTACGACGACGTGGTGCCGGTGCTGCGGCGGTGGCACTCCGCCGGCGTACGGCTGCACGTGTACTCGTCCGGGTCCGTGGCCGCGCAGCGCGCGTGGTTCGCGAGCAGCCCCGACGGTGACCTGCTGCCGCTCGTCGACGGGCTGTACGACACGGAGAACGCGGGGCCGAAGCAGGAACCGGAGTCGTACCGGCGGATCGCCGCGGCGATCGGTACGGAGGCCGGGCGCCTCCTCTTCCTCTCCGACCGGCCCGGTGAGCTGGACGCGGCCCGTGCGGCGGGGTGGCACGCCGTGGGGGTCAGGCGGGCCGGGGAGCCGTACTACGAGCAGGGCGTCGGGGATCACGCGCAGGCGGGTTCGTTCGACGAGATCGAGATCATCGGCGGCGGCACCAACAGCGGTACCGGTACCAGTACTTCAAGGAGCAGCACGTGAGCACGGACGTCAGCACGCGCGAACTGGAGGAGGCCGGGGCCGTCCTCGCGGCCGAGTCCGCCCGCTTCGCGTCCTTCGGCTGGATGCGCGGCACCTCCGGCAACCTGTCCGTGGTGCTCTCCCGCGATCCGCTGCGGCTCGCGGTCACGGCCAGCGGTCACGACAAGGGTGAACTGACGCCGGCGGATGTCGTGCTGGTCGACGGGCAGGGGTCCGCGGTGCGCGGCGGCAAGCCGTCCGCGGAGGCGGCGTTGCATGCGCGGGTGGCCGCGCTGACCGGTGCGGGTGCGGTCGTGCACGTGCACACGGTGGCTTCCGTCGCGCTGGGGCGGCGGTCGCCCGGCGGGATCGTGCTGTCCGATCTGGAGATGCTGAAGGGGGTGGGGGTGCCGGCCCATGGTGTGGAGGTGACGCTTCCCGTCATCGCCAACAGCCAGGACATGGGGGTGCTCGGGGATCGGCTGGAGGCCGCGCGGGATTCTCGGATGCCGGCGGTTGTCGTGGCGGGCCACGGTCTGTATGTCTGGGGAGACTCGCCTCGGCAGGCCCGCCACCACACGGAGGTGGTGGAGTGGCTGCTGGAACTGGAACTTACGGGTACGGGGCGCTGACGGGGGTTGACCGCCTGCGGGCCGGTGGGGGCCGGTCGCGCAGTTCCCCGCGCCCCTTCACCACGAAGGTCGTTCGTCGGCTGCGGGTGCGTCAGCCTGCGGCGCTGGTTGTTGGTTTGCTGCGGGTGTGTGGGGGCTGAGCGCGCCGTTCCCCGCGCCCCTTAAGGGCAAAAGCTGGGGCGCAGCCCCGCTTTTGAGGGGCGCGGGGAACTGCGCGGTCAGCCCCCACCGGGCCGCAGGTGATCCCCCGGCAGCTCCCCCGCCGACACCTCCAGTACGCCCCGTTCCGTCACCATGGCCGTTATCAGGCGGCCAGGGGTGACGTCGAAGGCCGGGTTGTGGCCTCGGGAGGACGTCGGGGCTGTTCGGACGCCCGACCATTCCAGGACCTCGGACTCGTCCCGTAGTTCGATGTGGATGTCGGCACCCGTGGCCGTCGCCACATCGACCGTCGTCGTGGGCGCGGCCACCAGGAACGGCACCCCCGCGTCGGCGCACGCCAGTGCGACCCCCACCGTGCCGACCTTGTTCGCCGTGTCCCCGTTCGCCGCGATCCGGTCGGCCCCGACGATCGCGGCGTCCACCTCGCCGCGGAGGATCGTGCCGGCCGCCGCCCCGTCCGCCTGGACGAAGTGCGGGATGCCCTCCTGCACCAGTTCCCAGGCGGTGAGCCGCGAGCCCTGGAGCAGGGGGCGCGTCTCGTCGGCGTACACCACCTCAAGCAGCCCCCGGGCGTGCAGTTCGCGGATGACGCCGAGCGCCGTGCCCCACCCGGCCGTGGCGAGCGCCCCGGTGTTGCAGTGGGTCAGCACGCGCAGTGGCCGGTCCACGCCGACGCGCTTCAGCAGCCAGTCCGCCCCGAACGCGCCCATCGCCCGGTTCGCCGCGACGTCCTCGCGCTGGACGGCCGCCGCTTCCGCGAGCACCGCGTCGAGGCCGTCGTCGAAGCGGGTCAGTACCCGGTCGACGCACACCATGAGGTTGACCGCGGTGGGCCGTGCCTCCCGGATGCGCGCGACGGCGGCGAGGACCTGCTCGCGCGACCATCCCTCGCGCTCCCCCTGGAGCATCGCGAGCGCCACCCCGTACGCCCCGGCCGCCCCGATCGCGGGCGCCCCGCGGACGACGAGCCGCCGGATCGCGTCCACCAGGCCGTCCACGTCACGGATGTGACGGGTCTCGGTGCGCTGCGGGAGGACGGTCTGGTCGATGAGCGCGAGGCTGTTTCCGGTCCAGTCGACAGCACGCAGTTCCTGGGGCATAGCGGGGCACTCCTGAAGTTCCGAAGATGCGCGACACCGTACATGACCTCGAAGAACCACAGTTCGAGACAGTTGCGCGGGTGTCCGGAAACCGGTGTTACAGTCCAGCACCCGCAGCCCTGAGGGCCGATGTGTTGGAGGACGTGTGCTGCTGACGATGCGCCGCTTCCTCGACCACGGCCGCTGTGCAAGCGACGGCTGTCGACGCTGACCGCCGAGACAACGGCTCCCGTTCCGGTGTCCCCCGTGCCACCCCTGGTTCCACCTCACCTCTCAGCGTTTGTGCTTGAGCGCGCACCGCCGCACGCACCTTCATGGAAGGCCGGTCCCATGCCCCGTACCCGTACCCGTAGACCCCGCTCGCTGCGCCTCGCCGCCGTCGCCACCGGCAGTGTGCTGCTGGCCGTCGCCGCGACCGGCTGCAACGCGGCCGCGAAGGACGACAGTTCCTCGGCCGGCGCCAAGGGCGACGGCACGTCCTTCACGCTGGTGACGCCGGACTCGGTGGGTCAGAACCAGTTCCTGAAGCTGGCGGTCGACGGGGTGAAGGCGGCGGCCAAGGCGCACGACGGGACGCAGAAGGTCTACCAGTCCACCGACAGCGCCTCGCAGCAGCAGAACGTGCAGGCCGCGGTCGACGCCGCGCCCGACGTCGTCGTGCTGGTCGGTTTCGAGTTCGCCGACGTGGTCGCGCAGCAGGCCGAGGCGCACCCGAAGCAGCAGTTCCTGATGGTCGACGCCTGCACCGAGAAGACGTTCGAGAACGTGAGCTGTGCCGTCTTCCGTGAGCACGAGGGCGTCTATCTGGCGGGCGCCGAGGCCGGGCTGCTCAGCGAGAACGGCAAGGTCGGCGCGGTCGTCGTGCTCGACACCGGACAGTTCCGGCGCTACAGCGACCCGTTCGCGGCCGGTGCGAAGAAGGTCACGCCGAAGGCGTCCGCGAGCACCCGCTTCGTCGGCGGGCAGTCGCCGTTCGACGACTCGGCGCGCGCCAAGGAGCAGGCGAACTCGCTGCTCGCGAAGGGCACCGACCAGATCATGGCGGCGGCAGCGGCCGGCAACTACGGCGTCTTCGAGGCGGCCGAGGCGAAGAAGGCGTACGCGTACGGCGTGGACGTCAACCAGTGCGGCGCCGCTCCCGGCACCGTCGTCGACAACGTGATCAAGAAGACCGATGTCGCCGTGCAGGAGGGCATCGAGCAGGTTCTGGCCGGCAAGGCGGGCAAGACCGTCTCGTACGGCCTCAAGGAGGGCGGCATCAGCCTGACCGGCCTTGAGGACGGTGTGGATTCGTCGAAGTGCGTGATCGCCGACCACAAGGACGTGCTGAAGAAGGTCGAGGCGCTGCGCGACCAGATCGTGTCCGGAGAGCTGACGGTCGATGACCCGGCCGCCAAGTGACATACCGGCGGCGGGCGACGGCGCTGCGCCGTCGCCCGCCGCCGGGCTGCCGCCCGCCGTCGAACTGCGCGGCATCACCAAGCGTTTCCCCGGCACCCTCGCCAACGACGCGGTCGATCTGACGGTCCGGCGCGGTGAGATCCACGCGCTGATGGGCGAGAACGGCGCGGGCAAGTCGACGCTGATGTCCGTCCTGTACGGGATGGAGCGGCCGGACGCGGGCTCGATCCGTATCGACGGCGTCGAGGTGTCCTTCGGGAGCCCGGGTGCCGCGATGGCCGCCGGGCTCGGCATGGTCCATCAGAGTTTCAAGCTGTTCGACTCGCTGACGGTCGCCGAGAACGTCGTCTACCGGGCCGAGCCCCGCCGCTTCGGTCTGGTGGACCGGGCCGCGGCCCGTCGCCGGGTCCGTGAACTGGGCGCCGAGCACGGTCTCGTCGTCGATCCGGACGCCCGGGTCGGGGACCTGCCGGTGGGGCTGCGCCAGCGCGTGGAGATCCTGAAGCTGCTGCACCGCGGCGCCCGTACGCTCATCCTCGACGAGCCGACGGCGGTGCTGACGCCCGCCGAGGCCGACGCCCTGTTCGTGGTGCTCAGGTCGCTGACGGCACGCGGCCGGACGGTGATCCTTGTCACCCACAAGCTGCGTGAGGTGCTGGAGGGCAGCGACAACGTCACGGTGCTGCGGGACGGCCGGGTCGTCGCCCGGCTGCGTACGGCCGACACGAGCGGCGCCGGGATCGCGGCGGCGATGACCGGCCGCGATGTCGAGCTGGACCGCGTCCACCCGGCGGGTACGCCCGGTGACGTGGTGCTGGCCGTCGAGGGTCTGCGCACGGCGGGCGTGCACGATGTCGGGCTGTCCGTGCGGGCCGGGGAGATCGTCGGTATCGCGGGGGTCGCGGGCAACGGGCAGAGCGAGCTGGTCGAGGCGCTCGCCGGGCTGCGGCCCGCCACCGCCGGGCGGGTCGGGCTGCGCGGTGAGGACATCACGCATGCCTCGGCCACCGAGCGGCGTGCGAAGGGCCTCGCCTACGTTCCGGAGGACCGGCACGCGGTCGGCACCGCGCCCGCGGCGTCCGTCGCGGACAACCTCGCCATGGGCCACCACCGCACCTCGCTGTCCTCGCGGCACGGTCTGCTGCCGCCCTCGGCGGTACGCTCCCACGCGCGCGAACTCGTCGACCGCTTCGGCATCAAGGCGTCGACACCCGACGTGCCGGCCTCCGCCTTGTCCGGCGGCAACCTGCAGAAGCTGCTGATCGGCCGCGAACTGGCCCACGGCGCACCGCTGTTGCTGGTCGAGCAGCCCACGCGCGGTGTGGACATCGGGGCGATCCAGGCCATCCACGACGAGCTGATCGCCTACCGCGACGCGGGCCACGCCGTCCTCCTCGTCTCCGCCGAACTGAGCGAGATCCGCGGCCTCGCCGACCGGATCCTGGTGATGTACGAGGGCCGGGTGACGGCCTCCTACGACAGGTCGGACGCGGACGAGGCGACGCTGGGCCTCGCCATGGCGGGCGGCAGGTCCGAACCGCCGACCACGGAAGCCGCCGCACCGGACACCTCCGCCTCCACAGACACCCCCGCGCCGGACGGAGACTGACATGGCCCTGCCTCTGGACGCGGCCCGCATCAAGGCGGCACTGCGCTCCCCCGTCACGTTCTCGGTCGTCGCCGGGCTCGTCATCGGTGCCCTGTTCCTGGTGGGCACCGGCGCCGATCCGTTCGCCGCGTACGGGGCGGTCGTCACCGGTTCCCTCGGGGCCGACGGGATCGGGTCGACGCTGACGACCGGCACGAGTGTGCTGGGCATGGCCCTCGCGCTGGCGATCCCGCTGCGCGCCGGGCTCATCAACCTGGGCGGGGACGGACAGATGGTGCTCGGCGGTGTGGCCGCCGCCGTCACCGGTCTGTACTCGCCGCTGCCGGCGCCGCTCACCGTCGTCCTGGCGCTGCTCGCCGGGGTCCTGGCGGGCGCCGCGTACGCGGCGCTGGCCGCGCTGTGCGAGAACCGGTTCGGGGTGCCGCTGCTGGTCAGCAGCCTGCTGCTGAGCTACCCGGCGATCTCCCTCGCCTCCTATCTGGTGCGCTATCCGCTGAAGGAGCCGGGCTCCAGCCTGCCCCAGACGCGGCGGCTCCCGGAGGGCGTGGCGCTGCCCGCCTTCGGCACGTCGACCGTGACGGCCGGACTGGTGCTGGTCGTGCTGGCGGCGGGCGCGTACTGGTTCGCGGACCGGCGCACGGCCGTCGGCTACGAGATCCGGATGACCGGCCTCAACGCGCGCTTCGCCGCGTACGCGGGCGTGGAACGCAAGGGGCTCACGCTCCGGCTGGTGGCGACCTCGGGCGCGCTGGCCGGGCTGGTCGGCTCGATCGGTGTGCTGAGCTTCCCCTACCGCTTCCTCGACGGATCGCTGACCGCACCCGGCTACACCTGGACGGGCCTGACCGCGGCGCTGCTCGCGGCGGCGGCCCCGCTGGGCACGGTGCTGGCGGCGTTCTTCTTCGCCGTCCTCCAGGTCGGCGGGCTGTCCATGGAGCGCACGACCGAGGTGCCGCGCGAGCTGACGCAGGTGCTCCAGGCCATCGTCATCGTGTTCCTCGCGGCGCGGCTGCGCTTCCCGCGGCTGCGGCGCCGAAAGCCCGGGGAGCCCGCCGCGCACGAGCCCGACGGCCCGGCGCCCACCGTCAAGGAACCCGCGTCCCAGGGGGAGTTCGCCTGATGTTCTTCGACTCCGATCTCCTCATGTCGGCGCTGCGCGCGCTGACGCCGATCCTGCTGGCCGCGCTCGGCGGCGCCCTGTGCGAGCGGGCGGGCGTCTTCAACATCGGCCTTGAGGGCATGATGCTGATGGGCTGCTTCACGGCCGTCACCACCAGCTGGTTCACCGGCAGCCCCTGGCTCGGTGTGCTGGCCGCCGCGCTGGCCTCCGCCGCGTACTCGCTGATCCTCGCCGTCGGCGCCGTCACCCTGCGCGGTGACGCGGTCGTGCTCGGCATCGCGATGAACCTCCTGGCCGTGGGCCTGACCGGTTTCCTGCTGCGTACGATCTTCGGCGTGCAGGGCACTTTCGACGATCCGTCACTGGCCGGGCTGCCGCTGATCAGCGGTTTCTCGCCGCTCGCGTATCTGGCGTGGGCGGCGGTCGGCGTGACCGCGCTGCTGCTGTCCCGCCATGTGTGGGGGCTGCGGCTGCGCGGGGTCGGCGAGGCACCCCGGGCCGCCGCCACGCTCGGGGTGAGCCCGACGCGCTACAAGTACGCGGCCGTGCTGGTGTCCGGTGTGCTGTGCGGACTGGCCGGGGCGCAACTCGCCCTGGGCAACGTCACGTTGTTCTCCGAGAACATGACGGCGGGCCGTGGCTGGATCGCGGTCGTGGCCGTCATGCTCGGACGGGCCCTGCCGCTCGGGGTGCTGCTCGCCGCGCTGCTCTTCGGTCTCGCCGAGGCCGCGGGCTTCCGGCTGCAGGGTCTCGGCATGCCGCAGCAGGCCACCGACGCCGCCCCGTACGTCGTCACGCTCGTCGCCCTCTTCCTCAGCACGGCGCAGCGCCGCCGCCGCAACGCCCGTACCCGCATGACCACGAGTACGACTGGAGTCACCTCATGACACAGGAACAGGCCCCGCAGGACCTGGCCCCCATCACCCGCATACCCCGCACCGGGCTGCCCGCGCGGGCCGTCGTCGTCGGCGATCCCGCGCGCGCCGCGATCGTCGCCGCACTGCTCGACGGCGCCGAGGAGGTCTCGTACCACCGCGAATACCGTGCCTTCAGGGGGACTTGGAAGGGCGTGCCGGTCGTCGTCGCCTCCCACGGGGTGGGTGCGCCGGGTGCGATCCTGCTCTTCCAGGAGCTGGCGGACGCGGGCGTGTCCACCTTCGTGCGGTTCGGTACGGCGGGTGCGATGCGGCCCGGGATCCAGGACGGCGACCTGGTCATCGCGGAGGCGGCGGTACGCGACGACGGGGTGACCCAGCAGTTGCTGCCGCCCGAGTATCCGGCGGTGGCCACCCCGGAGGCGGTGCTCGCGCTCCAGCTGGCGGCACGTGAGCAGGGCGCTCCGCACCACCGCGGCCTGGTGTGGACGCGGGCCGCGTTCCAGCCGGGGCTGATACCCCTGTTCTCGTACGAAGGGGCGGGGCTCGCCGCCATCGAGATGGAGCTGTCCGCGCTGTACGTGACGGCCTCCCTGCGCGGGCTGACCGCGGGCGGGGTGCTCGTGATCGACGGCGCGAACGCGGACGAGCTGGTCGACGAGGCCGGTACCGGCGGCTACAACCCGCACCGCGACATCGTCGCGACGGGTGTGGAGCGCGGCTCGGTGGTCGCGCTGGAGGCCCTGCGTCTGCTGGCCGAGGCGGAGGAGCGCGCGCTGTGAGCGTCCCCTCCCCACGCCCCGCGGCGGGCGCCGGCACCGCGGACCTGCTGGTGCACGGCGGTGACGTCCTGACCGTCGACGAGGCGGGCACGATCGTGCCCGACGGAGCCGTGGCCGTCCGCGACGGCGAGATCGTCGAGGTGGGCCCGGCCTGGGAACTGCGCGCCCGGTACGCCGGCGCCGAGGCCCTCGACGCGAGCGGCTGTCTCGTGCTCCCCGGTCTGGTCAACGCGCACACCCATCTGGCGATGACGCTGCTGCGCGGTCGCGCCGACGACGTGACGCTCCAGGGGTTCCTGGAGCGGGTGATCCGCTGGGAGAGCGAACTGCTGTCGCCGGAGAACGTCGCGACGGCGATCCGGGTCGCGATCGCGGAGAGCGTACGGGCCGGGGTGACCTCGGCGCTCGACATGTACTGGTTCCACGAGGCCGCCGAGCGGGTCGCGCACGAGGCGGGCTGGCGGCTGCACACGGGCCCCACCTTCATGGACGTACCGGACCCGGCCGACGGCATCGCGTACGAGGACCGGCTGGCGTGGGCCCGCCGCGACCTGGCGGGCCGTACGGCGCGGCCCGGTACGCGGCCCGTCCTCTTCGCGCACTCCGCCTACACCCTCTCCCTCGAGCAGCTGACCGAGATCGCGGCGCTGGCACGGGAGTTCGGCGCGCTGCTGCACATCCACGCGGCGGAGAACGCCACCGAGGTCGCCACCGTCGAGGTGCGGTACGGGAAGCGGCCGGTCGAACTGCTCGACTCGCTCGGGCTGCTCGGCCCCGATCTGCTGCTGGCCCACACCGTGGACCTCACCGGAGCCGAGATCGCCGCGCTGGCCCGTACCGGCACGTCGGTCGCGCACTGTCCGGTGTCCAACCTCAAGCTGGGCTGCGGCATCGCCCCAGTGCCGCGGCTGCTGAGCGCGGGCGTGACGGTCGGCCTCGGCACGGACGGCGCGGTCAGCTCCAACACCCTGGACATGCTGCGCTCCCTGGGTCTCGCCGCCCTGGTGCACAAGGCCGGCGGGGACCCCACCGCCGTCGGCGCCGAGCAGGCCGTCCGGATGGCCACGATCGAGGGCGCCCGCGCGCTGGGACTTGACGCCCAGCTGGGTTCGCTGGAGGCCGGCAAGCGCGCCGACCTGATCGTCCTGGACCTGGGCGGCCCGCATCTGGCGCCCCGCCACGACCCCTGGTCGACGCTCGCGTACGCGGCCCGCGCCGAGGACGTACGGGACACGGTCGTCGACGGCCGGGTCCTGATGCGCGGCCGTACGCTCACCACCCTCGACGAGGGCGCGGCGCTCGCGGAGCTGGCGGCTCTCGTGTCACGGTCCGCCCTCGCGTGAGCCGCATAATGAGACATCGGATGTAAGACGGATGCAAGACAGATGTAAGTCATCGGGTGTCCGCGTGACAGCCTGAGGGACGGGGAGGCCTGCCATGGCAGTCACCGACGAGGCGATCGAGAAGATCAAGGGGATGATCGTCTCCGGCGCGCTGCGCCCCGGCGACCGGCTGCCGAAGGAGAGCGAGCTCGCCGCCGACCTGGGCCTGTCCCGCAACTCCCTGCGCGAGGCGGTACGGGCCCTCTCCCTGATCCGCATCCTGGACGTCCGGCAGGGCGACGGCACGTACGTCACGAGCCTGGACCCGCAGCTCCTGCTGGAGGCGCTGAGTTTCGTCGTGGACTTCCACCGCGACGACACGGTCCTGGAGTTCCTCGCGGTACGCCGCATCCTGGAGCCGGCCGCGACGGCGATGGCGGCGCAGCGGATCAGCGAACAGCAGCTGGACGCGCTGACCGCGCAGTTGGACGCCCTGGGCGCGGGGCCCTCGGTGGAGGAACTGGTCGCCTGCGACCTGGAGTTCCACCGGGGCATCGTGCAGAGCTCGGGCAACTCCGTGCTCTGCTCCCTCCTCGACGGCCTCTCGGGGCCCACCACGCGGGCCAGGATCTGGCGGGGCCTGACCCAGGAGGACGCGGTCAGCCGCACCCTGCACGAACACCGCGCGATCCTCGGCGCCCTGCGCGACCGGGACGCGGAGGCGGCCCGTTCATGGGCGACCGTGCACATCGCGAGCGTGGAGCAGTGGCTGCGCTCGACGCTGTGAGGGATGCCGGCACGATCACGGCAGCTCGGACGACCGCGGGGTGTTCGGAGGCGCCGAACGGGGCAGTGATCCGGCACTCCCCCATGCGAGGGGGCTGCGGACGCCCTGTGCGCAAGCCGTAAGGTTGGGGCGTACGTGAGGGTACGTCGGAAGGAGGCGCTGAGTGATCGAGCTCGACGGGGTTCCCGAGCTGGTCGACCCGGTCATGGTGGCCGCGTTCGAGGGCTGGAACGACGCCGGCGACGCCGCCTCCACCGCGGTCGCGCATCTGGACAGCGAGTGGAAGGGCGAGGTGTTCGCGGCGCTCGACGCCGAGGACTACTACGACTTCCAGGTCAACCGGCCCACGGTGTGGCTGGACGGCGGAGTACGCAAGATCACGTGGCCGACGACAAGGTTGTCAGTGGTCCGGGTCGGCGGCGACAAACCGCGGGACCTGGTGCTGGTGCGGGGCATCGAACCGTCGATGCGCTGGCGCTCCTTCTGCAACGAGCTGCTGGGCTTCGCCCATGAGCTGGGCGTGGAGCTCGTGGTGATCCTCGGCGCACTGCTGGGTGACACCCCGCACACACGTCCGGTGCCGGTCAGCGGAGTCACCTCCGACCCGGACCTGGCCCGCACGATGGATCTGGAGGAGACCAAGTACGAGGGCCCCACGGGCATCGTCGGCATCCTCCAGGAGGCGTGCACGCACGCGGGCGTACCTGCGGTGTCGCTGTGGGCGGCCGTGCCGCACTACGTCTCGCAGCCCCCGAACCCGAAGGCGACGCTGGCCCTCCTGAACCGCCTGGAGGACCTCATCGACCTGCGGATCCCGCTGGGCGAGCTGCCCGAGGACGCCAGGGCCTGGCAGGTGGGCGTGGACCAGCTGGCCGCGGAGGACAGCGAGGTCGCGGAGTACGTGCAGACGCTGGAGGAGGCCCGGGACACCGCCGAGCTGCCGGAGGCGTCGGGCGAGGCGATCGCCCGCGAGTTCGAGCGCTATCTGCGCAGACGGGACGGGAGCGGGCCGGCCGCGGCGCCGGGCAGCCACGCCACGGAGAGCGGCGACCCCGCCACGTACCTGCGGGACTCTCCGGGCGGCCGTCCGAAGCCGGTACGCCCACAACGGCCGGAGACGACCGAGGGCGCCGCCGGGGACACCGGTGGGACCGCCGGTGCGACGGGTGACGCCGAGGACACCACCGGGAGCCCCACCGGGGACTCGAAGGAGCCGCCGGAGTCCCCGGAATCTCCGGAATCGTCGGAGGACTGACCGAGCGCGGAATCCTCGGAGGACTGACCGAGCGAACGAAAGGGCGGTGTGCCGCGGGCGCACCGCCCTTTCGCACGTCCGGCGTCCGGTGTGCTCGATGCCGTCGGCGGTGAGGTCCGGGCCCTGCTGCCGGCCGCCGCCCGGCGGCACGGTGCCGACCGCTGCCCTGTGGTCAACAGACGCTGTGGCCCCATCACATGACATCCGTCTCCGCAGCCTTTGGCCCGATTGTGACGTGACATCGGTTTCCGGACGAATTGCACACGCTACCCAATTCAACTTGTTGTCAAACGCAGTTGGCGAACTCGGGGGTGGACGACTCGGCCCGGGAGGAGCAGGGTGTGCCCGGAGGACACAACCGGAGGAAACAACACCGAAACAGTTCGCCGACGAACGACAACTGGACAGCGAAACCGACCACTTGAGCACCTGCACGGACCGAAGGGAGCGGCACGCGATGACCGACCAGGTACAGCCGGAGCAGGGCCCGGGAGCGTCCGGACCGGGGCCCGACGGAGCGGGATTCAACTACCGGGGAGCCGAGCAGGAGCTGATCGTCGTCGCTCGGCCCGAGCCCCGACTGCGCGCCGGGGCCCAGGGGGTCCGTTCGGCGGCCGGCGCCGATGTGTCGGCACTCACCATGTTCCTCAGTGACGAACAGCTCGCCCTGGAGCCGCTGTTCGGCAGCGAGGAACGGCTCAGGTCGGCGGTCCAGCCGCCGGCCGACGGCGCCGAGACACTGCCCGACCTCGGACTGTTCTACCGGGTGCGGGGCGGCGAGGAACGGGCCCAGGAACTGCGTTCACGGATCGCCGCACTGCCGGAGATCGCCACGGCGTACGTGAAACCGGCCGCCGTACCGGCGTCCGTGGGGTCCGTCGGCCAGAGCGCCGACGAGTCCAGGCGCCACAAGGAGGGCGCCCCCGTCACACCCGACTTCACCAGCCGCCAGGGCTATCTGCGCCCCGCGCCCGAGGGCGTGGACGCGTACTGGGCCTGGCAGCGGCCCGGCGGGTCCGGCCAGGGCGTCACCGTGATCGACGTGGAGGGGGCCTGGCAGCTGGGCCACGAGGACCTCGCCGCGAAACTGGCGGGGGTTGTCGTAGGCACCCCGATCCAGGATCTTGCCTGGCGCAACCACGGCACCGCCGTGATCGGAGTGATCGGCGGCGACCGCAACGAGTACGGGATCACCGGCATCGCGCCGGACAGCGTGACCGCGGCCGCCTCCTTCCACGGCATCGGCACGGCGGCGGCGATCCACGCGGCGGCCGACCGGCTCGGCCCCGGCGACATCATCCTGATCGAACTGCACCGCCCGGGACCGCGGTTCGACTACCAGCAGCGCGACGACCAGCGCGGCTACACGCCCGTCGAGTGGTGGCCCGACGACTTCGCGGCCATCCGGTACGCGACCGCCCGGGGCATCATCGTGGTGGAGGCCGCGGGCAACGGCGGCGAGTCCCTGGACGACGCGGTGTACGAACGCCGCCCCGACGAATTCCCCGAGTGGTGGCGCAACCCCTTCAACCCGTCCCACCAGTCCTCCGGCGCGATCCTGGTCGGCGCGGGCGCCCCGCCGCCCGGCACCCACGGCCGCGACCACGGCCCGGACCGCTCGCGGCTGGCGTTCTCCAACTACGGGGCGCGCGTGGACGCGCAGGGCTGGGGCCGCGAGGTCACCACCACCGGCGGCTTCTGGGACCGGCCCGGCGATCTGCAGGGCGGCGCCGAGGAGATCGCCTGGTTCACGGACACCTTCTCCGGGACGTCCTCCGCCTCCCCGGTGGTGGTCGGCGCCCTGGCCGCGCTGCAGGGCATGCTCAGGGCGGCCGGCCAGGAGTCGATGACCCCGGAGAAGGCGCGCAAGGTGCTGCGGGCCACCGGTTCCCCGCAGCAGGACGCGCCGGGCCGGCCCGCGTCGCAGCGGATCGGCAGCCGGCCGGACATCAAGGCGGCGGTGGCCCATCTGCTGCCGGGGGCGGTCGGCTCGGGCCAGGCCGAACGGTACTGGGACGAGCTGGTGCCCTACCCGCGTGAACTCCCGCCCAGGCTCCGGCTCTACGTGGCCGGCGGCTGGCGGAGCCTGCACAACCCGTCTCCCGAGATCCGCCAGTCGGTGCAGGCCGCCTTCGCCGGTGGCCGGCCCGACGTACGGGTCTGGTTCTCGGACGACGAGATCGTCGGCCTGGTCGTCACGGGCTGACCCGACCGGCCGGCCGCCGGTCCACATCCGACGACCGGTCGCCACGACCACCCATCACCCAACCACGCTCAACGCCCAACCATCGCCCAACCATTGAGGGAAGGTGGCACCCGCATGAGCACCACCCCGCAGATGAGCCAGCAGGGCCAGCAGGGCCAGCAGGGCCAACAGGGCTTCGGCCAGCAGGGCCAGCAGCAGGGCCCGAGTACGGCTCCCCCGCAGCAGGGTCAGCAGCAGGGCTACAACCAGCAGCAGGGCTTCGGGCAACAGCAGGGCTACGGCCAGCAGCAACAGCCGTTCGGGCAGCAGCAGCAATACGGTCAGCAGCAGCCGTTCGGCCAGCAGGGCATGGGCCAGCAGATTCCCCAGCATCTGCAGCAGCAGCTCCAGCAGATGGGCCAGCAGCAGCCGTTCCAGCAGCTGCTCCAGCAACTCGGCGGGCAGCAGCAGCAACAGCAGGGCCAGCCACTGGTCATGCGCAGCGCCGTCGAGGCCGCCGCGCTGACGAGCGGTGTCGCCGAGCACTTCTGGGACGTCGTCACCCCGCTGCCGGGCCAGCCGTCCATCCTCTACCTGTACATCAACCAGGGCTGGCGTCCGCTGGTCAACCCGAACCAGGTGACGCACGACGAGGTCCAGGAGGCCTTCGCCTTCGGCCAGCAGGTCATCGGGATCTACGACTCCTCGACGAACACCATCCAGGCCGTGATCGTGAACAAGTAGCGGCATGACGAACAGACCACCGCACGCGTGGCGCGCGGTGGAGCGCACAGAGGGCGCCGGACGGGCCACGACCCGTCCGGCGCCCGGCGTCGTGCGTTCTAGAGGGCCACACCCATCAGGGCGTCCACGGCACGGGAGACGACACCGGGGGCGCCCTCGTCCGTACCGCCCCGCTCCTCCTGGAGCGCGGCCCAGCGGTCGACGGCCACGAGGGCCGAGGGCGCGTCCAGGTCGTTCGCGAGGGCCTCGCGGATCTCGTCGACGAGCGCCTCGGCCGACGGTCCGTCGGGCCGCGACACGGCGGCCCGCCAGCGCTCCAGGCGCGCGACGGCGTCCTGGAGCACCTGGTCGGTCCACTCCCAGTCGGCCCGGTAGTGGTGCGAGAGCAGGGCGAGCCGGATGGCCGCCGGATCGACGCCCTCGCGGCGGAGCGTGGACACGAAGACGAGGTTGCCCTTGGACTTGGACATCTTCTGGCCGTCGAGCGCGACCATGCCGGCGTGCACGTACGCCTTGGCCATGGGGAACTCGCCGGTCAGCGCCTGTGCGTGGGAGGCGCCCATCTCGTGGTGCGGGAAGGCGAGGTCGGAGCCGCCGCCCTGGACGTCGAAGCCCATGCCCAGGTGGTCGAGCGCGATCGCGACGCACTCGATGTGCCAGCCGGGCCGTCCCTGGCCGAGCGAGCCGCCGTCCCAGCTGGGCTCGCCCTCGCGGGCCGCCATCCACAGCATCGGGTCGAGCGGGTTCTTCTTGCCCGGACGGTCCGGGTCGCCGCCGCGCTCGGCGGACAGCAGCCGCATGGCCGCCGTGTCGAGGTTGGCCACCCCGCCGAAGTGCGGATCGGCCTCCACGGAGAAGTAGACGTCACCTTCCAGTTCGTAGGCGGCACCGGAGTCCCGCAGCCGTTCGACCAGCGGGACGATCCCGGGTATGGCCTCGACCGCGCCGATGTAGTGCCTCGGGGGCAGCATCCGCAGGGCGGTCATGTCCTCGCGGAAGAGGGTCGTCTCCTGCTCGGCGAGGGAGACCCAGTCGACGTTGTCCCGTGCGGCGCGCTCCAGCAGAGGGTCGTCGACGTCCGTCACGTTCTGGACGTAGTGAACCTGCCGCTTGGTGTCGAGCCACACGCGCTGTACGAGGTCGAACGCGTTGTAGGTCGCCGCGTGACCGATGTGGGTCGCGTCGTACGGAGTGATGCCGCAGACATAGATACGGGCGACGGGACCGGGGTCGAGGGTCACAGGACCACCGGTCGCGGTGTCGTGGATCCTGAGGTCGCGGCCCTTGCCGGGCAGGGCGGGGACCTCGGAAGCGGGCCAGGCATGCATACCTTGAGCCTAACCGGACGGATGTTCCGTATACGAACCGGACCAGGGCAGATGGCCGGACAGGCCTCCTTGCGCGCGGCCCCGAAGTATGCGTCGGGGCTATACGGGTGGCCAAGGGATCGCGGGCCACTCCCCCGAGGGCTCGGGATGCCGCCCGGAGGCGAGCAGACCGGCCACACGGGCGCGTGTGGCGTCCAGTTCCGCCTCGGTGATCAGTTCCCCCAGCCGTACGCCCAGCGGCCCTCCCAGGGCGTCCCTGAGCCGTTCCAGGGCCTCGACGGCCTCGGCGGTGAGCTTCTCTCCCGCCCAGCCCCACAGCAGCGTGCGCAGCTTGTTCTCGGCGTTGAAGGTGACGCCGTGGTCGATTCCGTACAGCCGTCCCCCGGAGGTGGGCAGCAGATGCCCGCCCTTGCGGTCGGCGTTGTTGATCACGGCGTCGAGGACGGCGAGCCGGCGCAGCCGTTCGTCGTCGGCGTGCACGAGCAGGGCGGTGCGCCCCTCGCCGACCTCGGCGAGGCCGATGGCCTTCCAGCCCTCGCCGGGTTCCTCGGCGTCGACGAGCGTGAGCAGCCCGGCGCCTCCGTCGATGACCTGGCGGTCGCCGTCGCCGGTCCCGTCGTCGTGGCCGTCACCCGGTTCGTCGTCCGGCGGCTCGATCCACAGCTGGCACATGCCCCGGCCGTACGGTCCTTCGCGCAGCACGGTGGTCGGGACGAGCCCCCAGCCGGTGGCCTCGGACACCTCGTAGGCAGCGACCTCCCGCTGGGCGAGGGTGCCGTCGGGGAAGTCCCACAGCGGGCGCTCGCCGGCGACCGGCTTGTAGACGCAGGACGCCCGGCGTCCCTCGTACGACACGTCGCACAGCAGTACCGCGTTCGAGGCCTCCCGGATGCGGCCGCGCACGGTCAGCTCGCCCTCGGTGAGCAGCTCGGCCGTGGTCACGCCTCGCGGCGGTATCCGTTCTGGCGCGGACATACGTGTCCTTCCGGGTCGAGCGGGAGACTGCACAGCGGGCAGGGCGGCCGGCCGGCGTTGACGACTTCGAGGGCGCGCTTGGCGAAGGCGCGGGCCTGTGCGCCGGTGAGGCGGACGCGCAGCATCGGCGGCCCGTTCTCCTCGTCCTGGAGAAGCTCCTCCTCGGCGGCGGCCAGGTCCTCCTCGGAGTCGGCGTCCAGCTCCACGAGCGCCTGCGCCTCGACGATCATGCGCTGCTCGTCGCCGTCCCAGGCGAGGGCCATGGTGCCGACCCGGAACTCCTCCTCGACGGGCGATTCGAGCGGGGCGGTGTCGGAGACCGCCGTCGGGGGCAGCACGGGGACGGGGGCGATGCCGCCGGTGCGCCGTACCACCTCGTCGAGAAGCTCGTCCATTCGTTCGGCGAGCGCCGCGACCTGCGTCTTCTCCAGGGCGACGCTGGTCACCCGGGGGCCCGAGGAGGCCTGGAGGAAGAAGGTACGGCGCCCTGGCAGCCCGACCGTACCGGCTACGAAACGGTCAGGCGGGTCGTAGAGGAACACCTGACGGGACACGTCCTGTCTCCATTGGATCGATCGACTGCTTCTGCCGTCACTTGCGTCTGCTGCTGACAACTGCTGCGCTGCTTCGACCGCATCACCCTACTGCGGCCGACGATCACGGTGCGCCCGCACCGCCCCCGACCGCGGCGTCGCCGCCGGACGGCTCCTCGCGCGGCGCGAGGGAGGCGAGATCCCCGGTGTCCCCGAGCCGTACGAGAAATGGCCGCAGTCGTGTGTAACGGATCGCGGTGATGGAACACGGTTCTACGGAGATCCGCTGGAAGAGGTCCAGATGAAGACCGAGTGCGTCGGCCACGAGCGACTTGATGATGTCGCCGTGCGAGCACATGAGATAGACGGCGTCGCTGCCGTGGTCGCGCTCCACGCGCGCGTTCCACTCCCGTACCGCTTCGGCGGCGCGGGTCTGCATCGCGCGCATGGACTCACCGCCCGGGAACGCGGCGGCGGAGGGGTGTGCCTGGACGACCTCCATCAGCGGCTCGCCCGACAGCTCGGCGAGTTTGCGCCCGGACCAGTCTCCGTAGTGGCACTCCCCGATGCGGTCGTCGGAGTGGGCCGTCAGGGCGGGACGGGCGTCCAGGAGCGGCTGGATCGTTTCCTGGCAGCGCTGGAGCGGGCTGCTGACCATCTCGGCGAGCGGGATGTCCGCGAGGCGGCCGGGCAGGGCCGCCGCCTGCGCGTTGCCGCGCTCGTCGAGGGCGACGCCGGGTGTCCATCCGGCGAGGAGTCCCGCCGTGTTGGCGGTGGAGCGTCCGTGCCGGACAAGGATCAAGGTGGGCATGCGGCCCAGCGTAGGCGCCCTTCCGAGTGCGCCGGAGAATCAGTGACAGGAGAATTCGCTCTGTGATCGTGGACTGTGCCATCTACCGGGACGGGCACCGGACCGAGGGCCCGGAGGACATGTCCGACGCGCTGGCCGCGGCACGTGCCTACGGGAACGCCTTCGTGTGGATAGGCCTGCACGAGCCGACGGAACGGGAGTTCGGTCTCGTCACGGACGAGTTCGGGCTGCACGAGCTGGCCGTCGAGGACGCCCTCAAGGCGCATCAGCGTCCCAAGCTGGAGGTCTACGACGACTCGCTGTTCGCGGTCCTCAAGCCGGTGACGTACGAGCCGGACAGCGACACGGTGTCGTCCGGCGAGCTCATGATCTTCCTGGGCGACTGCTTCGTGGTGACCGTGCGGCACGGTGAGGGCGCGCCCCTGAAGTCGGTGCGCGGTCGGCTGGAGAAGGACCCGGAGATGATGCGTCTCGGGCCGACGGCGGTGCTGTACGCGATCGCCGACGCCACCGTCGACCACTACCTGGAGGTGGCGACCGAGTTGCAGACCGACCTGGAGGAGCTGGAGGCGGAGGTGTTCTCGCCGGACGACGGCGGTTCCCGGCACACCGCGTCCCGGATCTACACCTTCAAGCGGCAGATCCAGGAGTTCCGCAGGGCCACCGGGCCGCTGTCGGTGCCGTTGAACCGCTTGGCGGGCGCCGGTGTCGTCGGCCCCGCGGTGCCGTTCGTCGACGACAAGGCGCATCCGTTCTTCCGGGACGTGAACGACCACCTGACCCGCGTCAACGAGTCGGTGGAGTCCCTGGACCGGCTGGTCTCGGACGTCCTGTCGGCGCACCTGGCGCAGATGAGCGTGCGGCAGAACGACGACATGCGGAAGATCTCGTCCTGGGCGGCCATGGCCGCGGTCCCCACGATGATCGCGGGGATCTACGGCATGAACTTCGAGCACATGCCGGAGCTGCACTGGCTGTGGGCCTACCCGGCGGTCATCGTGATCATGGTGGTCCTGGAGGTGCTGCTGTTCCGGCTCTTCAAGCGGCGGGGGTGGCTGTAGCGGGTCACGGCCGGGGGTGCGGCCGGGCCTCGACGGGCTCCACGCGCGCGTGACGCGTACGAGGCGCCACGCGCGCGTGGTGGACGGGTGCGGCGGGCGGCGGCGGGCTTGGAGCGGTGGGCCTTGAGCGGTGGTGGGCGGTCAGGCGTATCCGGGTGCCGCCGTCGCGGGGCCGCCCAGGGCGTCGCGGCGCTCCGGCATCGTCAGGGAGACCATCCGCCGCCAGCCGGCCGCCCGTTCGTACCCGTACATGGCGCGGATGCCCGTGGCGAGCAACGCCGCCTTGGGGCGGGACCAGCCGAGGATGCGTCCCATGTGGGCCATCACGGCGAGGCTGACGTCGCGGTAGACGCCGGCCTCGGCCAGCGCGCACTCGCGCAGTGTCCGCTGAATGGTCCGGCCGTGCCCCGCGCGGGCGAAGCGCAGCAGTTCCTCGTGGCAGTAGGCGAGGTGGTTGTCCTCGTCGTCGGAGATCATCCGTACGGCCTTGCCGATCTCGGGATGGTCCCCGAAGTCCTTGCGGAGCATCACCATCTGGTCCGCGGCCCGCTGCTCCGTGACCCTGCTGTGGGACAGGTAGGTGACGATGTCCCGCACGGTGAGGGGTTCGTCGCGCTTGAGCTTGTCGTGCGTGAGGCCGATGCCGTTCTTCTCCAGGAGCATCGTGTAATCGGTCTCGGGCGGGATCTCGACGGGCGTGAGACCCCGTTTCTTCATGAGGGCGTTGAAGATCCGGCCGTGCTTGTCCTCGTCGGCGCCGTGCCGGGCGATCTTGGGTGCGAGCGCGCGCTCGGCCTCCGGTACGAGGGCCGCGATCCGCCCGTTCTCCCAGCCGCCCTGTGTCTCCCCGCTGGCGGCGATGGAGCAGAAGAGCCGGAAGGACTCGTCGTTGTCGATGATCTCCTGGAAAAGACTCTTGGCCGAAAGCATGACTGCCACCTCCACGCGCGACCCGCACCTCCTGCGGGAGTCCGCAAAGAACGAGTCAAATGGGCAGCCAGGGGTGCGGCAACATCTGTGTCGGACAAATCCGCTGAACGGTGGACGCGCAGGGAATGCCGGGCGCGTAACCGAGCGGGCCGTCGCGCGTTGTTCTCCGTGACGGCCGTGGCGGGGAAGACCCCCCGAGCCCCCACCACGGCCGCAGAACTCTCCCGTCCCGCGGAGCTCACCCGCCCCGCCGGGCGTGGCTATGCGACGCCGGCCCGCTCGGCGGCGTCGGTGCCGGCCCGCAGTGCGGCGATCCGCTCGTCCAGGGTGAAGCCCGCCGGGGCCAGCGTGAGCGTGGTGACACCCGCCGCCGCGTAGGCCTTCATCCGGTCCGCGATGCGGTCCACCGAACCGAGCAGCGTGGTCTGGTCGATGAGCTGGTGCGGGATGGCGGCCGCCGCGCCCTCCTTGTCGCCGGACAGGTACTTGTCCTGGATCTCGGCGGCCTCCTGCTCGTACCCCATGCGCTGGGCGAGCTGGTTGTAGAAGTTCTGCTTGCGGCTGCCCATGCCGCCCACGTAGAGCGCGGTGTACGGACGGAACATGTCGGCCAGTGCCGCCACGTCCTTGTCCTCGCCAAGCGCGAGCGGCACGGTCGGACAGACGTCGAAGCCGTCCATGGTCAGGCCGGCCTTCTCGCGGCCCGCGCGCAGGTGCTTGATCGCGGTGTCCTCCAGATGGTCCGCGGACGGGAAGATCAGCAGGGCGCCGTCGGCGATCTCGCCGGTCTGTTCCAGGTTCTTCGGGCCGATCGCGGCGATGTAGAGCGGGATGTGCTCGCGCTCGGGGTGCACGGTCAGCTTGAGCGGCTTGCCCGGGCCGCCCGGCAGCGGCAGGGTCCAGTGCGCGCCCTCGTACGACAGGCGTTCGCGGGTCATCGCCTTGCGCACGATCTCGACGTACTCGCGGGTGCGGGCCAGCGGCTTGTCGAACTTGACGCCGTACCAGCCCTCGGAGACCTGCGGTCCCGAGACGCCGAGGCCGAGGCGGAACCGGCCGCCGGAGAGCGAGTCCAGGGTGGCCGCGGTCATCGCGGTCATCGTGGGCTGGCGGGCCGGGATCTGGAAGATGGCCGACCCTACGTCCATGCGCTCGGTCTGGGCGGCGACCCAGCTCAGCACGGTGGCCGCGTCCGATCCGTACGCCTCGGCGGCCCAGCAGACCGCGTACCCGAGGCGGTCGGCCTCCTTGGCCACGGCGAGGTTGTCCGCGTCCATTCCGGCACCCCAGTAGCCGAGGTTGATCCCGAGCTGCATGGCCGATTCCCCTTACTGATCAGTAACGTCCCTTGTCCGGCACCCTAGCGCGCCACCGGGCCGAGCGGCAGGGACAGCGTTGCGGATCATGTGACGAAGGTTGTCCACAGGCTTCCCACACGTCGACTTGCGGCCAGTAATCTCAGCCACCATGGAGCAGAGGCATCTCGGCCGTACCGGCCTGCGCGTGTCCCGCATCGGTCTCGGCACCCTCACCTGGGGCAGGGACACCGGCGAGCACGACGCCGCGGACCTGTTGAAGGCGTTCTGGGAGGCGGGCGGGACCCTCGTCGACACGGCCGACGTGTACGGGGACGGGGAGGCCGAGTATCTGCTCGGGCAGCTCATGGACGGGCTGGTGCCGCGGCGGGACCTCGTCATATCCACCAAGGCGGGCAGTGTGCCCGACCCGGACCGGCGGTTCGACGGCTCGCGGGGACATCTGCTGTCCGCCCTCGACGCCTCGCTGGCCCGGCTCGGCACGGACCATGTGGATCTGTGGCAGGTCCACGCCTTCGACCCGGACGCGCCGCTGGAGGAGACACTCCAGGCCCTCGACATCGCTGTCAGCAGCGGCCGGGTCCGGTACGCGGGGGTCTCCAACTTCTGCGGCTGGCAGCTCGCGAAGGCGGCGACCTGGCAGCTCGCCGCCCCCGGGACCCGTACGCGGCTGGCATGCACGCAGATGGAGTACTCGCTGCTGCAGCGCGGTGTCGAGCGCGAGGTGCTGCCCGCCGCACTGGACCTGGGCATCGGGCTCCTGCCGTCGTCCCCGCTGGGCCGGGGCGTCCTGACGGGCAAGTACCGGCACGCGACGCCCGCGGACTCGCGGGGCGCCTCCGAGCAGCTCGCGCCGTTCGTCGCGCCGTATCTGGACGACGCGGCGAGCCGCATCGTGGACGCGGTGGCGACGGCGGCGAACGGCCTGGCGGTGACCCCGCTCCAGGTGGCTCTCGCCTGGGTCCGCGACCGGCCAGGGGTGGCCGCCCCGATCATCGGCGCGCGCAACGCGCTGCAGCTCACGGCCGCGTTGTCAGTGGAGACCCTTAGTCTTCCTGACGAGATCTGTCGAGCGCTCGACGACGTGTCGGCGCCCGTGCACCACTATCCCGATCACGACTGGAGCACGCTGTGACCACGGAGCCGTCCGCCGCCGCGGAGGAAGCCGAGCCGGGGACGCCGGACGCCGGTCCCGAGTCCGAGGGGCCCAGTACGGAGGTCCGGCCGGACACCGGCGCCGACGGGGACGGGGACGCCGAAGGCGACGCCGACGAGGACGGTGGGGCCACCGACAGCGCCGCCGAGAGCACCGCGGAGGGCGCCACCGAGGGTGCGGCCCAGTTGTCCGAGGCCGAGGCCGAGTTGGCCGCGCAGCGGGAGCTGCGGGAGCGGATCGAGCGGCGGAAGGCGGAGAAGGACGGGCCGGTCCTGGCCGGGACGGCACTGAGCGGGAAGGCCGCCGATCTGCTCGCGGCCGTCCGGGCGGTGGAGAGCGGCGAGAAGCCCTCGGCGAGCGTCTTCAGCGGGCCGGAGCCGACCCCGCGCAGGGTCGCGCAGGAGCCGGTGCGCCGCCCGCAGCCCGTGCCCTCCGGCGCTCCGGCGTCGATGGCCTCGGAGTCCGTCGACGCGGTCCGCGCCGTGCTCGTCCGGGGCGGCGCCCCGGAGGCGCTGGCACCGCAGACCGCCGCCACCCTCGGCGAGGGGGCGGACGGACAACTGCGCGAGGATCCCTGGCAGTTGCTCCGCGTGGCGGGCGTGCGTCCCGAGCAGGCCGACGGGTTCGCCCGGGCCCTGCTCGGCGCGGAGTGCGGTCCGGACGACGAACGGCGGGGCCGCGCCGTCACGGTGTGGCTCCTCGAACAGGCCGCGCTGGTGGGGCACACCGCCCTGGAGGCCGCGGCCCTGCACGCCGCGCTCGCGCAGCGTTCGGTGCCCGACCCCGACGCGGCCGTGCAGAGCGCGCTGGCCGAGGGTGACGCGCTGGTCTTCCAGGACGCGCTGGACGAGCCCGGCGGCACGCCCCCGGCTCCCCGGCGGTCCGTGGAGGACGCCACTCCGGACGACGAGGGCGGCGAGGACGGTGCGGAGGCCGAGGAGGCGCGTCCGGTGCGCGTCCTCATCGGTCTGGAGCGGTACGCGCTCGCCGAGGAGAGCCTCGCCGACGGGCTGGCCCGGGTCGTCAACTCCCTGCCCAAGGACGAAGGCGCCGCTGCCGCCTGGGAACCGGCCGCGACCGGCTCGGCCGCCGAGCTGATCCGGGCGGTCGCGGGCCGCGGCCTGGTCCTGCACACCGGCGGCGAGGCGTCCCGCGCGGAGCCCGCGTCCCTGGTGGCGGCTGCCCTCTCCCTCGGCCTCAGGGTGTGCGCAGCCGCCCACCACCCGGACGGCCGGCGCCGCTTCGCGGAACTGCTCGCCGGCGCGGACGCGCGCGAGACGGCCTCGGACGCGGATCCGTCGTCGGTCGTCGTGGCCACCGTCGCCGGTCTGCTCTCCGGCGAGGAGGGCCCGGGGCGGGACCGTGACGGCATGCTCCGCACCGACCTCCTGGTCGTGCTGGACGCGCCGCAGCTCGACGTCGAGAGCGCGGCGATGCTCGCCGAGTCACTGCCCGACGGCGCCCGGCTCGTACTGAGCGGGGACCCCGGCGTGCTGTGGTCGGCGGGCCCCGGACGGGTGTTCGCGGATCTGCTCGCCGCGCGGGTGTGCCCGCAGATCGCCTCGCGGACCCCTGATCCGGGTCCCGTCGGCGAACTGGTCTCGGGCATCGGCATCGGCGAGCTGAACCAGGTCGAGGCACCGGGCAAGGAAGTGGTGATCATCCCGGTGCGGGACGCCGGGGAGGCGGTCCACCGCACCGTGCAGCTGGTCGCCGACTCGGTGCCGCGCGCGATCGGCATCCCGGCCGAGCAGACCCAGGTGATCACGCCGGGCCACGGCGGTGCGGCGGGCACGCGGGTGCTCAACGCGGCGCTGAAGGAGCGGCTCAACCCGGGCCCCGGCCGCTTCGGCGGTTTCGACCCGGGCGACCGGGTGGCGTACTCCGCGACGCCCGGCCGTTCGGTCCTGGGCCAGGTGGTGAAGGCCGACGCCGAGGGGCTGCACCTGGAGTGCGCGGGCGTGCCCGTCGTCGTACCGAAGGAGCGGGTGGAGCAGACCGTGCGGCACGGCTGGGCGCTCACCGCCCACCAGGCCGTCGGGGTCCGCTGGCCCGCCGCGGTCGTGGTCCTGCCCGGCGACGCGGCGCAGGCGCTCTCCAGGCCCTGGGTCTACACCGCCTTCGGCCGCGCCGACCGGCATCTCTCCGTGGTCCACGGTGTGGAACAGGCGCTGCCGCACGCGGTGGCGGAGATCGCCGCGAAGCCCCGTACGACGAGGCTCCCGGCCCTGATCACGGCTCAGATCCCGCCGTCGGTCTGAGCCAGGCCCCGGATCCCGAACGAACGCGACGGTGGCGGTCACCGGGCCCTTGAAGGGCCGGTGACCGCCACCGTCGTAGTGCGGGCGGACCGTCGGAGTGCGGGCGGACCGTCAGCGGTCCGCGTTGCGCGACCTCAGGTCCTCGACGCCCGCTTCCGCTTCCGTCCCGTCGAGGGTGCCTGCCGGCTCCGGCTCGGCGGTGTCCGGCACCTCGTCCTCGATGTCGTCCAGGTCGTCGATGCCGTCATCGGCGTCGTCGTCGAAGACCGCGCTGACGTCGAAGCGGCACACCACCTGGTGGGTGTCGGCCTGGTCGAACGGGGCCTCCAGCCACTCACCCGGGTCCGCCGGTTCGTCCGAGGCGGTCACCCACAGCGTCGAGTCGCCCTCCTCCAGGCCGAACTCCTTGTGCCGGGAGGCGATCTCGTCGGGCTCGAACTCGCCGAAGAGGACGCCGAGCGCACCGTGCACGGTCCCGGACGCGGCGTCGAAGCCCGCCGTGACCGCCCCGGACTCCTCGACCGCCTCGACCCGCTGGGCCTGCGCCAGCAGCCGCTGCGGTTCCACCACCGCGTAGTCCCGGCGGATCAGCACGCTCAGCGCGTTCGGCTCCTCCGGCCCGGTGTACGGCGGCAGGGCGTCGTCCGAGCCGGGGATCTCGAAAGGGGTGACCTCGTCGTAGCGGTCGTAGAGAAGCTCGTCGTACTCCTCGGCGGCGGCCGCCAACTCGTTGAACGCCTCGTAGACGGCCGGGTCGTCCTCACCCGACCTGCGCTCGACCGCCGCCAGGTGGCGGTCGAGCGCGGTCTTGACCGCCTCGGCGGCGGCGCGTACCTCGGCAGCGGTGGGCTGCGCAGCATCAGACATAGTGCAGACGCTATCCGTACCGGGCCTCCGCACGCACAATAGATGCGATGCCGGAATACGAATTTGTCAACGTGTATGTGCCGCGCGGGGTCTCCCGCAAGGAAGCGGCACGCCTGCTGACTGACCACGCGGAGTACGGACACTGGGAACTGGACCGCCTCAGCCTGCATACCGACGGCAGCCGCAGGGTGCGGCTGCGCCGACGGATCATCCGCCAGGTGCGCGCCACCTGGTGACACGGGAAGGCTGAAACGGAGCGGGCCCGCTCGTGCGGGACCCGCTCCGTCCGACCTGCCCGGGATCAGTCGCTCACGCCGAGGCGCGCGCCTTGCGGTAGAGCACGGCGCCCGCCAGCAGCGCGCCCGCGCCCACGGGGAGCACGAGGCCGAGCGGCACATCGGCGCCGGTCTGCGCGAGGTGCGCGGAACCGTCGGGGCGGCCGGCGGCCCGGTCGCCGAGGGCGTTCGTGCCCGAGCCGTTCGCGCCCGAGCCGTTCGCATCCGAGGCATGCGCGTTCGGGGCGTCGGCGTTCGAGGTGCCCCCGCCTCCGTGTCCCGACGAGCCGGGCTGCCCCGAGCCGTCCGACTCCCCCGGCTTGCCCGGCCCGCCCGGCGTACCCGGGTGCCCTGCGTCACCGGGCTGTCCCGGCCCGCCCGGCGAGCCGTGCCCGCCATGACCGCCGTGCCCGCCGTTTCCGCCGTGCCCACCGTGCCCGCCGTGCCCGGGAGTCGTGGTTCCGTGCCCGCCGCTGCCGGTGTTCCCGCAGGCGTTGCCCGTGGCCGTGTTGCCGACTCCGGCGACGGAGACGCTGTTGCCGCAGACGTTCACCGGTACGTCGACCGGGATCTGCACATGGTTGCCGGAGCCCACGCCGGGCGAGCCTCCGGTGTGGCCCCCGGCGTGCGATCCGGTTCCACCGCCCGAGCCGCCGTGCCCGTGGTGGCCGGAGCCGGTCCCCTTGCCCGCCCCCTTGTTGCTGCATTTGTTGCCGACCGCCGGGTTGAGCACGCCGACCACGTTCACGGTGTTGCCGCAGACGTTGACGGGCGCGTGCACCGGCGCCTGTACCGAGTTGCCGGAGAGTACGCCCGGGGAGCCCGAAGCGGTGCCGTGCGCCCCCGAGTCGGCGTGGGCGTAACCACCGGTGGCCGCGAGGACCCCGGTTGCCGCCGCCACCGTCATCAGGCCTTTGCGGGTGACCTGTCGCATAGCTTTTCCCTGCCCCTTGTGAACCGTGTGGTGCGCGATATCGCGGTATACGAAATGTCGGCGGCCCCGGAGCGCATGGCACGCACTCCGGGGCCGCGGACTCAGACCCTCATGGATTCAGACCTTCATGGGATGCAGGCCCTCATGAGGTGAGCACATCGTCAGACGTCGAGCACAGGGTCAGACGTTGGTGCAGGTGTTGCCGAAGGCGGGGTTCAGCAGCCCGATCACGGAGACCGTGTTGCCGCAGACGTTCACCGGGATGTGGATGGGCGCCTGGACGACGTTGCCCGAGAGCACGCCCGGGGAGCCGACAGCAGCACCCTGCGCACCGGCGTCGGCAACCGCAAGACCCGCACCGGCGAGAACGAGGCCACCCGTGGCAGCCGCAGCGGCGACGATCTTCTTGATCATTGTTCCTCCTAGTTGGCAAATGTGATCCCAGCCGCGGATCACATCAGCAGTAACGAGGAGGGAGTAATAGGGCTACGAGCTTATGAGCGCATTCACTCTTCTCAGTCGGCCCCGTACGCGCTGGCGATTATTGGAGTGTCGTTTCAGCGGTTTATTTCAGGAGGCCTCGATGAAGCGGTCGAGCACCCGCACACCGAACTTCAGGGCGTCGACCGGGACCCGCTCGTCGACACCGTGGAACATCCCGGCGAAGTCCAGCTCCGGCGGCAGCTTCAGCGGGGCGAAGCCGAAGCAGCGGATGCCGAGGTCGTCGAAGGACTTGGCGTCGGTGCCGGCGGAGAGCATGTACGGGACGGCCCGCGCGATCGGGTCCTCGGCGATCAGCGCGGTCTGCATGGCGTCCACGAGGGCCCCGTCGAAGGTGGTCTCCAGCGCCTTGTCCGCGTGCACGTCCTCGCGCTTCACGTTCGGGCCGAGGATGCGGTCCAGGTCGGCGAGGAACTCCTCCTCGTACCCCGGCAGGTAGCGGGCGTCGATGTGCGCGGTCGCCCGGCCCGGGATGACGTTCACCTTGTAGCCCGCGCCCAGCTGGGTCGGGTTGGCGGTGTTCTGGAGCGAGGCTCCGATGAGCTTGGCGATCCCGCCGAGCTTGGCCAGCGTCGCGTCCATGTTCTCGGGGTCCAGCTCGGTGCCGAGGGCGTCGCCCAGCTCGTCCAGGAAGTGCCGCAGGGTCTTCGTCACGCGCACCGGGAACTTGTGCCGGCCGAGCCGTCCCACGGCCTCCGACAGCTCGGTGATCGCGTTGTCCTTGTGGATCATCGAACCGTGCCCGGCTGTGCCGTCCACGGTCAGCTTCATCCAGTGCATGCCCTTCTGGGCGGTCTCCACCAGGTACAGCCGCAGGTTCTCGTTGACCGTGAAGGAGAAACCGCCGACCTCGCCGATCGCCTCCGTCACGCCCTCGAAGAGGTCGGGGTGCTTGGTGACGAGGTGCTTGGCGCCGAACGTGCCGCCCGCCTCCTCGTCGGCCAGGAAGGCCAGCACGAGGTCGCGGGGAGGCTTGCGACCGCTGCGCATCCGCTCGCGTACGACCGCGAGGGTCATCGCGTCCATGTCCTTCATGTCGACCGCGCCGCGGCCCCACACGCAGCCGTCGGCGATCTCGCCGGAGAACGGGTGGTGCGTCCAGTCCTGGGCGTTCGCCGGTACGACGTCGGTGTGGCCGTGGATGAGCAGTCCGGGCCGCGAGCGGTCCTCGCCCTCGATCCTGACCACCGTGGAGGCGCGGCCCGTGTGCGACTCGAAGATCTGCGGTTCGAGACCCACCTCGGCGAGCTTCTCCGCGACGTACTCGGCGGCCTTGCGCTCGCCCGGGCCCGAGTGGTCGCCGTAGTTGCTGGTGTCGATCCGGATCAGCTCGCGGCAGAGGTCGACGACCTCGTCCTCACCCTTGATGCCCTTGGTCGTGTCCTGCTCGCTCACGTGCTTCCTCCCACTGTCACTGCTGGTGGTCACCCACGTCCTTCTCCCTCATCCTCTCTCTCCGTTCCTCCCCGCCCAAGGCCGGACCACGCCCGTCACACGCCGTTCACGCCCGCCGCCCGGCCGGCGCCCCGTGATCGGGGCCTCTCCAAAGCCTGGTAATGTTTCCTTCGTCGCCGCGAGGGGAACCCCGCGCGACAGACACCTTGTCCGGGTGGCGGAATGGCAGACGCGCTAGCTTGAGGTGCTAGTGCCCTTTATCGGGCGTGGGGGTTCAAGTCCCCCCTCGGACACCAGTGGCAGAATCAGAAAAAACCCCAGCTCGTCTGGGGTTTTTCTGTTTTCCGGAGTCAAAACGTCCGCGCGCGGACCGCACCCCCGTGCAGGGTCGCCGTCAGACGATGTGCACCCGCTCCAGGACACCTTGCGGATCCCGCAGCAGGATCTCTCGCCCTTGCGCCCGCTGCGCCTCCAGATAGGCGTAGATCTGCACCGCACGGTTGATCACGTCCGCCTTGCTGAGTCCGGTCGCCTCGGTGAGCTCGGCGACCGCCTGCACGGCCGGCGGAACGAGCGTCACGGAGTACCGCTCGCTCGCAGGATGAGGCAACGAACGAATCGGCTGTCCTCCCATGTGCAGCCCCTCCTTCTCTTCTCGTTGTGTCCGCCTTGGCGATCTGATCTGCAAGTCTGCCATGGAACGCATCAGAACACCACCAGATCGGTGCGTTTACGCACCACCCTTGCTATGGTGGGTCCTGCCTCACTGGCAAGCGCACACCGCAGACACGGGGTTGCGGCGCGCGCTCACCGGGAGGTGATCGGGGGGAAATCGCAGCGAGAGCTGCGGCCCCGGCGGACGCCGCCGCCTCACCCGGGGGCTCGGGCGGCGCGTCAGTCGCCGGGATGTCCGTGTCGGCCCTCAACCCGGGATGGAGGTGGCGCCGTGCAGCCGATCAGGCCGGTTCCCACCTGACAACCACACCCCTCTCCGAACCGGCCGGAAAGGTCCGGCCATGCCCGTCAACGACCCGCCGACCCTCAGCGACGAAGAAGAAGGCGACGAAGTCCTCGTACTCGACGTCGCGGAACCCACCGGTTCCGCCTACGTGTCGATCACGACGACCCCGGACGGCCCGGCTCTGACAGCCTCCGTGCCGGAAAAAGAGTCCGGACACGCACTTCGGACACTCAACGCCTTTTCCGGAGTTGCCGGATCGGTCATCGGTCCCTACCTGATGGCGAAGGCGCTGTCGCTTCTCACGACGACGTCACCCTGGCAGTTCGAGGTCGCGTGCCTGATGGTGGCCGCGGTTCTGCCGTGGATCCATCTCCATGTCCACCCGCGTCACGAGCACTGACGCGCTCCGCTCAGCCGGAGTATGCCCCCGCCTTCACGGCGGGGGCAGAGGGGCCCGGCCGCGCCGCACACGATCCTCGACACCTTGGCACACTCCGCGTTCCGAGCACCTCAGAGCCGGGACGCCCCAAGGGCCGGGCACACGGCGCACTCCGCCCACACCGTCTTGCCCGGGCCCACCCGGTCCCGTACGCCCCAGTGGGTGGCCAGTGCGTCGACGAGGAGCAGGCCTCGGCCCTGGTCCTCTTCCGGGGGCGGGGTTCTGCGCGTCGGCAGGGCGGGGTGCGTGTCCGTCACCTCGACGCGGATCACGCCTCGCGCCTCGCCCCAGGCCAGGTACAGGGCGAAGTCCCGGCCCGGCACCCGGCCGTGCAAGGCCGCGTTCGCAGCCAGTTCGGCGACCACCAGCACCACCGTGTCGTGCACCTCCGTGCCGTACGGGTGGCCCCACTCCGTGAGTTGGTGCGCCGCGAGCAGTCGGGCCAGGCGCGCGCCGCGCCTCGTGGCGGAGAAGCGCTGCGCGAACGTGCGGGTCGGCTGCGCGGGGGCGGGGATGTAGGGGGCTTGCATGTGCGTCAGCCTGCGGGGCGCGGCGGGGCCGCCGACAGGCTCGGCGCCGATACAGATCCCGTTGTACGGGTTCACTCTCTGGACCGGGACGGTCGCTGTACGTAACCATTGATCAGCTCGGCGGCACAACAGCACAGGGGAAGGCGGCTTCGATGGCGACGGCTGACAACGGCGGCGGGGTGGGCGGGGGTTGTGAACCGGAGGTGTCCGACAGCCTCAAGACCTTCGGTGCGGTGCTGAAAGTCCTGAGGGAGGAAGCCCGGCTCACGCAGGAGCAGTTCGCGCCACTCGTGCAGTACTCGACCGCGTACGTCGCCAAGATCGAGCAGGGCAAGCGGTTCCCTCCCCGGGAGTTGCTGGACCGGTCGGAGGAGGTGTTGGGCCCCGTCGCGGCACGGGTGTTGGGGGCCGCGGCCCGCAGCTTGACTCGTAAGGCGGGGCTGGCGTCCTGGTTCCGCCAGTGGGCGGGGGTCGAGGAGGAGGCCATCTCCTTGTACGCGTACGAGTGTCGGGTGATTCCGGGCCTGTTGCAGCCAGAGCCGTACATCCGCGCCCTTTTCGAGCGCTACCTCCCACCGCTCACGGATGAACAGTCCGAACTTCAGGTGGTGGCTCGGCTGGCCAGGCAGCAACTCCTCGTCGAGCGCCCGAACACGTCGTTCAGCTTCGTCGTGGAACAGGCGGTTCTGGAGCGTCGGATGGGCGGTGTCGCGGTGACGAAAGCCCTCGTGGAGCACCTGCTCACAGTCGGTCGCTACCGCAATGTGGAGCTGCAGGTCATGCCATCGCTGCAGGAGGAACACGCGGGCGCCGAGGGGGACATGTACCTCGCCGAGACGGCCGGTCACCGATGGATCGGTTACGTCGAGGGGCACAGCAGCAGCCTGCTGATCACCGACCCAAAAGCCGCAAGTCACATGCTTCAGCGCTATGGCAAAATGCGCTCGCAGGCCCTGGGCCATCAGGCCACAGCCAGCTTGCTGGAACAGATGCGAGGAGCGCTATGACTGCCAGTGAAACGACCTGGTTCAAGAGCAGCTACAGCGGCGGCGGTGGCGACAACTGCATCGAGGTCGCGGTGCAAACCGCGACCGTCCACGTGCGGGACTCGAAGGACAAGCAGAAGCCATCCCTGGCCCTCTCCCCCGACGCCTGGACGGCGTTCGTCGCCGTGTTTCCGGCAGGTGTGGGGCAGATCTCGTCAAGGTGACATAACTCCATGTCAGAGGGGTGCGGAGGCCGGTTCGAGGGGTCCGTACGGGCCCGTTCGCGTCGCTGTGGAGCGAGGCCGGGGCTAGCGTCGTACTAAAATTCCACGCTTGTTCGGAGCTGAGTGGAATATCCCCAGGCATACCTGCGGGCCCGCCGGCTCCCCCGGTGCATCCGGGTACGACATGTGAGGACCCGATGGCAGCCCTCCAGCATGGCCCCGCGTTCCAGTTGTCCGACGACGAAGTACGGGCCGAGTTCGGCGACCGGGCGCGGTTCTCCGCAGCCTCCGCACCCTCCCCGCGCACGCTCGTCGACATCCTCGACGCCTCCGTGCGCGCGTATCCCGACGAGCCCGCCCTCGACGACGGTCGGCAGGCCCTCACCTACCGCGCTCTCGCCATAGAGGTCGAGGCGCTGCGGCGACGGCTGAGCGACGCGGGCGTCGGCCTCGGGGACCGTGTCGGCGTACGCGTGCCGTCCGGCACCAATGAGCTGTACGTGGCCATTCTGGCCGTACTGGCCGCCGGGGCCGCCTACGTGCCGGTGGACGCAGAGGACCCGGACGAGCGCGCCGAGCTGGTCTTCGGCGAGGCGGACGTACGCGCCGTCGTCGGGGCCGGGCACGAGCTGACCGTCGAAGGGCGCAGCGAAGTGCCCGCCTCGCGGCCCGGGGTCGGGCACGACGCTTGGATCATCTTCACCTCCGGTTCGACCGGCAAGCCCAAGGGTGTGGCCGTCAGTCACCGCAGTGCCGCCGCCTTCGTGGACGCCGAGGCCGGTCTCTTCCTCACCGAGGACCCCATCGGACCCGGTGACCGGGTCATGGCGGGGCTCTCCGTGGCCTTCGACGCCTCCTGCGAGGAGATGTGGCTGGCCTGGCGCTACGGGGCCTGCCTGGTGCCCGTACCGCGCTCCCAGGTGCGCAGCGGCGCCGACCTCGGGCCCTGGCTGGTCGAGCAGGAGATCACCGTCGTCTCCACCGTGCCGACGCTGGCCGCCCTGTGGGAGCCGGAGGCGCTCAACGAGGTACGGCTGCTGATCTTCGGCGGTGAGGCCTGCCCGCCCGAGCTGGTGCAGCGCCTGGTCACCGAGGGGCGTGAGGTGTGGAACACGTACGGGCCCACCGAGGCGACCGTCGTGGCCTGTGCCTCGCTCATGACCGGCGAGGAGCCGATCCGGATCGGGCTGCCGCTCGACGGGTGGGAGCTGGCCGTCGTCGACGAGGCCGGGAACCCCGTGCCCATGGGTGGCAGTGGGCAGCTCGTGATCGGGGGCGTGGGGCTCGCCCGCTATCTCGATCCCGAGAAGGACGCCGAGAAGTACGCCCCGCTCGAATCGCTCGGGTGGGAGCGCGCGTACCGCAGCGGTGACCTGGTCAAGGCGGAGCCGGAGGGGCTGATCTTCCTCGGGCGGGCCGACGAGCAGATCAAGCTCGGCGGGCGCCGGATCGAGCTGGGCGAGGTGGACACCGCTCTCCAGGGGCTGCCCGGGGTGGCCGGAGCCGCTGCCGCCGTACGGACCGCGCGCGGCGGGAACCAGCTGCTCGTCGGCTATGTCGTGCTCCAGGACGAGGTCCAGGAGCAGGTCAAGGAGGACGTCCAGGAACAGGTCCGGGAACAGGTCCAGGAGGACGGGGCCGAAGGCGGCGGCTGGGATCACGCCGCCGCCGTCGAACGGCTGCGGGCCGAGCTGCCCGCCGCTCTCGTCCCGCTGATCGCGCTCGTGCCCGAGCTGCCGACCCGTACGTCCGGCAAGGTCGACCGGGACGCGCTGCCCTGGCCGCTGGAGAACCTGGAGACCGGCGGACCCACCGAGCAGCTGTACGGGACCGAGGCGTGGCTCGCCGAGCAGTGGAGCGAGGTGCTGGGCATCCCGGTGGGTTCCGCCCGGGACGACTTCTTCGCGATCGGCGGCGGAAGTCTCGCCGCCGCCCTGCTCACCACACGGCTGCGCACCCGCTACCCGAGCGCCGCCGTGCTCGACATCTACCAGCAGCCGGTGCTGCGGAAGCTGGCCCGGCATCTGGAGAAGTCCGCGCAGGGCGACGGCGCCGAGCGGCTGATCGCGCCGGTCCCGGCGCGCGCCGAGGTCGTGCAGCTGCTGGTGCTCCTCCCCCTGTTCGCGCTGCTCGGGCTGCGCTGGACCGTGGCGCTGGCCGCGCTCGGCAACGCGCTCCACTGGTTCGGGGCGTACCCGTGGGCGCCGACCGCCTCCTGGTGGCTGGTCGCCCCGCTGGCAGCCCTGCTCTTCAGCCCGCCCGGACGGCTCGCGATCGGGGCCGGCGGGGCGCGGCTGCTGCTGA
This sequence comes from Streptomyces sp. NPDC102514, assembly GCF_055584525.1. NCBI lineage: Bacteria > Bacillati > Actinomycetota > Actinomycetes > Kitasatosporales > Streptomycetaceae > Streptomyces > Streptomyces sp. NPDC102514. The sequence goes on from NZ_JBVJLW010000007.1 coordinate 338,588, forward strand.
GGAACGTGACGGCGGGAGAGTATCCGCGCGGCGGGAGCGTACATCTGCGGCTGTGGACGGCCGAACGGCTCGCCGAGTTCAGCGGGGCGACCTCGCTGACCGGGTCCTGGCTCGAACGGTACGCGCGGGCGCTGGGCGCCAAGGTCGGCCCGGACGTCGACCTGCACTCGCTGCCGCCCGTGACCGGCATGCTCAAGCTGGGCCGCGGCGCCGCCGTGGAGTCCGAGGTGGACCTTTCGGGGCACTGGCTGGACGGCGACCGGCTGGAGATCGGCCCGGTCAAGGTGGGCGCGCACGCCGTGGTCGGCACCCGGAGCATCCTCTTCCCCGGCGCGCGGGTCGGGAAGCGGTCCGAGGTGGCCCCCGGCTCGGCGGTCTCCGGGCAGGTGCCCACCGGTCAGCGGTGGGCGGGCTCGCCTGCGGCCAAGCTCGGCAAGGCCAAGCGGGACTGGCCCAAGGAGCGCCCCCAGAAGGGCACGTACTGGCGGGTGATGTACGGGGCGACCGGGTTCGCGCTGACGATGCTGCCCGTGGTGTCGGGGCTGGTCGCGCTGCTCGTCGTGGGCGCCTTCGTAGCGCCGGAAGCCGGGCTCACCGACGCGCTGCGGGGCGCCGCCGTGGCGCTGGTGCCGGCGACCCTCGCCTTCGGTCTCACGTTCGCGCTGCTCCTGCTGATCGCCGTGCGGCTGCTCAGTCTCGGGCTGCGGCCCGGTACACATCCGACGCACAGCAGGATCGGCTGGCAGGCCTGGACCGTCACCCAGCTGATGGACCGCTCCCGGGAGACCCTGTTCCCGCTGTACGCGGGACTCGTCACCCCGGTGTGGCTGCGGCTGCTCGGGATGCGGATCGGGCGCGGCGCCGAGGTGTCGACGGTCCTCGCGCTGCCGAGCCTGACGACGGTCGGCGAGGGCGCGTTCCTGGCCGACGACACGCTGACCGCGCCGTACGAGCTGGGCGGCGGCTGGATGCGGATCGGCCGGGCGGAGATCGGGCGCCGGGCGTTCCTCGGGAACTCCGGGATGACCGCACCCGGCCGCTCGGTGCCGGACGGCGGCCTGGTCGGGGTGCTGTCCGCGACACCGAAGAAGGCCAAGAAGGGCAGTTCCTACCTGGGGCTGCCGCCCGTCAAGCTGCCGCGCTCCACACAGGACGGCGACCAGAGCCTGACGTACGACCCGCCCGTGCGGCTGCTGTGGGCCCGCGGGCTCGTCGAGCTGTGCCGGATCGTGCCCGTCTTCTGCTCGGCGGCGCTCGCCGTGCTGACGGTGGCCGCGCTGAGCGCACTGGGGGCGTGGGCCTGGGCGCTCGCCGGGCTGGTACTGCTGGGCGCCGGTGCCGCGGCCGGGCTGCTGTCCGTCGTCGCGAAGTGGGCCCTCGTGGGGCGTCACCGCGCCGGTGAGCACCCGTTGTGGAGCGGTTTCGTGTGGCGCAACGAGCTGGCCGACACCTTCGTCGAGGTCGTCGCCGTGCCGTGGTTGGCCGGGTCCGTGCCGGGTACCCCCGTCATGAACCTGTGGCTCCGCGGCCTCGGCGCCCGGATCGGCAAGGGCGTCTGGGTGGAGAGCTACTGGCTGCCCGAGACGGATCTGGTGACACTGGAGGACGCGGCGACGGTCAACCGTGGCTGTGTGCTGCAGACCCACCTCTTCCACGACCGGATCTTGAGGACGGATACTGTGGTCCTCCGTGAGGGCGCCACCCTGGGCCCGGGCGGAATCGTTCTGCCCGGCAGCACCGTCGGGGCGCGCAGCACACTGGGACCCGCGTCCCTCGTCATGGCGGCGGAATCCGTTCCCGACGACACCCGTTGGCTGGGCAACCCGATCGAGGCGTGGCGTTCCTAGTGCCTGTCACGGCACCAGGCGTCGCGTTCCCGGACGCGGCTCGTACGGCGCCCGGGAGGCGATGCCGGCACACCGTACGAGCACAGCGCAGGGAGCAGATACTTCAGTGGTTCAGCAGACAGTGGGAGCGGATCCGTACTTCCCGGCGAACGGGGACCCCCGTTACCGGGTCCATCGGTACGAACTCGCCCTGGACTACCGTCCGGGACCCAACCGGCTGTCCGGCACCGCGCGCCTGAACGCCATAGCGGGCCGGTCGCCGCTCGCCGAGTTCCAGCTGAACCTCGCCGACTTCCGGATCGGGCGGGTCCGGGTCGACGGGCGGACGACGCACTACACGCACCGGGGCGGGCGGCTGCGGATCCGCCCGGCGAAGCCGCTGCGGGCCGGGGCCGCGTTCACCGTGGAGATCCACTGGGCGGGCAATCCCAAGCCCGTGCGGAGCCCGTTCGGCGGGATCGGCTGGGAGGAGCTGGAGGACGGGGCGCTGGTGGCGAGCCAGCCGGTGGGGGCGCCGTCCTGGTACCCGTGCAACGACCGGCCCGCCGACAAGGCCTCGTACCAGATCGCCGTGACCACGCCGTCGGCGTACTCGGTGGTGGCGGGCGGGCGGCTGCTGACGCGTACGCCCAAGGCGTCCACGACCACATGGGTGTACGAGCAGGCGGCGCCGACGTCCAGCTATCTGGTCGGGCTCTCCATCGGCAAGTACCAGACCGTGCTGCTCGGTGACCCGGGACTGGGCGGGGTGCCGCAGTCCGGGCACATTCCGGCGCGGCTGCTCACCGAGTTCTCGCGGGACTTCGCACGGCAGCCCGCGATGATGACGCTCTTCGAGGAACTGTTCGGGCCCTACCCGTTCGGCGAGTACGCGGTCGTCGTCACCGAGGAAGAACTCGATGTGCCCGTGGAGGCGCAGGGGCTCTCACTGTTCGGTGCGAACCATGTGGACGGCGGGCGGGGGTACGAACGGCTGGTCGCGCACGAGTTGGCGCACCAGTGGTTCGGGAACAGTGTGAGCATCGCCGACTGGCGGCACATCTGGCTGAACGAGGGGTTCGCGAAGTACGCGGAATGGCTGTGGTCCGAGCGGTCGGGTGGGCGCAGTGCGCAGGCCCTGGCCGGGATCGCGCATCGGGGGCTGGCCGGGAAGCCGCAGGATCTTCGGCTGGCCGATCCCGGGCGGAAGCTGATGTTCGACGACCGGCTGTACGAGCGGGGCGGGTTGGTGTTGCACGCCGTGCGGTGCGCTTTGGGGGACGAGGCGTTCTTCCGGATGTTGCGGGGGTGGGTGACCGTTCATCGGGGTGGGGCGGTGACCACGGCGGCGTTCGTGGCGCATGTGGCTCGGTATTCGGCGGAGCCGTTGGATGAGCTGTTCGCTGCGTGGGTTTTCGAGGGGGCGCTGCCTGCGTTGCCCTCGGCGGGGGTGGGGATTCCTGAACGGCCGTCTTATCCGCCTAGCGGGGGGTGACGGCGGGCCCCCGGGGGGGGTGGCGGTGGTTTTGACGTGCGGGAGCGTCGTGGTTGAGCGCGCCGTTCCCCGCGCCCCTTAGGGGGTGGGGGTGACCGGTATTTTTTGACCTGCGGGAGCGTCGTGGCTGAGCGCGCCGTTCCCCGCGCCCCTGGAGGGGCGGGGGGTGGGCGGCGTTTTTGACCTGCGGGAGCGTTGTGGTTGCTCGCGCCCCTTCGGGGGCTAGCGGGGGACCTTTAGGGTGTCCCAGGTTTTTTTGCCTGGGATTCCGTCTGCGTCTTTGCCTTTGAAGCCTTGTTTTTGTTGCCAGGCCGCGTACGACTTGCGGTCTGATTCCGTCCAGTCGGGGCTCGGGCCGGACTCGTAGCGGCCGCAGCCTTCCGCGACCAGGCGGCGGCCCATCGCGGTGATGACGGCCGACTTCTGGCCCACGTGGAAGAAGGCGCTGCCCGGGAAGGGGACGTACGACGGTTTCGGGGGCGTCGCCGGGGGCTTGGGTGAAGTGGGTTTGCTCTTCAGGCGGGTCGCTATGCGGGTGCGCATGCTGTCCATCGTGAAGCCGCGCGGGTCGACCTTCCCGGGCTGCCACTCCTTGTGTCCGATCACGGACCGCTCGCTCCAGCCGTGGGCGCGGCAGATCGCGGCCGAGACCTTCTCGATGGCCTCCTTCTGGACCTCGGGCCACGGGTCCTTGCCGTCGCCGAGGTTGATGCACTCGAAGCCGTAGAAGTGGCGATTGCCGTCCGTGTCCGCCTCGTTGTCCGACGGGAGTCTTGTCTCGTTGATGACGGCTGTCAGCACGTCTCCGTCGCCCAGGCCCGCGTGGTTGGCGCGGCCGTTGCCGACCAGGTGGACATGGCCCTTCTTGTCGATGACCCCGTGGCACAGGGGGCCGGGCAGGCTGGAATAGCCGTCGTAGCAGATGTCGACGGAGGCGGCGGTGCCCGAGGTGACGGTGTGGTGGATCATCACGCCGTTCATGGGGCCCCAGGCGCCCTTGCTGTTGCGGTTGTGGCTGCGCCAGCTGCGGATCTCGTGGACCGTCAGGCCCTCCGCGCGCAGGATCGCCACCAGTTTGGAGGCGGTCAGTGGTGTGGCCATGGCTTACTTCTCTCCTTGCGGGTCTGCGGCGGCGTCTGCGGCGTTCTCCGCCTCCGCGGTGGTCTGCGACCTGCCTCCCGACGGGTCGGCGGTCTCTGCCCGCTGTTCCTCCTCGCGGGCCCTCGCCTCCGCCGCGAGCGTCGCCTCGTCCGCCGCCGGGACGTCGGTGGCGAGCGGCGCGAAGGCCAGGCGCAGGTCCACGGCGCCCGCCTCGCCCTTGACCAGGGCCAGCGGCGCGAAGTGGCGGGTGATTCCGGCCGGTTGCCGGAGCAGGGGCCTGCGGGAGCCGTCGACCGGCCATTCGACTCCGCCGGTCGCGGTGCGGGCGGGCACGGTCCAGTGGTCGCCGGTGCGGTAGGCGCCGCCCTTGGCGAAGTACACCTCGATGCCGTCCTCCAGGGGCAGCCACTCCCCCTCCGTGACGGGAACCGCCCCGCCCCGCAGGGTTGTCGTGCGGCCCTTGCGGCGCGGGCCCTCGTGGTGGTCCCAGCGGCGCAGGAACGGGTTCAGGTGCGGCAGCCGGCCGACGCCCGGCTCGGGCTCCGCCGACAGGCGTACGCGGCGGCCGGGGAGGTCCAGTTCCTCGACCCTCAGCAGGGGCAGGGGTTCGAGGCGGGAGGCGTACGCGGTGTCCGTGAACTCCACGCGGTCGCCCACGTCCAGGTCCAGTTTGTCGTCGTGGCCGAGGGACGCCAACTGGACCCAGGTGCCGTCCAGTTCGTCCACCGGGAAGACCACGGAACCGTTCTCCCGCGACCACTTGAACGAGGCGTCCTTCGCCGCGCCGCCCGCATGGATCTCGACCCGGTACAGCTGGTTCTCCGGGCCGCGGTAGCGGGCGTCCGGCTTGACCAGGCAGGGGTCCTCGTCGGCGTGTCCGGGGCGTTCGGCGCGGGCGGCCAGGCGGGACGAGGAGACGGTCCGCCTGCGGGCCCAGCGGGCGAAGGCCTCGCGGACCGTGTCCTTCGACGGGTCGGGGGCCTCGATGTCCAGGTCGGCGAGCGCCAGTGGCAGGACCTGCCAGACCACCTTGGCCCGGGCGGCGGTGTCCGGCATCGCCGCGCCGAGCGCCACCTCGCGCAGGGCCGGGTCCTCGGCCGCGGTGACCGCGCGCTCCCAGACCTGGAGGTAGGCGACGAAGGGCGCCCGGGCGGGCGAGGGCAGCCGGTCGCCGGGCTTCTCCGGGTCGCGGAAGCCGTCCGGCTGGTCCCAGTAGGTCCAGTGAGGACTTGGGGTCGGCTGTGCCGTGTCCTGCCCTTCGGCGTCCTTGCCGTCCTTGCCGTCTTCGTCCTCCTCGTCCGGTACGGGGACTCCCGCGGCCGGGCGGTCCGCGTCGCACAGGATGCCGTCGACGTAGTACCGGCCGCCGTGGATGAGGAGGGTGTCGATGTCGTGCTTGCCGCCGACGTACTCGATCCGGAAGCCGGCCGCGTCGCGCGGTCCGCCGTGCGGGCCGATCAGGTCGGTGGTGAGCGCGCGGGCCTGATGGAGCTGGATCGCGGTCTGTTCGTTGGCGTCGGCGTCGAGCTGGACGCGGCCCTGCTGGAGCAGCACCGCCGAGTAGTGCCGCTCCGGGCGGAAGGTGGAGCGGGAGAGGTCTGCGTGCATGAAGGGTGTCCCCCTGGTCGGAAAGTGCGGTTCGTCGAAGTCGTGGGGCGGAGCGGGGCGGGGCGCAGCGAGGTGGGGCGGGCCTGCTCGGGCGGGTCTACGTCACGAAGAAGATCCCGGCGTCCGTTCCCGCGGGCGTGTACTCCGCCAGCCGGGCCCGCAGGTTGTCCTCGCGCTGGGGCCGGTACAGGTCGTGGAAGGCGCCCAGTTCGGCCCCGTCCTCCGCGCCGCGCCGGATCTCCTCCGCGACCCGGTCGGCGAGCAGCCCGTACCAGGGCGTCCCGTAGCGCGTCGACGTGAACCGCGGACGTACGCGGGAGGCCTGGCCGGGGCCCGCCTCACCTGCCAGGTCCGGCTGGCAGCGGTACCTGCGGGGCGTACGGGAGCCGGTGGGCACGTACGAGAAGCGCAGGCAGCCGATGCCCCGGCGGGCCACGTGGAGGCGGCCGGTGAAGAGCGAGTTCTCGGCGATGCGGACCGCGTGCGTGTGGATCTCGCCGATCACGGTCGTGCGGTGCAGGTGCAGGACGGCGTGGGCGTGCCGGCAGTCGGGGGCGGACAGTGCCTCGCGGTCGTCGGCGGTGGCGTCCAGGACGCTGTCGCGCAGGTGGATGTCGAGGGGTTCCTCGGAGACCTCGTCGCCGATGACCTCGATGGTGCCGAGGATGCTGTGCTCGATCCGGAGGCACGCGGTGGTGCGTTCCAGGACGATGCTCGGCTCCTCCGGGGAGTGCGGGTCGCACTCCGGCTCCAGGGACCAGCCGGGCACCAGGGTGCAGTGGCGTACGACGACGGCGCCCATCGGGCCGGTGACGTTGATGCCGCGGCCGGTGACGAGCAGCCCGTCGAGCACGATCCGGGGCCGTTCGCCGGGGGCGCAGTCGTCGGAGACGGCACGGATGTTGAGGGCGTCGGGGCGGTTGCTGTACCAGTCGAGCAGCCGGATGACGGGCCTGGTGCCCTCCGCCGCGCGCAGTTCCAGCCGGTCGCCCGGGTCGAGGTCGAAGTCCAGTTGTTCCTGGTAGGCGCCGCTGTGGGTGATCTCGATGATGCCCTCGGGGCCGCAGCGGCCCGCCCGGCGGTCGTGCTGCCAGGCCCGGTAGGCGTCCATGATCTGCCGGTGGGTCTGGCCGGGGCCTACCCGGAACACCGTGGCGTCGGGGCGCGGTTCGCGGTCGCGTGCGTACTCGCCGCCGCCCAGGTCTGCGCCGGACGCGTGGTGGTAGTCGACCCAGACGCCCTTGCGGGGCGCGGTCCGTGCGCCGAAGGCGATCCGGCCCAGCTCCGGGTCGACCGCGACCTGGCCGCGCTTGGGCCGGTAGCGCCACTCCGACAGGTCGGCGACCACGATGTCGGAGGGCGGTACGGGCCGGTCCTCGCCGTCGCGCCGGATGACGAAGCTCTTGCCGGGGCCGTAGAGGTCGGCGAGCCGGTCGTGGAGACGGCGGCGGCGGATGAAGGCGGGAACGTTGTCGATCTCCGCGATGTGGTGCGGTGAGGGCTCGGGGACCGGCCGGGTGACGAGCGGGGTGTCGTTGCCGAGGATGGAGAAGGTGTAGAGGTTGCGGGCCCGGTCGACGCAGTACGCGGGTGACGACGTCAGCGAGTGCGCCTTGAGCCGCCAGACGTACAGTCCGACGCCCGCCGGGGTCCAACCCCCTTGCCGGTGGCGGGAGTCGGCCCTGCGTACGTCGGCCGAGCGGGCCATCTCGCCGAAGGCGCCGCCCGCCAGGTCGAGCGCGGAGCCGTTCCGCAGGTCGGCGAGCCTGCCGCGCGTGCCGCGCTCCGCCGCACTGGTTCCTCCGGTCCCGTACAGCTTCACGGGCTGCTGGTGGGAGAGGTGGCGGGAGAGTTCGACGGCGCGTGCGGGCCAGCCCGCCACGTTCTCGGAGAGTTCTTCGAGGAGGTGGAGGGTGCCCTTGCGGCGGCGGTTCGCGACCGTGGCGGCGACGTCGGCGCGCGGCGCGACGGCCTCGGTGAGCGCGGCCTGACTCCCGCCGCGCAGACCGGTGGTGAGGACGCGCTCGTAGCCGGGAAGCGTGCGGTAGCCCACCAGGTCGCCGAGGTACGGCAGCACCCAGGGGGCCGCCGTCTCGACGAACAGGTCCTCGTAACCCTGCTCGACCCCTTCCCGTACGAGGTCGAGCTGTTCGGCCATGACGGCGAGCAGCGCGCGCAGGGGTTCGCCCTCCTGGGCGTCGCGCAGCCGGTGCCACTGGGGAAGCAGCTCGGCGAGTCCGTCCGGTTCCCTGGACATCAGTTGACCTCCGTCAGAATCAGGGTGTCCGCGGCCCTCGGTGACAGCAGGGCGAGCTGGGCGGGGCGGATGCCGCGGAAGACGTACACCGAGCGGCCCTTCGCCAGGCGGCGGGTGTCGGTGATGTCGGGGTTGAGGCGCAGGAGTTCGGCGAGCGGGACTCCGTACCGGCCGCAGATCTCCGACAGCGTCTCGCCGTCCTTCTCGCGGACGGTGTGGGTCTTCTCGTCGTACGTGGCTCCGCGCGCCGGGACCGTCGCCTTCGGCAGGCCGGTGTCGGCGAGGAGCCGCGTGAGTTCTCCGGCGGTCGTGGAGGCCGCGACCCCTGTGAAGACGTCGACGTCCACGTAGTCGACGCCGGGGACCCGGTGGGCCGTGGCCAGGATGTCGGAGAGGCGGGCGGGCTGCCCCAACTCGCGTCCCTCGTAGCCGAGTCGGCGCAGGAGTGCCTGGCGCAGGCGGGGTTCGACGAGTTGCCAGGAGTGGTCGGGCGACACCTTCACCTTCGCGGAGACGAGGAGCGCGACGAGTTCACGGGCGTCCACGCGGACCGGCAGGTTCGGGTCGCCGTACTCGGTGAGGGCGGCGCGCAGGGACCGCAGGAGGGGCGAGTCGCCGCCGTCGCCGGTCCCGGCTCCGGCGATCGGCACGTCGTCGGTGCCCGCGACCGTCACGTGCAGCACGCGCCGCCGTCCGTCGAAGAGTTCGCGCGCGGCGGCCCGGCCGACGCCGGCCCGGGAGCGGGCGAAGTCCTCGTAGTCGGCCTCCGACACCAAGCGGTCGAGGGCCGAGACGGCGAGCGGGATCGTGCGGCGCGTCAGGGCGGGCCCGTCCGCGTCCGCCCCGCCGGTGGCCGGACGCGGGTTGGTGACCGCGGAGACGCCCAGGGGCCGGGTGAGGGCCTGGGTGACGCGGCCCGCGGCGACATTGGCGGCCCGCCCGGTGCCGAAGCGGTAGCGGGCGTGGATGTTCTCGTGGCCGCCGGGCAGCCGGGCGCCGTGGACGCCGTCGCCGAAGGTCACGGTGGTGCGGCCGTCGGCGGTGCTGCCGGTGATGTAGACGCGTTCGCGCGGGCCGCGCCCGGCGAGGCTGTCGACCTCGTGCCAGAGGACGCCGTCGGCCCTCACCTCCAGAACGGGGGTGGCGCCGAGCGGGTTGTCGTCGGCGAGCCAGGTGAGGGGCGACTGCCAGAGCGCGAACGTCTGGTTGGCCCGGTCCGGGTCGCCGCTGCCGATCGCCTCGTCGCGGGACTCGCCGTGCGTCGCCTCGACCACGTTGCCGAGGACGCGCACACTGTCGCGGCGGTAGCGGTACGCGAGGTCCGTCGTGAGCGTCAGCTCGGTGTGGACGTGGTCGCCGGGCAGGGCCGGGTCGATCGCCGGTTCGGCGGCGGCGACGGTGACGACCTCGGTGGCCCGTACGGCGGTGGCGCCCGGCAGGTCGCTGCGCTCTCCCTCGACGATCAGGGTGCGACCGGGCCTCAACCCGTCGTACAGCTCGGCGAGTTCGATCTCGTTGCCGTGCACGTCCTCGCCGAGCGGTTCGTCGGCGAGGCGCAGTGGTTCGCCCGCCGCGTGCACGGTGGTGTCGCGGATGTGCGACAGCAGGACGTCGAACTCGTCCAGCCACGGGTCGGCCAGGACGAGTTCGGTGCCCCGGCCGGTGATGCCGTAGTTGGTGTACGCGGCCGTCCGCGCCGACACGACCTTCGTGGTGACGTACGCGAGGGCCGGGTCGCCCGGGATGCCTCCCTCGGCCCCCTTGGTGGGGCGCTGGATCGCCACCCAGCTGCCGACCGTGATGTTGTCGCGCACCGAGTCCAGCTGGAGCAGGCGGCGGTTGGCGGGTGCGGGCTTCGAGGCGACGACCACCTCGACGTTCGGGGCGGCGCTGCCCACGGTGTACGTGAGGCTCACCTCGTACTCGCCGTGCGTGAACCGCTCCGGGACGCCGGGCCGCAGGATGACCTCTTCGGTGGTGCCGTTGTGGATGCCGACGCGGAGCACGCCGTCCGCGTCGGGGCGTGACACGAAGAGGGTGCGCTCGGGCAGGCCCGCCCGCAGGACCGCGGTGACGCCGGGCTCCTGCGCGTCGGCGGGCCGCCCGGTGAGCCGGCCCGGTTCGCGGTCCTGGCCCGCGTGGGTGGACAGGTCCACCTCGCCCGTGCCGAGGCGGAAGGTGACCGGCACGGTGACGGGCAGGTTCTCCGCGCGCTGGTCGGAGCTGCTGCCCTCGACGTACTGGAACTCCGCCCGCACCGGCGCCCTGCCCGCCGTGTCGAACACGACGCGCATGCTGACCAGCAAGGCACCGGTGAGGGGCCAGTCCGCGGTGCGGATGACCCGGCCCCGGTCGTCCTGGACGGGTTTGAGCGGGGCCGTCGCGCCGAAGGGGGCGGTGGTCACGCGCAGGGCCAGCAGCTCGCGCAGGAGCGGTGGGGTGCCGGGGGCGGCGGCCGTGCGCCAGGCCGGGTAAAGGCCGCTCAGTCCGGGGTCGAGGACCGAGAGCAGACGGGCCGTGTCCGCGCCGGGGCGGCGGGGGCGGGTCGCTCGCGCGGTGGGCGCCGGTGCCTTGCCGCGGAGGGCGGGCAGGACGGCGCCGAGGGCCTGGAGGGCGGCCTCGTGACGGCCGGTCGCGGACGCGGACACCTGCGTGCTCAGGGCCGCCGCCGTGTTCCGGGCCGTCGGCGCGCTCCGGGCCACTGCCGTCGTGGAGCCCTCGCCCTCGCTCTCCCCGTCCCCGTCCCCCGGAGGGATCGGCTGGGAGGGGGCCAACTCCATTGCCCGCTCTGCCAGTTCGGCGAGCACCGCTTCCAGCTGCTCGAACCAGGCCGCCACGTCCTCGTACGGGGTCGCGAGGACCTGGGCCTCGCCGAGGCGCGCGACGGGTTCGGCGAGACGGGCCGCGAGGCTCTCCGGCGTGCCGATGCCGTCCAGGTCGGCGCGCAGCGGGGCGAGGACCTGGTCGTCGAGGTCGTCGATCAGGCGGCTGACCGGGCGCGGGTTGGGCACCTCCGGTGTGGGCGGTTCGTCGCCGGGCTCGCCGGGGGGCGCGGGCTCGGTGGTCCAGCGCCGTACCTCGTCGACGAGTTCGCGGAAGGTGGGCGGGGCCGACCGGGGCAGCCCGATCGCGGTGATCTCGTCGTCCCGGTCGACACGGACGCTCGCCACGGGCAGCAGCAGCCGTTGCGCGCCCGCCTGTTCCCCGAAGACGAAGAGCAACTGGTCCCCGACGGCCAGGGAGTTGGCCGTGCCCTCGACGAACAGCGCGGAGCGGCGTTCCAGGTCCTCGGGAGTGACGAGGGAGGGGCGGCGGCGCCGGACCTTCAGCTCGTTCCAGTCCCAGCGGGCCGTCAGGTCACGGCTCGTCTCGAAGGTCTGCGACTGTTCGTCGGCGGACGCGGGCACGCTGTGGCTGCGCGCGCCCCGCGGGACGACCACGGACAGGGTCTCGGCGCGCGGGTCCCGTTCGAGGCTGTACGCGAGATGGGTGGCGGCGGCGACTCCCGGACGGGGCCGGTGGCCGACGAGGCGGCCGAGCAGCACCAGGGAGCGGTGTTCGTCGGCGGTGCGCAGATAGGCCTCGTCGGCGATCCGCTCGGAGTGGAAGGTGAGCAGGTCGCCCAGGACGGCGGTGGCGTCGAGCAGGCCGATCGCCGGGTCGTCCGGGGTGCGGACCGTCAGGCCCCGCAGCGCCGGGTACGCGGGTGAGGCGAGCCGGTCGAGCAGGGCGGCCAGGAAGGAGCCGTGGTCGCCGACGCGGTAGTCGAGGGCGGTACGGCCGAGCGGAGCGAGATGGGGGTACCCCCGGCCGGAGGCTGGGGGAGGATTGTGGAGCGGGGCGGGGGCTAGGCGTTCGTCGTGACCGCCGCACGCGCCGCACCCGGTGCCGGCACCGGGCCCGTTCTCGTCGCCGCATGCTCCGCCGCAGGTGCAGTCGTCGCTCATCGGGCACCTCCGAGGGATATCGTCAGCCGGCCGTTCTCCGGCCGGTCGGGGTCGTTGTCGCAGGTGGCGATCTCCAGCGGGCCGAGCCGCAGCACGCCGTCCTCCCTCTCTCCTCGGTCCTCGTGGAACTGCCTGCGCAGCCGGGTGACCTGGACGCTCTCCACGCCCGGCACCGCCGCGGCGACGGCGACCAGGCGGCTGAGCCGGACCGGTTCGCCGAAGGTGAGCGCGTCCGGGTGGAAGAAGCCGAGCTGTCCGCCGGGGAGGCGGCCCCGGCCGAGTACGCGGTACAGCTCGGCCAGGATCTGCCCGTGCTGATGGCCCGGGACCGCGCAGACCCGCAGGGCGATGTCGAGCGGCACGGACCGGGCGGCGCCGACGACGAGGTCGTGGCCGATACGGCGGTACGCCTCCAGGGCCTGGGTCACCTCGGCGAGCAGCCCCGGAGAGGGGTCCCCGGTGCCGTACGCGTCCACGGCGATGTGGGCCTCCTGGCCGCTGCCGGTCCACCGGAGTGTGGCGGCGGCCCGCTGGACGCCGGGCAGGGCGGCGGCGAGGGCCGCGTAGTCGTCCGCGGTGACGGCGCGCAGCCTGGTGCGGCGCAGGTCGAGCGGGGCCGACTGGCGTACCTGCTCGACCGGTTCGGGTTCCGTGCCGCCTGCGGCGGGCAGCGGGTTGCGTACGCCCGCCACGGGCGGCGGCTCGCAGTCGGCGGTGAGCACGAGGTGGTTGATGGCCTCGGCGCCCACGTTGCCCGCGGTGCCGCCGCCGAGCCGGTAGCGGAGTTCGAGCCGGGTGCCGGGGGTGGGCCGCGCGGCGTGCCGGCCGTCGCCGAAGCGGAGGGCGAGGCGTCCGTCGTCCTGCAGTTCACCGACGAAGTGGCGGTCGCGGGGGGTGCTGTCGAGGAGGTCGCGGCGTGGTTCCCAGATCACGTCGTCGTGGTGGCCGTGGTGGTGGCCGTGCTTGTCGTCGGCGTTGTGACCGTGCTGACCGTGCTGACCGTCATGGCTGTGCCGGGCCTCGTGCAGCCGGACGGCGGGGAGGGCGTGGCGTGGGTCGTGCCGGAGTGCCGCCGAGGCCGGGCCCCGCAGGACCTGTTCGCCCGGGTGCAGGCCGTCCGCGTACGCGGGTCCCCAACTGTGTCCGATCTCCCAGGCGATGTGTCCGTCGAGGACCGTGCCCGCGCGGGCCCGTGCGGTGAGCACCTCGACGCGCCGGAGCTTGGCGTGGAGCAACCGGTCGCTGCGGAAGAGGAGTTCACGCAGGGCGCGGACCGGGTGGCGGCGCAGTTCGAGGCGCTCCAGGACCTTCAGGCCGTACAGCACGGCGAGTTCGGCGATCTCCTGCTCGCCGAGCCCGTCGCGGTCGCGGGCGCTGCGCCACAGTTCGGTGAGCCGCTGCTCGACCCGTCCCGGAATGGCGGCGATCCGGTCGGCCTGGCCGGTGGCGACGACCCCAGGTTCCGGGTACGGCACGGCCTGGGTGACGGGCGAGCGGCCGAGCACGGGCCGGAAGCGGGGTGCGATGCCCGGGTACACGGACTGGGCGAGCAGTGTCCGCAGCGCCGCGGCCTGGGCGTACGCCGTGCCCGGCACGACCCGCCCCTCGCTCGCCGTCCCGCCGCGGCCGGGGCGCCGCCCGGTGAGTTCCAGGCCGAGTCCGGCGCGTACCGTCGCGTCCTCGCCCACCACGGCGAACAGCTCGTGGACGTCGTCGGGGGTCAGCGGTTCACCGCGGTCCGCCTTGTCCGTGAGGGAGTTGACGAGCCGGGCGGGGGCGTTGCCCTCGTCGGGGTCGGCGCAGCCGAAGGCCGGTGTGCCGCAGGAGCCGCCGACGGCGGGACCCGGCGGTACGGTCACCGTCTCCGGGAGGCCTTCGCCGCGCGGGTTGAGGGAGCGGCCGTGGTCGACGAGGACGACGTTGCCACGGGCGACCGTCACGTCCTCGACGGGCTCGCAGCCGCGTCCGCCGCGCGTGGTCAGGCACAGCGGGAAGCGCAGCGCGTCCGTGGCGGCCCAGGTGACCTCCAGGACCGGCTGGTCCTCGATCCGGTCGACGGCGGGGGTGACGGAGGTCAGCCGGACCACCTGCCGGTGGGCGGGGTCGGCGTCGCCGGGGGTGCCGGTGCGCGGCCCCTTCACCTCCTCCAGAACCAGCAAGTCACCTGCGCGCAGGGCGAGTCGGCGTTCCTCGCAGGTCTCCGTGTCGCGCCACTCGTCGCGCAGGGTCGCGGCCGTCGCGCCCCTGGGCAGGGAGCGCACCTCGCCGCCCCAGGTCCACAGCCGGATCGTGTTGTGGGCGGACCGCAGTTCCAGCGGGTCGGCGGCCACGACCGGTTCGAAGACCTCCACGGACCCGCGCTCGTCGAGGTCGGCGAGGTCTCCGTCACCGATGACCGTGCCGGGCGCCGGACGGTCGTGCGGGTCGAGGGAGCGGACGTCGACGGACGCGAAGCGGTACGTGCCCGGGGGCAGCGTGTGGTCGCCGGCGCTCTCCACGGTGACGTAGGCGCGCGCGTTGCAGCCGTCGTGCATCGCGTAGTCGATGAGCCGCACATGCCGGCGGACCGAGACCCGGCGGCGCGCGGTGTCGAGATACGCCTCCGTGGCGACGGCGTCCTGCTGGTAACTGATCTGGTCGCCGGTGTACGCGAGCATCTCGACCAGCGTCGTACCGAGGTCGGCGGGGCTGCGCTCGATCCAGTCGGGGGTGGTGAGGGCGAGCCGGTCGAGGAGCAGCTTGCGGATGGTGTCGTAGTCGCGGGCGGTGTAGTCGACGACGGGCGCTTCGGGGAACGCCTGTGCCGGGGACAACTCGTGACCGTATTCGTGCTCATGCCCCTGCCCGTGGCCGTGCCCGTGCCCGTGCCCGTGCTTGCAGTCGAAGGAGCTCGGGCAGTCGGGCCGGAAGGTGAAGGAGGCGCCGTGATAGCGCTGGTCGAAGCCGCGGTACGGCTCGGTCCCGGGCCGCCCGTACGGGTCGGTCTCCACCAGGGAGAGCCGGTAGCGGGACGAGTCGCCGGTCCGGTCGAGGGTGACGTACAGCCGGTCGTCGAGTTCGGGGTCCTCCTCGCGCTCGACGCCGATGTCGACGACGGTGATGCCGGTGAGCCCGTCGACGCGCCGGCCGCCCTCGATCCGTACGTTCTCGGCGCACAGGCCGTGCGGGGCCTTGCCGAGGAAGGTGACGGTGAGGGTGAGTCCGTCGTCGCTCACCTCGACCGCGTCGACTCCGTTGAGCTGGGCGGCTCTTGCCCTCGCCCGCCGGGAGGCGGTCGTGCCGTGGGTCGTGCCGGAGGCCGTCATGCCGCGGCCCTCCCTTCGAAGACGTCGTCGCGGCGCGTCCCGGTGGAGCGCACGGCATAGGAGAGGTGGACCCGGATCGTGTCGTCCTCGCTCACCACGTCCAGGTCCTCGATCTCGACGAGGTCGCCGAGCCAGCGCTGCAGCGAGGCCTGCACGGACAGTTCGAGGGTGCTGGTGAGTTCGGGGCTGTTGGGCGCGAACACCAGGTCGAGCAGTCCACAGCCGAAGTCGGGGCGCATCACCCGTTCGCCGGGGCTGGTGAACAGCACCTGCTCGATCAGGTCGCGGACGTGCTCGTCGTGGCGCGCGTGCGCGGTACGGCCCCGGCGGTCTGCCCTGAAGGGGAACGCGATGTCGGTACGGGGGCGGGTGCGTGGGCTCATCGGACGGTCACCTTTCGCCGGTCGGCCTGGACGACGGGCGGCCCCTGCGGCACGAACGCGGCCGTGAAGCACTCGGCCGCGGAGATGTCGAGCAGGACGGGCGAACCGCCGGCCGTCACCCCGGTGCTCCCCGCTGTCCAGCGGACGGAGACACACGGCTCGGGCACTCCGTCGACGGTGTGCGGGCAGCCGGTGACGACGTACGCGTGGGCGGCCGTGGCGACGGGATGCCCGTCCATCAGCACGGTGGAGCCGGATGTGGTGGCGGTGGTGGCGCGCCCGCCGTGCGGGCAGCTGATCACGGCGCCTGCGCCGAGCAGGCCTCCGGACGCCCCTGTCGCTCTGGACACTTGATGGTTCCCCCGTCTTCCGTTCACTGTCGTTTCTGCACCGCTGCGGCAATCGCCCTGGCCATGGCGGTCGCCGTCCCTGTCTCTGTCGCTGTCTCTGTCGCTGTCTCTGTCGCTATCGCTTCGAGAGCACGGTCAACTGGCCCTCGTTGATGGTCACTTCCCTGCCGCGCAGGACGACCTCGGCGCCCGCGCCGGTCGCGATGACCACGGCGTCCTTGGTGATACGGATGTACGCGCCGCCCTGGGCCTGGAGCAGAATCCCCTGCTCGGCACCGGCGGTGTCGCTCATCACGAGCTTGTGCGCGAGGGGCGTCTGCACGACCACGGGCTTGTTCGGCGAGTCGGCCTGCAGCTCGCGGCGCGCGTCGGGCGGCAGTTCCTCTGCGGCCCCGTACCAACACCCCGTCCAGATGGGGAAGCTGGGGTCACCCTGCTCGAACTCCACCCAGACACCCGCGTCGGGCGGCGGCACCACGAACTGTCCCGACTCCGGCCCGGTGAAGGGCAGACAGGGCAGCGCCCAGGTCGACGGCTCGTCGCCCAGGACGTCCGGGACCTCGGCCCTGACCCGCCCGATCCGCAGCGGGTCGTCGTTGTCCACCACCCGGCCGCGGAACTTGCCGAGGTAGCGATTGCCGGTTGCCGCCATGCTGAACTGCTCCTGCTCTGTGGGGTGGTGCCGGTCGCCTCGCCGTGGTTCAGGGCCTGACGTAGGCGCTGCGCGCCTCAAGCCCCTCGCGCGAGACGGTGAAGTTCTGTTGGTACGAGCCCGGGCGCAGGTTGTGCGTGACGGACTTGACGTAGTAGTCGCCGTCGTACGCCCGTCCGGCGCCGCGGACGCCGACCAGTTGGCGGGGCTGGAGGATGTAGCCGTGCCGGTTGACGTCGAGCGAGCCCGAGCCAGAGATGACGTCGGCGGACACGGCGGCCCGGGCGAGCAGTTCGGCCTCGGCCTGTTCGCGCTGCTGCTTGGCCGTGCCGGTGAGCGTTCTGCGTTTGAGGGCGGGGGTGGGGCGTTTGCCGAGCGGTGGGCGCAGGGGGCTGATCGGCGGCTGCGGCAGCAGGGTGGACACCCTGGTCCCCGGGTCCTGCCAGCGGGCCTGCGGCTCCTCCCGCGCGGTTCCGTCGTACGAGAACGTCAGCTGGTCGACGGTGGAGTTGTCGTCCATGTTGACGTTGAGGGCGTGCTGGCGGATGCCGAGACGGATCTCGGGGCCCCAGCGGGCGGACGACAGTCCGGGGGTCGGGCCGGGTTCCAGGTAGAAGGTGTAGCCGTTGGCGCGGGCCAGCTCGGTGACGTACTGGAGGTCGGTACCGGTCTGGTAGTGCACGCGGAGGTCCTGGTGCGGGGGCTGGCTCACCTTCTCCTTGTAGACATCGGGCCGGATGCCGTAGTCGGAGTAGCGGCGCAGGATCGCGAGGACGCGGTCGGAGGGCGGGAGGTTGGGGTAGCGGTCGGTCCGCTCCTCCAGGTCCATCAGCAGGGAGAGGTCCTCGCCGGTGACGGTGAGCGTGGAGTGGCCGGGCTGGTTGCTGGCGCCGACCTCCTGGCGCACGATCAGGCCGTCGAGGAGCACGTCGGGGGTGCCCTTGACGGTGACCGTGACGATGATCCGGGTCTTCGGGTCGAAGAAGCCCTCCGGGAGCAGGGCGCGGTTGATGATCCCGTTCTTGGTGAGGTCGAAGGCGAGCTGGAAGCCGCTGCGTTCGCCCGCGGTGGCGGTGATCTGCGCGGACAGCAGTGCTTCGGTGACCTCGGCGGGGACGGGGCGGGTGAGTTTCGGTCCCATGCGGAGGGTGATGTGTACGGGGCCCTGGCCCACGGGGAC
The DNA here is from genome assembly GCF_055584525.1 of Streptomyces sp. NPDC102514. Taxonomy (NCBI): domain Bacteria; kingdom Bacillati; phylum Actinomycetota; class Actinomycetes; order Kitasatosporales; family Streptomycetaceae; genus Streptomyces; species Streptomyces sp. NPDC102514. The sequence goes on from NZ_JBVJLW010000007.1 coordinate 356,692, forward strand.
GTCAAACACGCCGCTCTCCCCCGCTGCCGGGGAGCGGCACCTCGATCACCTTGCCGGCCTCGTCGGTCAGTTCGCGCGGGTCGAGGACCGGGTTGGCGTCGGCGATCTGCCACCACTGGGCGGGGTCGCCGTAGTAGCGCTGCCCGAGGAGGTCGGGGCGGTCGCCGCTGCCGACGGTGTGGCGCCGGCCCTCGTCGCCGGGCCGGTCGAACTGATCGAGCTGACCGGGCTGACCGGGCTGGTCGAGCGGGGGCAGCAACCGGCGCTTGGCGTAACGGACTTCGGTGCCGTCGGGTTGGCGGTGGATGCCGATCTCAGCGTCGTGGTAGCGGCTGGAGCGGGGGTAGGGGTGGGCGCCGGGGATGGCGTCCAGGGCGTTCTCGTAGGGCTCGATGTCTGCCATGGCCGCTGCCTCAGCCCCTTCCGGTCAAGGTGACGCCGATGCCTGTGCCCGTGCCGGCGCTTGTGAGGCCAAGTCCGCCGAGGCTGCCGCGGCGGGCCGCCGCGGCGAGGCGTTCCTTCTGGGCGAGGTGGGCCATGTAGAGGTCGGCGCCGCGGTGTCCGGCGGGCAGGTCGCTGACGGTGAGAACCTTCAGCCCGATGCCGAGCGAGGCGCGGATCGGGTTGAGGTTCACGTCGAACGCCGACTCGTTGATGGACAGTTCGGTGATCCGCACGGGCATGACGCGCTTGCTGCCCCAGGTGAAAAGGGTCAACGGCATCTCGATCGGGCTGATTTCGATGGCCCCCTTCTGCGAGAGGCGGGTGGCGTCGCGGATCTGCTGGGTCGTGGGCTGCACGAGCATTTCCAGCGTGGCGAGCTGGGGGTGGATGCCGTCGGGGGCGGCGACCTCGAACTGATCGGTCGCGTCGATCTCGGCGGTGAACTTCCAGGTCTCCTGGGCGGGCCCCTTGAGCCGCAAAGCCTCATTCCGATCCCCGGACCCACTCCCCCCACCACCGGAATCCCCACTCCCCCCGGCGGACTGCGGACTGAGACTGCGCTCCAGGGTGTCGGGATTGAACTGCAGCACGATGATGCGCTGGGGGGTTCCACGGTCGGGATCGACGACGACTATTCCGGAACGGATGGGTTTGGGGATGTCGGCGTAGCGGGTCATCGGCGGGCCTCCAGGCGTGCGGCCAGGGGACCATAGTCATGGTCCGGGAAAAGGGTGGGGAACAGTTCGAGCATCTTCTCCAGCCGTGCGACAGTTTCGCGGAACACGATTCCCTGCAGAGAGATGTCGGTGAACAGGTACTGCCAGCCGAATACGCCCTTGGTGAGCACCAGCGCGTCAAGGTACTCGCAGTACGAGGACTCCATCCTGATCAGGTCCGATTCACGCCCCGGAGCAGTACTCAGACGCATTTCGTAGTACCACATCTCAAGCGGGTCGACGTCATCCTGAATTCGAATGGCGGCGAAGTGACCCGTTCCCGCATGCTGCGGAAAGTCGATCACTCTGAGCTGTGAAAAGATCTCCAGGTCTCGTTCGCTCGCGGTATCCGCCGTGAACTGCGGAGGCGGCAGCAGAATGGAATCGTAAAGATCCCGGAGTCTGAATTCTCCACCGAGCTCGGGAGAGACTTCCCTGGTGCGCCAGCGGCACGAAAGCTCCGTGAACCAGATATTGCATTCACGCAGCGAGCTCCCCAGGGCTACATCCTTGAACTCCTGGAAGAAGGTGATGATGTCCGGGTTTTCGGCGGGCCTCTCCAAAATGGGACCCTTGTCGGAGAAATCGACATCAAGGGCGTCGCACTCGAGGATCGCATCGAGCGAGTCCACATGACTCTGTTCACTGGCAGACAGGGGGCGCATTGCAACTCCGTTCAAAGCGAAAGGTCTGAAATCTAGAAGGGAAGCGAGCCTCCGCTCCGGCGGATGTCCGCAAGCCTTTTCTCGAAGTCCGGGAAGTAGGATTTCGACCTGCCCCCCTTGGCCATTCTCGCCTGCTCGTAACGGAGGATCGCCGTGACAAGCTCACCCACACTCCTGACCTCTCGCACATTCTCCAGCTGGAATTTCTCGATCGCCTTGTACACGAGATCCGCGAACTCCGGAGTGATGTGGAGCAGGTGCTTCAACTGTCCCCGGGTGGCACTGTTGACGGTGATTTTTGACGTGCTACCCGGCTGAGGAGGCTTCTCAGGGGTCGCGTGCTGCTCATGGACGCCCCCCTTGGAGGCGTCCATCGTGACCCACTTGCTGGTGTTCCTGTGCCTCTGGAGCTCGTGCCTGCCCCATCGAGCCTGCAGATAGCTGGGGAATCCGGTGTACGGACCGGGGTGGTAGTTCACGCGAATGCGATACCAGATGGCCTTCTTGTTCGTCGCCTGCTCGCTCACCCCCAGGTACCCGTACGCGTGCTTCTCGATTTCATCCTTGAACTTGGTGTTCACCGAGGGCCCTCTGGCAGGTACGAGGTTCGAGCCCAACGCCGGCCCGCCCAACTGGTCGGAGAGCAGATGCATACGGACCCACCAGTTCGAAGGGTCGGTGTTGAGCCCGTGCAGGTTGAGGTGCCGGAAACCTTCCGGCTCATTGCGAGGTGCGGTGTCAGCACTTGATCCATGACTGTTGGCGTATGCCTTCGTGATGTACCGCGCCTCGAAGTCGTGGGCGAGTTCGTTGTTGGAGAACGCGGGCACCGTCGTGGCGGGCAGATCCGGGTCGCTCATGACGTCCAGGTAGTCCTTGACGTCACCCTGCAGATTGTTCTTTCCCCGGATCACCGGCCTGCTGGGATTGAGCGTCGCAATCACAACGAAGTTCGGATCGCCACCGGCCCTCACCAGGCGGGTCAGCCTGAAGTGCTCCCGCAGCACGTTCAGTAGTTCCTGATGCTGCTGGGTCGAGAGGCCGTCATCAAGTCGGTCGGCGAGGATCCTGCGGATGCGCGCGACGATCGCATCGAGACGTCTCTTCTTGGCGTCGTCGGAAGTCTCTTCTTCCTTCCTCTTGTCCCTCTTGTCGTCCTTGCTCTGCCTGTTCTTGGGGCCACCGTCCTTGTCGAGCTTCGGCTTCCTGTCGGCACCCTTGTCCGACCTGGGTTTGCCCGAGCCTTCCTTGTCCCCGTCCTTCGGCCTCTTCGCGTCCTGGTCCTTGCGCGCGCCCGGCGTCTTGCCGTCCTTCTTCGGTTCGCCGGGGGATCCCTTGTCGGACTTGGGCCTGCCCGGACCTTCCCTGTCCGTCATGGGGTCCGTCTTGGGCTTCTCGGGGGTCCTGGACCCGGCGGGAGTCCTGTCGTCGGCGGACTTCGACGGCGTCGAGCCCTGGCCCTCCTTGGGCCTGCCCGGGGTGTCGGGGTTCGGGTGGGCTGTCGGGGCCGGTTCCGGCTTCGGGCGCGGGGTCGGTTGGGGCTTGGACTTCGGGGACGGGGTCGGGCGGGTGTCCGGCCTTTCGTCCTCCTTCGTCTTCGGGCGGCCGTTCTTGTCGTTGGTCGTGGGCTTCCTGGTGTCGACCGTCGGGGCCGCGGGGCCGGGCTTGGACGTGTCCTTGGCCGGGGCCTGTGTCTTGGGCCTTGTCGGACCCGTGGTCGTCGGCTTCTTCGGAGCTGTGGTCGTCGGGGGCTTTCTCGGGGTGGGTGTCGTGCCGGGGCTCCTGCTCGGCCTGGGTGCCGGGGACGCCGCGGTTGCCGGCCGGGGCCTTGCCGTGTTGCCCCGGTCGTCCGCGGACCCGTCCGCCGGGGCCCTGCCGTCACCGCCGGTCGGTTTCTCCTTGCCCAGTTTGGCCGCCACGCCCTTCAGGCGGCGGCCGACCTTCGCCACGTACTTGCCGATGCCGCTGAGCAGCGCCTCGTACGCGAGTTCCAGGAGGGCGACGATGCCCGCCGCCACCGCCTTCGCGAAGAGGATGCCCGCGCCGCCCTGGCGGACCGCGCGCAGCCAGGTGATGACCGCGCCGATCGCGCGCAGGATCTCGCTGAGGGCGCCGATCGCCGTACGGACGGCGTCGATGACCGCCATCGCCCAGCCCGCCCCGGGGATGAGTTTGGCGATGACCTTCGTGATGACGATCTCGCCGATGATGAAGGGAAGTTGCGGGACGATCGCGTCCCACGTCTCCTTGACGATCCGCTCCAGGGTGAAGCCGCCCTTGAGGAGCTTGTCGATGATCGCCTTCGGAATGCCGATGATCTCCTCGATCTTCGACTGGAACCACTGTTTCACCGCCGCCTGGACCTCACGGAAGAGGTGGTTCTTCGCCCCGTCGACGGCGGAGTTCTTCGCCCCGCTCAGCCAGCCGCCCGGGTCGGAGAGGAAGTCGACGGCGATCATCATGAACTCGCCGAGCGCGCCGAGGAGTTTCGACGCGTAGTCCAGGACCGTCTTCACCGCCGCGACCACGGCCTTGACCACATCGAGCAGCATCTTCCGCAGAATGCTCAGGATGCTGCCCAGGAGTTTCCCGATGGCGTTCAGCAGATCCGTGACGATCTGCTTCAGCAGTTTCGCCAGCCGGTTCACCAGGGCGATCGCCGCCGAGATGAGATTGCTGATGAATTTCCTTATCCGCGCGGCCAGTTCGATTATTCCGCTGACCAGGGCCTTCGCGAATTCGATCAGGTCGTCGATCAGGTTCTTGATCGCGTCGACGATGAACTTGCGTGCCTCGTTGATCCAGCGTTCGACCGTGGTCCTGAAGTTCTTGATGAAACCGATGACCGCGTCCCGTGCCGCTCTGATGACACGGACGATCGCGTTCTTGATCTCGATGACCTTCTCTTTGAGCCAGTCGAAGGCCTTGCTGATCCAGTTGCCCGACTCGTTGACGCTGTCGTCGCGCTTCTTCTCGGCGTCCTGTTCCGCCTTGGTGTTCGCGTCCTGGATCTTCTTGTCGCCGTCCGTCTTCTCCTTGGCGACGTCGTCGTCTGTCTTCTTCTCCTTGTCCTGGACGTCCTTGCGGACCTTGTCGTGCCGCTCGGTCTTCTTCGTACCGAGGTTCTTGAGTTCCTCGTCCTGCTCCTTGCGCCAGTCGGCACGCTGAGCGGTCACGTCCCCGAGTGCCTTCTCGCGCTCGCCCGCCTGGCTCTCGGTGTTCGCCGCTATCTCGGCGTCGACCTTCTGCTTGTGCTTCGCCTGCGAGTCGCGGAAGTCCCGGTCCTTGGTCTGCCGCCCCTCGGAGATCCCCTTCTGGCCGTCACTGAACGCCGCCCTGAACTGCGGCCCCCTGTCGTGCTCCGCCACCTCGGAGGCCGCCTCGGGGGGTACGGCCCCGGTGGACGCCCCGCCCTCCGGCCCGCCGCCCTTGCCGCCCTCGGCGCCGGGCACCTTCGCCGTCAGCTGCTCCTTGGGGGCGTCGGGGTAGACCTGGTTCTCGCCCATGGGGCGGGCCGCGTCGTCGCGGCCCGTCGTGACGGTGTCCTGGCCCTTGGTGTCGACCGCGGCGCCCTGTTCGCCGGCCGCGCCCTCCGCCTCGCCCTGCAGTTCCACGCCCGGCGCGTTGCCCGCCTGGGCCTGCTTGAGCGCCTCGTCCTTCGTCGGCAGCCCGGCGAACTTCGCGGCCAGTTCCTGTGCGTCCACCTCGAAGCCGAGTTTGTCCGCGAGCCAGCCGATCCCGAAGCCCAGGGCCATCTTGAAGGTGTCCCAGCCGTCCGGCTCCTCCGCCTTCTCGGCCTCGATCTGGCCCTCGGGCTCCTTGGCGCCCTTGACCTCGGCCTTCTCCTCCTCGGGCGCCTCGGACTTGCGCGCCGGGTCCTGGGAGTACTGCGCGGGTGCGTCGGCCTTCGGTTTGCCCTGGAGGGTCTGGGGCGCACCGGCGGGTCGCTGCATCGAGGGCGGGGCGGCGGCGAGTGCCTTGTGCTCGTCGCCGACGGTACGGTCGACCGAGCCGCTCACCCCGCCCATGGCCTCAAGTGCCCTGTGGGGCTTCAGATTCGAGGCCGTGGACAGGCCCGCTTCCGGGGACACCTGCGAGAGGTTCGGAGCCGGGGCGGAGTCCTTCTTGCCGCCTTTGCCGCCCCGGGCGGCCGGCACAGCGGCACTGCCGCCGCCTCCACCCCTGCCTCCGCCGCCTCCGCGCGACCCCTTCGCGGCCGGCGCCGACCTGCCCGCCGTGGCCCGGGAGCCGGGAGCGGCTGCGGGAGTGGTCGCGGTAGCGGTCTGGACGGGCTCGGGCGCGGATTCGGGCTCGGGCTCGGGCTGAGAGGTGAGTGTCTGTGCTGCCGGGGATTCCGTCGTACCGGTCGCTGTTCCGGCCCCGCTCCCGGACGTGTTGCCGGAGACATGGCTGTCTCGTGCGGGTGACGCGGTCCCGGACTCCGTCGCCGACGTACTCGTCCCCGCCGAGGACCCCGCAGACCCCGCTGACGCCGTTGCCGACGACGCCTGCGGACTCGTAACAGCAGCCGAGCCCGAGCCCGAGCTCGCGCCCGCTCCCGCGCCCGAAGCCGGACTCGCCTGCGGGGAAGCCTTCTCCTGCGCTCCGCCCGCCTTCTCGCCCCCGGCAGGAGTGCCCTTCTCCTCCTTGGCCGCCGTCTCCCGTACTTCTCCGCCGCTCTCGGCGCCGCCCTCGGACCTGCCGGGGGCCTGCTGCACCGCCGTCTGCGCGGCCACCGGTCCGGCCTTGGGGTCGGCGCCGCTCTTCGGGTCCCTCGCCGGTACGCCCGACACGGACAGCGGCGCGGCGGCCTGCTCCACCGCGAGACCACCGAACCGGCTGTCGCCCGGACCGGATTCCGGGCCGGCCTCCGCGTCCGCCGGGTTCGTGCCGGCGGACTCGATGACGTCCCCGGAATCGGACTCGGACTCGGACCCTGCTTCGGCCTCCGCCGCCGCGTCCTCCGCGTCCTCCGCGTCCCGTTCCGCCTGCACCTTGTCGGCCCTGGTCACCGGGGGCGCGGAGAACGACGGGGCAGCCGTGGCGGCGGCCGAGGACGGGTCCGACGCGTCCGCGGTCGGTATGCCGGAGATATCGGGGTCGTGCTCCGGGATGAAGTCCTCGGGCTGGAGCTTGGTGTCCCAGGCGCTCTTCTCCCCGCCGCCGACCTCGACCTCGGACTCGCTGCCGGAGCCGAAGGGGTCCTCGTCGGCGGTCTCTTCGGGGCCTTCGAGATCCTGGTTGCGTACGCCGTCGAGCCGGCTGAGCCGGGCGGGCAGCTGGGTGTCCTTGCCGGCCACCGTGGGCGAACCCGTCGGCTTCGGCTGCCCGGCCTTGTCCGCCGGCTTGGGGTGCTGCCCCGCCACGAGCGCGTCGACGGCGCCCGGACGGTTCTTGGCGGCGGACTCCTCCTTGCTCGCCGCGGGTGCGTTCCGCTCCTCCGCGGCCCCCTTGTCCGCCCCGCCCTCCTTCTGCGCCCCACCGCTCTTGCCGCCACTCTGGTCCCCGGCTGCGGCCCGGTCCTCTTTCGCCTCCTTCTTCTCCGCCCCGCCCTTCTCTGCCCCGCCCGTCGCCGCTCCACCCTGCGCGTCGGAGCCCGCGGTCGTCCTCTCACCGGACTGCCGCGCGCCCGGGGACTGTGCCGCCCCGGGCGAAGCCTGCTGCTGCTCCGCATCCCGGCCGCCGCCCGGCCCGGCGCTCACGTTCTCCGGTGTGGAACCCGCCGCCCCCTCCGCGCCCGACGGCTCCTTCTCCGGCCCCGGCGCCTCCCCGGTCCCCTGCTCCTCGGCCTGCGCCTCCTCGGCCGCACGCCGCTCGCTCTCCCGCCGGACCCGCAGCTCCCCGGCCGCGTCGGCCTCGACCGCCGGGGTCTCGTACGCGTCGGGCTCCTCCGGCAGGTCTCCGTCGGCCTCGATCTCCTCGACCAGGTCGAGCACCCGGTCGTGCTCCGAGCCGAGCAGCCGGTCCTCCAGCCGGTCGAGAACGCCGTCCAGCAACTCCTCGGGCAGTCGCGCGAGTTGGTGGCGGGTGCGCTTGGAGCGGTCCTCCGGGTCACCGCGCAGGGACCGCACGACCGAGTTCGTCAAGCGGTCCACGAGGGTCGCCGGGTCGATCTGCTCCAGCCGGTTGCGGTCGGCGTCCACCGTGGCGTAGCGCAGCCAGCCCGGCGTGGCCTGGCCCGGTGCCACCTCCGAAGCGGGCTCCTTCGCGGACCGCTCGGACTGCTCGGACTGCTCGGTGGTCGGGCGTACAAGGGTCTGGGCGGCCGATTCCGCCTCCTGTTCGATCGGCTGGTGCGGGAGGCTCACCGCGCCGAGGTCGCGGCCGGCCCGCAGGGTGCCGAGGCCGTCGGGGTTCTGCACGGTGTGCAACAGCTCGTGGGCGAGCAGGCGTTGGCCGTCGGCCGTGCCGGGGCGGTAGGCGCCCTCGCGGAAGAAGACGTCCTGGCCGACGGCGACGGCGTCCGCGCCGAGCAGTTCGGTCAGCTGTCCGGCGTCCCGCCCGGTGTGCAGCCGTACGCGGCCGAGGTCGTGCCCGAGCTGTTCCTCCAGCTCCCTCCGCACGCCGACGTCGAGCGGCTGTCCCGCGCCGCTGACGATGTCCTTCGGCTCGGGCGCCCGGGACTTGGCCGCGCGCTCCTTGCGTTTGCGGCGCCGCTGTTCGACGGCCTGTTCCGAACTGGCCTCCTGTGTAGGTGAGTTGACGCTCATGAAGGCTGCACCTCGCCCTCGCCGGAGAGGCCCGCGTGCACGGCCCGGGCCAGCTCCTGGCCGAGCCTGCGTGCCGACAGCCCGGCGGGCAGCGGCGGCAGGCCGGACAGCGCGTCCAGCGTCACCGCGCCCCGCCCGGTGGCCAGCGGCACGCCGTGTTCCCGTACCAGCCGGGTCAGTTCGTGTGTGAACGCGGTGGACACCCGGTCGGGGTCCACGCGGAAGCCGTCGAGGACGAGTTCGCCGATGTCCACCCGGATCGCGTCCGGCCGCCTGCCCGCGCCCCCGTTCCCGCTCCCGCTCACGTCGTTCACGCCGTTCACACCCATCCGCGGACCTCCCCGGGGGTGAGGGAGCGCTCCAGCTTGAGGTACTCGGTGCGCGCCGCCGCGAGCATGTGCCGCATCTGCAGGCGGTCGCCCTCCTCGGCGGCGAGGAACGCTCCGGAGAGCGCGATGTTGCGGATCGAGCCGCCCGCGACGGTCAGTTGGGCCAGCAGCTCCGGTTCGATGCCCTTCACCGGGGTTTGCGGCGGCAGCACGCGGCGCCAGATCTCGGCGCGCTCGTGCTCGGCCGGGAACGGGAAGTCGACGACGAACCGGATCCGCCGCAGGAACGCCGTGTCCAGGGCCTTCTTCATGTTGGTGGTGAGGATCGCGAGACCCCGGTACGCCTCCATGCGCATGAGCAGATAGCTGACTTCGAGGTTGGCGTACCGGTCGTGGCTGTCCTTGACCTCGCTGCGCTTGCCGAAGAGGGCGTCGGCCTCGTCGAACAGGAGGAGCGCGCCGCCGCGTTCGGCGGCGTCGAAGACGCGGCGCAGGTTCTTCTCGGTCTCGCCGATGTACTTGCTGACCACCTGGGACAGGTCGATGACGAAGAGGTCCAGGCTCAGTTCCTTGGCCATGACCTCGGCCGCGAGGGTCTTGCCGGTACCCGAGCCGCCCGCGAAGAGCGCGGTGACGCCGAGGCCCCGGCGCAGGGTGGCGGCGAAGCCCCACTCCTGGTGGACCGTCGCTCGCTGCCGCACATGCGCGACGATCTCCCGCAGCACGCTCGTCTGCCGTTCGTGCAGCACCAGGTCGCCCCAGCCCGCGTCCGGCTCGATGCGGCGGCCCAGTTCGTCCATGCCGATCCGGGCCTCGTTCAGCCCGGCCCGCCAGGCGAGGAGCGCGGGGTCGGGTGCGGGGTCAGGCGCGTCCTCGGCCGGCAGCTCACGGCGTACGGCGTCCGCAGCGGACCGTACGACATGGGGCGGCAGCTGGAACTGGGCCACCAGCGCCCGCAGTTCGCCCTCTCCGATGTCGACGACGTCCTCGAACGCGCCGGTCCACAGGGCTAGTTGTTCCTCGTCGTCCAGGCTCGGCACCGTCACCCGTTCGCCGCGCGTCCGGTCGGACCGACGCGGGTCGGGGCTCGACACGACGACGGGAACGGCCGCCCCGGCGAGGAACGCGTCGGTCGCCGCGTGCTGGTCGCGGTCGAGTTCGCCCGCCTCCACGAGCAGGGCGGCGGGCAGCAGGATCGCCTCGCGCTGCCACAGCCGGGCCAGCAGGTCGCGGTCGGCGGGGGCGGTCGGGATGTCCTCGGCGTTCATCGCGTACAGGGCGAGCCCGGAGCGGCCGGCCGCGGCGGCGGCGATGTCGGCCCGGCTGCGCAGATCACCGCCGACCACCTCGACGAGCAGCGGCGCGTCGGGCCGGGCACGCGTGGTCCAGCCGTCGGCGATCCGGGTCGCGGCCAGGGCGTACGACGGCGGCAGTTCCTCGGGGACCGGTGCGCGGCGCAACTGGCCGTGCAGGCGCGCGTCCAGATAGGGCGAACCGAGGAGGAAGTGCAGGACGCGTTCGTCGAGCCGCAGCCGGGACAGGGTCAGGGACTGCCGTGACTCGTCGGCCGGCTCGACGATCCGCCAGCGGCGCAGGGGCGCGACCGGGGTCAGCGCGCTCCAGTGCGGTTCGGCGAGCGCGGCCAGGGCGAGCGAGAACGTGGGGTACGCGCGCTCCGGGTCACCGCTCGCCGCGGCACAGCGGGCGGCGGTCGTGGCGTCCAACTCGCAGGCGGCGGTGAGGAGTACGAGGTCCCGCTCGAACGGGGTGAGCCCGAAGCAGTCGACCAGCGCGTCGAGGGGGCCCGTCCCCGGGCCCGCCGCACCGGCCGGATTCCGTACGGAACCGTCGGCGCCGTCCGCACCGGCGCCCGTGCCGACATCTGTACCGGCCTCTGTACCGGCCTCTGTACCGGCCTCTGTGGCGACCCCGGTGGTGGCCGACTCGTTCGCCTGGGACGCGCGGGACACCCTGGAAACCCGGGACGCGTGCGCGTCGACGTGGGCGAGGACGCGCCGCATCTCCGAGGTCAGCGTCGCGCCGCCGCCCCCTGCGCTCGCCCCGCCCGGCTCGTGCCCGCCCATGCCCTTACCGCCTGCCCCCGTCGTCCGCATGCCGCCTCACCGCTCCGTGCGGTCGGGACCGCCGTCGGGGGCGGTCGCGGAGTCCGTGGGGGTCGCGGGCGTCGTGCCCTTGGCCGCGCCGCGCGGGACCTTGCCAGACTGGGCCGCCTTGCCGGGCTGCGCCCCCTTACGGGTACGGGCCGGTGCCTTGGCCGCAGCCCTCACCGGCGCTTTCGTCGGCGCCTTCACCGCCTTCGCGGAGGTCGTTCCGGTGGCTGTCCCGCCCGTTGCCCCGCCTGATGTCCCGGTCGATGCCTCGGCCGACACCCCGGCCGACACCCCGGCCGGTTCCTGCGCGGCGGCGGTTTCGGCGGGCGCGCCGCCGTTCGGCGTCACCCGTACCGTCGACCGCTCCACCGGCTTCGCCGGCACCGGTGTCTCGCGGCCCTCGATGAGGACGAGCGCCGCCTGGTAGACCACCGAGAGGGTGTACGGGGTCTGGTGGAGCATCCCCCAGAGCTTCGAGGTCTCGTCGATGTCCATCACCGTGGGCGTGAACCTCACCCGCTGTGCCGCTCCGGCGAGGTCGCTGTCCGCCAAGTACGGCTTCTCCCCCGCGAGTTCGATGATGTCGAGGGGCAGGACGGGGATCTCGTGCAGCGTGCGTACGACGGAGCCGATCAGCCGCTGGCCGACCAGTTCCGTCTCGTCGCCGTACGCGCTGATGAGGAAGTGCAGGTCCAGCGCCGTCGCGGCCCGCTTCAGCAGTGTGCCGTCCAGGGCACGCGTCGGCAGGTCGGTGGCGCGCTGCGAGGTGTTGGGGGTGACCTGGTAGAGGAAGACGGTGATCGTGGGCTCGGCGGGCGGGTCGGCCGACGGCTTGCGCGGCTCGACCTTGACGGCCATGTCGATCTCGGGCTGGAGGTTGGCCTCGATCAGCAGGGCGAGGGCCTGGGTGACGTGGGCGATGGCAAGTGCGTTGCTCATGAGGCCAGTTCCTCGGTCCGTCGTGCGCTGATCGGTCGGCAGCCGGCTTTCGTGTGTCTCACTCGCGCCCCCTCGCCAAGTAGTCCGCCAGGCTCACGGTCGCCGCCGGTCGGCCGGGGGCGGTGGGCCGACGGCTGCCGCCGGCCGGGGCGGCCCCGGCCGCCGTCACTTCGAGGCGCCCGATCTGCACCTGGACCACCTGTTCGCCGCCGCGCCCGGACCGTCGGCCCGCGGCCTGCCGTACGGCGTCGCGGGCCGCCGCCGTGTCCGCGGTGCCGGGTCGCAGCGCGGCGGACACGGCGGCAGGGGAAGCGACGCCCCCGCCCGAGGGGAAGGGGCCGGACACCGCCCTCGGGGAGGAGGCCCGCTCCGGCTCGCCCCGTCCGGCGGAACGCCGCACCGGGTCGGGCACGGGCCGCAACGCCGGTAGGAGCCCGGCGGCGGGCCGCAGCAACGGCGCCTCGGGCAGGTCACGCGGCACGGGCCGGGGCGCCGGCTCCTCGGACACCGGCCGCCCGGCCCGTACGACGGTCCGCTCGCGCTCCGTACGAAGCTGGACCTCGCGCACGGTCAGTCCCGCCAAGTCCGGCTCCGGTAGGCCTTGTTGGGGTGCGGTCGGCCACAGTGGGCCCGCCGTGTCCGGCTCGGGCGCGGTGGCCCGTACCGCCTCGGCCCGTTCGAAGGGGCCGGCCAGGCGCGGTCGCAGCCGCACCACGTCCGCGGGCGGCGCGGCGGCCGGGGTGTGCCGGGCGAGCAGCCGGTCGAAGAAGTCGGGCGCCCGTGACGCCCGCTCCCGCTCGGGGCGCCCTCCCAAGGAATCGGCCAAGGGGTCAGACATCGGCACACAGCTCCAGGTAGTAGCGGCGCCGCAGCGGGCTCAGCGCAAGGATCTCCGGCTCGCTCCAGCCGTAGGCGGTGGCGAGCAGATGGACGTCGAGGAGGACGTCGCGCGCCCAGGCGTCCAGTTCGGTCCACAGATAGGAGGCGATGTCGAGTTCGGCGCGGGTGGCCGCTCCGCACTCGGGGCAGTTGACGTTGAGCGTGAGGTCGGCGCCCGGGTCGGCCTCCTGTGCGGCCTCGGCGAGCCGGCGCCGCACCTCTTCGGGCAGCGCGTCGGCGGGGACGTCCGCTCCATCGCGTATGGCCGAGACGACGCACCGTTCCAACAGGGCCAGGCGGGGTTCCGGGTGCCGGGCCGCCGCCGTCAGGTCGGCGGCACTCGGCACCCGGAGTTCGATCTCCCAGCCGTCCTCGGCGACCCGCACCGAGGGAGGGGCGGGACTGCCTGTCGACCGGGCCAACTCCCCGGCGTCGAGGTCGAATTCCATGTCCTCGCCGCAGGCGGAACAGCCGAGGCGGACCTGCATCCGTTCGCCGAACAGGGTCCGGCGCAGCGCGAAGAGGTCCGCCTCCCGCTCGCCCACCGGCAGCGTGGACAGCGTCTCGGCCCCGGTGTCCGGGCGGGCCGCGCGGTGGAGCAGCAGGGCGCGTCCGGAGGAGGCCTGGACGAGCCCGGTCTCCCAGGTGGTGAGCAGCTCGGCCGCCCGAGTGATCGTCATGTCCCGCCCCCCGTTCCTTACTGGCCGTACCGGCCCGTACCTGCCCCCGCTGCCCCCGCTGCCCTTGCCGTCCCAGCTGCTCCAGCTGTCCCGGCTGGCCCGGCTGTCCTAGCCGTCCCAGCCGTCGTGCGACCCCGCGCCGGTCAGGCGGGGTTCAGGAACGAGGGCTCCTCCGGCTCGGGCACCTCGTAGTCCCGCTCCCAGCCCTCGCATTCGAGCTTCAGCGACTGGATGGCCACCGCGTTGGCGTTGGCGTCCAGCTCGCCGAGCACCTGGTACTCGCTCGGCCAGGTCCGGTAGAGCTTGTGCGAGACGGCCACCTGACCCGCCTCGTTGAGGACCTGGATCACGATGTCCTTGCGGAAGTCGGCGAGGGACACCTCGGAGCCGAGGCCCGCGCCGACCTGCCAGACCTTGTTGGCCCAGCGGTCGAACTCGGGATCGTGGGTGACCCCGCGCTCCAGCGTGATGCCCTCGAACTCGGAGCGCCCGGGCGACTTGCGCGGGGAGCTGGGGTCGCCGCCGTGCCGGTGCTTGACGACCTCGGTGGTCCGCTTCAGTGGACTGATCTTGCTGATCCCCGCGACCGTGCGACCGTCCCACAGCACGAGGAACTTGAAGTTCTTGTAGGGGTCGAAGCGCTGGGCGTTGACAGTGAACTCAGCCATCGGTTTCCTTCACGTTCTCCCTCATGGGACTCATGGCGTCTAGAGCTCGAACTGCCCGGACGTCTGCTGGATCCTGACGACGACGAACTCGGCCGGCCTGACCGGTGCGATGCCGACCAGGACGTTGACGACGCCGTTCGCGATGTCCTCGTCCGTCGTGGTGTCGCGGTCGCACTTGACGAAGTACGCCTCCCGCGGAGTGCCGCCCTTGAAGGCGCCCTGGCGGAACAGCGTGTGCAGGTACGAGGAGGCGCCGAGGCGGATCTGCTGCCACAGGTTCTCGTCGTTGGGCTCGAACACCACCCATTGCAGGCCGCGTTGCAGGCTCTCCTCGACATGCAGGGCGAGCCGTCGTACGGGGACGTACTTCCACTCGCTGTCGAGCGCGTCGGAGCCCTCCAGGGTGCGCGCGCCCCAGACGAGGGGGCCCACCAGCGGCAGGGTGCGCAGGCAGTTGACGCCGAGCGGGTTGAGCAGGCCGCTCTCCCGGTCGGTGAGGTCGACGGTCAGCGAGTGGACTCCCGCGAGCCGTGCCTCGGTGCCGGCCGGCGCCTTCCACACCCCGCGCTCGGAGTCGGTGCGCGCGATGACCCCCGCGACCGCGCCCGACGGCGGGAAGGACCGCAGCCGTCCGGTGAGCGGGTCGGTCAGCTGCAGATGCGGGAAGTACAGGCCCGCGTGGTTGCCGCGGACGGCGTCGAAGGCGGCGAGTCCGGCGCGGGCGGTGTCCACGCTCACCCAGGTGCCGGGCGAATCGACGAGCAGGAAGATCCGCCGCTCCTCGCAGAGCCGCTGGGCCGCGGAGACGACCGTGATCGCGTCGTCGGTCGACTCGTACGCCGCGAGTTCCGGCAGGACGAGCAGGTTGACGTCCGCGACGCCGCGCAGCGCCTGGAGGCCGGTCTTGCCGGCCTCGCTGCCGATGAGGTCGCGCGGTCCTGGGGCCTCGCCGTCCTCGCCGCCCTCCAGCGGGAAGACGGGCGGGTTGACGGAGGCCTCAAGGCCCAGGTCGTTGGCGCACTCGCCGACGAACCGGACGACGTCGTCGGGGTCGGTGGAGCCCGCCACGACCTGGAGGCGCCGGCCGAAGGCGGTGACCTCGGCGCCCGCGAAGGCGTGCCGTCCCGGCGCGTCGGGCAGCGCCCGCAGCTTGCGTTCGAGCAGCAGGGCCAACTCGGCGACGTTGGAAGGGGATTCGCCGTCGCAGTCGGGGTCGTACAGCGTGAACTCGCGCTCGACGTCACCGATCTTGACGGTCAGGTCGACGGCGAGGTCGGGCAGGTCGTGCCCGAACGGCTTGGAGACGGTGCCGGACGGGTCGGGCCGGCCCTCGCCCACGGCCTCGACGCGGACGAGCCGCGACCCGGCGTTGATCACGGTCGGCGCGTACCGGCCGTGCGCGGTCTCCATGGACAGCCCGGTGAAGCTCTCACGGGCCCGGCCCCTGGCGTCGTACACCCGCAGGTTGAAGGTCTCTTCCGGGCGGGGCGTGTCGTGGTCGACGGCGACGCGCAGGCCGTTGCCCCATACGCCGAATTCCTTGGCGTGCACGTCGAGGACCGCGCTCCCGCTGTGGCCCTCGGTGGACTCCAGGGTGACCCGGGCGGCCTTTCCGGTGTTCGCTTTGGCGACGCGGACGATCACGGCGACCGTGCCGCCGTTGCCGAAGAACTGGTGCACCGCGTAGCCGACGGCGCCGCGCGAACTCAGGCCCCCGAAGCGGCGCTCGAACTCGGTGAAACTCGTGACACGCACCGGCTCGTCCAGCGGGCCGCGCCGGGTGTGCCCCACGAAGGCGGTCACCGAGGTGGTGACGGTCGAGACGGTCCGTGCGCTGCTGGGAAGTTCTTCGACGTAGACGCCGGGATACGTGGGCCTGGCAGTGTTCACCGCGTTCATCGGCATTCCCCCTCCTCATCGGATCTCGGGCACCGGATGACATGCACCAAGAGGCGGCAGAGGGGGTGGTAACACGTCCGGCGCACGCAGAGGTCTCCGGACGTGCGGAAGGCACGCCGGTCCACGACACCGCATCAGCTTCCCCCGTCAGTGCCCCGGCCGGACGGCCGTCCGGGGTCAAGCAGCACGCTTGTGACTCCTGATGCTCAAGTGCTCAATCCACCCTGTTGGCTGGGTAGTTGCGCATGCAAGGCGTGTTCACGCCACCCCTGAAGGAGATTCGATGGAGGGCACCGCGCACAGCTCGCACACGATGTACTCGTGTCGCGGCGCCTGATTCACTGATCCGCCACAGGGCGTGGTGCAGCAGAATGGAGCGCATGTCCCGACGCACCCCGCAGTCCCGCAACCAGCGCCGTTCCGCTCCGGCGCACAACCCCTCCTGCCCTTGCGGTCTTGCGAAGACGTACGAGGAGTGCTGTGGCCGGTTTCACCGGGGTGAGGGCGCGGCGCCGACCGCCGAGGCACTGATGCGCTCGCGCTACTGCGCGTTCGTCAAGCGCGACGAGGCATATCTGCTGCGCACCTGGCATCCACGCACCCGCCCGACGCATCTGGGCCTGGACCGGGCGACACGCTGGACAGGCCTGGAGATCCTCGCCACGACGGAGGGCACGCCCTTCCACACGACGGGCACGGTGACGTTCCGCGCGTCCTACGCAGGCGGCTCACTCCACGAACAAAGCCGCTTCGAACGACAGGACGGCACATGGGTGTACGTGGACGGAGAGGTGTCATAGGGGCGCAGCCCCCAAAGGGCGCAGCCCTTGAGGGGCGCGGGGAACGGCGCGACCAGCCACGACGCACCCGCACCCGAAAGCAGACCGGGACAGGTCACCCCTCAGGACTGAGGATGTCCAACTCCTGGAGCGCCCCCACCACGACCTCCCGGGTCAAAGCCTCCGCCCGCACCGCGTCACCGGCCCGCACCGCCTCGGCGACCTGCACATGCAGCGTCACCGCCGCGGGATCGGGATCCTCGAACATCACCTGATGGTGCGTACGCCCGGCCAACACCTCGGCGACCACGTCCCCGAGCCGCGCGAACATCTCGTTGCCGGAGGCGTTCAGCACGATCCGGTGGAAGGCGATGTCGTGGACGAGGTACCCCTCCAGCTTGTGGCCGCGTGAGTGCGCGACCATGCCGAGCGCGCACTCGGTCAGCTCGGCGCACTGCTCGGCCGTGGCGTACTTCGCGGCCAGCCCCGCCGCGACGGGCTCGACGGCACAGCGCAGCACGGTCAGCGAGCGCAGCTGGCGCGGCCGGTCGGCGCCCGCCAGCCGCCACCGGATGACCTGCGGGTCGTAGACGTTCCACTCGTTCGCGGGACGGACGGTCACGCCGACCCGGCGGCGGGACTCCACGAGGTGCATCGACTCCAGGACGCGGACCGCCTCACGCATCACCGAGCGTGACACCTCGAAACGCTGCGCCAGCTCGTCCGTGCGCAGAACGCTGCCCGCGGGGTACTCGCCCGCGGTGATCGATGGACCGAGGCTCTCCAGTACATGGCCGTGCAGCCCCCGGCCCGGTGTGCTCATGGGTTCAGGGTACGAGGAACAGAGCGCGAACAAAAAGTCAGACTTATACGTCACAGACTCTTGAATTCATCTGACCTATGGGTTTCAGTGTCGTGACGGATGCGGCACCCGACATTCATCCGCCATCCGATGTCGAAGAAGACAGAAGACAGCGAGGCAGTTATGACAACCCCCCACGTCGTCGTGGTGATGGGCGTGGCAGGCACGGGCAAGACCACCATCGGGCCCCTGCTTGCGGACCGGCTCGGCGTTCCCTACGCCGAGGGCGACGACTTCCACCCCGAGGCGAACATCGCCAAGATGACGGCCGGTACGCCGCTCACGGACGACGACCGCCGGCCCTGGCTGGACGCCATCGGCGCCTGGGCGCACGGGCGGGCCGGACTCGGCGGCGTGGTCAGCAGCTCCGCGCTGAAGCGCAGTTACCGGGACCGGCTCAGGGCTGCCGCCCCCGACGTCGTCTTCGTCCACCTCACCGGTGACCGCAAGCTCATCGAGGACCGGATGGCACACCGCCAGGGCCACTTCATGCCCACGGCGCTCCTCGACTCGCAGTTCGCCACCCTCCAGCCGCTCCAGGCGGACGAGACGGGTGTCGCGGTGGACGTCGCCGGCAGCCCCGACGAGATCACCGACCGAGCGGTCACCGCGCTGGACGGCCTCGCCCGCTAGGGCCTGTCGTCGAATTCCCGCCTCCCCTGCACCCCCCTGGCCTCCCCGCGGGGCGCCCTCCCCTCTCCCCTCCCATGCAAGGAACTGCACCGTGACCAGACTCAGCGTCGAGATGCTGGCAGCGGATCCCGTCGAGCCGATCACCTCGGCGGGCCATGCTCAGCTGGGCATCGCCGTACTGGCGGGCATCGCCGTCATCGTCCTGCTCATCACCAAGTTCAAGCTCCACGCCTTCCTCGCGCTGACCATCGGGTCGCTGGCGCTCGGCGCCTTCGCCGGTGCGCCGCTCGACAAGGCGATCACCAGCTTCTCGGCCGGTCTCGGTTCGACCGTCGCCGGCGTGGGTGTGCTGATCGCGCTCGGCGCGATCCTCGGCAAGCTGCTCGCGGACTCCGGCGGCGCCGACCAGATCGTCGACACGATCCTCGCGAAGGCGGGCGGCCGTTCGATGCCCTGGGCAATGGTGCTGATCGCCTCGGTGATCGGGCTGCCGCTCTTCTTCGAGGTCGGCATCGTGCTGCTGATCCCGGTCGTCCTGATGGTGGCCAAGCGCGGCAACTACTCGCTGATGCGCATCGGCATCCCGGCGCTCGCGGGCCTGTCCGTGATGCACGGGCTGATCCCGCCGCACCCCGGCCCGCTGGTCGCGATCGACGCGGTCAAGGCGAACCTCGGTGTCACCCTCGCCCTCGGCATCCTCGTCGCCATCCCGACGGTGATCATCGCGGGACCGCTCTTCTCGAAGTACGCGGCCCGCTGGGTGGACGTCCCGGCGCCGGAGAAGATGATCCCCCAGCGTGCCTCCGAGGACCTGGAGAAGCGCCCCGGTTTCGGCGCCACCATCGCCACCGTCATGCTGCCGGTCGTGCTGATGCTGACCAAGGCGCTGGTGGACATCGTCATCGACGACCCGACGCACATGGTGCAGCGCGTCTTCGACGTGATCGGCTCCCCGCTGATCGCGCTGCTCGCGGCCGTGCTCGTCGCCATGTTCACGCTCGGCCGGGCGGCCGGGTTCACCAAGGGCCGGATGTCCTCGACCGTCGAGAAGTCGCTCGCCCCCATCGCGGGCATCCTGCTGATCGTCGGCGCGGGCGGCGGCTTCAAGCAGACGCTGATCGACTGCGGGGTGGGCCAGATGATCCTGGACATCTCGAAGGACTGGTCGATCCCCGCGCTGCTGCTGGCCTGGCTGATCGCGGTGGCGATCCGGCTCGCGACCGGTTCCGCGACCGTCGCCACCATCTCGGCGGCCGGTCTGGTGGCCCCGCTGGCGGCCGACATGTCGACCACGCACACCGCGCTGCTCGTCCTGGCGATCGGCGCCGGTTCGCTGTTCTTCAGCCATGTGAACGACGCCGGGTTCTGGCTGGTCAAGGAGTACTTCGGCCTCAGCGTCGGCCAGACCATCAAGACCTGGTCGGTCATGGAGACCATCATCTCGGTGGTCGCCGGAGGCCTGGTGCTGCTGCTGTCGCTGGTGATCTAGCCGGGCACCGGAGTACGGCCCCGAGAAGCACCGCACGAAGGAGCAGTACGGCGATGACCCACCCTCTTTTCGACATCGGCGGCCGTACGGCGCTGGTCACCGGGTCCAGCCGGGGCATCGGCCTCGCGCTGGCCCGGGGCCTCGCGGAGGCCGGCTGCACGGTCGTGCTGAACGGCCGCGATCCGGACCGGCTCGCCGAGGCCGCGGCGCGGCTGCCCGGCACGGCGGTCCACACGGCGGCCTTCGACGTGACCGACGGTCCGTCGGTGGCCGCCGGGATCGCGGCCGTCGAGGAGCGGGTGGGCCCGCTGGACATCCTGGTCAACAACGCCGGGATGCAACTGCGGTCCCCGCTCATGGAGTTCACCGACTCCGACTGGCACCGCATCCTCGACACCAACCTGACCAGCGCGTTCCTGGTGGGCCGCGAGGCCGCCCGGGGCATGACCGCGCGCGGCCACGGCAAGATCGTCAACATCTGCTCCCTGCAGAGCGAGGTGGCCCGGCCCGGCATCGCGCCGTACGCCGCCACCAAGGGCGCGCTGAAGATGCTCACCAAGGGCATGTGCGCCGACTGGGGCCCGCACGGGGTGCAGGTGAACGGGCTAGGCCCCGGCTACATCGAGACCGAACTCACCCGACCCCTGGTAGACGACCCGGAGTTCAGCGCCTGGGTCCGCCGCCGGACCCCGGCAGGACGCTGGGGCCGTACGGAGGACCTGGTCGGCGGCGTGCTGTTCCTCGCCTCCCCGGCGGCGGACTTCGTCAGCGGCCAGATCCTCTACGTCGACGGCGGCATGACCAGCGTCCTCTGAGTGCCGCAAGAAGGGACCGTTCCCATGCTCGGTTGCGTGATCCACGGCCAGGGCGACCTGCGCGTGGACGAACTCCCCGCTCCCTCCCCCGGCCCCGGCGAGGCACTCGTCGCGGTGCGCTACGGCGGGGTGTGCGGGTCCGATCTCCACTACTGGCGGCACGGCGGGGTGGGCGACTTCCGGCTCCGCGAGCCGATGGTCCTCGGCCACGAGATCGTGGCCACGGTCCTGGCGTACGGAGCCGGGGCCGACGCGGCTCCCACCCCGGGTACGGCGGTGGCGGTGCACCCCGCCACCCCGTGCGGAGTGTGCCCGGAGTGCGTGGCCGGCCGCCGGAACGTGTGCCGTGACACCCGCTACCTCGGCAGCGCGGCCCGCACCCCGCACGTACAGGGCGGATTCGCGGCCCACGTCGTGGTGCCCGCCGACCAGTTGAGGGCACTGCCGCCGGATCTTCCGCTGCGCCGGGCCGCCCTCGCCGAACCGCTGTCGGTCGCCCTGCACGCGGTGCGCCGGGCCGGCGACGTGCGCGGGAAGCACGTCCTGGTGACCGGGGCCGGCCCCATCGGCTGCCTGGTCGTCGCGGCGGCGAAGGCGGCGGGGGCCGCGCACGTGACGGCGACCGACCTGCTGCCACGGGCACTGGAGTACGCGGTGGCCGCGGGCGCCGACTCCACCGTACGCGCGGACGAACCGGCCTCTCCCGACCGGCCGTCCGAGGTGGACGCGGCGGTCGAGGCGTCCGGGGTCGCGGCCGGCCTGGAGACCTGCCTGCGCCTGGTGCGACGCGGCGGGGTCGTGGTCCAGCTCGGCATGCTCCCGCCCGGCCTGAGCGGCTTCCCCGGCAACCTGCTGGTCAGCCGGGAGATCGACCTCAGGGGCGCGTTCCGCTTCGACGAGGAGTTCGACGCGGCCCTCACGCTCCTGGCGACCGAGCCACGCTTCGACGACTTGATCAGCGCGGTGATCCCCCTCCCCGAAGCGACATCGGCCTTCGCCCTGGCGGCAGACAGAGCAAATTCCTGCAAGGTCCTGCTGGACTTCACCCCCGAGGGCCAAGCCCCTTAGGGGGCCGCAGGGAACGGCGCAGCCTCTAGGGGCGCGGGGAACGGCGCAGTCTTTTGTCTTTCGCCCTTAAGGGGCGCGGGGAACTGCGCGGCCAGCCCCCACAACCGGCCACTTCCCCACCCCCAGGAACCACACGAGCCCCACAGAAGTCTCCCTTCACGCAAGTGATCACGCTCGCAGCGGAAGAGAGAGCCACCTTGAAAAGCTCAATCCCCCACCCCAGCCGCCGAACCGCACTCGCCCTGGGCGCAACCGCAGCCGCAACCGCGACCACCGTCCTGTCGACCACCACGACCCCGGCCACCGCCGCCACCGCCGCCACCGCCGCCACGGCCGGCACACCCCGCGTCGTCAGAGCCCTCGCAGAGCTGGAGCGCACCCACAACGCCCGCCTCGGCGTCTACGCCCACAACACCGCCACGGGCAAAACCGTGCGGTACCGCGCGGACGAGACCTTCCCGATGTGTTCGGTCTTCAAGACCCTCGCCGCCGCGGCCGTCCTGCGGGACCTGGACCGGCGCGGCGAGTTCCTGGACCTGCTGATCCGGTACACCGCGCAGGACCTCACGGACGCGGGGGGCTCCCCCGTGACGGGCCGCCCGGAGAACCTCGCCAACGGCATGACCGTCGCCGCGCTGTGCCACGCGGCCATGGCCCACAGCGACAACGCCGCGGCGAACCTGCTGCTCCGCGAACTGGGCGGCCCGACCGCGATCACCCGCTTCTGCCGCTCGATCGGTGACCCCACGACCCGCCTCGACCGGTTCGAGCCCGCGCTGAACTCGGCCGAGCCGTGGCGTGAGACGGACATCACCAGCCCCGCCGCCGCCGGGCGGACGTACGCGAAGCTCGCCCTCGGGGACGCGCTCGTGCCCAGGGACAGGCGGCAGCTGACCGAGTGGCTGCTGGCGAACACCACCAGCACGAATCGTTTCCGCGCGGGCCTGCCCGCGGACTGGGCACTCGGCGACAAGACGGGCACGGGCAAGTACGGCACGACCAATGACGTGGGCATCGCCTGGACGCCGGACGGGGCGCCGGTCGTGCTGTCGGTCCTGTCCACCAAGTCCGACCCGGACGCCCCGATGGACGAACCGCTCGTCGCCGGGGCGGCCGGGCTCCTGGCAGCGGCGCTGGGCTAGGGCCTGTCTGACCATTCCCGTCGTCGCCCGGAGGGCGGCCGGGCGGCGTCAGGCGCGTGCTCTGGGGGTCCCCCCGGCCGGAGGCTGGGGGAGCGTGCCAGGCGTCGGCCGGCAGGCGGGAATTTGACGACAGGGCCTAGGAAGCCGACCCGGCGATCACGGCCGCCAGAGCGGATGTTCCCGCTCGGCCCATTCCCGGCTGACGGAGCCCGTCCGCAGTCCCCGCCGGGACTCCGGGCGGGCGAGGGCCATCCCGATGTGCCCCGCGAGGACGAGTCCGATGGTCAGCGCGAGCCAGTCGTGGACGAAGGTCGCGCTCGTGCGCCAGACCAGCGGGGCGAGGTGCGTGAACCACATCATCAGCCCCGTGCCGACCATGACCAGGACGGCCCCGGCGATCCAGGCGGCGTACGTCTTCTGCCCGGCGTTGAACTTCCCGGTCGGCCGGGACTCCGGCCGGTCGTCGCGGCGCAGGGCGGAGCGCAGCCAGACCTTGTCGTGCGGCCCGAAGCGGTTGAGGAGCCGCAGGTCCGCCCGGAAGGCGCGCGAGGCGAGCCCGGCGAGGACGGGCACGGGGAGCAGCAGCCCGGACCACTCGTGCACGCGCACGACCAGCTCGCGGCGGCCGACGAGTTCGGCGAGCTGGGGCAGGTAGAGGCAGCCCGCGGTCAGCACGCACAGCCCCATGAGGAGGGCCGTGGTCCGGTGGACCCAGCGTTCGGCGGGCGTGAAGCGGCGTACCCGCAGCGCACCCGCGAACCGCTCCCCGGCCTCCGACCCGGTCTGCGATGCCGTCTCCGATCCGGCTTCCGCTGCGGCTTCCGCTGCCTTCGAGGCTCCGGTCTCAGGTGGTCTCATCGTCACGTCCGTTCGACCGGCCGACCCACGCGTCCACGTCGTAACCCCGCTCTTCCCAGTAGCCGGGGCGGACGTCCGAGGTGACGGTGATGCCGGAGAGCCACTTCGCCGACTTGTAGAAGTACATGGGGGCCACGTAGAGGCGGACGGGACCGCCGTGGGCGTGGTTGATGTCCTTGTCCTGCATACGCAGGGCCACCAGGACGTCGGCGCGGCGGGCCTGGTCCAGCGTCAGGCTCTCCGAGTACGCCCCGTCGAAGCAGGTGAAGCGCACTGCCCCGGCCGAAGGGCGCACCCCCGCGGCGTCCAGCAGCCGGGACAGGCGTACCCCTTCGAAGGGGGTGTCGGGCACCCGCCAGCCGGTGACGCACTGGACGTCACGGACCATCCGCGTCTGCGGCAGGGCACGCAGGTCGGACAGGGTGTACGTGCCGGGGTGGTCGACCAGGCCGTCGATCTTCAGGCGGTACGAGTCCTCGTCCTTGTGCGGGACGGAGGAGGTGACGGAGTAGTAGCGGAAGCCGCCGCCGTTGGGGAGCAGGCCGGTCAGACCGGTGGGGTCCTTGTCGGCGGCGCTGCCGAGGAAGGACTCCAGGCCGCGCTGGAGGGTGGGCGCGGTGACCACGCCGAGGGCGCCGAGTCCGAGCATCCCGAGCATGAGCCGGCGCCCGACCGGGGCGCCGCCCTCCTCGGGACCGCCCGATGCGGGGTCTCCCGGTCCGGGGTCTCCCGCGGCCACTGACGAAGGTTCCGGTTTCACACACCGATTCGAGCACCCTCGGCCGCCAGAAGCCAGCGGCCGAGGGTGCTCGTCAGCGTTCCGTAATGAGTTCTTACCGGTTTCTCGGAGGGGGCGGGCGCGGCCGAGGAGCGGCGGAGGTGGGGACACCGCGGAACTCCCTCGCACGACGCTGACATTCAGGTCTGTGGTGAGTTGAGCCTCACCGTCACTTCACGGCCTTCGCCGCGGCCCGTCCCGCCGTACGCCCGGAGAACAGGCAGCCGCCCAGGAACGTCCCTTCGAGGGCCCGGTAACCGTGCACTCCGCCGCCTCCGAAACCGGCCGCCTCCCCTGCCGCGTACACCCCGGACAGCGGGTCGCCGCCCTCGGTCAGCACCTGGGACGAGAGGTCGGTCTCCAGGCCGCCGAGCGTCTTGCGGGTGAGGATGTTGAGGCGGACGGCGACGAGCGGGCCGGCCTTGGGGTCGAGGATGCGGTGCGGGGTCGCCGTGCGGGTCAGCCGGTCGCCGAGGTAGGCGCGGGAGCCGCGGACGGCCGTCACCTGGAGGTCCTTGGTGAAGGGGTTGGCGATCTCGCGGTCGCGCGCGGTGATCACGCGGCGCAGCTCCGCCTCGTCGATGAGCGGCTCCTTGGTGAGCGCGTTCATCCCGCGGACGAGTGCGGGGAGGTCCTTCTCGACGACGAAGTCGGCGCCCTTGTCCATGAACGCCTGCACCGGCCCCGGCACATCGGCGCGGGCCCGCTGGAAGACGCCCTTGACGGACTTGCCGGTGAAGTCGGGGTTCTGCTCGGAGCCGGAGAGCGCGAACTCCTTGCCGATGATCTTCTGGTCGAGCACGAACCACGTGTAGTCGTAGCCCGTGCCCATGATGTGCTCCAGCGTGCCGAGCGTGTCGAAGCCCGGGAACAGCGGTACGGGCAGCCGGTTGCCGCGGGCGTCCAGCCACAGCGAGGACGGGCCGGGCAGGATACGGATGCCGTGCTTGTCCCAGATGGGGTTCCAGTTCTGGATGCCCTCGGTGTAGTGCCACATGCGGTCGCGGTTGATGAAGTGCGCGCCCGCGTCCTCCGCGACACCGAGCATCCGGCCGTCCACGTGCGCGGGCACCCCGGAGATCATCCGCTCGGGCGGGGCGCCGAGGCGCTCCGGCCAGTTGGCGCGCACGAGTTCGTGGTTGCCGCCGATGCCTCCCGAGGTGACGATCACCGCCTGGGCCCGCAGCTCGAAGGCGCCGGTGACCGTGCGGCCACTGGCCCGGCCGCGCTCGACGTCCGACGGCTCCAGGATCTCGCCGCTCACCGTGTCGACCGCGCCCGCGCTGCGCGAAAGACCCGTCACGCGGTGGCGGAACCTCAGCTGTACGAGGCCGCGCGCCACGCCCTCGCGGACCCGCCGCTCGAAGGGCTCGACGACACCGGGGCCCGTACCCCAGGTGATGTGGAAACGCGGCACGGAGTTGCCGTGGCCGTTCGCGTCGTAGCCGCCGCGCTCCGCCCAGCTGACCACCGGGAACCAGCGCACGCCCTGCTTGTGCAGCCAGCTCCGCTTCTCACCGGCCGCGAAGTCGACGTACGCTTCGGCCCACTTGCGGGGCCAGTGGTCCTCCGGACGGTCGAAGGCGGCGGTGCCCATCCAGTCCTGGAGGGCCAGCGCGCGGCTGTCCTTGATCCGCATCCGGCGCTGTTCGGGCGAGTCCACGAAGAACAGGCCGCCGAACGACCAGTGCGCCTGGCCGCCGATCGACTGCTCCGGCTCCTGGTCGAGGAGGATGACCTTGCGCCCCGCGTCGACGAGTTCCGCGGTCGCCGCGAGCCCGGCGAGCCCCGCTCCGATCACGATCACATCTGCGTCGTACGCCATGGGCGGGTCCTCCTGGGGCTTGTTACCGACCGGTCGTTACCGATCGGTCAGATCCTTGGGCAACGGAGTGACCCAGTCAACTGCCGGGTCGCGGGTACTCGGGCTACAGTCGATCGCAACCACACCTCGCCCCGCCACCGTCCGAAGTCTTGAGGTACGCAGCGTGTCGGTTCTGGTTCTCGTCCTCGCCGTCGGCGCGGCCTGCTGTCTGGGCGTCGGTTTCGTCCTCCAGCAGAACGCGGCGTCGCACGCGCCCCTGGGCGACTTCCTCTCCCCCCGGCTGCTCCTCGACCTCGTGAAGGTGCCGCGCTGGCTCGGCGGCATCGGGTTCATGGCCGTGGGCATGGTGCTGGGCGCGATCGCGCTGGCGCACGGCGAGGTGTCCCTCGTCGAGCCGCTCCTCGCCACGAATCTGCTCTTCGCCCTCGTCCTGTCCCGGCGCCAGACCCGTCAGCCGCTCGGCCGGCAGGGCTGGGGCGGGCTCCTGCTGCTGGCCGGCGGGGTGACGGCCTTCATCGTGGCCGGGCAGCCGCGGGGCGGCGACGCGATCTCCGACCCGGTACGGCACTGGCTGATCATCGGCGTGATGGTGGGCCTCGCGCTGCTGCTCACCGCGTACGCCAAACGGTCCCGGCTCAGCTCGGGTCCTGCGCTCGGCGTGGCGGCGGGGCTGCTGTACGGGGTGCAGGACGCGCTCACACGGGTGAGCGGCCAGCGCTTCTCCGACGGCGGCTGGGTCGCGCTCGCCACCGGCTGGCAGCTGTACGCGGTCGTCGCCCTCGGGATCACCGGGCTCGTGCTCGTCCAGAGCGCCTTCGAGACCGCGCCGCTGCGGATGTCGCTGCCCGCGCTCACCGCCGCGCAGCCGCTCGCCGGGATCGCGTGCGGGGTGGGCTTCCTCGGGGACCGGCTGCGGGCCGACACCGGGGCGCTGGCCTGGGAGGCCGCCGGACTCGCCGGGATCGTGGTGGGGGTCGTCCTGCTGGGGCTGCATCCCGCGATGCCGAACGGGGTGGCGCTCAAGGAGCGGCTGCGGGATCTGCAGCCGCGCTGATCCCTCACCGGCCGGAGCGGGCCGCCTGCGGGCCGGCCGCGGGCTGCTTTGATGGGCGGATGAGTTCCGCTGACGAGATTCTCGACGTCGTCGACGAGCACGACGAGGTGGTGGGCCGCGCCCGGCGCGGGGACGTGTACGCGCGCGGGATGCGGCATCGATGCGCGTTCATCGAGGTCAGAGACGCGCAGGGACGCCTGTTCGTGCACCGGCGCACGTCGACCAAGCTGGTGTTCCCCTCCCTGTACGACATGTTCGTCGGCGGGGTGGTGGGGGCGGGCGAGAGCTACGACGAGGCCGCTTTGCGGGAGGCCGAGGAGGAGCTGGGGGTGACCGGGCTGGCCCGGCCGACCTTCCTGTTCAAGTTCCTCTACGAGGACGGGGCCGGGAAGAGCTGGTGGTCGGCCGTGTACGAGGTGCGGTGCGAGGTGGCTGTGCGGCCTCAGGTGGAGGAGGTTGCCTGGCACGCGTTCCTCTCCGAGGGGGAGGTGGAGGAGCGGGTGGGGGTGTGGGAGTTCGTGCCGGACGGGCTTGCCGCGTACTCGCGGCTGCGGGCGTTTCGGGAGGCGGGCGTGGGCTGAGGTGCGTTCGCCTGTGCGGGCGTTTCGGGAGGCGGGGGTGGGCTGAGGTGCGTTCGCCTGTGCGGGCGTTTCGGGAGGCGGGGGTGGGCTGAGGTGCGTTCGCCTGTGCGGGCCGGTGGGGGCTGGTCGCGCCGTTCCCCGCGCCCCTGAAAGACAAAAGATTGCGCCGTTCCCCGCGCCCCTTGAGGGCGGCGGGCCTGCGGCCCCGTGGGTGGGGGCCGGTAGGGTCGATGGTGTGATCGAATTTGTGCGGAACGTCCGGTTGTGGTTCGTGCCTGCGCGGATCGAGGAAGAAGGGGTCACCCCCGACTACCGGTTCTCGTTGGCGAACGAGCGGACGTTCCTGGCGTGGCTGCGGACCTCGCTCGCCCTGATCGGCGGCGGCTTCGCGGTGGATCAGTTCCTGCCGGATCTGCGCTGGGAGTGGCGGGCCGGACTGGCGCTGGGGCTGCTGGCCGCGGGAGTGCTGTGCGCGCTGCGGTCGGTGAACCACTGGGTCCGCTGCGAGCGCGCGATGCGCAGGGGCGAGGACCTGCCGGTGTCCCGTTTTCCGGCCCTGCTGAGTATCGGCGTCGCCCTGGTGGCCATCGCGATGGTGGTGGTCGTACTGGCGGGGTGGGAGTCGTGACGGCAGCCACCGGCGCACCGGGGGGCCGGGACCCGGGACTCCAGCCGGAACGCACCCGGCTGGCCTGGCGACGGACGACCCTCGCGGCGACCGTGGCCGCCGTACTCGCCGGGAAGTCGGCACTGCGCGACGGACCGGGCGTGACCGCGCTGCTGGTGTGCGCGCTGTGCTGTGCGCTGTGGCTGGGGTTCCTCGCCGTGGCGCACCGGCGGATCCGCGCCCTGTCCAAGAGCGTGCCCCCGGAGGCGTTCACCCCGAGGCACGCGAGCACCGCCGCCCTGTGCGCGATCGCGTTGGCCGTCTGCGCGGCGGCGCTGGTCTTCTAGGGCCTGTCTGACAATTCCCGCCTGCCGGGCGACGACGGGAATTGTCAGACACGCCCTAGCCCTCACCCTCCGAGGATCCAGGGGCTCCAGGGAATCCAGGCGATCCAGGGCAGATCCGTGCAGTTTTGGACCGATATATTGCGGTTCGTGTGGCTAGCCTGGCCGACGTCGGACTCCACACCTCGAAGGCGAGCGAGCACCATGACCACCACCCTTCACCACGAGCACCCCTCCCACCAGCACACCCACGGTCCGGACTGCGGGCACGCCGAGGTGCCGCACGGCGACCACGTCGACTACGCGCACGACGGGCATCTGCACCGCAGGCACTCGGAGCACTGGGACGAGTGCGAGCCGGCCGGGCACGTCTCCCACGCCGGGCACGGCCACGAGCACGGCGACGGCTGCGGGCACCCGGCCGTGCCGCACGGCGACCACGTCGACTACGTTCATGACGGTCACCGCCACGCCCGTCACGAGGGGCACTGGGACGACCACTAGGCCGTTGAGCAGCACGGGGCCCGACAGCCCCACGGAGATCCCGGAACCCCCGGGCCGCAGGTGACGGCCCGGGGGTTTCCCATGGTCTTTCATGGTCTCTCGTGGCCGAGACGCCGGTCACGTTTCGTTTGCCCACTGGACGGCATACCGACCGGTCGGCATCATGTGGGGGAGCCCTGATCCCCGCCTACGGAGGAAACACGATGAGTCCAGACCACCCGCCAGGTCTCGATCTCGACCGGCTGCGCGGACTGCTCGACAGCGAGCGGCCCGGACTGGTCGACGGCCCGCTGACCGGCCGGCTGATCGAGGGCGGACGGTCGAACCTCACGTACGCGGTCACGGACGGCACCTCCAGGTGGGTCGTGCGCCGGCCGCCGCTCGGGCACGTACTGGCCACCGCGCACGACATGAAGCGCGAGCACCGGGTGATCAGCGCGCTGCACCCGACCGCCGTACCCGTACCGCGGACGCTGCTGCTGTGCGAGGACACCGAGGTGCTGGGCGCGCCCTTCTACGTCATGGACTTCGTCGACGGCACGCCCTACCGGACCGCCGAACAGCTCGCTCCGCTCGGCCCGGAGCGCACGCGCGGCGCGGTCCTCGGCCTCGTCGACACGCTGGTCGAGCTGCACGCCGTGGACCCCGCCGAGGTGGGCCTCGCCGACTTCGGCCGGCCTGAGGGCTTCCTCGACCGGCAACTGCGGCGCTGGGGAAAGCAGTTGGACGCCTCGCGCAACCGCGAGCTGGCCGGGATCGACGAACTGCACGCCGCTCTCGGGCGCGAACTGCCGCACTCCCCCACCGCCACGGTCGTGCACGGCGACTACCGCCTCGACAACGTGCTGATCGGCGAGGACGACCGGATCAGGGCGATCCTCGACTGGGAGATGTCCACGCTGGGCGACCCGCTCACCGACCTGGGCCTGCTGGTCATGTACAGCATGCCGCTGGGGCTGGCCGACTCCCCCGTCTCCACGACCGCGACGGCCGCCGGGCACCCGTCACCGGCCGAGCTGATCGAGCGGTACGCCGCGCGCTCGGGGCGCGACGTGTCCGCCGTCTCGTGGTACACGGCGTTCGCGTGGTTCAAGCTCGCCGTGATCCTGGAGGGCATCCACTACCGCTACACGCTCGGCCAGACCGTCGGCGCGGGCTTCGACCGAATCGGCGACCTGGTGCCCGTGTTCATCGAGCACGGCCTGACCACCCTTCAGGAAGGCTGACCGCATCATGGACTTCGCGTTCGACGCACGCACCGAGGAACTGCGGGCCAAGCTGCTCGCCTTCATGGACGAGTACGTCTATCCGGCCGAGGAAGTCGCGCACGAGCAGCGCCAGTTGCTGGACTCGCCGTGGGACACCCCGGCCGTGGTCGAGGAGTTGAAGGCCGAGGCCCGCCGCCAGGGGCTCTGGAACCTCTTCCTGCCGGACTCCGAGTACGGGGCCGGGCTGACGAACCTCCAGTACGCGCCGCTCGCCGAGATCACCGGCCGTTCCCCGCAGTTGGCGCCCACCGCGCTGAACTGCGCGGCGCCCGACACCGGCAACATGGAGGTGCTCAGCCAGTTCGGCGACGAGCAGCAGCGCAAGCAGTGGCTGGAGCCGCTGCTCGCCGGTGAGATCCGGTCGGCGTTCGCGATGACCGAGCCGGAGGTGGCCTCCTCGGACGCCACCAACATCACCACGCTGATCGAGCGGACCTCCGGTGGCGGCGCGGACGGCGGCGACGAGTACGTCGTCACCGGCCGCAAGTGGTACATCTCCGGGGCCATGAACCCCGACTGCAAGATCTTCATCGTGATGGGCAAGACGGACCCCGAGGGCTCCGACATCCGCCGCCAGCAGTCGATGATCCTGGTGCCGCGCGACACCCCGGGCGTCGAGGTCAAGCGCGCGATGCAGGTGTACGGCTACGAGGACCACTCCCACGGCGGGCACGCCGAGGTCGTCTTCCACGGGGCGCGCGTCCCGGTCGCCAATCTCATCGGCGAGGAGGGCGGCGGCTTCGCGATCGCGCAGGCGCGGCTCGGGCCCGGCCGGATCCACCACTGCATGCGGCTGATCGGCATGGCCGAGCGGGCGATCGAGCTGATGTGCCGGCGGGCGGTGTCCCGTGAGGCGTTCGGCAAGTCGCTGGCCCAGCAGGGGGTCGTGCACAACTGGATCGCGGACGCGCGGGTCGCCGTCGAGCAGCTTCGGCTGCTGGTATTGAAGACCGCGTGGATGATGGACACCGTGGGCAACAAGGGGGCGCACACGGAGATCCAGGCGATCAAGATCGCTACGCCTCGGACGGTGGTCGACATCATTGACAAGGCGATTCAGTTGCACGGTGCGGGGGGTGTGAGTCAGGACTTCCCGCTGGCCGAGCTGTGGGCGGGGGCCCGCACGCTGAAGCTGGCGGACGGGCCGGACGAGGTGCATCAGCGGTCGCTGGCGCGGCATGAACTGAAGAAGTACGTCTGATCCTCTGGCGAGGTGGCGGGGTGGCTGGGGCGGCCGGGGCGGGATTTTCGCCCCCGCCGCCCCTACCCGTTCCCGTCACCGACGCAGGGGCTCCGCCCCCGCACCCCCATTGCGCAGTTCCCCGCGCCCCTAGGGGCGTGCCTAGGGGCGCGGGGAACTGCGCAATCCTGTACGCCCGCCCCTACGGGCGGAGCGCCCTCAGGAGGAGGTCCGCCAGGTGGTCGGCCACCTCCTGTTGCGTGAGGGGGCCGTCAGGGCGGTACCACGTGGACAGGTGGTGGACCGAGCCGAAGTGGTAGTCGACGACCAGGTCCGCCGGGGTCTTCTTCGAGAAGACCCCCGCCTGCTGGCCCTCCTCGATCAGCGCGCGGAACCGCTCGTGGTACCGCCGCCGCTCGGCCCGTACCTGCTTGTTCTTCTCCGGGCTCAGATGGTGCATCGAGCGGAAGAAGATCGACGCGTCGTCGAGGTTGTCGATCGTCGTGACGACCACATCGGCGGCGGCGCCCCGCAACCGCTCCTCCACCGGCGCGTCGGCGTCCGCGAAGGAGTCGAGCCGCTCCTGCTGCACCCGCAGCACGCGCGCGTACACCTCGTGGAGCAGATCGTCCTTGGAGCCGAAGTAGTGGTACAGCGCACCCTTGGTGACACCGGCCGCTTCGACGATCTCCTGGACCGAGGTGCGGTCGTAGCCGCGCTCGGCGAAGAGCCGGGTGGCGGCGGCCAGCAGCCGCCTCGGAACGGGCGTGCCGTCCCCGTCCGTCGTCCTGGGCACTGCCGCCACCTGCCTTCCAGTGTTCTTTGTGTTGTTCACGTTGTAGAGGCCGTTCAAGGCGTTCCGGTTGCACGCCGCCTTGTTCGTCCGCGTTTGTCTACGAGCCGTCGTGCGGGCGCGAGCGCAGTTCCCTCCGGAGGATCTTCCCACTGGCCGTCTTCGGCAGGTCGGGCAGGATCTCCACCTGGCGCGGGTACTTGTAGGCGGCCAGTCTCTCCTTGCAGTACGCGGCGAGTGCGGCGGGGTCCTCCGCCGCGCCGGGCCGCAGGCTGATGTACGCCTTGACGGTCTCGCCTCGGTACCCGTCGGGCACCCCGACGACGGCCGCCTCGCGTACGGCCGGGTGGGTGTACAGGACGTCCTCGACCTCGCGCGGCCACACCTTGAAGCCGGACGCGTTGATCATGTCCTTCTTGCGGTCGACGACGTACAGCCAGCCGTCCGTGTCGATGAAACCGATGTCGCCGGTGCGCAGTTCCCCGTCCGGGAAGGTCTCCGCGGTGGCCTCGGGGCGCCGCCAGTAACCGGGCACGACCTGCGGGCCCCGTACGAGGATCTCGCCCTGTTCCCCGAACGGCACCTCCTGGCCGTGGTCGTCGACGATGCGTACGACCGTGTCCGGTCCCGGCAGGCCGACGGCGAGCGTCCCGGAGGCCGGGTCGACGGGCGCCTCCAGGTGGGGCGGCACGGAGGCGCAGGGCGCGGTGCACTCGGTGAGTCCGTAGCCGTTGCGGATGTACGGCCCGAAGCCCGCCCGGAACTTCTCGACGAGTGCGGGCGGCAGCGGCGCGCCGCCGGAGGAGATGTTCACGAAGGAGGAGAAGTGGTCCGGCGTGACGGACGGGTGCGCGGCCAGCGCCATGAAGGCCGTCGACGGGCCGACCGTGTAGTGCGGCCGGTGCTCGGCGAACGCGTCGAGGACGACACCCGACTCGAAGCGGTACGCGAGGACGAGCGTGCCCCCGCTGTTGAGACACGCGAGGAACTGGCAGACCATCCCGGTGATGTGGAACAGCGGCGCCATCGCGAAGTACACGGGCGCCTCGGGCAGGGCGAGGCCCGTGCGCTGGCGCTCGGCGTTGTACATGACGTTGCCGTGCGTGTTGGTGGCCCCCTTGGGAGCGCCGCTCGTCCCCGAGGTGTAGCTGATCAGCGCGATGTCCGCCGGGCCCCGGTCGCGGTCGGACGGGGCCTTGTGGCCGGCCTTCGCGACGGCCGTCAGGTCGTCAGCGTCCGCCGCCTGCGGCAGCCGCTCGAAGGTCAGCACGCGCGCGTCGTCCCGCGTCTGGAAGTCCAGTTCGCAGCCGGTCAGCACGATGCGTACGGGCGAGTCGGCGGCCGTGTCGCGCAGATACGACTCCCAGGCCCGGTCGGCGCAGATCAGCGCGGCGACCTCGCCGTCCCGCAGAACGTGGGTCACCTCGCCGGACTTGTACATGGGGTTGACGGGCAGGACGGTCGCGCCGGCCTTCCAGGCGCCGAGGACGGCGAGCACGAAGAGCGGGCTGTTCTGCAGCAGGACGGCGACCCGGTCGCCGCGCTCCAGACCGCGTTCGGCGAGGTGTCCGGCGACCGAGTCGCTCAGCTCGTCCACCTCGCGGTAGGTGAGCCGTCCGTCGAAGTAGGCGAGGAAGGTGCGGTCGGGCGTCCCGGCGACGGCCCGGCGCAGGGCGTGCACGGGCGAGTCGTCGGGGCTGACGGGTCCGCGCTGGGCCTCGTTCAGGAGGGCGACCCAGGGCTGGGCCGCGTACAGGGAGGTGGTGGTCATCGGCCGTCCGCCTCCCACTTCTGCTGGATGTGGTTCATGTTCGTCAGCCAGCGCTCGGGGTCGGCGGCGCGCGCCCGGTAGTACTCGGCGACCTCGGGGTGCGGAAGGATCAGGAAGCGGTCCTCCTCGATCCCCGCGAAGAGGGCGTCCGCGACGGCCTCGGGCTCGATGGCGGTGGGCAGCAGGACGAGGTCCCCCGCGCTGCCGGTGCCCGCGAGCATGTCGGTGCGCACGCCCTGCGGACAGATCGCGTGCACCTTCAGACCGCGGTGGCGGTACGTGAGGGAGAGCCACTCGGCGAAGGCGTACGCGCCGTGCTTGGTGACGCTGTACGGGGCCGCGCCGATCATGGTGAGCAGTCCGGCCGCCGAGACGGTGGAGACGAAACGGCCGCTGCCGCGCTCCAGCCAGGCCGGGAGCAGTTCCTCGGCCGCACGGACGTGCGCCATCACGTTCACGTCCCAGGCGAGCTCCCAGACCCGTGCGGGGGCCGCCTCGGAGCCACCTGAGGGCAGTCCGGCGTTGGCGCAGTAGACGTCGACGGTGCCGCCGAGGGCGTCCCGGGCGTCGGCCACGATCGTGGAGGCGTCGCCGGGGACCGCGGTCCCGCCGATCTCCTCGGCGACGGCCGCGGCCTTCACCGCGTCCAGGTCGTTGACCACGACCCGGGCCCCCGCGGCGGCGAACCGCCGGGCCAGCGCGGCCCCGATCCCCCCGCCGGCCCCGGTGACGACGACTCCGGCATCCTGCATGGCTTCCACCATCGGTCTCCTTCGACACGACGACATCAATGCTCCGCTCCCACCAGACTAACCGGTCGGTATGCCCGCAGGAAGGGCCCCGCAAGGGGCGCGGGGAACGGCGCAGTCTTTTGCTTTCAGGGGGCGCAGCCCCCAAGGGGCGCGGGGAACGGCGCGGCCGGCCACGACGGACCGGCGGCTTACGAACAACCGGCGGAAGCCATACCGTGCACACGCCAGTGCAACCCCCTTCCGCCCCCACGGAGGCCCCATGCACCGCCTGTCCAGACGAAGTCTCCTCGCCGCCACCACGACCGCCGCGGCGATCTCCACGGGAACGCCGGCCACGGCCGCGCCCGGGGCGGCCCCCGCCGGGGAAACGGCACCCCGCCGTTTCCGGACCGGCTTCGACCGTCTCGCCGCGACCGACTACGCCCTCCTGGACGGCAGGCGCGTAGGGATCGTCACCAACCCGACAGGCATCACCGGGGACGCCCGCCACATCGTCGACGTGATGCACGGCGACGACCACGTGAACCTCGTCGCCGTCTTCGGCCCGGAGCACGGCTTCCGCGGCACCGCGCAGGCCGGCGGCTCCGAGGGCCGCTACGACGACCCGGCGACCGGCCTCCCGGTCTACGACACGTACCTCAAGAGCGGGCAGCCCCTGGCCGACGTCTTCACCGCTTCCGGTGTGGACACGGTCGTCTTCGACATCCAGGACGCGGGCGCCCGCTTCTACACGTACATCTGGACGCTGTACGACTGCATGGACGCGGCGAGGATCGCGGGCAAGCGTTTCGTGGTGCTGGACCGGCCGAACCCGGTGACGGGCCGCGGCGCGTACGGGCCCGTGCTGCACAAGGAGTTCGCGACGTTCGTCGGCCGGGAGCCGATCGCGCAGGCGCACGGGATGACCGTCGCGGAGCTGGCCCGGCTGTTCAACGGGGAGTTCCTCAGCGAGCCGGTGCCCCTGGACACCGTCCTGATGTCGGGCTGGCGGCGGTCGGACTTCTACGACGCCTCGGGGCTGCCGTGGGTGCCGCCGAGCCCGAACATGCCGACGCCCGACACCGCTCTCGTGTACTCGGGCACCTGTCTCTTCGAGGGGACGAACCTGTCGGAGGGGCGCGGCACGACCCGCCCGTTCGAACTGCTCGGCGCGGAGGGCATCGACCGGCGGTGGGCCGCCGAGGCGGGACGACTCGGGCTGCCCGGCGTGCACTTCAGGGAGGCGTACTTCGCGCCCACGTTCTCGAAGTTCCAGGGCAGGACGGTCGGCGGGGTGCAGCTCCACGTCCACGACCGCGCCGCGTACGACCCCGTACGCACGGGGATCGCGCTGCTGGTGACCGCCAAGCAGGTCTGGAGCGGGTTCGCCTGGCGGCCGGACAACTGGATCGACAAGCTGACGGGGTCCACGCTGGTGCGCACGATGATCGACGCGGGTGCGACGGCCGACGAGGTCGTGGCGGGCTGGCAGGACGAACTGGCCGCGTTCCGCCGCGTACGCAAGGAGTACCTCCTGTACCGCTGAGACGGTCGCCCCGATCGCCCGTGGCGTCTCGTCCGGCGCCGGCCGTGGCGTCTCACCCGCATCGGATCCCCTATCCTGGACCACCCGTTCCGGATTTCGCCGAGACATGAGTTCGGGCTGGTCAGAGTGGACGTGGCCCCTGGCCAACTCCCCCGGTCGGCGGGACGATTACGTGCACATCGCACGGGTTGCGGAGGCCGAAGGGGGCTTGTCATGGCGGATCCTGAAGTGGGCGTGACTCCCTACTGGGAGCTGACGTTCGACGCGGACGGCGATGTGGACGCGCAGCAGCGCGACCGGCTGCTCCGGGAGGTGGTGGACCGGGGCGTCAAGGACCTGATCGTGTTCGCGCACGGCTGGAACAACGACCGCCCGACCGCGACCCGGCTCTACAGCCGCTTCTTCGAACACGTCCCCGCCCTCGCGCCGAACGCCCGCCTCGGATACGTGGGCGTGCTGTGGCCGTCGATGCGGTTCACCGACGAGCCGATCCCCGACTTCGCGCGGAGCCTCACCGCCGTGTCCGTGGGCCCGGCACTCGACAAGGGCACCCGCAGTGCCCTGCTGACGGCCTTCCCCGGGCGGGCCACCCTGATCGACCAGATCGCCCGGATGCTCGACCAACAGCCCGAGGGCGACACCGCGTTGGAGGAGTACGGGCGGCTGGTGCGGCTGCTCGTCGAGTTGCGGCCGGAGGCGCCGGGCGCCGCGTTCGCCGCGGACACCCTGGCGGATTCCGGGTCCCCGTCCGGATCTCCGCCCGGGTCCCCTGCCGAGGCCGCGAACGATCCGCGGATGTTCCTCGGGGACACCGCGCGGACCTGCCGGGAGTTCGCGCGGGCACTGGCGGACGACGAGGGCGGCGCCGAACCAGGTAGCGAGCGGGCGCAGGCCGCGCCCCGCCTCGCGCGCGCCTGGGACGGGGCACACGAACTGCTGCGCCAGGCCACCTACTTCGCGATGAAGCGCCGTGCGGGCACGGTCGGCGAGCGCGGGCTCGGGCGGCTGGTCGGGCGGCTCGCCCGGACGGCACCCGGGGTGCGGGTGCATCTCGTGGGGCACAGCTTCGGCGGGCGCCTGGTGTCGTTCGCGCTGCGCGGGCTGCCCAAGGGAGTGCGGACCGTGAAGTCCGTGACGCTGCTCCAGGCGGCCTTCTCGCACTACGCGTTCTCCGCACGGCTCCCGCACGACGTACGGGACAGCGGTGTGCTGCACGGCCAACAGGACCGTATCGACGGGCCGTTGGTCTGCTGCTTCTCCCGTTTCGACTCGGCGCTCGGCACGATCTACCCGCTGGCCTCGCGGACGGCGGGCGACGACCGGGCCGCCGCCGACCTCTCGCTGCCCCCGCTCCCGCGGCTTCTCGGCGCCAGGTGGGGGGCGTTGGGCCACGACGGGGTGCAGGCGGTGTCCGGCACGAAGGCGTTCACGCTCGCCGACGCGCTGCGGGCGAAACTGCCCGCTTCGGGATGCGTGAACATCGACGCGTCCGCGGTGGTGCGACGCGGCGGCGCCCCCTCGGGTGCCCACAGTGACATCTGCCACCGGGAACTGGCCCAGGTGGTCCTGGCGGCGGGCCGCATCCGCTGACCCGCCACCAGTACCCACGTACTCACCTCACCGGCGTGTACCTCACCGGCGTGTACCTCACCGGTGCGAGGTGAACTCCACGACCTGCTGGTAGGTCGGCCGGTTCTGCCAGCTGATCTTTCCGTGCTTGATGCCGCCCAGCGTCCGCTGGTTGACCGAGTCGGCGCACCACTGGTCGCCCGCCGAGCAGAGGTCGTCGCCGGGGTAGACCTGGGCGGCGGTCCGGCCCGCCGCCGTCTTGAGCGTGTTGATCAGGATGTCCCGGCAGGCGCTGAGGGTGCCGCCGCCGCAGTACGGCTTGGCGAGGCCGCCCTGCACCGATTCGCCGAGCACCGCCCGGATGTCCTTGTGGACGTAGCTCCACCAGCCGTACTGGAAGGAGCTGCCGGCGTGCGATCCGGTGGGCCCGTGGCCCGCCGAAGGCGCCTCGTCCACCGGGAGGTTGGCGGTCATCGCGGTGTAGAGGTCGCTGCCGAGGCCGGGTTCGAACTCGGCCTTCACCAGCGCGGGCCACCAGGCGTCGAGGAGGCGGATCGCGTCGGCGTTGGCGTAGGCCTTCGAACCGGCGGAGGTCTCCTTGCGTCTGGCGCCCGCCGTGACCCAGTCGGACAGTTTCGTCACGGCCGCCGCGGCCGTCGTGTCGGTGACCGGCGAGCTCTTGATCACCTGGAGCAGCTTCGGCAGGACGTCCTCGGCGCGCAGGTCGGCCAGTGCCGCGTCGGCCATCGCCCTGGTGAGTGACGCCCTGGTCACCCCGCCCGCGGTCACCAGTTTCTTCACCCGGTCCTCCAGGAGGTTGCCGCGGTGGACGGAGCCGTTGCCCCAGGGAGCCGTGGTGTAGTCCTTGGCCTGCTTGTTGTTCCAGGAGATGTAGTAGTCCTGGTCGATGGAGTTGGGATGGGCGGACGCCGGGGTGTAGTCGGCGGTGTTCGTCGTGGGCGTCCAGTTCTTCCACTCGTACGCGGCCTGCGCCCACACCGGGAACTCGGCGTCGACGCCGGTGGCGCGTACGGGGTTGTCGCCGCTGTTGTAGTAGGCGGTGTGCTGCGAGTCGGCGTAGAACCAGTTGAAGGTGTAGTTGATGTGCTGCACCGCCGCCTGGAAGGTCTGCGGGCTCTTCACGTAGTCCGGGTCGTTGAGCATCTGGAAGCCGATGATCGAGTCGGCCTCGTGCAGGTAGGAGGAGCGCAGGGTGGTGTAGGCGACCTTCTTGCCGTCGACCGTGGCCCGGTGCGTGACCGGGCCGTACCTGGTGCGCCAGACCTGCATCCGGTAGGAGCCCGCGGCGGTTCCGTCGGCGGTGGTGGGCTTCCAGGCGTTGGTCTGCTCGATCTTCTCCATGGCCGTGCAGGTGCCGCGGTACAGGTAGTGGGTGTCGTCCTGGCACAGCTCGACCGCGTAGGTGTCGATGATGTCCTGGCCGGAGGTCGTGGCGCTCCACGCGTAGTCCTGGCCGCGGCCGAGTTCGACGTACATGCTCAGGCCCGCGAAGGAGGCGCCGCGGGCGCTGAGGCCCGGGCCCTGGATCTCCTGGAGCATGAGCAGCTGTGGCGCGAAATAGCCGGTCTGGGGTCCGAAGACGGCGATGGGGTGGCCGCTCGCGGTGGACTTACTGCTCACCACGAGGGCGTTCGACATGCCGCGTCTCGCGGAGCTGAGGGCGCTCGCCGTCGCCGAGGCGGTCGTTCCGGTGGCCGTGGCGGTGGCCGCGCTGCCGGTGCGGTCGTAGACGAGGGGTTCCTCGGTCACCGTGCCCGCGGTGGGCAGCGCGGCGCCCTGCGGGGTGGCCGGTTTGGTGGCGTACGGGAAGCTCTCGCCGTTGTGGACGGTGAGCACGGCCTCGGGGTCGTTGCGCTCGCGGAAGGACTCCCAGACCTTGGTGCCCTCCTCCACGCCGTACTTGGACTGGGCGGCGAGCAGCGAGACGGCGTTGTTGACCTCGCCGCCGCCCCCGGAGCCGAAGAGCGCGCCGATCACGGAGGCCAGGGCGACCAGGTCGGTCTCCTTGAAGTGTTCGATGGTCCCGGCGTTGGTGATCGAGTCCTTGTGGCCGGTCAGGACGTACTCGCCGGGGAAGTAGCGGCCGCTGTCCGAGGCGTCTATGTAGGAGTTGATGCCGGCCAGGTAGGCCCGGACGTCGGCGAGCGCCTGCTGGCCGCGCGCTCCGTTGTTGGCGACGGCGCTGTCGATCTGCGCCTGCAGATCCGCCTCGGTGTACGGGGCGTGGCGCCAGAACTCCTGTTCCAGGCCCTGGTTCGAGGCGGCGCCGCCCGCGAAGGGGGTCAGCTGCCCGCGCCCGACGTGCCGGAAGACGTCCATCAGCCACAGCCGGTCCTGGGCGGCGGCGTAACCGGCGCCGAACTCGGTTCCGTAGCGGGTGGTGCCTGTGATGTGCGGCACGCCGGTCTTCTTGTCGCGGACGATCGTCACGTCGGTGCGCCCTGCGGGCTTCAGGGTGGACTCGACCTGGTCGGCGGGGACCCCGAACGAGGCGTCCCTGAAGAAATCATTAATTTTGGCGTCGGTGAGCGCGGAATATCCGGACGCCAGATTGCCGTAGGGCGCCAGTTGATCGTCCGCGTGGGCGGGCTGGGTGCCGAAAGCCTGGTTGAGAAGGATCTCGGCGAGGGTCGCGTTGCCGTTCTGACCTGCGGGGAGAATGTCGGAGCACTGGCTGCCGCAGTAGTCGTTCGCCGCGGCGGCGGGGGTGTCGGCGGCGATCGCCTGGGAAAGCGGTGTCAAAAGACCGGCAATGAGAACGCATACCGAAGCGCCCATGAGGAACTTGGGGAATCTGCGGGGAGTTCTCAGTCTGTCGAGGATGGTGCGTGGGGTACGCCGGGGCATGGCTGACTCCTCACGACGGGGGTGGGCGGGATGTTACTGCCGGTATCCCCGGGTTAGAAGATGAACATGCGTCACTTTTGGCGCCGGCGGCTCCGACGGGGGCTGCCGGGGCCGCCGACCG
Organism: Streptomyces sp. NPDC102514; assembly: GCF_055584525.1. Lineage (NCBI taxonomy): Bacteria > Bacillati > Actinomycetota > Actinomycetes > Kitasatosporales > Streptomycetaceae > Streptomyces > Streptomyces sp. NPDC102514. The sequence goes on from NZ_JBVJLW010000007.1 coordinate 397,918, forward strand.
CCACCGGACGACGGCCGGGAATGACCCGAGAGACGGCCGACAACCGTCTTGCGGATGGCCGATAACCGGCTGAATGGCGGTTTTATGGCGGTCGCCGAAAAACAGATGGAGCCGAATCGCGTGTCGATACGTCTATTCGGCGACGTCCTTACGACGACGCCGAAGTGACCGAAGTACAGGTGCAGGTGTGACGGAGGTGCAGGGCGATGGCGGGATTCCGCAGTCTGGCGAGACAGGTGCGCGACCCGAGGAGCGATCTGGCACTGCGGCGCTATTCACTGCGCAAGTGCCTTGAGCGGTTCGCTCCTTACGGTCACCGGGCGACCTGGGACCATCTGTGCTCCCGGGCCGGGTTCGACCCCGAGGACCGGTCCCCCGATCCGGTGCGGCTCGTGGCCGCGCTGGACGAACTGGAGGCGGCCCGCTCCGTCTGGCTCACCTACGAGGCCGGGTTCGCCCAGCGCCGCAAGAAGGAGAAGCACGACGGTCTGCGCAGCCCCGGCAGCGTGGACGACTGGCACCGGCTCACCTGGGGCGGCTTCGGGGTCGCCTGGTGCGACGACCCCGGCATCCACCCCCATGAGCCGCTGGCCGAGGTGCTGCGCCGGCTGATCGCCGCCCTGGAGCGGGAACCCGGCGCCGTCTGCCCCGTCTGCTCGGGCGAGCGCCTCGTCTGGAAGTACGACCTGGCCCACGAACCGTCCTCCGGCCCCGTCTGCACGGCCTGCGGAATCGTGGTCCCCCGACCCGTCCTCACCCCCGAGGCACTGGCGGAATGCCGCCGTGGACGCCTCCTCGTGGCGGTCGCGGGGTAACGAAGGCCGGGGGTGCGCCGGAGGAGCCGCACCCCCGGGTACACGCTTACGGAACCTTGACGTCGGTGTGGATGGCCAGCTTGAACTCGGCGCACAGCAGCGGTGCGGAGATCTTCGCGTCCCGCGCGCCGCGCACGGACACCTTCAGGCCGACCGGCGTGCCCGGGTGGACGAACATCTGCCACATGTAGGTCCGGTACTGGCCGCCCCGGGTGGGTGCCGTGTCGGAAGTGGCCGTCGAGTCGTAGCGCGCCGCCGTGAGGTTCAGCGGGTCGCGCACGAAGCGCGCCCGGTACTCAAGACCGCCGGCGTCCGGCTGCCAGAAGACCAGCGCGGACAGCACGCCCCAGCCGTCGTGGCTCGGCCAGATCAGCCCCGAGCGGGCGTCGGGGAACGCCGACGCGCCGGGACCGCCCTTCCCCGGGTCGTGCATGCTCCAGCGGTCGTACTGCTCCTCGCCCGAGACGTACGGGAAGCGCACGAGGTGGTACCCGTCACTGTCGTACGTGATCCGCTGGGCCCCCGTGTGCGCGGCTTCCCACTTGAGCGAGCAAATGGCCAGGCTCATCGCCCGTTCCCCTTTCGATCTCCGGTTGTCGGTGCGGCCTGGCACCATCGGGGGCATGGTCCAGGTCTGTGTGAACGGGGGACGCGGGTCCGGCGACGGAGCACTCGTGCCGTTGTCGCCGAAAGCGATGGCCGGCTCCGCGGCGGAGGCCGTCGCGGCCGGGGCGTCGGACATCCATGTGCATCCCAAGTCCCCTTGTGGAGAAGACACGCTGTCGGCGAAGGCGGTTGCGGCGACCCTGGACGACATCAGGTCACAGGTGGACGTTCCCGTCGGAGTGACCACCGGCGCCTGGGCCGAGCCCGACCCCGCGGCCCGCGTCGCGCGCGTCCATGAGTGGAGCGTCCTGCCCGACCACGCATCGGTCAACTGGCACGAGCCGGGCGCCGAGGAGGTCGCCGCGGCGCTCCTGGCGCGGGGCGTGGGCGTCGAGGCGGGCATCTGGTCCGGCACGGACGGGGCCGCGCGGTTCGCGGCGTCACCGCTGGGCCCCCGGGTGCTGCGCGTCCTCGCGGAGGTGACGGACCCGGATCCGGACACGGCCGAGGACACGGCCCGCCGGCTGCTGACCGCCCTCGGCGCCGCGCACGGCCGCCCCGTCCTGCTGCACGGCGAGGAGGGCGGCACCTGGCCCGTGCTGGACCTCGCCGCGCGCCTCGGCCTGGCGACCCGCATCGGCCTGGAGGACACGCTGACGCTCCCCGACGGCCGACGGGCCTCTTCCAACGCCGAGTTGGTGACGGAGGCACTGCTCCGGCACCCGCGGAACCGGCGGCCATAGCAGCCCCAAAACCCGTCGCTCCACCCCTTTCCCGTCCGCACAGTTGGAGGCGATGAGACCAGGCTGAGCATCATGTGAGACCCCGGGGAGCCCCACCATGTCGACGCTGCGCGTCACCGCCGAAGTACTGACCGTCCACGAGCATCCGAACGCCGACGCGCTCGAACTGGCCCAGGTGGGCCTGTACCGGGCCGTGGTCGCCAAGGGTGCGTACCGCACCGGCGAGAGCGCCGTCTACATCCCCGAGCAGTCCGTGCTGCCGCAGGAGCTGATAGCGGAGCTGGGACTCACCGGGCGCCTCGCGGGCAGCGCCTCGGACCGGGTGAAGGCGGTCCGGCTGCGCGGCGAGCTGTCCCAGGGGATCGTCTGCCGGCCCAGCGCGCTGGCCGGTGTGGACCTGGCGCGGGCCGCCGCGGACGGCACGGACTTCGCGGAACGGCTGGGCGTCACCAAGTGGGTACCGCCCGTCCCGCCCACCATGGACGGCGAGATCGAGGCGGCCCCCGATCTGCTGCCCTGGGTCGACATCGAGAACATCCAGCGGTATCCCGGCATCTTCACCCCGGGCGAGGAAGTGGTCCTCACCGAGAAACTGCACGGCACGGCCTGCCTGCTCACGTACTTCGCCGGGGACGGCCGCGTCCAGGTCTCCTCGAAGGGCTTCGGCGCCAGACGCCTGGCCCTGAAGGAGGACCCGCGCAACCTCTACTGGCGCGCGGTCCACGGCCACGGGGTCGCGACGGTCGCGGCCCGGCTCGCCGAGCGGCTCGGAGCCCGCCGCGTCGGCGTCTTCGGCGAGGTGTACGGGGCCGGCGTCCAGGACCTGACGTACGGCGCCGACGGCCGCCGCGAGACCCTCGGGTACGCGGTGTTCGACGTGTCCGCGGAGATCGACGGCGAGGTCCGCTGGCTGGACGCGGCGGACCTGCTCACCGGCGAACTGCCGCTCGTACCAAGGCTGTTCACGGGCCCGTACGACATCGGACGGGTGCTGTTGTTCGCCTCCGGCCGCGAGACCGTCTCGGGGCAGGGGATCCATCTGCGCGAGGGGGTCGTGATCCGGCCCGCGACCGAGCGGTACAGCCCGGTGACGGGTGGCCGGGCCGTCGCGAAGGCGGTCAGCCCGGCGTATCTGACACGCAAGGGCGGCACGGAGTACGAGTGACGGGGCGTCCGGGGCGCCGGAGGGTTCGGGCGCCCCTGGTGGCGGGGCCCGGGAGCTGTCTCAGCGGCAGCTTCCGGGCTCCGGCCGCTCCTCGGGCTCACGCTCCGCGGTCCGGCGTACGCGTTGTCCGCCGCGTTCCACCATGAGGCGGGAGCCGCTCTGCCGCTCGCCGAAGACGTCGTCGGGGTTGGACAGGACGCAGTTCTCCAGGGAGAGGCAGCCGCAGCCGATGCAGTCCGTGAGATGGTCCCGCAGGCGGCCCAACTGCTTGATGCGCTCGTCGAGTTCGGAACGCCAGGCCTCCGAGAGCCGGGCCCAGTCCTCCCGGGTGGGCGTGCGCTCCTCGGGGAGTTCGGCAAGGGCGTCACGGATCGTGGCCAGCGGGATGCCGACGCGCTGCGCGGCCCGTACGAAGGCGACCCGGCGCAGGGCGTCACGGTGGTAGCGGCGCTGGTTTCCCGCGGTGCGGCGGCTGCTGATCAGGCCCTTGGACTCGTAGAAGTGCAGGGCCGAGACGGCGGCTCCACTGCGGGCCGACAACTGGCCGACCGTGAGTTCATGGATCTTCTCGGGAATCTGGGGCACCCCTCGAACCCTACCCAGCCGGTCACCCTCGCGGTCCGTTGACAGGGAACCTCGCTGCGACCATGCTAAGCAGTCGCTTAGGGATATTCTCAAAGACGCACGCACGCAGCGACGGGAAAGGCCAGGGACATGGCAGAGCCGAGGATCTTCGCGTCCGCCGACGAACTGAAGGCGGCGGTGGGTGAGCAGTTGGGGTACAGCGACTGGGTGGAGGTCGATCAGAAGCGGATCGATCTGTTCGCCGAGGCGACGGGTGACCACCAGTGGATCCACGTGGACCCGGAGAAGGCGGCGAGCGGTCCCTTCGGGACGACGATTGCCCATGGGTATCTGACGTTGTCGCTGCTGCCGCTCTTCGGGCCTCAGCTGATCTCGGTCGAGGGCGTGAAGATGGGCGTCAACTACGGGACGAACAAGGTCCGTTTCCCGGCTCCGGTGCCGGTGGGGTCGCGGCTGCGGGCCACCGCGAAGATCACGGCGGTCGATGAGGTGACGGGTGGGGTGCAGGTGTCTGTCGGCTTCGCCGTGGAACGCGAGGGCGGGGAGAAGCCGGTGTGTGTGGCTGAGTCCGTCTCTCGCTACTACTTCTGACCCGGGGGGTGGTGGCGGCGGGCGGGGTGGGTACCTGCGGGCCCGGTGGGGGCTGGCCGCGCAGTTCCCCGCGCCCCTGAAAACGGATGTTGCCTGCGGGCCCGGTGGGGGCTGGGCGCGCAGTTCCCCGCGCCCCTAAAAGCGGACGTTGTCTGCGGGGGCGGTGGGGGCTGGGCGCGCCGTTCCTCGCACCCCTAAAAGCAGACGTTGTCTGCGGGGGCGGTGGGGGCTCCTCTCGTGCCGCTGAAAACGGGTGGTGCGGGTGCCCCTCCGGCCGGGCGTAGCCCCGGCGTTGAGGGGCGCGGGGAACTGCGCGGCCAGCCACGACGGGGCCGCAGACAGCGTCTGGTTTTGGGGGCGCGGGGAACTGCGCGATCAGCCACAGCGGGGCCGCACGTGATGACGACCGGCGGCAGCCCTAGGCGTGGGGCGACCCGACCATGCGCAGGACCAGGTCCGCGTACAGGTCGCCGACCATCTCCGGCGTACGCGGCCCGTTCACGTTGAACCAGCGCGCCACATCGATGCACAGGGACAGCACCGCAAGCGTGGTACCCGGCACGTCGGGAACGTCGAAATCCCCCGCAGCCACCCCGTCCTCGATGATCGCGCGCACCTCCGCATCGACCTGGCGCCGCAGTCCGATGATCTCCGCACGGGCATCGGCGCCGAGCGAGTCCAGCTCGTACTGCACGACCCGCGCGGTGGTGCGCCCGCCCGCGTGCCACCGGACGAAGGAGCTCACCGCGTCGGCGAGCCGCTCGGCCGGGCTCCCCTCCCGCGCGCCCGCGGTCCGCAGGATGTCGAGGGCCTTCTCGTGGCCGATCCTGCTGATCCGGTGGAGCAGTTCTTCCTTGGTCTTGTAGTGGATGTAGAGCGCGGCCGGACTCATCCCCGCCCGGCCCGCGATGTCACGGGTCGTCGTCGCGTGGTACCCGCGCTCGGCGAAGGCCTCCACCGCGGCGACGAGCAGCCGCCTGGCCGCGTCAGGGGTGACCTCGGCCCACGGCTGCAGTTCGCCGCCGGCCGTCTCCTCCGCCGTACTCATCGCTCGTTCGCCCCTTCCAGTGACAGAACGAACACCATACCCCCGATACTGAGCGAGCGCTTAGAGTGCCCGCTCAGAGGGGCACGGCCTCACAGCTTGTCGAAGGGGTCGTGTTCGGCCAGGAGCTTCTCCAGGCGTGCCTGGTCGACCCGGCTGACGATCTGCCCGGCCTCCTGCCGGTCCCGGATCACCTTGGCGAGGGTGAACGCCGAGGTCACGAGGTACAGCACGGCGATCCCGAGGAAGGCGCGCACCCAGGTGTCGGCCTCCAGTTTGAAGATGCCGATGGCGGTGGCGATGATGGCGACGGCGAACGAGAGCACCGCCTGCCCGTAGAACGCGGCGGTGGACTGCTGCTTGACCTGTGTCTCACTCATGCGACCAGAGTCGGCGCGGGCGGCCGGAACCACATCCGCGCACGTACTCACGTCGCGTACTCAAGTCGCTTGCTCAGAACGCCGAGACGCCCGTCAGCGCGCGGCCGATGACCAGCTTCTGTATCTGGCTGGTGCCTTCGTAGAGCGTCATGACCCGCGCGTCGCGCAGCAGCTTCCCGACGGGGTACTCGTCGATGTAGCCGTAGCCGCCGAAGACCTGGAGCGCGTTGTTCGCGGCGCGCACCGCGGCCTCCGAGGCGAAGAGCTTGGCCTTCGAGGACTCGGTGGCGAACGGCTCCCCGCGGTCGACGAGATCCGCGACGCGCCAGGTGAGCAGCCGGGCGGCGTCGACGTCCACGGCGATGTCGCTGAGCAGTTCCTGTACGAGCTGGTGGCGGGCGATGACCTTGCCGAACTGCTCGCGCTCGGTCGCGTACGTCACGGCGGCGTCCAGTGCGGCCTGGGCGATGCCCACGCAGCCGGCGGCCACCGACATCCGGCCCTTGGCCAGCGCGGACATGGCGACGGAGAAGCCCTTGCCTTCGGGACCGAGCATCGCCGAGGCGGGTACGCGGACGTCCTCCAGGGTCAGCTCGGCGGTGGCCTGGCCGCGCAGTCCGAGTTTGCCGTGGATGGTGCGGCGGGTCAGACCGGGGGTGTCGGTCGGTACGAGGAAGGCCGAGACGCCCTTGTGGCCGGGTGCGTCGGTCGAGCGGGCGAAGAGCAGGACGACGTCCGCCCAGGTGCCGTTGGTGATGAAGGTCTTGCCGCCGTTGACGACGTACGTGTCGCCGTCGCGCACCGCCTTCGTGGACAGGTTGCCCGCGTCGGAGCCGGTGCCCGGTTCGGTGAGGCCGAAGCAGCCGACGTATCCGCCGGAGGTGAGTCCGGGCAGCCACTGCCGCTTCTGCTCCTCGGTCCCCCAGGACGCGATGGTCTTGGCGACGAGTCCGAGCGACACCGAGACGATGCCGCGGACCGAGGAGTCGCCGCGGCCCAGTTCCTCCGTCACCAGGCAGTACGCGAGGTGGTCGCCGCCGGAGCCGCCGTACTCCTCGTCGATCGTGAGGCCGAGGAAACCGACCTCGCCGAGCTTCTTGACGATCGAGCGGTCGACGTCCTCCGCGCGGTCCCAGGCGATCACGTTCGGGGTGATCTCGCGCGCGACGAAGTCCCTGGCCAGCCGTCGGACGGCGGTCTGCTCCTCGCCGAGTTCCAGGTTCACTGTGATCAACCCCTGCTTTTAATTAGCACTGCTAGTTTCTGATCCGCAGCCCTACTATGTGGGCCATGGCCCGACCGCGCAAGCCCCTCCTCAGCACCGACCGCATCGTCGCGGCGGCCCGGACCCTGGTGGACGCGGAGGGGCTCGCCGCGGTCTCCACGCGGCGGCTGGCGGCCGAGCTGGGGGTGAGCGGGCCGTCGCTCTACAACCACTTCCGTACGAAGGACCAGATCCTGGAGGCCGTCGCGGACTCCGTGAGCGCGCAGGTCGACCTGTCGATGTTCGAGGACGGACGGGACTGGCGGACCGCGCTGCACGACTGGGCGGTCTCCTACCGGGCCGCTCTGCGCGATCACCCCAACATCGTTCCCGTGCTGGCCCGGGGGCCCGGACGGCGGCCGGCCGGGCTGCGGCTCGCGGACGCGGTGTTCGGGGGGATGGTCGCCGCGGGGTGGCCCGCGGCGCAGGCGACGTCCATCGGGGCGTTGATGCGGTACTTCGTGATGGGGTCCGCGCTGTCGTCGTTCGCCGGGGGGTTCGTGGACGACGAGACGGCGTACGACCCTGCGGATTATCCGCATCTCGGGCAAGCGCATCTTCTTGCCGACCAGCAGGAGAAGATCGATGAGCGGGCCTTCGAGACGGGGCTCAGCGCGTTGCTGGAGGGGTTGGCCTCGCAGTATGCGGGGTTGCGAGAGTAGGCGGATCCACGGCTGCGGGCCGGTGGGGGCTGGTCGCGCAGTTCCCCGCGCCCCTCAAGGCTCCCCGCGCCCCTGAAAGCTTCGGCGGTCGCCGAAGTGTGGGGCGCTCATGCTGTGTGTATGACCTCCTCACGCAGCGGGGCGCGTACCGGGGCCGCCGGGCTCGCCGCCCTTGCCTCCCTTGTCGCCGATGAGACGCGAGCCGGGTTTCTGCTGGCGCTGCTCGACGGGCGGGCCTGGACCGCCGGGGAGCTGGCACGGCACGCCGGGGTCGCCCCTTCGACGGCCAGCGAGCACCTGGGCAAGCTGGTGGCAGGCGGGCTGCTCACCGAGGAACGGCAGGGACGGCACCGGTACGTACGGCTGGCCGACGCCCGGGTCGCCCAGCTCGTGGAGGACCTGGCCGCCCAGGTCTCACCGGCGGCGGCCGTACAGCCGCGCACGCTGCGCGAGGCGGGCGCCGGCAGTGCGATGGCCCGGGGCCGCACCTGCTACGACCATCTGGCCGGCCGCCTCGGCATCGCGGTCACCGACGCGCTCACCGGCCTCGGACTGCTCCGCCAGGACACCGGTTTCGCGCTCACGGGCGAGGGCGTGGCCTGGTTCGAGGACGTCGGCATCCCCCTCGTACGCACCGGCCGCCGCCCGCTCGCCCGCGCCTGCCTCGACTGGACGGAACGCCGCCCCCACCTGGCGGGCATCGCGGGCGCCGCGCTCTGCCACCACGCCCTGACCACCAACTGGTGCGTACGCATCGGCTCGGAACGAGCAGTAAAGGTCACAACAACCGGCGAACAGGCACTCGCACAACTACTGGGAATCCAGTCAGAATCCCTGCGCTGACCACCCGCCCTCCAGCGCCGTAATGAGAGCCCGGGGCCCAGTCCCATCGTTCAGCGGCGCATGAAAGACAGGGGCGCAGCCCCGTCTTTCAGGGGCGCGGGGAACTGCGCGGCCAGCCCCCACCGGCCCGCGGACATCCAACAACGCCACCCCGCGGAGCATCCCGTCCGAAACCCGCGAGCCCTTTCCCACCACCCCACCTACCCTCTGGAACGTGATGACGCCCCTCCCCGCCGGCCGCAGGCCAGACCCCCTCGCCACCACAGCGGCCGGCGCAACCGTGCTGCTGTGGGCCTCCGCCTTCGTCTCGATCCGCAGCGCCGGCGAGGCCTACTCCCCCGGCGCGCTGGCGCTGGGCCGGCTGCTCGCCGGAGCGCTGGTCCTCGGAGCGATCTGCCTGGTACGCAGGGAAGGGCTCCCCGCGCGGGCCGCGTGGCCCGGGATCGTGGTGTCCGGGCTGCTCTGGTTCGGCCTGTACATGGTCGTCCTCAACTGGGGCGAGCAGAAGGTCGACGCGGGCACCGCCGCCCTCGTGGTGAACATCGGACCGCTGATCATGGCCCTGCTCGCCGGCTGGCTGCTCAAGGAAGGGCTGCCGTCGCGGCTGCTCGCCGGGATGGGCGTCTCCTTCGTGGGCGCGGCGGTCGTCGGACTGTCCATGTCGGGCGAGGGCAGCGCCTCCGTGCTAGGCGTACTGCTCTGCCTGCTCGCCGCGGTCGCGTACGCGGGCGGTGTGGTCGCCCAGAAACCGGCCCTGCGGCACGGTTCCGCGCTCCAGGTGACGACGTACGGGTGTGTGATCGGCGCGGTGGCCTGTCTGCCGTTCGCCGGGCAGTTGGTCTCCGACGCCCGGGACGCCCCGCTGTCCGCGACCCTCAACATGCTGTATCTGGGCGTCTTCCCGACCGCGCTCGCCTTCACCACGTGGGCGTTCGCACTGGCGCGTACGACGGCGGGGCGGATGGGCGCCACGACGTACGCGGTGCCCGCGCTGGTGGTGCTGATGTCGTGGGTGGTGCTCGACGAGGTGCCGGGCTGGATCACGCTCGTCGGTGGACTGGTGTGTCTCGCGGGGGTGGCGGTGTCGCGGTCCGGACCCCGGCCCGGGGCGACCGCGACAACCGCTCCCGCCACGGAAGCTCCCGCCACGGCTGTCGCCGCGGCTCCCGAGCCACGGCCCGACAAGGCCCAGTAAGCACCAGTAAGTAAGAGGCCGGGTCTCCGTCCCCCTAGAACATCACCAGCGCTCGTCCGCCCTTGCCCGCCAGCATGTTGTCGAACGCCGACGGGATGCCGTCCAGGGCGATCCGTTCCGTGACGAGGGCGCTCAGGTCCAGCCGTCCCGCCCGGACGTGTTCGGCGAGGATCGGCAGGTCGCGGGCGGGGTCGGAGTTCCCGTACACGCAGCCGGCGAGCGTGCGACCCCAGTGGAAGATCTCCAGGGCGTTGAAGGTGACCTGCTGGTCCTTGCCGCCGATACCGACGACCGTCGTACGGCCGCCGCGGCGGGTGGACTCCCACGCGGTACGGATCGTGACGGCGCGGCCCGCGCACTCCACGGCCACGTCCACGCCCTGCTTGCCGGTGAGCCCGCGGATCTCACGGGCGGTGTTGTCCGAGGCGATCACGTACTCGGTGGCTCCGGCCGCGCGGGCCAGGGACTCCTTCTCCGACGACACGTCCACCGCCACCACGGTGGAGGCACCGGCGATACGCGCGGCCTGGATCGCCGCGAGTCCCACGCCGCCGACGCCGAAGACCGCGACCGTCTCACCGGGGCGGACCTGCGCCGAATAGTGCACGGCTCCGTAGCCGGTGAGGACGGCGCAGCCGAGCAGGGCCGCGTCCGCCAGCGGAATACCGGCCGGCGCCGGGAGTACGCAGTCGGCGGCCACCACCGTCTCCTCGGCGAACGCGGCGACGTTCAGGCCGGGGTGGAGATCCGTCCCGTCGGAGGAACGGTGGGCGTAGACGTTCGCGGCCCCCGCCAGCGCGTTGGCGCACAGCCACACCTCGCCCAGGGTGCAGGCGTGGCAACTCCCGCAGGAGGGGGCCCAGTTGAGGACCACCTCGTCACCGGGTGCGACACGGTCGACCCCGGGACCGACGGAGACGACGGTCCCCGCTCCCTCATGGCCGAGCACGGCGGGCACCGGCAGCCGCATGGTGCCGTTGGTCAGTGAGAGGTCGGAGTGGCACACCCCGGCGGCGGCGAGGCGGATCCGCACCTGCCCGGGGCCGGGTTCGGGCAGGTCGATCTCGGTGATCTCCAGTGGGGCCCCAACGGCAGGCAGCACAGCGGCGCGGGTCATGAGTACAACGCTCCTAGGACTCTGAATCTCTCGAATCTGCGGATCTCTGAATCTTCAGAACTGGAGGGACTTGGTCTGGAGGTATTCGGACAGTCCGTGCGAGCCGAGTTCGCGGCCGACGCCCGACTGCTTGTAACCGCCGAAGGGAGCTTGGGGGTTGAAGCGTCCGCCGTTGATGTCGACCTGCCCGGTGTCCAGGCGCCGCGCGAAGGCCACGGCTTCCGACTCCTCCCCCGCCCAGACGGCGCCCGCGAGCCCGTACACCGTGCCGTTGGCGATGCGGAGCGCGTCCGCCTCGTCCTCGTACCGGATGATCGACAGGACCGGGCCGAAGATCTCCTCCTGGGCGATCGCCATCTCCGGGGTGACGTCGGCGAAGACGGTCGGGCTGACGAAGTAGCCCTGCTCCCGGGGGGATTCGGGGCCGCCCGCGACCAGTCGGGCGCCGTCGCCGACACCCTTCTCGATGTAACCCACCACGCGGTCGCGCTGCTTGGCGTTGACGACCGGGCCGATGCGCTCGCCGTACTTCGCGGCGGCCTCGGCGGCCAGGGTCACGGCCTCGTCGTACTGGGAGTCGTGCACCAGCATGCGGGTCCAGGCGCTGCACGTCTGGCCGGAGTTGGACATCACGTTGGCGACGCCCACGTTGACGGCCTTTGCGAGGTCCGCGCTCGGCAGGATGACGTTGGCGGACTTTCCGCCCAGTTCGAGGGCGACCCGCTTGACGGCCGCGCCCGCCGTCGCGCCGATCTGCCGGCCGACGGCCGTGGAGCCCGTGAAAGAGACCAGGTCCACGCCTTCGTGCTCGGCGAGTGCCTGGCCGGCGACCGGGCCGAGGCCGGTGACGAGGTTGAAGACACCCGCCGGGACGCCTGCCTCGTGGACCGCCTCCGCGAAGAGCTGGGCGGTCAGCGGGGTGTCCTCGGCGGGCTTCAGCACGACCGTGCAGCCGGCCGCGAGGGCGGGGGCGACCTTGGCGACGATCTGGTGCAGGGGGTAGTTCCAGGGCGTGATGGCGCCGACCACTCCGACGGGTTCGAGGTAGACGGTGGAATTGCCGACCTTCTCCTCGAAGGAGTGGGAGGCGGCGAGGTCGGCGTACGAACCTGCTACCGCGATGGGGGCGCCGACGTGTACGGCCTGCGAGAACTTCAGCGGTGAGCCGAGTTCGGCGGTGACCGTCTCGGCGATCTCGTCCTTACGGGCGACGAGGATGTCCCTGAGGGCGGCGATACGGGCGGCGCGCTCGGTGGGCGGGGTGGCGGCCCAGGCCGGGAAGGCTGCGCGGGCGGCGCGGACCGCTGCGTCCACGTCCTCGATCGTGCCGGCCGGGACGTGCGCGATGAGCTGCTCGTCGGCCGGGTTCACGACGGCGATCGTGTCCGTCCCGGCTGCGGGGCGCCAGGCGCCGTCGATGTACATGCCGTCGTGTGCCTTCATGGGGTCCTCCCGCGGGTGGGGGTGTGGTCGTCCGCGGCCCAACTTAGCCGTCACGCCCGCCACAAACTAGCGGTGTTAGTTTTTGCCCGCCAGGGGTATGGGCTGTCGGGTGCGGGGCCGCCGCGGCGCGGGGGGATGGACGAGGGTGGACGGGTGCGGGCGCGTCGTGGTTGCCCGCGCCGTTCCCCGCGCCCCTCAGGGGGTGGGGGGTGGCGTGCACTGCTGCCTGCGGGTGCGTCGTGGTTGGCCGCGCCGTTCCCCGCGCCCCTGAGGGGGTGGGGGTGGACGTGCACTGCTGCCTGCGGGTGCGTCGTGGTTGGCCGCGCCGTTCCTCGCGCCCCTGAGGGGGTGGGGGTGGACGTGCACTGCTGCCTGCGGGTGCGTTCTGGTTGGCCGCGCCGTTCCCCGCGCCCCTGAGGGGGTGGGGGTGGACGTGCACTGCTGCCTGCGGGTGCGTTCTGGTTGGCCGCGCCGTTCCTCGCGCCCCTGAGGGGGCGGGGGTGGGCGTGCATTGCCGCCTGCGGGTGCGTTCTGGTTGCTCGCGTCGTTCCTCGCGGTCCTGCGGGGGCGCGGGGTTCGTTTTTGGGGGCGCGGGGAACTGCGCGGGCAACCACAGCGGACGCGCAGACAGAATCCCGCCGTACCCCCACCCCCCTAGGGGCGCGGGGAACTGCGCGGCCAGCCACCGCGGACCCGCACCCGTCAACGCACACCCGCCCCAGGAGCGCGGGGAACTGCGCGCCCGGCAGGTCGTCGCCCCGAGGGGCCTCGGGGATCAGGCCTCCAGGTCGGGGCGTTTTCTTGGGGCCGGGGAGATTCTTATGCCGTCATGGTCGAAGACGTACAGGTGTGCGAGGTCCACCAGGAGCGGTACCTGCATGCCGGGGCGGAGTGCGTGGTCCGGTGTCGTGCGCACAATCAGATCCCCCGGCAGCCGCGCCTCCGTCGACACCGGCTCAGGCTCCCGCTCCGGCTCCGCGTCCGCGGGGTGTTCCAGCACCACGACAGGCCCGGCCCGCAGCGTCCGCCCCCGCAGCCGGTCGAACACCCGGCCCTCCCGGCGGCGCCGCCCACCCACTCGCGCCACCGGCCGCGGCGCTTCGAGTTCCGGTACCAGCGCGGGCTGCGAACCGGTGTCGAGGTGGACCAGCACCTCGTGCCCCTGGAACTCCACATGCTCGACGAGCCCGCTGATCGCCACCTCCCCGGGCCGCGCCCGCGTGGGCCGGGCCAGGCGGACCGCCTCGGAGCGCAGCCCCACGATGACCTCGCGCCCCTGCTGCACCCGGAGCAGCCGGTGGTCCGGGGACAGCGGTTCGGGCAGGACGAGCGCCTGGCGGCCGAGGCCGATCGACATCGCCCCGTCGAGCGGGGCGAGGACGACTCCCCGCAGGAGGTTGATCCGCGGGGTGCCGATGAAGGCGGCGACGAAGACGTTCTCCGGCAGCGCGTAGACCGTACGCGGTGTTCCGAGCTGCTGGAGCACACCACCGCGCAGAACGGCCACCCGGTCCCCGAGCGACATCGCCTCCGCCTGGTCGTGGGTGACGTACAGGGTCGTGACGTCCAGGTCCCGGGTGAGCCGGGCGATCTCGGCCCGCAGATGGCTGCGGAGTTTGGCGTCCAGGTTGGCCAGCGGTTCGTCCATCAGGAAGGCGGAGGGGTGCCGGGCGATCGCCCGTCCCATGGCCACGCGCTGGCGCTCCCCGCCGGAGAGCTGGTGGGGGAAACGGTCCAGGAGGTCCTCGATGCCGAGCATTCTGGCCGTGGCCTCGACCCGCGGGCCCGGGTCACGGCCGGGCTCTTCGATGCGCAGGGGGAAGCCGATGTTCGCGCGGCTGCTCATGGTCGGGTAGAGCGCGTAGTTCTGGAAGACCATCGCCATGTGCCGTTCGGCGGGCGCGAGATGGTTGGCGTACTCCCCGTCGAGCCGCACCTCCCCCTCGGTGGGCTCCTCCAGTCCGGCGATCATGCGAAGCACGGTCGACTTGCCGCAGCCGGAGGGCCCGAGGAGCACCAGGAACTCACCGGGCTCGATGTCCAGCGACAGCCCCTGCACCACGCGGACGCCCTGCGTGTAGGACTTGCTCACCTGGTGGAGCGAGACGGCACGTGGCATGAGACGTGACCCCCGGGGGCCCACGGGGCACCGATGTGCACGATGCTTCGCGGCCGGACGGTTCGGACGGCCCGTACTGGTACGTACGAGACCTATGAGTCACGGAAGCTAACGGACCGCGCGGGCCCCGGGGAACCCTTTGAACACCTCGAATCGTCGCAACTCAGGCGCCGCCGCGGCCCGTTCGGCGTTTCTCCAGTTCAGGGGAGGGAGGGGTCACGACGCGGCCCGCATCCGTTTCGCCCCCGCCTCCGGTTCCGGTTCCGGCTCCGGCGGCTCCAACGGCCCCCGGCCCGGTACGGCCCTGTCGCAGTCCCAGTCCCGAGGCGATCAGCAGCAGTGCCCCGAGCATCACGAACGGCGCGGCCACGCCCGCGACTCCGGCGATCAGGCCCGCGGTGGCGGGCGCGGCGACCTGGCCGAGCCGGTTGCCGGTCAGCCGCAGGGCGAGCGCGGTGGAGCGGGCGTCGTCGGGGGCCGCCTGGACGACCGTGGTCATCGACAGGGGCTGTCCGACGCCCAGGCAGAAGCCGAGCGCGGCAAGGATCACGGCGAGCGCCCAGACGGGCACGGGCAGCGCGATCCCGGCGCACAGCAGGGCGGCCAGCAGACAGGTCGTGGTGAGCAGCGCGGCCCGGCCGAGCAGCCGCAGCATGGGCGTCATCACCAGCCGACAGGCGATGGTCGCCGCCGCGCGCAGGCTGAGCAGCAGGCCGATCACGGAGGGCGCGATGCCCCGCTGTTCGCCGACCACCGGCAGATACGCGGTGAGGATGTCGGTCGCGGAGAGCACGGCGAGGCTGATGAAGATGCCCGCGGGCACGCCCCGGGTCCGCAGGATGCGGTGCACGGGCACGCGTCCACCCGGTCCCGTACGGGACGTGGACGGCGTACGGTCCTCGATGCGCCACAGGGAGACGAACGAGAACGCGGCGACGCAGCCCGCGACGAGCAGGGCGAGGGCGCTGGTGCCCGCCATGTCGGAGCCGCCGATCAGGGCGCCCGCGGCGATCGGTCCGACGAGCTGGCCGAGCGAGGCGCCGATGGTGAAGTGGCCGAAGTTGCGGTCCTGTTCGTGCGGCGCGGACTGGCGGGCCACGAGCGACTGGGCGCCGATCACGAAGGAGAGGTGTCCGAGGCCCATGACACCGCTCCAGGCCGCCATCGCGGCGAGGGAGTCGGCCGTACCGCTGAGGGCGCAGCCGCCGGCGATCAGGACGACGCCCACCGGCAGCAGCGGGGCGCACCGGCCGTGGTCGGTCCTGCGGCCGAGCGGTACGGCGGCGAAGAGGGGCAGCAGCGCGTACACCCCGGCGATCACACCGATCGCCCGTTCGTCGGCGCCCAGCGCGAGGGCCCGGTAGGAGACGGCGGGCCGTGCCATGGACACCGCCCCCTGCGCGAAGCTGAAGGCGATGACCAGGCGAAGCAGCCAGCCGCGGTTCCTGCCGGGCTTCACAGTGACGTTCTCCATCGGATGGATTCGGCCTCCCGGCCGGGCGTCGGGTGTTTCTGAATACGCGTCCGTGTCCGGGTCAGATGATGCCGAACAGGATTCCGGATCCGAGCACCACGAGTGACGTGAGGGCGGCCCACTTGACGACGAACTTGGTGTGGTCGCCGAAGTCGACCCTGGCCATGCCGACCAGCACGTACACGGCCGGGACCAGCGGGCTCGACATGTGCAGCGGCTGGCCCACGAGGGAGGCGCGGGCGATCTCCAGCGGTGAGACGCCGTGCGCGGTACCGGCCTCGGCGAGGACCGGCAGGACGCCGAAGTAGAAGCCGTCGTTCGACATGAAGTAGGTGAGCGGCAGGCTCAGGGCGCCGGTGACGATGGCCATGTGCGGGCCCATGCCGTCGGGGATGCCGTCGACGAGCCACTTGGCCATGGAGTCGACCATGCCGGTGCCCTGGAGGACGCCGGTGAAGACGGCGGCGGCGAAGACCATGCCGGAGACGTTGAGGACGTTGTCGGCATGCGCGGCGAGACGCTCGCGCTGGTCCGGGATGTTCGGGAAGTTGACGGTCAGGGCGAGCGCCGCGGCGAGCAGGAACAGGACCGGGATCGGCAGCAGTTCCATGATCATGGCGGTGAGCAGGACCGCCGTGAGCAGCGCGTTGAACCAGTACAGCTTGGGACGCAGGGTCGCGCGGTTCGGGTCCAGACCCTGGAGGCGTACGTCGTTCACGTCGTCCTCCTCGGCTCCGCCGCCGGAGCCGCC
The DNA here is from genome assembly GCF_055584525.1 of Streptomyces sp. NPDC102514. Classification (NCBI taxonomy): domain Bacteria; kingdom Bacillati; phylum Actinomycetota; class Actinomycetes; order Kitasatosporales; family Streptomycetaceae; genus Streptomyces; species Streptomyces sp. NPDC102514. The sequence continues at coordinate 414,716 of NZ_JBVJLW010000007.1, forward strand.
CGAGGCGTCCGCGTCGGTACCGGAGCCGGTGCCGGAACCCGATCCGCCCGCGGTCTTGGCGAAGCGCACCTTGCCGTCACCGGAGCCACCAGAACTACCGGAGGCACCTGCGGCACCCGCACCGACGAGCACCGTCTCGGTCTCCCGCAGCTCCTCCTCCTGCTCCTCGCCCTTCTCCTTCTCCAGGACGTCGGCCAGGCCCAGCACGCCGAGGCGCTTGCGCTCGCGCAGGCCGAGGACGTACGCGAGGCCGATGACGGCGACCAGGCCGACGGCGAGCGCCGGGATCATCGGGACGAAGATGTCGCCGGCGTCGAGCTTGAGCGCGGTGGCGGCGCGGGCCGTCGGACCGCCCCAGGGAAGGGTGTTCATCACGCCGTTGGCGGTGGCGGCGACACCGGTCATCACCACGAGGCTCATCTTGAGGCGCTTGTACAGCGGGTACATCGCCGAGACCGTGATCATGAAGGTGGTCGAGCCGTCGCCGTCCAGGGAGACGATCGCGGCGAGCAGGGCCGTACCGACGACGATGCGCATCGGGTCGGCCTTGCAGAACTTGAGGATGCCCCGGACGACCGGATCGAAGAGGCCGACGTCGATCATGACGCCGAAGTACACGATGGCGAACATCAGCATCGCGGCGGTGGGCGCGAGGGTGCCCACCCCTTCGATGACGTAGTCGCCGAGGTGGGCGCCTTTTCCGACGAACACACAGAAGAGTGCCGGGATCAGCACCAGCGCCGCGATCGGCGACATCTTCTTCATCATGATCAGGACCAGGAAGGTCGCGATCATGGTGAAGCCGAGGATGGTCAGCATGAGTGGATACCTAACGTTCGCCCTTGAACTCCCACCAGGGACGGCGGTTCGAGTGACGTTAGGTCGGGCCGACAAGTCTTAACAAGATGTTGACACGAGAGCAATAAGCGCAAAACTCCTGGTCACAGCCGTTCACGGCGTGGGGCCCGCCGGCGCGACATCGATGGGTACGCCGTTGAGGACCGCGGTGCCGGACAGCGGGTCGAGCAGGCTGCCGTCCAGGAGCTGGTTGACGTTGACACCGGGGTCCGCGGTGGCGTGCTGCAGCCGGGTGCCGGGCCGGTCGTGTCCCCAGCCGTGCGGCAGGCTCACGACGCCGCGTCGTACGGAGTCGGTGACCTCGGCGGGGGCGACGACCTCTCCCCCGGCGCCCTTCACGCGTACGGGTGTGCCGTCGCCGACGCCGAGGCGTTCGGCGTCGTCGGGGTGGATGTGCAGGGTGCAGCGGTTGGTGCCGCCGGTGAGGGCGGGGATGTTGTGCATCCAGCTGTTGTTGGAGCGCAGATGGCGGCGGCCGACCAGGACCAGGCCGTCGGGGCGCTGCCGGAGGGCGTCCCTGAGCCGCGGGAGGTCGTCGGCGAGCGGCTGCGGAAGCAGTTCCACGAGGCCGCTGCGGGTCTTGAGGGGGCCGGGCAGCCGCGATCGGAGCGGCCCGAGGTCGATGCCGTGGGGCGCGGCCAGCAGCGTCTTCAGGTTGAGGCCGTCGGGGCGGGCGCCGAATCCGTCGCCGTACGGGCCCAGGCGCAGCATCATGTCGAGGCGGCGCTCGGGGCCGGTGTCACCGGTGAGGGCGGCGGCGAGTTCGCGGGGGTCGCGGCCGTGCGCCGGGGAGTGCGGTTCCTTGACGGTCCTGGCGAGGGTCTGGTCGATGACCAGGGTGTCGACGGCGGAGGGGTCGGCGCCGTGCATGCCGGTCGCGGCGAGGACGAGCCGGGCGAGGATCTCCGTCTCGGCCTTCCTGCCGGGTTCCAGGGGGACGGCGGCGCGGGTGTAGCGGACCTGGTTGCGGACGGCGAGGGTGTTGAAGGCGAAGTCGTGGTGCGGGCTCTGCGAGGGCGGGGGCGGGGGCAGTACGACGTGGGCGTGGCGCGAGGTCTCGTTCAGGTACGGGTCGACGCTGACCATGAAGTCGAGCGAGTCGAGGGCCTTGTCCAGGCGGTCGCCGTCGGGGGCGGAGAGGACGGGGTTGGCGGCGACGACGACGAGGGCGCGGACGGGTTCGCCCTCCTCGGTGGCGGTGTCGATCTCCTCGGCGAGTGCGGCGAGCGGCAGTTCGCCCTTGGCCTCCGGGTGACGGCTGACGCGGCTGTGCCAGCGGCCGAGCGCGAAGCCGCGGCCGGGTCCCGCGGGGCGGGGCGTGCGGTCGGTGGCGGCCTGCGGGAAGAGGGCGCCGCCGGGCCGGTCGAGGTTGCCGGTGAGGATGTTGAGGACGTCGACGAGCCAGCTGGCGAGGGTGCCGTGCGGGACGGTGCAGCTGCCGATGCGGCCGTACACGGCGGCGGTGGGCGCGGCGGCGAGTTCACGGGCGAGCGCGCGGATGGTGTCGGCGTCGACGTCGCAGGCCCCGGCGGCGGCCTCGGGCGTGAAGTCGCGTACGGCGTCGCGCAGTTCGTCGTGTCCCTGGACCAGTTCGCTCAGCTCGCCGAGGTCGGTGAGGTGTTCGTCGAAGAGGACGTACGCCATGGCCGCGAGGAGCAGGGCGTCGGTGCCTGGGCGGACGGCGACGTGCCGGTCGGCGAGCTTGGCGGTGCGGGTGCGGCGGGGGTCGATGACCGTGAGGGTGCCGCCGCGCGCCTTGAGGGCCTTGAGCTTGCCGGGGAAGTCGGGTGCGGTGCACAGACTCCCGTTGGACTCCAGGGGGTTGGCGCCGATCAGCAGCAGGTGGTCGGTGTGGTCGAGGTCGGGTACGGGGATCGCGTTGGCGTCGCCGTAGAGGAGGCCGCTGGAGACGTGCTTGGGCATCTGGTCGACGGTGGACGCGGTGAAGACGCTGTGCGTGCCGAGTCCGGAGAGCAGGACGGCCGGGTAGAGGGCGCCGGCCATGGTGTGAACGTTCGGGTTGCCGAGGACGGCTCCTACGGAGTGCGGGCCGTACCGCTCGACGACCGGTCGCAGTCCGGCGGCGACGGCGTCGAAGGCCTCTTCCCAGGTGGCCTCGCGCAGTTCGCCGTCCTTGCGTACGAGGGGGGTGCGCAGGCGGTCCGGGTCACCGTCGGCGGCCCCGAACGACGCCCCTTTCGGGCAGATGAACCCCTGGCTGAACACATCGTCGCGGTCCCCGCGCGCGCTCGTCACCCGGGTCCCCTCGATGGTGAGCGTCAGCCCGCAGGTGGCCTCGCAGAGCGGGCAGATGCGCAGGGCTGTACGGGAGTGGGAGTCGGCGGTGGTGGACACGGGTCCTCCCGGAGGGAACGGCGACGACGGTGGCGCTCTGACCGGGCCGAGCATACCGACCGGTATGAACGGTGGGGAGGGGGTGCGGGACGCCGATGTTCGCGCGTCCCGGAGCCGGCGGCGGGGCGGGCGTCCGTCACCGCCGCACGGCCGGTCAGTCGAGCGAGCGTGAGAGATACGCCCGGAGCAGTTCCCGCGTCTCGCCTATGACCCGCTCGTCGCCCGCCGGGTCGAGGCGGAAGGCGAGCTGGACGAGGGTGTCGGCGGCCTCGACGGCGATGAGGAAGATCCGCCGGAGGTCGTCGTCTGGGGCGCGGTCGAGATACGTGGAGAGCATGTCGGTCAGCCGGTCGGCGACGCGGGTGTTGGGCTCGGCGTCGCGGGTGCCGACGGGTATCTGGTTGCCGAAGTCGACGAGCGAGAAGCCGGGGGCGGTGCGCTTCATGGCGAGGTACTCGTCGAGGACCGCGTCCATCGCCACCCGCCAGCCCGCTCCGCTGCCGGTCTCCCGGAGCCGCTGGGTGACGCGGTCGGTGTAGATGTCCAGGTTGCGCTGGGCGAGCGCGTCGACCATGGCCCGTTTGTTGCCGAAGAACCGGTAGACCGACCCGATGGGCACGCCGGCGCGCAGGGCGACGGCACGGGTGCTCAGGGCGTCGTAACCGACCTCGTCCAGGAGGTCGGCGCAGGCGTCGAGGATGCGGGTCAGTCGTTCGGCACTACGGCGCTGGACGGGCGCGCGGCGCAGCGAGGTCGCTTGGGGCACGGGCTTCATGATGCCTTTCCGCCGGGGTCCGGTGAACCTTGCCCTTGGGTACGAAATGGGTGCCCGTACCACTCATCCGACGGGGCGGGTGGCTTTCCGCGGGGGCGCGCACCACCTGGCGTGGCGGCCGTGGGGAACGCCCCCCGCAGACGGTGCAGGTCATGCACCGCTGCTCACGAGAACAGGGGGCAGGAGCAGGAGGCTGCCGGCCAGGGCGGCTGGGGTGGCCCGGGGCGGCGGGCCGTCGGCCGGGGCGGGCAGGAGCGCGCCGCCCACCGGGGACTCCGCGGACCGCGCGGCCCCGGCCGTCGACGCCCAGCCGTCTTCCGGGGACACCGACGGTGTCGTTCGGTGGGAGGTCGGTGCGGGGGCCGGGTTCGACACCGTGATGTCCGCCGTGCCGGCGACCGGCTCGCCGTCCACGGCCCATACCGTGTCGTCGTCGGCGTGCAGGCGCACCGTCACCTGGTGGGTGCCGCGCGGGACGATGTCGCCCGCCAGGTGGTGGGTCGGACCCCGGAGCAGGGCCAAGGGGCGGTCGTCCAGCCGGAGCAGCGCGTACCCGCGGCCCGGTTCGGCCTTCTTCTCCGTGCCGGCCGGGGAGAAGCGGAAGTCGTGGACGGTCAGCCTGACGTCCCAGCCCGCGTCGGCGTCGTCGGCGGCACCGCCCGCCGCGGGCTGTATCTCGATCTCGACCTCGGGTGCGCTCTTCTTGTCGATCTCACGGTAGTGCCGCCCCTCCTCGTCCGTGTCCTTCAGCACCCTGCCCACCGGTGACGGTCTGACCTCGTCGTCCTCGCGCGCGCCGCCGGACCCGCAACCCGTCGCTCCGGCGAGCAGAGCTCCGAACAGGGCACAGACCGCGAGCGCGGTGAGGAATGCGCGCGTCCACGACATGCCGGGAGATTAGAGCACCGCTCCGACAGCCGGATCCCCCTTGAGTCGGGTTCTTGGGCCCAGTCGGGTGGTCCGGCCCCCACTCCTGGCCACCCTCCTCGGGTCTGGCGCGAACCCGCCGCCTCCCGCCGGGCCCCGGCCCCTCCCTCTTGCGCACCGATTCACCGAATCCTACGGTGATACATAGGAATCAGAACGAGGGAGCGATCACTCATGAGCGGGGACGCGCGCAACGGCGCCACGGCACTGCGGAAGACCGCCGAGGCGCTGACGTATCTCTCCGGGTTCGGCAACGAACACAGTTCGGAGGCGGTCCCGGGCGCCCTCCCGCACGGGCGCAACTCACCGCAGCGGGTCCCGCTCGGGCTGTACGCGGAACAGCTGAGCGGCTCGGCGTTCACCGAGCCGAGGGCGCACAACCGCCGTTCGTGGCTGTACCGCATCCGCCCGTCGGCCGCGCACCCCGCCTTCACCCGCACGGACAACGGCACCCTGCGCTCGGCCCCCTTCACCGAGTCGGTGCCGGACCCCAACCGGCTGCGCTGGAACCCCCTGCCGGAGCCGGCGCCGGACACCGACTTCCTGGCGGGCCTGTGGACCCTCGGCGGCAACGGCGACGCCACCCAGCGCACCGGTATGGCCGTGCACCTGTATCACGCCAACTCCTCGATGCGGAGGGTCTTCAGCGACGCCGACGGCGAGCTGCTGATCGTGCCCGAACACGGCGGGCTGCTCCTGCGCACCGAGTTCGGGCTGCTGCATGTGGAGCCAGGACATGTGGCGCTCATTCCCCGTGGGGTCCGCTTCCGTGTGGAGCTGCTGGGCGATGCCTCCGACACTGACGGGCAGACCACACACCCGACCGCCCGGGGTTATGTGTGCGAGAACTATGGGGCGCCCTTCCAGCTCCCCGACCTCGGCCCGATCGGCGCCAACGGGCTCGCCAACCCCCGGGACTTCCGCGCACCGGTCGCCGCGTACGAGGACGCGGAGGGCGACGGGCACGGAGGGAACACCGCCGGGCCCGTGGAAGTGGTCAACAAGTTCTGCGGCAACCTCTGGACGGCGATGTACGACCACTCGCCGCTGGATGTCGTCGCCTGGCACGGCAACCATGTGCCGTACGCCTACGATCTGAGCCTTTTCAATGTGATCGGCACCATCAGCTACGACCACCCCGACCCGTCCATCTTCACCGTGCTGACGTCACCGTCCGACACCCCTGGCCTCGCCGGCGTCGACTTCGTGGTCTTCGCGCCGCGCTGGCTGGTGGGCGAGGACACCTTCCGGCCGCCCTACTTCCACCGGAACGTGATGAGCGAGTACATGGGGCTCATCGAGGGCGCGTACGACGCGAAGGCGGAGGGGTTCGTGCCGGGCGGCGGTTCGCTGCACAACATGATGTCCGCGCACGGCCCCGACCGGGAGACCTTCGAACGGGCCAGCGCCGCCGAGCTGCGACCGCAGAAGATCGACGACGGTCTGGCCTTCATGTTCGAGACGCGCTGGCCCGTCACCGCCACCGCGCAGGCCGCCCGCGCCGGGCACCTGCAGGCCTCGTACGACGACGTGTGGCAGGGGCTGGAGCGGCACTTCCGGGCGGGCGGGCGGCCGTGACGGCGCACGGCCCCCGCAGGCCCCGGAGGACCGCCTCCCGTGGCCGCCCGTCGTGAGCGCCCGTTGCAACCGACGCCCGCGACCGGTACGGATACCCTCGTGACCTCCTTCGCGCCGGACTCGATCGTCCTGAACCGCAAGCTGCCGCTCTGGTATCAGGTGTCGCAGTCCCTGCGCGCCTCGATACTCGGACGGTCCGCGCAGGATCCGCTGCGCCTGCCCACCGAGGAACAGCTGGCGGAGCACTACGGGGTGAGCGTGCTGACCATGCGGCAGGCGCTCAAGGAGCTGGAGAGCGAGGGGCTCATCACCCGGCACCGCAGACGCGGCACGTTCATCGAGCCGAGCGCCCTGCGGGGCGCGCCGGTCCGCCTCCTCGGCTCGGTCGACGCCATCGTGGCCCAGCAGTCCGGCATGACGACGGAACTGCTCGACCACGGCAGCGAGCCCGTGTCCGGCGAACTCTCCGCGTACTTCCCGGATCTCGCCGAGGTGGCCACGTACCACCGGCTGCGCAGCGACGAGAAGACCGGTGAGCCGACCAACCACGCGCGCAACTACGTGCGGCCGGAGCTGGCGGCCCTGTTCGATGCGGAGGATCTGGTCCGCTGGCCCATGACCAAGGTCCTGCGGGATGTCGCGGGGGCGAAGATCGGCCAGATCACCGACACCGTCGAGGCGCGGCTCGCCGACCCGGAGACCGCCCGGCTGCTCCAGGTCCCGCTGCTGAGCCCGATCCTGCACTACACGGGCGTCGTGCACGGCGCGGACGGCCGGGCGCTGGACGTGGTCCGCATCCACTACCGGGGCGACCGTTTCTCGTTCACCGTCACCCTCGACGCCCACTGACCGTGCGGGACCCGTACGCCGCCAACAGGCCACGTCGTACGATGCCGAGCGTGACGCACGACGACGCTCCGCTGCTCGCGGACCTCATGCCGTGGTCCGTCGCACCTCCCCGGCTGGGCCGGGCGTGGCCGGCGGCCCCCGACCCGGCGTCCCTGAAAGCGCGGTGGGACGCCCTGGTGAAGGCCGAGGGGCCCGACCGGGAGGCGTTGTTCGGCGCCACCCGCGCGCGGACCCTGCACTCGGCCGTGGGACAACTGCCCGGCCAGGCCTCCGGTACGGGCCGGCTGGCGCGCGCCTCGGGCCCGTGCGCGGAACCGGTCCGGATCCAGACCGGCCCGTTCGACGAGCAGTGGCTGATCCCCGACCACCGGCTGATCGACGCGGCGCGTCCCGAGCTGTGGCGGGTGGCCGACGAGCACCAGGTGTTCGCGGTCGAGCAGCCGCCCTCGCCCGACGGCCCTGCGCTCCTCGTCGCGTCGGTGCTGCCGGTCGTCCCGCCGCAGCCGAAGCCTCCCGGGACGAAGGCGGCCCCCGTCGCCCGTCCCGGCCGCGTGCACCCCCTGTACCGGCGCCCCGGCGGCCTCGAACCGAACCTGGCACCGGGCCTGTTGGACCTCCTGGCCGAACGCCTCGGCCACTCCCCCGCCCCGCCGGACGTCCTCGCCTGGACGGTCGCGGTCGCCGGCCGGGGGCCGCGCGGGGTGACCGTCCCGCTCACGGCCGATCCCGAACTATGGGCGCACGGTAAGGAGTTGGGTCACCGCATGCTGTGGCTGATGCGCCGCGACGGCGAGCGGCCCAAGCTCCCCGGGGGCCGCCGCCCGTACGTACGGGCCCCGCTGCCGCCCTTCCCGGTCGAACCGCGCTACGACCGCGAGGAGGAGACCCTCCACCTCGACGAGGGCCGTATCTCCCCCGTCCCGCCCGCGGCCTGGGACTTCGAGGTCGGCGGCGTCCGCGTCCTGGACCAGTGGTTCGGCAGCCGGATCACCCGCCCCGAGCCCGGCACGCTGGAGGCCGTCCGCCCCACGACCTGGCCCCAGCCCTGGACCACGGACCTCCTGGAACTGGTGACGGTCCTGACCCTGCTGACCGAACTGCGCGCACAACGGCAGGAGTTGACGATCAGCTCCCTCATCACCCCGGCGGATCTGCACAAGGCGGGCGTCCTCCCACCCCCCACCACCACCCGCCACCCAGCCTCGGTCCTGACCCACGAGGAGGAGGGCCCGGAGGGCCAGTTCACCCTGCTGTAAGCCCCACTAGGGGCGCGGGGAACGGCGCAATCTTTTGTCTTTCAGGGGCGCGGGGAACTGCGCGACCAGCCACGACGCACCCGCAGCCGCCCGACACCCCGCCGTCCCCACCCCCTCCCGCGGAGCCCTCAGCCAGAGACCTCGCGAGACGGGTCAAACCCGTCGAGCACCCGTTCCAACGCCCGCCCAAACACCGCCCCCAGATCAATCGGCCCCGAGTCCTCCGCGAACGCCGCAGCCATCCGTGGATAGGCCCCACTGGCCACCTGGCCCCCCAGATACGCCCCCCGCACCGCGTTCTCCCGCTCCTCGGACCACGGCAGCGCGCGCGCCCGCTCGGCGGTGGCCAGCTCGTTGCCGACGTACGTCGTCACCACGCCGTTGACCATCGCGACCAGCTCGAACTTCGTCCCGTACGTGCCGTCGAAGGAGTCGAGGCAGGCCAGGCAGTGCTCCAGATACCGCAGGGCGTTCGGGCTGAAGCCGTAGACCGGTGACATCAGGGCCGGCAGCCAGGGATGCCGGTGCATCAGCGCCCGCGCCTGGTACGCGACCCGGAGCATGTCGGCCCGCCAGTCCCCCGCCGGCTCCCACAGCTCGTGCTCGGCGCTGACGGCGTCGACCATCAGCTCGTACAGGTCCTCCTTGCGGGGCACGTAGTTGTAGAGCGACATCGTCCCGCAGCCCAGCTCGGCCGCGACGTGCCGCATCGACACGGCGTCGAGCCCCTGCGCGTCCGCGATCAGCACGGCCGCGGCCGCGATGTCGGCGCGAGTGAACGCGGGCTTCGGCCCCCGCCCCGTGCGCTCGGGTCGGGCCCAGATCACTTCGGGTACGTCGGCACGTCCTGCCATCGGTGTCGCCAGCCCTGCCATCGGTGGATCCTGTCGTCACCATCCTAGTTACGTACAGCGTACGTAATGCGCTATGGTCGGGCCATGCCTACTACGTACGGCGTACTTAGTGAGGGTCTGGAGAAGCGCTTCAAGGACGTCCACGCCCTGCGCGGGCTGGATCTCGCGGTGGCGGAGGGCACGGTCTGCGGGCTGCTCGGCCCCAACGGCGCGGGCAAGACCACGGCGGTACGGCTGCTCACCACCCTGCTGCGGCCCGACGCGGGGTCCGCCCGGATCGCGGGGCACGATCTCGTACGGGAGCCGGCCGCCGTGCGCCGCGCGATCGGCGTCACCGGGCAGTACGCCTCGGTGGACGGCGACCTCACGGGCCGGGAGAACCTGCGGCTCTTCGCGCGGCTGCGGCGCCTCCCGAAGACCGCCGCACGGGCCGACGAACTGCTCGAACGCTTCGAGCTGACCGACGCGGCGGACCGGACCGCGTCCACCTACTCGGGCGGTATGCGGCGCCGTCTCGACCTGGCCGCCTGCCTGCTCACCCGGCCCGCCGTGCTCTTCCTCGACGAGCCGACGACGGGCCTCGACCCGCACAGCCGCAACCAGATCTGGGAGGCCGTGCGCGCCCTGCGGTCCGAGGGCACGACCGTCCTGCTCACCACGCAGTACCTGGAGGAGGCGGACCAACTCGCCGACGACATCGTGCTGGTGGACCGGGGCCGGGCCGCGCACTCCGGGACGCCCGCCGAACTCAAGGCGCTCATCGGCTCGTACGCGGAGGCGGTCGTCGCCCACGCGGACGCGATGGCGGGCGCGGCGGCCGTGCTGGACCGGCTGACCGGCTCCGCGCCGACCTTCGACCAGGAGCGGCACGCGGTCGGCGCGGTCACCACCGACCCGACGCTCACGCTGCCCCGGCTGGTACGCGAACTCGACGCCGCCGGGGTGCCGTTGCTCGACGTGAGCCTGCGCGCGCCGACCCTCGACGACGTCTTCCTCCGCCTGACCGACGCCCGGACCGACCAGAAGGAGCTCGTGACATGAGCGCACCCACACCCACACCCACACCTGTCTCCGCCCTGGCCTACGACGGAACCGCGATGCTGGGCCGCCAACTGCGCCGCATCCGGCACAATCCCGGCCTGCTGATCCTCACCCAGACCATGCCGGTCACGATGCTGCTGTTCTTCGGGTACGTCTTCGGCAGCGCGCTGGCCATGCCCGGCGAGGAGTACCGGGCCTTCCTGGTGCCGGGGCTGCTGGTCGCGACGGCGGCCAACGGCATCATGACGGGCATGTTCCAGGCGGCCCAGGACTCGCACCGGGGCGTCACGGACCGCCTCCGTACGCTGCCGATGAGCAGGGCCGCCGTACCGCTCGGGCAGGCCGCCGCCGACCTCGTCGTCACCGCGGCCGGTACCGTGCCGTTCCTGCTCGTGGGGCTCGCGGTGGGCTGGCGGATCGAGGGCTCCGCGCTCGAAGCGGTGGCCGCCGTGGGGCTGTTGCTGCTCTTCCGGTTCGCGACCACGTGGATCGGGATCCTTCTGGGGCTCGTCTCACGCAGCGAGGAGGCGGCCGGGCAGCTCGGGGGCGCGACGTTCATCCTGCCCCTGCTGTCGAACGCGTACATCCCGACGGACAACCTGCCGGGCTGGCTGCGCACGCTCGCCGAGTGGAACCCGATCAGCGCGGTCACCACGGCCCTGCGGGACCTGTTCGGCAACGCACCGGTACCGCCGGACGGCGCCTGGCCGGTAACCCACCCCATCGCAGGCTCACTGGCCTGGTGCGCGCTCCTCATCACCATCTTCATGCCACTCGCGATACGCCGATACGCAACCGGCCACCACTGACCCCCGCCCCAAAGGGGCGCGAGGAACTGCGCGGCCCACCCCCACACACCCGCAGCCGACAAACCCACCCACCGCCCCCCCCTCCCCGGGGCACACCCCCACCCCAAAGGGGCGCGGGGAACTGCGCGACCAGCCCCCACGCACCCGCACCCAACAAACCCACCCACCGTCCCCACCCCTCCCCGGGGCACACCCCCGCCCCAAAGGGGCGCGGGGAACTGCGCGACCAGCCCCCACGGACCCGCAGCCACCCAACCGACCGCCGCCCCACCCCTAGGCACATGCATGACAAAGCCGCGGCCCACAGGCCATGATCCCCGCATGGAGTCGCAGCCCCTGCCCCTGGAGGGCATCACCGTCGTCGCCGTCGAGCAGGCCGTCGCCGCGCCCTTCGCCACCCGGCAGCTCGCCGACCTGGGGGCACGGGTGATCAAGGTGGAGCGCCCGGACGGCGGCGACTTCGCGCGCGGCTACGACACCGCCGCGAACGGACTCGCCTCGCACTTCGTGTGGTGCAACCGCGGCAAGGAGTCCGTCGCCCTCGACCTGAAGGACCCGCGCGGACTCGACGTGGTGCGCCGCCTGATCGCCGGCGCCGACGTCTTCGTACAGAACCTCGCGCAGGGCGCCGCCGCGCGGCTCGGCCTCGACGCGGCGACCCTGTGCGCCGCGCACCCGCGGCTGATCGCCGTGGACATCTCGGGGTACGGGCCTTCGGGTCCCTACGCCGGCAAGCGGGCGTACGACATGCTCGTGCAGTGCGAGGCGGGTCTGGTGTCCGTGACCGGGACGCCCGGGCAGCCGGTCAAGGCGGGCATTCCGGCAGCCGACATCGCGGCGGCGATGTACGCGTTCTCGGGGGTCCTCGCGGCACTGGTGCGGCGCGGGACGACCGGGCGCGGCGGGCCGGTGGAGGTGGCGATGCTGGACGCGCTGGCCGAGTGGATGGGGCATCCGCTGCACCATGCGATGCACGGAGGAACTCCCCCGGCGCGCACGGGGCTCGCGCACGCCGTCATCGCCCCGTACGACGGCTATCCGACGGGTGACGGCGGTCGGGTGCTGTTGTCGGTGCAGAACGACCGCGAGTGGTGCCGCCTCGCCGAACAGGTGCTGGAGCGGCCGGAGCTGGCCCACGATCCGGCGTACGCGACGAACGCGGCCCGGGTCGAGCACCGGGACCGTACCGACGGTCTGGTCGCCGCGGCGCTCGCGGCGCTGACCGCGGAGGAGGCGGTGGCGCGGCTTGAGGCGGCCGGGATCGCCTGCGCGCTGCTGAGGGACGTGACGGAAGTGGCGGAGCATCCGCAGCTGGCGGCCAGGGACCGGTGGCGGGACGTGCCGTCGCCGGTCGGGCCGCTACGGGCTCTGCTGCCGCCGATCACGCTGCCGGGCGGGGACGCGGCGAGAATGGGGCCCGTACCCGCACTCGGGGAACACACCGAGGCGGTGCTGCGTGCCGTGGGGATGACGGACGATGAGATCGCAGCACTGCGCCGGGACGGTGTGTCCGCCTGAGCGCGGGTCGGGGTTCTGCTGGTCCTGCTGGTACTGCCGTTGCCGCTGGTCCTGCTCGGTTCGGCCGCCTCTCAGCGACCGGGGTCGCCTGTCAGCGGCCGCCGAACAGGGAACGGCGCAGCCGGCGCAGTGGCGCGAAGAGCGAGACCCGCCTCACGCGCGCACTCCTGCCGGTGCGGTCGTGCGCGGTGTCACGTGCGGTCAGTTCGCGCATCAGAGACGTCGCCTCGGCCGCCTCGCGCTGAGGGATGGCAGGGCCACCCATCACCGAAAGATGGCGGTCGAGGCGCGAACTGGTCGCGCTGCTCCCACACGTGATCGCAGGGACTCGCGCCCTGCCACGCACTGTTATCTGTTCCATGTCACTCCCCACCCATACGAGGGCACCCGGCCCGGGCAGGTTAACCCTATCGCTCCCTCATCACACTCGTGTATCCCGGGCACGGGATTCACCTACCCGCAAAGGGGGTTGACGATTACTCTCCGAATCCGAGCGATTTCAGGGCGAGTTGGACAACCGGTGCGGTGGTGGGCTGCGGAGAGCCGCCGGACGGCTCGACGGTGACAGCGAGTGAGGTCGCGTCCGTATTCAGTCCGGTGGCAATCAAGGGCGTGTCGCCGTCGAGGAGCCCCAGGGAGCGCGGTTTCTCCTCCGGTCGCATGAGCCACAGCTGGTGGACCCCTTCGTTCGAAGGCGTACCGAGTCCGGCCGCGGTGACGACGGCGGTCTTCTGGGAGGCGGACGCGACGACACCGATACCGCGGCCGTTCGCGTCACGTCCGGCGGCGGCCCGTGCGTCCGGCGCTCCGAGAACGTGGGCGATCTCACGTGCCTGCGCCTGCTGTTCGGCCAGCTGGTCCTGTGTCCGGGACGCCTGCATGCCGAAGAGCGCGGCGACGACGAGGGCGGCGGCGGCCGTGGTGGAGGCGAGCGGGACGAGGAAGACCGAGAAGGGTGAGCGGCGGGCGCGGGAGGGCGGCCGTTCCGCGCGTGCGCGGGGCTGGGGCTCCGCGGAGGCCGACTCCTGAGGGGTCGTCCGGATGGCCGTCAGGACCCGGTCGCGCATGGCGGCGGGGGCCGGGGCGGCCGTGGACCAGGCGAGGCGCACAGCGTCCTCGCGCAGGGCGCGCACTTCGGCGGCGCAGCTGTCGCAGCGCTTCAGGTGCTTCTCGAATCGCTTGTGCTCATGGGGTTCCAGGGCGTCGAGGGCGTACGGGGCGGCCAGCGAGTGCAGATCACCGCGGCGGAAGAGGGTGCTCATGCGACACCTCCGAGGCAGTCGCGCAGCCGCGTGAGTCCGTCGCGCATGCGGGTCTTGACCGTGCCGAGCGGCAGGGAGAGCCGTTCGGCGACCTCACGGTAGGTGTAGCCGTCGTAGTAGGCCAGGGTGACGGACTGTCGTTGCAGGGCGGTGAGCCGGTCCAGGCAGCGGCGTACCCACTCCCGTTCGAGGCCGGCCTCGACCTCCTCGGCGACGTGGTCGAAGGCGGGGCCGTTCGCCCGCCGGGCCATGCGCAGTTCGCGTTCCGTGGCGGAGCGGGCGCTGCGGACCCGGTCGACGGCCCTGCGGTGCGCGAGGGTCAGGACCCAGGCGAGCGCGGTGCCGCGCCCGGGGTCGTAGCGCGCGGCGGAGCGCCAGAGTTCGAGAAGCACCTCCTGCGCCACCTCCTCGGACTGGGCCGGATCGCGCACCACCCTGCGCACCAGTCCGAAGACCGGCCCGGACACCAGGGCGTACAGATCCTCGAAGGCCTTCTGGTCGCCTCCGGCCACGAGCACCAGAAGTTCGTCCGCCTCCACCCGTTTCCCCCTTCGCCGGTCTGAACGGCTCGTCCCGTCCTCACGTATTCGGCGCAGGAACGCCGTCGGATGGGGTTACGGATCAGCCGCTCGAAAACGCGGGTGAATTTCGAACCAATCCTTATTCCCCCCGGCTCCGAATGGCGTGCATCAGGCATCACCCACCGACGCGGTACGAGCGTGGGGGCGGACCGGTCGACAGGTCCCTCCCGCCACATCACCGCCGGAACACAGCTTTGGGACAGAGGACGGACGGCATGACACCTTTCACCAGTGGGTTCGTGGGACGCAGGAGCCTCGCGACCCTTGTCTGCGGTGCGCTGGCCACCGGCGGGCTCGCGGCCGTCGGCGTGACCGCGCTCGAACCGGGGGCGGCCAGCGCCTCCAGTCACCGGGAGGCTCCGCTCATCTCGGGGCAGCCGCAGTACGACAACACCGACGTGTACGCGTTCGCGAGCCCCGACAAACCGGATACGACGACCATCATCGCCAACTGGATCCCGTTCGAGGAGCCGGCCGGCGGACCGAACTTCTTCCCGTTCGCCGAGGACGCCCAGTACGACCTGCACATCGACAACAACGGTGACGCGCAGGGCGAACTGGTCTTCCGCTACACGTTCGAGACGCACGTCAAGAACGACAAGACCTTCCTGTACAACACCGGCCCCGTCGAGAGCCTCGACGACCCGGACCTCAACATCACGCAGACGTACGACATAGACCTGCTGCAGCTCAAGGACCAGCACCTGGTCAAGAAGACGAAGTACGCGGACGACGTGGCGGTCGCGCCGTCGAACGTCGGCAAGGCGTCCATGCCGGACTACGCCAAGCTCCGTTCCGAGGCCGTCCACGAACTGCCGGGCGGGGCGACGACGTTCGCCGGTCAGGCGGACGACCCGTTCTTCCTCGACCTGCGCGTCTTCGACCTGCTGTACGGCGGGAACCTGTCGGAGGTCGGCAACGACACCCTCAAGGGCTACAACGTCAACTCGGTCGCCCTCCAGCTCCCGAACGACGTGATCCAGGAGTCGGCCGACCAGCCGATCGTGGGCATCTGGTCGACGACGCAGCGCAAGAACGCGAGCGGCCACTACCGCCAGGTCTCGCGCCTGGGCATGCCGCTGGTGAACGAGGTCGTCAACCCGATCAAGGACAAGGACAAGTTCAACGCGTCCGCGCCCTGGAACGACGGTGACTTCCTGAAGAACGTCACGGAGCCCGAGCTGCCGAAGCTCATCGAGGCGATCTACAAGATCGAGGCGCCCGACGAGCCCCGCAACGACCTGGTCGACGTGTTCCTGAAGGGCGTCGAGGGTCTCAACCAGCCGCCGCACGTGCGTCCTTCGGAGATGCTGCGCCTCAACACCTCCATCAAGCCGGCCACCGAGGAGAAGCGTCTCGGTGTGCTGGACGGCGACAACGCGGGCTTCCCGAACGGCCGCCGGCTCGGCGACGACGTGCTGGACATCGCGCTGCAGGTCGTCGAGGGCGAACTGGTCGGCTCCAAGAACGACCTCGGTGACGCCGTCGACAAGAACGACGTGAAGTTCGAGAAGACGTTCCCGTACGTCGGTCAGCCGACCTCGGGTTCGCGCGGGCCGCTGGCCAAGGGCACGACCGGCACCAACGACGTCCGCAACCAGCTCGGTGACGCGCTGCAGCCCGCCGGTACGACCGGCACGGGCGGTATGGACGACACCACGCTGATCGCCGTCTCGGCGGCCTCGGGCGCGGCCGGGTTCCTGCTCGTCGGCACGGGTCTGCTCTGGTGGCGCAGCCGCCGCCGGTCGTACTGACCCGCGGCCTGCCGGCATCCCTGACTGGCGCGGTCCGTGCGTAACCGTCCCCCACGGCGCACGGGCCGCGCCACCCACCGCGGCGAACGCATCCATCACGTGAACCACCTTTTCCAGCACGGCGATTGAGGAGAGCGCAATGTCCCCGCGTAGCAACGACGACGCGCAGGAGAGGGACCTCGTCGACGAGGCCGCCGTCCCGGCCGGGACGGCAGAGACAGCGGCCGACCCGACCGGGGCGGCCACGACGGCCGAGACGGCAGGGGCGGCCGAAACGGCAGGGACCGACCGGCCCGCGCCCGGGGAGCGCCGCGGGTCCGGGCGGTCGCGGGTGCTGCAGCTCGCGGCCTGCGCCGTCGCTCTCGCCGTCGCGATGACCGCGGGGGCCGTGGTGCTGGGCAACCGGGACGGCGACGGTACGAGCACGGTGTCGTCCGCGCCCGGCCTCGATCCCGAACTCCTGGCGGGCGGCAGCCTGGCCTCGGGCATCTCCGCACTGCAGTCCCATCTCAAGGCGCAGCCCAAGGACTCCGGCGGCTGGGCCACGCTGGGCATGGCCTATGTCGAGCAGGCCCGCACCAACGGCGACCCGTCCCGCTATCCGCAGGCGCAGCGCGCGCTGGAGCGGTCGCTGAAGCTGAGCCCCGACAACGATCCGGCGCTGGCGGGCCGGGCGGCGCTCGCCGCGGCCCGGCACGAGTTCCCCGAGGCGCTGGCCTTCTCGGAGAAGGCACTGGACGAGAACGCCTTCAACGAGCGCGCGCTGTCGGTCCGTATCGACGCCCTGGTCGAGCTGGGCCGCTACAAGGAGGCGGCGAAGGCCGCCGACGAGGCCGACTCCCGCCGCCCGGGCGTCCCGGTCTTCACCCGGTACGCCTATGTGCGTGAGCTGCGCGGCGACATCGGGACGGCACGCCGCGTCCTGAAGCAGGCGCTGGCCGGTGCCACCGCGCCCGGGGACATCGCGTACGTGGCGGGTTCGCTGGGCCAGCTCTCCTGGCGCGAGGGCGACTACGACGTGGCGCTCACGTACTACGAGCAGGCGCTGCGGGCCGACAAGACCTATCTGCCGGCGCTGGAGGGCCGCGCCCGCGCGCAGGCCGCGAACGGCGACCGGGCGGCCGCGATCCGCGGGATGGAGGAGGTCGTGGCGCGCTTCCCGCTGCCGGGACCGCTGGTCGTGCTCGGCGAGCTGTACGAGGCACGCGACGACGAGGGGGACCCGGCGAAGGCCCGCGACCAGTACGCGCTGGTCGACGCCTGGACCTCGCTGGCCCGCGCCAACGGCGTCAACGCCGATCTGGACACCGCCCTCGCGGCGGCGGACCACGGCGACCGCAAGGCCGCCCTGCGCGCCGCCCGAGCGGAGTGGGAGCGCCGGCACACCGTGCACACCGCGGACGCGCTCGCCTGGGCCCTGCACGTCAACGACCGTGACGACGAGGCCCTGGCCTACGCCCGGCGGGCCACGGCGACCGGCTACCGCGACGCCACGTTCCTCTACCACCGCGGCGTGATCGAACGCGCCACGGGCCACGAGAAGGAGGCCCGCGGCAGCCTGTCGTCGGCGCTCGAACTCAACCCGGGCTTCTCGCCGGTGGGCGCGAAGCAGGCCAAGAAGGCACTGACCGCCCTGGGCGGTGCCCGGTGAGCGCCGCCGTACTGCGCGGGCTCCGCTCCCGCCTCACCCGCAACCGCGGGTCGTCCCTGCGCCGCCGCGCGTACGGGTCCTGCGCGGCCGTGCTCATGGCCGCCTGCGCGCTCGTGCTGATCCCCTCCGGGACGGCCTCGGCGCATCCGCTGGGAAACTTCACCGTCAACCGGTACGACGGTCTCGTCGTCGCGCCCGGAAAGCTGCGGGTCCTGCATGTGGAGGACCTCGCGGAGATCCCGGCGACCCAGGCGCAGCCCGCCATCGACAAGGCGGGCATGGGGAGTTGGGCCCGGGAGCGGTGCGAGGCGGCGGCCGGGAAGAGCCGGGTGACCGTGGACGGGAAGCCCGTCGCGCTTGCCGTCGGCGAGAGCCGTGCCCGGGTGCGGCCCGGACAGGCCGGCCTCAAGACGCTGCGGGTGGAGTGCCGTTGGACGGCTCCGCTGCCCGACGGGAACCTGGCGGTGCGCTTCCACGCCTCCGTGGACGACGGACCGGGCTGGCGCGAGGTCACCGCGCGCGGCGACCGGATGACGCTCGCCTCCTCCGACGTACCCGAGAAGTCCGTCTCGGGTGAACTGACCAAGTACCCGGCGGAGTTGCTGTCGTCGCCCGCCGACACGGCGTCCGCCGCGCTGCGCGTGCGCCCCGGTGGTCCCGCGCTCGTCGAGGAGGACACCGACGCGCCCGCCTCGTCCGTGCTGCCGCGCGGCGCCGACCGTTTCACGCGCGCGCTGGACGACTTGGTCTCCCGCCAGGACCTGACCTTCGGTTTCGCCCTGCTGGCCCTGGCGCTCGCGGTCCTCCTCGGCGCGCTGCACGCGCTCGCGCCGGGGCACGGCAAGACGCTGATGGCCGCGACGGCCGCGGCCCGCGGCGGCCGGGCGGGTATGCGCGACGTCCTGCCCCTGGCGGCGTCGGTGACCATCACCCACACTCTCGGCGTCGCGGCGCTGGGCCTCCTGGTCACCGCCGGCTCGGCGGCGGCGCCCTCCGTGGTGACCTGGCTGGGCGTGGCGAGCGGCGCCCTCGTGATGGCGGCCGGCCTCACCCTCGTACGACGGGCCTGGCGGAACCGAGCCCCTGCCCACGCTCCGGCACACGAGCACACACACGAAGGCGGGCACGCGCACACGCACGAGGCTGGGCACGCGCACGAGCACGAAGGTGGGCACGCGCACACGCACGAGGCTGGGCACGCGCACGAGCACGGTCAGGGGCATGAGCACGGTACCGGGCACACCCACCAGCACGACAACGCCCTGGCCGGCGTCCACGAGCGTCGGCCCGTACTCGCGCACTCCCACGCCGGCGGTGCGGCCCGGACCTCGGGGCACGGCACCGCCGCCGCCCTCCTGGAACCGCCCCCGCACAGCCGTTCCGAGAAGGACGGCCACTCCCACGACCACGGTGACGGCCGTTCCCGCACCCACACCCACACCCATGGCGGCTTCACCCACAGCCACGAGATCGCGCCGACCCTGCGCGGCACGATCCTGCTCGGCTTCGCCGGCGGGCTGGTGCCGAGTCCGTCGGCCGTCGTCGTCCTGGTGGGCGCCGCCGCCCTCGGCAAGGCCTGGTTCGGGCTGCTGCTCGTCCTCGCGTTCGGCGTCGGACTCGCCCTGACCCTCACGGCGGCCGGGGTCGCCGTGGTCAAGCTGGGCAGTGGGGTGAGCCACGTGCTGGCGACCCGCTCACGCTGGGCCGGCGGGCCGGTGGTCGCGCTGGTACGCAGGACCGTGCCCCTGGGGTCCGCGTTCGTCGTCGTGGCCCTCGGGGTCGGACTGGTGCTCAAGGGGGCGGCAACCGCACTCGGTTGAGCTACTTTTGTTCAGAATCGTGCGGATGCGAATGGGGGACGCCCGTGTCCGAAGAGCCGGGCAGTGAACGTGTGATCGCGGGCCGCTACCGTCTTCTCTCGCCGCTGGGCGAGGGCGGGATGGGGACGGTGTGGCGGGCCCGCGACGAGGTGCTGCACCGCGAGGTCGCCGTCAAGGAGGTACGGGCCCCGGGCGGGCTGCCGGGCCCCGACGTCGAGCGGATGTACGCCCGACTGGAACGGGAGGCGTGGGCCGCGGCCCGGGTCTCGAACCGCAATGTGGTGACGGTCTACGACGTGGCGATGGAGGACGGCCGCCCGTGGATCGTGATGGAGCTGATCCGCGGGATCGCGCTGTCCGACGCGCTGGACGCCGAGGGCCCGATGCCTCCTCAGCGCGCCGCCCACATCGGCGCGGAGGTGCTCTCCGCGCTGCGGGCCGCGCACGAGGCGGGAGTCCTGCACCGGGACGTGAAGCCGGGCAACGTCCTGCTGTCGAACGACGGCCGGGTCGTGCTCACCGACTTCGGCATCGCCACGGTCGAGGGCAGTTCGGCGCTGACGATGACCGGCGAGGTGATCGGCTCGCCCGAGTTCCTCGCCCCTGAGCGGGCGCTGGGGCGTACGCCGGGGCCCGAGTCCGACCTGTGGTCGCTCGGTGTGCTTCTGTACGCGGCCGTCGAGGGGAACTCCCCGTTCCGCCAGAACACCCCGCTCAGCACCCTGCGCGCGGTGGTCGACGAGGAGTTGCCGCCGCCGCTGCGGGCGGGTCCGCTCGCCCCGGTCGTCGAGGGGCTGCTGCGCAAGGACCCGGCGGAGCGCATGTCGGCCGAGGACGCCGAGCGGGATCTGCGGCTCGTCTCGGGCGGCGGAACGCCCCGTACGGGCACCCTCCCCTACGCGCCGACGGTCGCCACGTTCCCGCAGCCGGACCAGCGGGACGCGACGCGGCCGTCCCCGGTGCCGGCGTACTCACCCGCCGCACCCGGCCCGCAGACCCCGACCGCCACGACGACGACCGCCCAGCCCGACCGTCCCCGGCGCGCCATGATCGTGATGATCGCGGGCCTGGCCGCGCTCGCCCTGGCCATCGCGGGCCTGAGCTACGCGCTCGTCAACCGCGGCAACGGGGGCGACGGCGGGAACGGGGCCAAGAGCTCGAACGGCGGGACCACGAGCGGCGGCTCGACCGGCGGGAACGACAGCGGCGCGAGCAACGGGAGCGACGGGGGCGGCACCGACGGCGGCTCGACGACGGAGAACTCCGGTACGAGCGGGTCGGACGGCGGCTCGACCACGGGCGGCGGGGCCACGACGCCCACGCCCACCCAGTCCGTGAAGGTGACGGTCTCGGGCTCGCACACCGACTACACCGGTGCCTGCCCGCCGCCCGAGGCGGGGGCTCCGACCTTCACGGCGACGTTCACCGTGGGCGTCGTACCGGTCGATGTGCAGTACCGCTGGGTGACGGAGACCGGCGAGGTGTCCGACCCCGGCTGGAAGACGCTCTCGTTCCCGCAGGGCGGCGGGAAGAGCAAACAGAACACGGTCGTCCTGACGACGTACGACACGTCGGGGACGCTCACGAACAAGATCGGTGTGGAGGTCCGCAGCCCGCAGCAGACGAAGTCGAACCAGGTGCCCTTCTCGGTCACCTGCGAGACGGAGGCCCCGACGGGCGGGACCTCCGGCTCCGGTTCTCCCCAGGCACTGGCTCCGAACGGGGTGCTCAGGTCCTGGGGGTGAGCAGGCCGCGGGGCGGATCGGGCCCGCGGAATCGGTCAGGCGGCGGCGGTGAAGACGGGCAGGTAGCCGCCCGACTGGCCGGCGGCGGTCGGGTGGTAGGACTCGCCGATGTTCAGCCAGTTGACGCTGTGGAGCCAGGCGCTGCCGGAGCAGATCTCGTGGTTCGTGAACGTGGGGCGTACGTCGCCGAACGTGAAGCCGTGGTCGGCGGCGCGCTTGGCGATGGCGCTGTCCAGGTAGTCGGCGGCGCCGTTGATGGCGGCCCGTTCCGTCTCGGAGAGACCGGCCAGGCAGCTGCCGCTCAGCTTGTAGAAGCGGGGGTAGCCCAGGACGACCACCTGGGCGGCCGGGGCCTTGGCGCTGATCGCCGAGTAGACCGAGTCGAGCTTGCCGGGGAGGGTCGAGTCGACGTACGCCTTCGCCGTGTTGACGCGGGCGACGCATGCGCTGTCGGACTGCAGGACGCAGGTCGTCATGACGTCGGCGAACCCGGCGTCGTTGCCGCCGACGGAGATCGAGACGAGGCCGGTGCCGGAGTTGAGCGGGCTCAGCTGGTTCGCCAGAACATCACCCGTACGAGCGCCCGAGCAAGCGGTGAAGTCGAAGGACGAGGGTGAATGCGCGGCCGCCCAGAGGTAGGGGTAGGCCTTCGTGCTGCGCTTGCAGTCGCCGCTGGAGCTGATGTAGCTGCCCGCGCCGACGCCGGAGGAGTAGGAGTCGCCGAGGGCCACATAGCCCGTGGCGGCGGCTTGTTGGGACGCCTGGGCCGTCGCTGCCCCGGTGAGGGCGAAAGCGGCGGCGAGGAGAAGTGAGGTCACGTATGCCGTAAGTCGGGAACGTCTCATGGAACCTCCCTTTAGCAGGATCTCTGCCGTGACTTTGGTACCAGCCGCGCGTGTCGCCAGGAAGCGTTCATGCCAAGACTTTTCTGGTCAGGCAGGTAGTTCTTCCTGGCGTTCACCACACGTTCGATTGCGTGCTCATGACAGACATGTGACATACCCTCAACTCCCTTGAGCTACGCCCGTAGACCGATCACGCTGATGTCTCGGCCAGTAGCGGAACGCGACGCTCCTGGCTGTGCGCGCAATCACGTGCGCACCCCCCACAGACGCGCGCCCCAACCCAGGCGCGCGCCGCCTATGAGGAGGAATCCCTCGTAATGGCACAGCTGCGTAGCAAGAAGATCCGGATCGCCGCGGCGACCTCCGTGGTGACCGCCGCCCTGCTCGGCGCCGTCACCGCCCTCCCCGCCCAGGCCGCGCCGGCCGAGGGCCGGGTCCTGGCGGCCGACTCCCCCACCGCCGTCAAGGACAGCTACATCGTCACGCTCAAGAAGGGCGCCGGCTTCAAGGCCTCGTCGGCCCAGGGCAAGAGCCTCATCAAGGGGTACGGCGGCACCGTCGCGAAGACGTTCGGCGCCGCGCTCAACGGCTACTCGGCCAACCTCTCCGCGGCCGAGGCCCGCAGACTCGCCGCCGACCCGTCGGTGGCCGCGGTCGAGCAGAACCAGACCGTGCGGGCGAGCGACACCACCCAGTCCAACGCGCCCTGGGGTCTCGACCGCTCCGACCAGGCGTCACTGCCGCTCTCCGGCACGTACACCTACCCGGACTCGGCGGGCAGCGGGGTGACGGCGTACGTCATCGACACCGGCGTACGCATCACGCACTCGCAGATCAGCGGGCGGGCCAGCTACGGCTACGACGCCGTGGACGGCGACACGGTCGCCTCCGACGGCAACGGTCACGGCACGCATGTCGCCACGACCATCGCCGGCTCGACCTACGGCATCGCCAAGAAGGCGAACATCGTGGCGGTCCGCGTGCTCGACAACGCCGGGTCCGGTACCACCGCGGGTGTCATCGCCGGCATCAACTGGGTGACCGCGAACCACAGCGGACCCTCGGTGGCCAACCTGTCGCTCGGCGGGGGCGCGTCCTCCACGCTGGACACGGCGGTCTCCAACTCCATCGCGAGCGGGGTGACCTACGCGGTGGCGGCGGGCAACAGCAGCGCCAACGCCTCGTCGTACTCGCCGGCGCGGGTCGCCGCGGCGATCACCGTGGGCGCGACCACCAGCACGGACGCGAAGGCCAGCTACTCGAACTACGGTTCGGTGCTGGACATCTTCGCGCCCGGGTCGTCGATCACGGCGGGCTGGAACACGAGCGACACGGCTACGAACACGATCTCGGGTACGTCGATGGCCACGCCGCATGTCGCGGGCGCGGCGGCGGTGTACCTGGCCGGTCACACCTCGGCGACTCCCGCCCAGGTAGCCACGGCCCTGGTGAACGGCGCCACCACAGGCAAGGTCACGTCCCCCGGCACAGGCTCCCCCAACCGCCTCCTGAAGATAGTCCCGTAACCCTTCCCCTCACGCGCCCCTAAAGACGGGGGCCACCCGCCCTCCCCCCACGCGCGCCCCAGTGGGGGCGGGCTGCGCAGTTCCCCGCGCCCCTTCAGGGGCGCGGGGAACTGCGCAGTCTTTCGTCTTGAGGCGCACGCCTCTCAGGGGCGCGGGGAACGGCGCAGTCTTTGGTTTCTAGGGGCGCGGGGAACTGCGCGGCCAGCCCCCACCGGCGCTCGGGCAAATGACACCCCCCTTCACGCGCCGGCAGCCGCCACAGGGCTTGACTGCTCCCGGACAGCTGCGCGACATTGAAGCCCGGCATCCGGCGCTTCAGGGGGCAAGTCGCCCATGCAGACCATAGGTATCAAGTCATCATCATCGGACCCGCCCGACCCGGACGGCGACGAGCGGTTACGGCAGGCGCGAACCCCGGAAAGGGACCTGCTCCCCCTGCTCGCGGGAGCGGCCACCACGATCGCCGGCGTGGGCGCCGTACTGGCCCTCGCCGACATCGACTCCCCCCTGCGCGCCCCCTTCACACTCTTCTTCCTGCTCGCCGCCCCCGCCGCCGCCGTGGCGATCGCCCTGCGGAACCTGGAACCGGTCGGCCGCGTCCTGGCGTCCCTGTCGGCAGCGACAGCTGTCAATCTTCTGGTCGCCCAGGGCATGCTCGCCGTGCACCGGTGGTCGGTCCCGGGCGGAATCGCGGCCGTGGCCGCACTCAGTTCCCTCATTCTCCTGCTGGTCCTGGTACGGCGCCTGCGCGGCCGTACGGCGAGAAGACGGGCTTCCTGACGTGGACGACGTGGATGACGTGGACATCAGCGTGTACCGCCCCGGTGAACTGACCTCCGCCGACCGGTCGGCATGGACGGCCTTCCAGTCGAAGGCCCATCTGCACGACACACCGGAGCTCGCGAACCCGTTCCTGTCCCCGGAGTTCACGCTGGCCGTGGGCCGCTGCCGGCGCGGCGTACGGATCGCGGTCATCAGGGAGAACGGTGAACCCGCCGCGTTCTTCCCCTTCCACACCACCGCCGCGGGCGTCGGCCGGGCGATCGGCCTGGGCATCTCGGACTGCCAGGGGCTGGTCCACCGCCCCGGTTTCAGCTGGGACGCCCGCGAGCTGCTGCGGGCCTGCGGGCTCTCCGTGTGGGAGTTCGACCATCTGGCGGGAGGGCAGGCGCCGTTCGAGGCCGGAGCCTCCGGCGCCTTCCCGTCCCCCGTCATCGACGTCGACCGCGGGTACGAGGCGTATCTGACCCAACTGCGCGCCCGGTCACCCAAGTTCACCCGCACCACGCTCGCCAAGGAACGCAGGCTGGGCCGCGACCACCCGGACGTGCGGTACGTGCACGACGAGCGCGACCCCGAGGTGCTGAGCACGCTGATGCGCTGGAAGTCGGCGCAGTACCGCAGGACCGGGCGCAGCGACCGCTTCGCGCAGGACTGGATCGCCCGGCTGGCGCAGCAGCTCTTCCACAGTCGTTCCGAGTCGTTCGCCGGGCTCCTGTCGGTGCTCTACGCCGACGGCCGGCCGGTCGCCGCGCACTTCGGACTGCGTTCCGAACGGGTGCTGGCGTGCTGGTTCCCCGCGTACGACCCGGAGTTCTCGAAATACTCCCCGGGCCTGATCCTGCATTTACGCATGGCCGAGGCGGCTGCCGCCGACGGCATCGCCCATCTGGATCTCGGCCGGGGCCAGAAGGAATACAAGGACTCCTTGAAGACACGGGAACTCACCGTGTCCGAAGGGTGGGTTGCGCGCCGCCATCCCGTGGCGTTCGGACACCGGGCGCGACGCGCCCCCGTCCGTGCTCTGCGCAATGCGGTGCTGGGGAGGCCGGAGTTGTTCGAGCCGGCCGACAAAATGCTCAAACGGATGGGGAAGATCCGTTCGGGCGGTTGAGTAACGGCCAAACCAACAAAAACGTGAGGCCATGTTCCAGGTCTTGCCATAGCGTCTCAATCATCAATACCGTCGTACATCTCACCCGCATCGGTCCATCAGTGCATATGCGATCTAGGGGAGGGCTCAAGATCGCGACGAGGGCCCGGCGCGGGGCGCGGTAGGGGGGTGCCGTGCTCGGTGACCGCAATTGTGCCGAGCACTGCCGCGAGACCGACCCAGACAGTCGGCCAGTTATGCCAGCTCACCCGGCATGGACGGAGCTCTATTTCGGCATGCCGTGAGTGAGAAACCCCCCTTTCGAACCGGACAAAGAACCGGACCGCCCAGGGGCGGGCGGTCCACCGGACGAGAGGGACCAGACTCAATGACTTCTTTTCTGCGCCCGGCGGATTCGGGAAAAGATCAGATCAAAGATCAGATCCAGAATGAGATTCAAGGTCAGTTTCAGGGTCAGATCACTGCCAGCACCTATCGGCCCATATCAACTCACCTGGCCATAGCACCTCCGGTGAGCATCGTGATTCCCGCCATGAACGAGGCGGAGAATCTCCCGTTCGTCTTCAAGACGCTTCCGCCATGGATTCACGAAGTGGTGCTCGTCGACGGGAATTCCACCGACGACACCGTGGCGGTCGCCCGCGAACTGTGGCCCGACGTCAAGGTCGTCGGGCAGCGGGGGAAGGGCAAGGGCGACGCCCTGATCACCGGTTTCGAGGCGTGCACCGGCGACATCATCGTGATGGTCGACGCGGACGGCTCGGCCGACGGTCACGAGATCGTCAGTTACGTCTCCGCGCTGGTCTCCGGGGCCGACTTCGCGAAGGGTTCGCGGTTCGCCAACGGCGGAGGCACGGACGACATGACACCGATCCGCAAGCTCGGCAACTGGGCACTGTGCACGATCGTCAACCGCAAGTTCGGCGCGCGCTACACCGATCTCTGCTACGGATACAACGCGTTCTGGCGGCACTGTCTGGACAAGATCGACCTCGACTGCACGGGCTTCGAGGTGGAGACCCTGATGAACATCCGGGTGGTCAAGGCGGGGCTGAAGGTCCAGGAGATACCGAGCCACGAGTACGTACGCATCCACGGCGCGAGCAATCTGCGGGCCGTACGGGACGGACTGCGGGTGCTCAAGGTGATCCTCAAGGAGCGCTCCAACCGGCGGTCGCTGCGCCGCCGCCCGCACGCGGTCACGCTCAACTCCGGTGCGGGAGAGACGTCTTGAGCGCTCCGGACATCTCAGTGGTGATCTGTGTCTACACCGAGGACCGCTGGGAGGACATTCTCGCGGCGGTCGCCTCGGTGCGGGCGCAGTCCCGGCCCGCACGGGAGACCCTGCTGGTCGTCGATCACAACCGGACGCTCCTGGACCGGCTGTCCAAGGAGTACGAGGAACGCGGGGAGCACGCACACGGGGAGCGCCGGGGGGCCGGGGAGGTGCGGGTGCTCGCCAACGCGGGCCCCCGTGGCCTGTCCGCGGGCCGCAACACCGGTATCGCCGCCTCGCGCGGCGACGTCATCGCCTTCCTCGACGACGACGCGGTGGCCGAGCGCGACTGGCTCCGCCACTTCGCCGAGGGGTACGCGAATCCTCGGGTGATGGCGGTCGGCGGCCGGACGATGCCGATCTGGGCGTCGGGCCGCCGGCCCGTCTGGTTCCCCGCGGAGTTCGACTGGGTGGTGGGCTGCACGTACCGGGGTCTGCCGCCCGGCCGGGTCCGGGTGCGCAACGTGCTCGGCGGCAACGCCTCGTTCCGCCGTACCGCCTTCGACGCGGCGGGCGGTTTCGCGACCGGTATCGGGCGTGACGGCGACAGGCGCCCGCTGGGCTGCGAGGAGACGGAGCTGTGCATCCGGCTCACCCGCGCCCGGCCGGACGCCGTCCTGCTGATCGACGACCGGGCGGTGATCCACCACCGGGTGCCGGAGGCCCGCGAGCACTTCGCCTACTTCCGCACCCGTACGTACGCCGAAGGCCTGTCCAAGGCCCTGGTCGCCCGGAGCGTGGGCGCGGGCAAGGGGCTTGAGTCGGAGCGCCGCTACACCACACGCGTACTGCCCGCCGGAGTCGCGCGCGGGCTGCGCGACGCCCTGCTCGCCCGCCCCGGCGGCGCGGGCCGGGCCGCCGCCATCGTCGCCGGAGTCGTGACGGCGGCGGGCGGGTACGCACTCGGGAGCGTCCGGGCGCGCAGGGGCGAAGCCACGTTCTCCGCGCTCCCGATCGAGCGGAACGAGGGGGCCGAACCATGAGTGGATCACCCGAGCCACGCGTGCCGATCCTCATGTACCACGCGGTGGCGAAGGCGCCGAACGACGCCACCCGCACGCTGTCCGTGACACCCGAGGCGTTCGCCGAACAGATGGCGCTGCTGCGCGGCTCGGGCTTCACCCCGGTCGACACCGCGCTCCTCGCCGAGAGTTGGCGGGACTCGGCACCGCTGCCGGAGCGACCCGTACTGATCACCTTCGACGACGGCTATGTGGGCGTGCACCGGCACGCCCTGCCCGTGCTCACCCGGCACGGCTTCGCGGCCACGCTGTTCGCGTCGACGGGCTGGCTGCGCGGGGAGTACGACACCGGGGGCGGCCTCGACGTCATGCTCGACTGGGACCAGGTGCGCGAACTGGCCTCGTCCGGCGTCGAGATCGGCGGCCACAGCCATACGCATCCGCAGCTGGACCAGCTGCCCGACGACGCCCTGCGCTACGAACTGCGGCACTGCCGGGAGATCATCGCCGCCGAACTGGGCGTGCTCCCGGCCTCGTTCGCGTACCCGTACGGCTACTCCAGCCGCCGGGTGCGCCGGGCCGTGCGCGAGGCGGGTTTCACCCAGTCGCTCGCCGTGGGCAACGCCCTCGCGCGGCGCCGCCAGGGACCGTACGCGCTGCGGCGGGTCACCGTGCGCCGCAGCACCGGGATCGAGGAGTTCGAGCGGCTCGTCGAGGGCCGCGCGATCGCCCGTATCTTCGCCAGGGACCGTGCCCTCACCAAGGGGTACTCCATGGTCCGCAGAGCACGACAGGTTCGCCGGAAGGCCATCCGTTCCCGTGTCTGACACGACCACGGCCGAAGCCGACACCCCCGCGCCCGATCCACCCGAGCGGTCCGGGCGGCGCCTGCGCCTGCCCGGGCTCGGTCCGTCGTCCGGAGGCAGCCAGCTGTTCCGGAACGCCTACGCCCTGATGCTGAACACCGGTATCTCGGCCGTCCTCGGGCTCGGCTTCTGGCTGGCCGCCGCCCGGTACTACTCCGAGTCCGCGGTCGGGCAGGGCTCCGCCGCGATCGCCGCGATGAAACTCCTCGCGGGCCTCACCGCGGTGACGCTGACGGGCGCCCTCGCCCGGTTCATCCCGGTGGCGGGCCGCGGCACCGGACGGCTCATCCTCCGTACCTACGTGGGCAGTTCGGTGGTCGTGGCGCTGGCCGCGGGCGTCTTCCTGCTCACGCTGGGGCTCTGGGGATCCTCGTACCGCTTCCTGCACGACCCGCTCATCGGGCTCTGTTTCGTCCTGTCGGTCGTCGCCTGGTCGGTGCTGACCCTCCAGGACGGGGTGCTGACGGGGCTGCGGAGCGCGCTGTGGGTGCCGGTCGGCAACACCGTGTTCTCGGCGGTGAAGCTGGCGCTGCTCGTGGCGTTCGCCTCGGCGATCCCGACCATGGGTGTCTTCGTGTCGTGGGTCGCGGCCATCGCGGTGTCCGTGCTGCCGCTGGGCTGGCTGGTGTTCCGGCGGCTGGTCCCCCGGCATGTGAAGGCGACCGCGGAGGGCGCCGAGCCGCCCACCCTGCGGGAGATCGGACGGTTCCTGGCCGGCGACTACACGGGCTCGCTGTTCTCGCTCGCCGTCGTCTACCTCGTCCCGGTGATCGTCGCCGCGCAGGTCAGCTCCGCCGACAACGCGTACTTCTACATCACCACCACCATCGGCGGCACGGTCAACCTGCTCGCCATCAACATGGGCGCCTCGCTGACCGTCGAGGGCTCGCACGACCCGGCACGGCTCGCCGCGAACACCCGGGCGGCGCTGCGCCGGATGGCCTGGATCATGCTGCCGGTGGCCGGGGTGCTGTTCTTCGGGGCGCCCTGGATCCTCGGTGTGTTCGGCCAGGGATACGCGGACGCGGCGACGCCGCTGCTGCGCTGGTTCGCGGTCGGCGCGGTGCTGCGGGTCGTCATGGAGACGTACTTCGCGGTGCTGCGCGCCCAGAGCCGCACCGCCGGACTCGCCTGGCTGCAGGGCCTGTTGTGCGTCCTGGTCCTCGGCCTGACGGTGATCCTGCTGCCCCGCATGGGGCTGACCGGCGCGGGTGTCGCGGAGATCTCCAGCCTCGCGGTGATCGTGATGCTCGCCGCTCCCCGGCTGTACCGGATCGTCATGACCGCGCCGCCCGAGGAAGCTCCCCGGGACACGGCGTCCGACGGCGACCTGGCGGACCTGGGCGCCCGCGAGGTGCCCGGTCCGCATCAGGGCGGCCCGGACAAGGACGGCTCCGAGCCGGACGGGCCCAGGAAGGCCGGGCCGAGGAAGGGGCGCGGTCCGGCCTGGGCGCAGCGCCTGGACACGGACACGCTGGCGCTCGGTGTCCAGCTCGACTTCGACCATCTGGAGCGGCGGCCGGACGTACGGCCCGGTCCCGGGACACCGCCCGCCGGCATACCCGCGGTCGACCGGCCGAGCCGCCCCTCGGGGCCCCGGCCGGACCACCGGCCGACCTGGGCGCTGAAAACGCCCCGGACTCCCCCGCAACCGCCGCCGTCACGAACGGAGTTGGGTCTGCCGGTCGAGCGGCGGGAACCGGGCTCGGAGACCTCCCTCAGCCCGTCCGAGATCGAGGTGGACGCCCCCTTCGACCCACCGGTCGGCGGCTTCGCCGAGGAACCGGAGGGCGTACGCGAGGCAGGAGCGTCCGGCACGGGCGGCGCGTCCGGAGCCGTACGGGAGGCGGACGGGCCCGGACCGGCGGAGCCGCCGGCCGCCGGATGGCGGCGGCTGCGGCCGACCCGCCTCGGGGTACTGCTCGGCTCGCTGCTGACGGCCGCGCTCGTCCTGTACTGGGTGCCGGTGTCCGGGCTCGGGGAACGCGATCTCGACCGGATGGACGGGCTCGGCCTGATCTCCGTCCTGCCCACACCGA
Source organism: Streptomyces sp. NPDC102514 (assembly GCF_055584525.1). Lineage (NCBI taxonomy): Bacteria > Bacillati > Actinomycetota > Actinomycetes > Kitasatosporales > Streptomycetaceae > Streptomyces > Streptomyces sp. NPDC102514. The sequence goes on from NZ_JBVJLW010000007.1 coordinate 445,757, forward strand.
CCCTGGTCGGGGCCGGACTGCTGGTCCTGGTGTTCGCCTCGCTGCTCTGGCTGGGGCGCGAGCACAAGGCGCTGCTCATGGTCACCCTGCTGGCCACCGTGGTGTCGCTGCACGCGCTGCCGGCCGTGATCGAGACCGAACCGCGGTTCGCGACGGCGTGGCAGCACCTGGGCTTCATCGACCACATCGACCGGACCGGCTCGGCCGTGCCCGACCTGGACGCCCGCTGGAGCTGGCCGGGCTTCTTCGCGGCAGCCGCTTTCCTGTCCAAGGCATGCGGGGTCGACGATCTCACCGAGGTCATCCGCTGGTGGCCGACGGCCATGCAACTCCTGTACCTGGCACCGCTGTTCCTGCTCGTACGCCATATGCGGGCGAGCTGGCGCGCCCAGTGGACCGGCATCTGGATCTTCGTGCTCAGCGGCTGGGTGGGCCAGGACTACTTCTCCCCGCAGGGCTTCACCTACCTCCTCTACCTGGTCTTCGTGGCGATCCTCCTGGTGTGGTTCCGGGCGCCACGGGTGCTGTGGACGAAGATGCGGCCCGGCGAACTGGAGGTCGAGCCCACCGGCCGGCGCGAACGGGCCGTGCTGCTCCTGGTGCTGATCGGTCTGTTCATGGCGACCGTGCCGGCCCACCAGCTGACGCCGTTCGTGATGCTGGGCGTCCTCGCCGTCCTCGTCCTGATCGGCCGCTCCGAACTGCGGGGCCTGCCGATCCTGTTCGCCGTCGTGGTCAGCGTATGGATCGGCTTCCTCGCCGAGCCGTACTGGTCGGGACACTTCGGCGAGCTGTTCGGCGGGGTGGGCGGAGTCGGCGACAACGTCTCGTCCTCGGTCTCCGGCCGTATCGGCGAGGGCAGTTCGTCCCACAAACTCGTCCTCTACGCGCGCGTGGCACTGGCCGGCGGCGTGCTCGCGCTGGCCAGCTGGGGCTGGTGGCGCCGACGCGACCACAAGTACCGCGAACGGTCGCTGCTCGTCCTCACCTTCGTCCCGTTCCTCGGCTTCGGCCTGCAGTCGTACGGCGGCGAGATGGCGCTGCGCGTCTTCATGTTCGCCCTGCCCGGCGCGGCCCTGCTCGCCGGTCTCGCGCTCTTCCCGCGTACCGGCGTCACCGCGGACGAACGGGACAAGGACCGCGTGAGCCTCGCACCGCTCGCCGCGCTGATGGCGGGCCTCGTCCTGATGGGCGGCTTCCTGGTGGCCCGCTGGGGCAACGAGCCGTTCGAGCGGATCAGGCCGGGCGAGGTCGCCGCCATGGAGTACGTGTACGCCCACGACAGGCCGACCGTCCGGGTGCTGTGGCTGAGCAACGACACGGTCAACAACGTGACGCCCGCGATGCCGTGGGGCACCCGGGACATGGAGAAGGTGAACTACGTACCGACGCTCGCACCCGCCGATCCCGTGCTGGTGTCGAGCCTGGTCAAGTCGCTCAAGGACGCGGGCCCGAACTCGTACCTCATGATCAACCGCAGCCAGGTGACGTACCTGCAGCTGGACATCGGCTACTCGAAGACGTACGAGTACCGGCTCATCCGCAACCTCGACGCGCGGCAGGAACTGCGTAAGGTCTTCGTGAACGAGGACGTGTCCCTGTACGCGCTGCGGCAGCAGCCGCGCGGCAAGGTCGCCAAGGCCGACCCCGGCCCGATCGGTCCGCAGGTGACGTGGACGCCCTGGTCGGTGGTCGGCGCGCTCGCGGCGGTCGCGCTGATCGCGCTGCTCACGACGCGGGAGGTCGTACGGGTGGGTGCGCGTCCGAGCGTGCGCCAGCACCTTTGGCTGCAGGCGACGTTCTGGTTCGCCCTGCCGCTACTGGCCCTGCTGGTGGCGTCCTTGATCCAGAGATTCCTGACGATGGCCTGAACCGCCGTTGGGGGCGCGGGGAACGGCGCGATCTTTTCGCTTTCAGGGCCGCGGGGAACTGCGCGGCCAGCCCCAGCCGACGCCCGCCCCGCCCCGCCCCCTACCGGCGAACCCACTTCACTTCATACGCGCCCATGGCGAACCGCTTCCCGTCGACCTGCGCACTGATCCCCCGCCCCAACGTGTTCACGACGAGAACAACCCGCTCGGACGCCAGCACCCGCACATTCGCCCGATCGTCCGCGGCGACAGCCACCGACTCGTACCGCGTCCCGGGAGGGAACTCCGCCCCGAACCGGGAGAGAAGGCCGAGCATCGGCAACGGCTCACCCCCCGAGGAGCGATCCGTGGGCGTCCACAGACACCCCGCACACCCGCCCCCCTTCTCCGTCTCCGGATTCCAGTAGAAGCCGGAGGTGGCCCCGCCCCGCACCATGGCGATCAACGCGGCCGCGTGCACGGCGACCCGGTGCGACTCGGACCACCCGTCCCGCGCGTCGTCGGCGTCCGCGGGCTCCACGTAGTACTCGGCCCACCACAGCGGCAGATCACCGGTCCGCGACCGGACCCACCGGCTCACGGCCGTGAACTTCGCGGTGGCCGCGAACTCGTCCGGCAGCAGCTCGTCGTCCCTGGTGTAACCGGATCCGTCGACGACGACGAAATCCGCGCCGGCCTTGTGCTTGTTCCAGTAGTCGAAGGCGTCGAGGACCCGCTGGTCCATCGCGCCCCAACTGCCCTTCACCGTCGGGGAGGCGTCTTCCTTCTGGCGGGGGTCGAGGCTGTCCATCACGAGATAGGGCCCGCCGACCTCGATGTCCTCGTCGACCTTCTTCAGTGCCTTGTAGACGAGGTTGTACAACTCCGTGTAGCCCTCGTAGTCCCAGCGGGCGGCGGAGTCGTTCCAGAAACCCTTGAACTCGTTCCACACGATGAAGTGGCGTACGTCCGGATAACGCCTGGCGACGGTCGCGGCGAGTGCCGCGTAGTCCTTGTAGTGGGCGCGGTCCGGAGCCGTCTCCAGGGCTGCCTGGCTCCAGTCGGTCCGGTCGGCGCCGGGCTTGCCGCCCTTCATCCAGTCCGGCGCGCAGCACAGCGTGACGACCGGCGTGCCGCCCGTCTCGCGGACGAAGTCGATCCGGCGGTCCATCGCCTCGAAGTCGTAACGCCCCTTCACCGGCTCGGGGTTGTCCGCGCCCCAGCCCATGATGTGCTGGATCTGCGGCGGGGACTGCTCACCGAGACGCTGCTCCACGCGCTCCGTGGCGGCCGAGCTGCCCTCGTCGGCGCTGTACTGGGTGTGGGTGAACCCCCAGCCCACTTCCGGTTTCGGCGCCGGGGGGACGGACGGCGTGCCGTGCACCCTGCCGCCGTCGCGGGTCGTGCCCGCCTCGCTCCCCGCGCTTCCCGGCAGGGTGTGGATCAGGGTCAGGACCAGGGCCAGAGCGGCCACACCCACGCCGAGCAGAGCGGTGAAGCGCCACCGCCGAGCCCCCGAATTCCACCCATGACGTGCCATCAAGGACAACAGTAACCTCGGGCGTCAGCGGCGGAACAGCTTCCGGAACACCACAGCTCTGTAACAGGACGGCGCCCGGACCCGCTCGCGGACACCCGTGGACCCCAGGAGGACACCAATGGGGACGCGCGTGGACGCAACGCGGAAACCGGATGCACGGGGCGTCCCCGTGACGGATCATGTCGGCATGTCTGCCAACCCGCACGACGCGCTGCCGATCCGGCTCAACGTCGACGACAGCGACTCACCGTCGGACGTCGTCGACGCGCTGTTCCTCGGCCGCTTCGCGACGGGCGAGCAGCCGCACTCGCACTCCGCGAACATCGACCGCGTACGGTCCGGGGTCTCCCTTCTCCCGCCGGGCGCCCGGGTGTTGCGGTCCGCCCGCGACGACGACCGCAGCGCGACGCTCGCGGAGGGCGACGGCTGGACGCTGCTCGTGTCGCGCTGGAACCGCGGCGCCGACGTGACGGTCACCGCGACCAGCGAGGAGCTCGCCGAGAAGGTCCTCGGCCAGGCCACGGACGGCGCGGCCGACGAGCCCGAACCGCAGCCGGAGAACGTGACCATGGGGTTCTGGTACGTGTCCCCGCGGCGCGGCCCGCACCGCACGACCCGGCAGATCTCGGCGGGTACGTGGGAAGAGGTGCGCGGCAACTACACGGCGCCGGTGGCGGACGCCATGGACGGGCTGATGAAGACCACGCCCGAGGACATCGCGGGCCGGCTGCTGCTGCTGCACGGTCCGCCGGGCACGGGCAAGACGTCGGCGCTGCGTACGCTGGCGCGTTCGTGGCGGGACTGGTGCCAGGTGGACTGCGTCCTCGACCCGGAACGGCTGTTCTCCGACGTCGGCTATCTGATGGACATCGCCATCGGCGAGGAGGACGGCTCGGGGAAGGGGCGCTGGCGGCTGCTCCTCCTTGAGGACTGCGACGAACTGATCCGCGGCGAGGCCAAGCACACGGCGGGGCAGGCGCTCTCGCGGCTGCTCAACCTCACGGACGGACTGCTGGGCCAGGGCCGCAACGTGCTGGTGGGCGTCACGACCAACGAGGACCTGGAGCGCCTGCACCCCGCGGTGGTCCGCCCCGGCCGCTGCCTCGCGCGCATCGAGGTCGGCCCGCTGACCCGCCGGGAGTCCACGGCCTGGCTGGGCACGGACGAGGGCGTGGGCCGCGAGGGCGCAACCCTGGCAGAGCTGTACGCCCTGCGCAGAGGCACCACACCGACATCGGTCCCGGACCAACGGACGGACACGGAGGCAGGCTTGTACCTCTAGCCCCTCACCCACTCACCAGCACCGCGGTGGATTCCCGCCGCAACGGCGGGCAACCACCGCGGCGCAGATGGAAGGCACGCCAACCCACCACCCGTTGCACAGGCGCAGCCCAAACCCCCGCCGCGACGGCGAGCAACCACCGCGGCGGATCCCGGCGGTGCCGAATCCACGTCTGCCCGCTCGGTCCGTGCAGGCCACGGCCACCGGCCGCCGCCCGGGACCCGACCGCGGCGGTCGGCCTGGGCGGCCGGGCAGGGCGGTGGGGCGACGGCCGCGCCCCACCCGTCAGCCGGACTCCCCATAAGCCGCGCGCAGCGCATCCCGTACCGCGGCGAGGGCCGCGGCCTCGGACAGCCCGAGCCGCCGCACACGCTCGGCATAGGCCTGCGCGTCGGACGCGGCCGTACGATCCGCCGCCGAGCCCGCGGCAGCGACCAGCGTGCCGTTGCGCCCCCGCGTCTCGATGACCCCGTCGGCCTCAAGCGCCCGGTACGCCTTGGCGACCGTGTTGGCGGCGAGCCCGAGCTCCTCGGCCAACCCCCGCACCGTGGGCAGCCGGTACCCCACCGGCAGCATCCCGGCCCTCGCCTGCTCGGAGATCTGGGCGCGCACCTGCTCGTAGGGCGCGACCCCCGTACCGTCATCGATGTCGATCTTCAACGTCACCCGGTGATTGTCCCGCACCCGCCGGAAAATGAGAGGCGGCCTGCCGCACCCCGCGCGTAGCGTGCGATTCCATGACTGTGATCGTCCGCGACCTCCGCACCGAGGATGCCGAGGACGCCGAAGGCTTCTCGTACATCCGGCGTCTGGCGCTCCCCTACATGCTCTCCACCCCGGAGTCCGTCCTCCACGACGTCACGCACGCCCACCCCGACGCGCATTTCCGGCCGCTGGTCGCCGAGGAGGACGGCGAACTCATCGGCACGGCCAACACGGGCGTGGTGTACGACAGCCCGCAGCCGGGCCAGGCCTGTCTGAACGTGTACGTGCACCCGGAGCGCCGGGGCCGCGGCGCGGGCTCGCTGCTCGTACGGACCGCGGAGGCGCATCTCGCCGAGGTGTCCGCGCGGAAGCTCTTCGCCTGGGTCCTCGACGAGCCCGCGAACCGTTCCTTCGCCGAGCGGCGCGGCTACCACGCGAGCCGCTCCGCGCACTTCCTCCGTCTCGACCTGGCGAACAACCCGCTGCCGCCACGCCCGGAGGCGCCCGCGGGCGTGGAGCTGCGCACGGCCGCGGACTTCGCCGACGACCCGCGCCCCCTCTTCGAACTGGACGCGGAGACGCTGGCGGACGAACCGAGCGACATCGCCCACGAGTTCACCGACTACGAGGCCTGGCTGAAGGAGACCTGGCACCACCCCCTCCTCAGCCAGGAGCTGACCTCCGTCGCGGTCGTCGACGGCCGGCCCGCCGCGTTCAGCGCCGCCCGCACCGACGGCCGCACCCGGTACGGCACGGTGATGACCGGCACGGCCCGCGCCCACCGCGGACGCGGCCTCGCCAAGCTCGCCAAGGCCGACTCCCTGCACCGCGCCCGCGCCGCCGGCTTCACGGAGGCGTTCACGGGCAACGACTCGGGCAACGGCCCGATGCTCGCGATCAACAAGTGGTTCGGTTACGAGATCTGCGCCACGGAGGTACAGCATGTCCGCGAACTCGGCTGATCCCTCGGCCCGGTCCGCCACTCCGGTCACCGTGGACATCGTCCTGGTCAAGTCCGGCCGTACGAAGATCCGGTACCCGGCCGACCTGCTCCACGACGACGGGACACACGTCGTCGTCCGCGCGACCTGGGCGGGAGCAGGTGTACGCGACTTCGGCTTCGTACGCTTCGAGCCCGGCGACGTCTTCACCGAGCACTACTGGCGTGACCGCTGGTACGCGGTGAAGGAGGTCCGGGACGCCGAGGGCACGCTCAAGGGCTGGTACTGCGACATCGCCCGCCCGGCCGAGGTCACCCCGGCCGACGTCACCCCGGGCGAGGTGGTCTGCGAGGATCTCGACCTGGACCTGTGGCGCTCCGCCGACGGCAGGACCGTACTGCGCCTCGACGAGGACGAGTTCGCGGCGAGCGGCCTGGAGACCACCGATCCACGGGCCGCGTCCGCAGCGCGGGCGGCCCTGGACGAACTCGAACTCCGCGCCCGCGAAGGCGACTTCGAGGCACTGCTGACCTAGCCACCGCAGGCCCGCATCCCTGTAGCCCCGCAGCTCCGTAGCCCTGCGGTCCGCCCCTCACGGCACCGCGATCACCGCGTACCGCTCGTCATCGACCTCCCGGCCCCACAGCCGGGAGTCGTCCGACAGCAGCTCCACGCGCACGTCCTCGGCGAGGGGCGCGAGCAGGGCCGTCAGCCGGTCGGCGGGTATGCCGACCGGGCTCACCGTCCCCCAGACGCCCTCGACGAGGACGAGCCGTCCGCCGGGGCGCAGGAGCCCGCGCCAGAGCCGCAGGACGCGGCCGGGCTCGGGGAGCGTCCACAGCACGTGGCGGACGAGGACGGCGTCGAAGCGCTGCTCCCCGACGGGCGGGGCCGCCGCGTCACCGACCAGGAACGCGGCGTCGCGTCCGGCCAGTTTGGCGCGGGCCAGTCCCACCATGCGGGGCGAGAGGTCGACGCCGGTGACCCGGTGCCGCGCCTCGGACGCGAGGAGCGACAGGCTGCCCGTGCCGCAGCCCAGATCGAGGACGTCGGAGGGGCCGCGGGGCAGCCAGCCGCGCAGTCTGGCCGCCCATGCCTCGCGCACGGCGGGGTCCCGCAGTCCGTGGTCCGGCTCGTCGTCGAAGGTGTCGGCCTCCCCGTCCCAGTCGACGCCGGACCGCTCTCCACCAGTGCTGTTGCCAGTGCTGTCACTCGTCATGCACCCAGAGTGGCACCCGCCACTGACAACGGGCCGACCCCCGGTTCGGGCCCCACTCGGGCCCATCCTTCACACAAACCGACAAGATGTCCGACATGTGGACTCATTGATGAAACGTGACAGCCGCCACTGACAACTGGCCTCCGATGAGTCACCCTCCCGGAAATGGTCTGACTCCGTGAGAACGCGGTACTCGGCAGACCAGCCGCAGGGAGGCCCCTATGCGCCGCATGACCATGCAGAAGCCCCTGAAGAAGTCGGACGCCCGTCGCGTACGGGAAGAGGCCGACCAGCGCCCGGCCGAGCGCCCGGAAGTCCGCAAGGACATCCATCGCACCTGGTGGCCGGACGGGTGAGCGCGCCGGGGCAGACGCCCCCGGGCCGGGTCGCAGACGGTCAGGGTGCGAGCCGCTTGCGGTAGTGGAGCCGGTCGTAGGGGCCGTCCACGCGGCGCTCGACGAGTTCGTACCCGTACCGGGGGTAGAGCCTCTGGTTCTCCCACATCAGCGCGTTCGTGTAGAGCCTGACCTCGGGCAGTCCCAGCGCCCGCGCGTGCGCGTCCACGAAGGCGAGCAGCCGCCGTCCCACGCCCTGACCGCGGGCGTCCGGGCGGACGGCGACGCTGTCGAGGAACAGATGGCCCTCGTGCGCCTCGATCACCACGAGCCCCACCACCGGCTCCCCCAGGACGAACACCCGCCCCGCGGCGATCTCGGCCGCGTGGTCCGCCCGCACGGGCTGCGGCACGACACCGATCCGCTCGACGTAGGGGCCGTACGCCGCATCGGTCACGGCCCGCACGGCCGCCGTGTCGGCGAGAACGGCCGGCCGGATCCCCGCCTCCCGCGCACTGTCTGCCATGACAGGAACGGTACCTACCTGAGCCCAGTCTCAGCACTCCCTTAACGGCACCATAAGGATCGCCCGCACCCGCTCCCAGCAGGCGATTTTGCGGTTTCCAGGGGCTAGCTTGCTGATCGCCCCCAGGCATCACAGGCACCCCCCAGATCCGTTTCGAGGAGTACCCCCATGCCCGCTCGCCACCAGGCAGCCGCCCGTATCGCCACCGTCGTCGCGGTCGGCGTCGCCCCGCTCGCCCTGACCGCGCTCGCCGCCGCTCCCGCCGCCGCCCACGGCTCGATGACGGACCCGGTGAGCCGGGTCGCCGGCTGCTTCGCGGAGGGTCCGGAGAACCCGAAGTCCGCCGCCTGCAAGGCGGCGGTCGCGGCCGGCGGCACGCAGGCCCTGTACGACTGGAACGGCGTCAACATCGCCAACGCCGCCGGGAAGTCGAAGCAGATCATCCCCGACGGGAAGCTGTGCAGCGCGGCCAACGACAAGTTCAAGGGCCTCGACCTGGCCCGCGCCGACTGGCCCGCCACGCGGCTGACCTCGGGCAACCGCACCTTCCGCTACAAGGGGACCGCCCCGCACAAGGGCTCGTTCGAGCTGTACGTCACCAAGGACGGGTACGACCCGACGAAGCCGCTGAAGTGGTCGGACCTGGAGTCGACGCCGTTCCTCAAGGTCACCGACCCGAAGCTGGAGAACGGCGACTACGTCTTCAACGGGGTCGTCCCGGTCAAGTCGGGCCGCCACCTCATCTACTCGATCTGGCAGCGCTCCGATTCCCCCGAGGCCTTCTACACCTGCTCGGACGTCGTCTTCGGCGAGGGCGGCGCAGGTGCGGAGGCCTCCGCGGCCCCGGCCGCGTCGGCGCCGTCCGACGAGGAGATCGCGGACGGTGCGGACGAGTCGTCCGTGGAGCACGGGGGGCACGGCGACGACGACCCGAAGACCCAGGCGTCGGTCACGGCCGCGGCCGGCACGAAGTCGGACCCGGACTCCGGGACCGACTCCGGCTCCGGCTCCGGCTCCGAGGCCGTGGAGACACCCGGAGCCGCCGAGGCCGCCGACGGGTCCGGGAACGGTGCCGAACCCGCCGGTGCGTCGACGAACCTCGCCGAGACCGGGGGGTCCGACTCGACCGCGTACCTCGCGGTGGGTGGGGCGGCGGCGCTGGCGGTCGGCGCGGCGGCGATGTTCGCGTCCGTCCGCCGTAGGGCTGCCGCCGGCAAGTAGGGATCGTGGGGGTTCGGCTGTACGGGAACTGCGGGCCCGGCTGTGGCTGGCCGCGCAGTTCCCCGCGCCCCCTACGGGGCCCGGCCAGCTGAGCGCCGACAGACAGGTAGTGGGGGTTCGGTCATGCGGGAACTGCGGGCCCGTCGTGGCTGGCCGCGCAGTTCCCCGCGCCCCCTACGGGGCCCGGCCAGCTGAGCGCCGACAGACAGGTAGTGGGGGTTCGGTCGTGCGGGAACTGCGGGCCCGTCGTGGCTGGCCGCGCAGTTCCCCGCGCCCCTTACGGGGCTCGGCCAGCTGAGCGCCGACAGATGGGTAGTGGGGGTTCGGTCGTGCGGGAACTGCGGGGCCGGCCTGGCTGGGCGCGCAGTTCCCCGCGCCCCTTTTGGGGCGCTAGCTGATTGCTGACAGGCAGGTTGTGGGGGTGGCTCGGGACGGGTCCAGGGCGTTGGCCACCTCGTGGAAGGCGATGCGGTCGGTGAGTCCGATCGCCGCGTGCTCGGAGAGGTCGAGCGCGCACAGGTCCTGGATCAGGATGTTGCGTACGTTCGGGCCGTCGAGGAACTGTGAGCGGTACGGCGTGACGACCTCGTCGTACCGGGTGGCGATGACCGTGTAGCGCACGCCCGGCACGGTGTCGCCGCCCGCGTTGAGCCGGGTGAGGAACGCGGAACCGGCCACCTGGTCGGCGAGGGCCGGAGTGACCGATGAGAGCACCTCGCTCGCGCCGGGGAAGTACGTGACCAGCTTGGCCAGTCCGTTCAGGGTGGTGCCGTGGTTGTCGGGGGCGATACCGACGAGGGCGTTCACCTTGGCGGCGCCGCCGAGGAACTTCAGGTAGTGGCGTGGCATCATGCCGCCCTGCGAGTGGCCGACGAGGTCCGCCTTCGCCGCCCCGGTCGCGGCGAGCACCTTGTCGACGAAGGTCTTCAGCTGCTCCGCCGACTTGTCGATGGGGCCGAGCCCGTGGACGAGCGGCACGCCGGGAAGCTGCCCGTAGTCGAGGGCGTAGACGCAGTAGTCGCGGCTGACCAGATAGGGCGCGAGGCCCAGCCAGTTGTCGACGGAGTTGGCGAAGGTGCCGTGGACGAGGACGACGGGGCGCGGATGGGCGGCGGACGGCTTGCAGGAGTAGTCGTTCCATCCCCTGCTGGTCGCGGTCGCAGCCCGGTCGGTGGCGGCGGCGGCAGTGGCCGTGGTGGCGGGGACGAGCGTGACCACCGCGGCCAGCAGCAGCGCCGACAGGGGTCTGAGCAGGTGCTTCCAGGGCAGCATCGGGTGATCTCCTTGCGGCTCAAGGGAGTGACGAGGCCATACGCCCTGTGATCCGGATCACGAGGATGCTGTTCTTTTTTCAAGTTACGGGCGAGTAGTAAGTGTGTGAAGTTACGCGTCAGTAAAAACTTCCAGTGGTAACCGGGAGCGCTGACACGTGGCGTTGAACCGTCACCAGGCGGGCCTGATGGGACCGTAGGGCGCAATGCGCAGCAAATGGTCGCGCAACGCCCGGACTTCACCCTCACCGATTAGTTCGATCCACGGCCGAACGGCCTCCGCGGCCGACTCCTCCGCCGCCCGGGTGCACTCCCACCCCTGCTCGGTCAGCACGATCAGCCGGGCGCGCGCGTCGTCGGGGTGCGGCTGCCGTTCCGCGTACCCCTTGCGGACGATCTCGTCGACGAGCTGACTCGCGGCCTGTTTGGTCACGCCCAGGTGGGCGGCCAGTTCGGTGACCGTCGCCCCGCCGGACGCGATCCGGGCGAAGGCGAACCCGTGCGCGGGCCGCAGCCCCTCGAACCCGCGGGCGACGACACCGTCGTGGATGCGCTGCGTGAGTTCACCGGCGACGGCGAGCAGCGCGGCGGAAAGGGCCATGGCCTCGGAGTTCTGCACGCATGCATTGAAACACCCTTGACGAAATGGTCAAGCGGCTTGACTATGATGCACAGTACTTGGTCAAGTGACTTGACCATCTAGCACGCACAACAGCGCGCACGACAGCACGTACAACAGCGCGCACCCCAGCCCACACCGGAGGCAGCCATGCCCGTAGTCCGCTCGTCCGAAGCCGTCACCCATGAGATCCACGGCGCCCGCTTCGTCTCGTACGCCACCCCTCTCACCGGGAGCAGGGAACTGTGCGCCTGGCGGGGCGAGATCCCCGCGGGCACGAAGGCACCCGCGCACACCGTCAGCCGCGAGGAGATCTTCCATCTCCTCGCCGGGGAACTGCTGATGACACTCGACGGCCGCACCGAACGGATCGCGGCGGGCGACACGGTGATCGTCAACCCCGGCGCGACACTCACCGTCGAGAACCCGACCGACGAGACCGCGATCTCGTGGGTCACCACGTCCATAGGCCTCCAGGCAGAACTGGCGGACGGCACGACGCTCACCCCACCCTGGGCCAACTGATCGAGAGGCCGCCCGAAGGCACCCCGCCCAGGGGTGCGGGGAACTGCGCGCCCAGCCACAACGCACCCGCGCCCTCACCCCCCTCCAACGACCGACACCCCACCACCCCACTCCCCCGGCGGAGCGTCACGCCGCCAACGCGCCCGGAACCACCGCCCCCGCCCCGAACTTCTCCCGCACCCGGTCCGCCACCTCCTCAAGACGCCGCACCTTCTCGTCCACGGGATCGAACGTCAGCTGGTGGGAGGCCTGTTCGGCGGGGTCGAGCCCCTCGGCCCGCAGAGCCACGCCACGGACCCGGGCCCGCTGCAGACCGAGCGCCTCGTACATGCGGTACGCGGCGTCGGTGAGCGCGGAGGAGTGGGCGGTCGGCTCGGGGAGCGTACGGCTGCGGGTCGTCGTCGACCGGTCGGCGTAGCGGACGGTGAGGGTGAGCGTGCGGCACACCTTCTCCAGGGCGCGCAGCCGCGAGCCCAGTTCCCCGGCCGCGGAGAGCAGCGCGCGCCGATGCTGCGCGGGGTCCAACTCGTCACGCGGGAAGGGCCGTTCGGCGGCGAGCGACCGGGAGACGGCGTTCGGTACGACCCGGCCGCGGTCGATGCCCCGCGCCCTCTCGTGCAGTTCGCGGCCGGTACGGGCACCGGTGAGCCGTTGCAGTGTGCACAGCGGCGCGGCGGCCACCTTGCCGATGCTGTCCAGGCCGTACTCGCACAGGGTGCGGGCGGTGGCCGTGCCGACGCCGGGCAGCGCCCGTACAGGCCGCTCCGCCAGGAACTCCGTGAGGGCGAGGGGGCCTTCGGGAACCACCCGGATCTCCCCGGGGGCGGCTTCCCGCAGGGCCATCCGCGCGAACATCGGGCCGGGCCCCGCCCCGATCGCGCAGTCGACGCCGTGCCAGGCGAGCGCCCGTACCCGGATCAGCAAGGCCAGTTCCACGACATCCCGCCGGAAGTACCGCTCGGCGCCCCGCAGATCGGCCAGTGCCCCGTCGGGCGGCAGCGCCTCGACGACGGGGGTGAACTCCTCCAACGTGCCGAGGAGCCCGGGCAGGGCGGCCTCGTACATCGGCGGCAGCTGGAAACGTACGCAGAGGATGGTCATCCCGCACTCCCCGGGCTCTGGTGCCACAGTTTCTTTCCGCTCGCGGACCCCTCGCCCGCCGGGCGCAGATCCGCCCACGGATGCATTTCGTATCCCGTGGGCAACTGGATTCGACGGCCGCCCGTCGGATCTCCCGCACCCCGGGAACCGGCCCCGGCCCCAGGCTCTCCCTCAGCCCCTTCACCGGGCCCTCCCGCAGGCCCTCCCTGCGGCTCGGCCAGTCGCATCGCCACTCCGTCCAGTCCTTCCTGGTGCCGCAGTTCCACCAGGTCGGCGAGGTTCCAGGCCGCCGCCCCGACGACGCTGAGGCTGCGCGGGCCGCGCCGCTGCACCACTCCGCGTACGAGCAGGAGCCAGGAGTGGAAGACGGTGTGGGCGCACGTGTCGTGGGAGTCGTCGAAGAAGGCGAGGTCGAGCAGACCCGTGCCGTCGTCCAGGGTGGTGAAGATGACCCGCTTTCCGGAGCGGATCGGCGGTGTCTGGGTGGCCGCCTTGGCGCCCGCGACCAGAACCGTCTCGCCGTGCTTGGCGGCCCGCAGCCGGCGGGCCGTGACGACACCCAGCTCGTCGAGGAACGTCCGGTGATCGTCCATCAGATTGCGTGAGGCATCCATGGAGAGCACGCCCAGTTCGGCGCTGAGCCGTTCCGCCGAGGAGAGGTCGGGCAGCCCGGCCGACGCGGTCTCCTGGCCTCCCGCCAGCGGGAGTTGGGAGCCGCCGGCACCGCGTGCGCCCCGGTGCAGCTCGGTCAAGTGCAGTTGCAGATCACGGCGGTTGGCGCCGAAGGTGTCCAACGCACCGACCTGCGCGAGCCGTCCGGCCAGCGGGCGGCTCGGCCGGGCCCGTTCCCAGAAGTCGAGCAGCGAGGCGTACGGCTGCCCCTGCTCGATCCGGGCCGCCTCGGCCTCGCTGATCCCGTGCACGTCGGAGAGCGCGAGCCGGACACCCCAGGTCCCCTCCGAGTCCCGCGACCCCTCCAGGGATTCAGACACCAGTTCGATACTGTGTGCGACCGACGACCGGTTCACGTCCAACGGCAGGATCGGCACCCCCCGCCGTCGCGCGTCCGCGAGCAGCAGCCGCTTCGGGTACATCCCGGGATCGTGCGTGAGCAGCCCCGCGTAGAAGGCGGCCGGGTGGTGCGCCTTCAGCCACGCCGACTGATAGGTCGGCACGGCGAACGCGACCGCGTGCGCCTTGCAGAAGCCGTACGCCCCGAAGGCCTCGACGATCTCCCAGGTACGGGTGATCGTCTGCGCGTCGTACCCCCGCGAGGCCGCGTGCTGCGCGAACCAGAAGCGGATCCGGCCCTGCGACTCGGGGTCGGACAGCCCGCGCCGCACCCGGTCCGCCTCGCCCCGTCCGCAGCCGGTCATGATGTCGACGATGTCGATGACCTGCTCGTGGAAGACCACGACCCCGTACGTGCTCTTCAGCGGCTTCTCCAGATCGGGGTGCGGGTAGCGGACCGGCGCGCGGCCGTGCCGTGCCTCGATGAACGGCCGCACCATGTCGGCCGCGACCGGCCCGGGGCGGAAGAGGGAGATGTCGACGACGAGGTCGTGGAAGGTCGCGGGCTGGAGCCTGCCGACCAGGTCCCGCTGGCCCGGCGACTCGATCTGGAAGCAGCCCAGCGTCTCCGTCGACCGGATGAGCCGGTACGTCTCCGGGTCGCCCTCCTCGACGGCGACGGCGTCCAGGTCGACCTGGTCGCCCGTCGCCCGTTCCACCTCGGCCACCGCGTGCGCCATCGCGGACTGCATCCGCACACCCAGTACGTCGAGTTTGAGCAGCCCGAGGTCCTCGACGTCCTCCTTGTCGAACTGCGCCATGGGGAGCCCTTCGCCACTGGTCGGCACGACCGGCGTACGGGCGAGGAGCGAGGCGTCGGAGAGGAGGACCCCGCACGGGTGCATGGCGACTCCGCGCGGCAGGGCGTCCAGTGACTCCACCAGTTCCCACAACCGCCCGTACTTCTCCTTCTCCCCTGCCAGGGAACGGAGTTCGGGCAGTTCCGCCAGCGCGGCGCGGGCGTCGCGGGCGCGGATGTGCGGGAAGGACTTGGCGATGCGGTCGATGTCGGCCGGGTCCATGGACAGGGCCGCGCCGACGTCCCGTACCGCGTGACGCACCCGGTACGTCTCCGGCATCGCCACCGTCGCGACCCGCTCGGTGCCGAACCGGCCGATGATCGCGCGGTAGACCTCGATGCGGCGCGCGGACTCCACGTCGATGTCGATGTCGGGCAGGACCGCGCGGCGCTTGGACAGGAAGCGCTCCATCAGCAGCCCGTGTTCGACGGGGTCGGCGTGCGCGATGCCGATGAGGTGGTTGACGAGCGAGCCCGCCCCGGAGCCGCGCGCGGCGACCCGGATGCCCATCGCCTTCACGTCGTCCACGACCTGAGAGACCGTCAGGAAATAGGAGGCGAAGTGGTGGTGGGCGATGATGTCCAGCTCGCGGTGCATCCGCTCCCAGTACTCCCGCGCCCGGGACGAGCGGTCGTACCCGAGCCGCGTCATGCCCGCCGCCGCCCGTGAGGCCAGTACGCGCTGCGCGGTGCGGCGCCCGGCGCCGACGAGGTGCGCCTCGGGGAAGTGCACCGCGCCGATCCCGAGGTCGTCCTCCGGGTCGACCCGGCACTCGTCGGCGGCGGCCCGGGTCTGTTCGAGCAGCCGGCGGGCGGTGTCGCGGCGGTAGCCGGCGGCCTCGACGACCCGTTCGGCGGCGGCGAGCATGGCCCCCTCGTCCTTGAGCCAGGCCTCGCCGCTGTCCAGCTCCTTGCGGGGGTCGACGGGGACCAGCCGGCGGGCGGCGTCCAGCACGTCGGCGACCGGGCCCATGCCGGGGTCGGCGTACCGGACGGCGTTGGTGAGCACCGGGCGCACCCGCTGTTCGGCGGCGAAGCCGACGGTACGGGCGGCCAGCCGCAGGGAGCCGGGGCCGGTGCCCTCGCGCCCGTGCCAGACCGCTTCCAGGCGCAGCGCGTCGCCGTACACCTCCCGCCAGGGCGCGAGCAGTGTCGCCGCCCGGTCGGGCCGTCCGGCGGTGAGCGCGCGGCCGACGTCGGAGGCCGGGCCGAGCAGCACGGTCAGCCCCTCGGCGTGGTTCTCGGCCCGGGGCAGCAGCGGCTGTCCCTCTCCCGCATGCGCCGCAGTAACGATCCTGCAGAGATCGACCCAGCCCTTCGCGCCGTCCCGGGCGAGGAAGGTCACGCGAGGCGTCGACTCGTCGACGAAGGCACCGCCCCGTACGGGAGTCCGGCGCCGCTCACCCCGTACGGACTCCGCGGCGGCCCTTCCCGCGACCCCTGCGGGCCCTCCGGACGACCCCCTCGCAGCCCCTCCGGCGGGCCTTACGGCGGGCTCTTCGACCGCGAGGTCGACCCCGAACAGCGGGCGCACGCCCACGCCCTGCGCGGCACAGGCCTTCGCGAAGCGGACCGCGCCCGCGACGGTGTCCCGGTCGGTGAGCGCCAGCGCGTCCATACCCCGCTCGGAGGCCCGTTCGGCGAGGCGCTCCGGGTGGGAGCCCCCGTACCGCAGGGAGTACCCGGAAGCGGTGTGCAGATGCGTGAAGCCGGGCACGCGCACCTCCACCACCAGGGGCTTTCACCCAGTCCTCGAACATTAGTTCCCAAGTCCCTCACCTCCACCATAGACCATCTCTCGAACATCTGTACGACATCCGTTCGGACCCGTCCCACCTGCACAAACGTCACGGCACCCGGACCGTGGGGACATGTCACGGACAGCAGAGGCCCCGCACAAGTCCTTCCTCGACGAGGTCAAGGACGCGGTCACCCCGCGGGCCACCCTGCTCGTCATCGGCGTGGTCGCCCTGCAGCTGCTCTTCATCGCCTCCTACGTGGGGGCGCTGCACCATCCGAAACCGAAGGACGTGGCGTTCGGGGTGGTCGCGCCGGGCGCCGCCGCGGGGCGGACGGTGGCCCGGCTCGAAGAACTGCCCGGCAGCCCCCTGGACCCCCGAAAGCTCGCCGACGAGACGACGGCCCGCGAGCAGATCGCGAACCGTGACATCGACGGCGCCCTGCTGGTCGACCCGAACGGCACCACCGACACCCTGCTGGTCGCCTCCGGCGGCGGAAAGACCCTGTCCAACGCCCTGACCGCGCTCACCACCGCGCTGGAGAATGACCAGGGGCGCACGGTACGGACCGTCGACGTGGTCCCGGCCGACGCCCAGGACGCCAACGGGCTGACCCCCTTCTACCTGGTCGTCGGCTGGTGCGTGGGCGGCTATCTGTGCGCGTCGGCGCTGGCGATCAGCACGGGGGCCCGTCCGGCCAACCTGCGGCGCGCGGTGATCCGGCTCGCCGCGATGGCCCTGGTCGCGATCGCCGGCGGACTCGGCGGGGCGGTCATCGTCGGACCGGTCCTGGGCGCCCTGCCGGGAAGCGTGGCCGCCCTCTGGGGACTGGGCGCGCTCATCACCTTCGCGGTGGGCGCCGCCACGCTGGCACTCCAGTGCGTCTTCGGGATCGTCGGCATCGGCGTGGCGGTCCTGCTGGTGGTGATCCTGGGCAACCCGAGCGCGGGCGGCGCCCTCCCCCCGCCGATGCTCCCCCCGTTCTGGAAGGCGATCGGCCCGGCCCTCCCCCCGGGCGCCGGCACCTGGGCAACCCGCTCGATCGCCTACTTCAAGTCCAACGACATCACCACCGCACTCCTGATCCTCTCGGCCTGGGCAGCAGCGGGAACAGCGATCACCCTGACATCAGGCGCAAAGCGCCGCCCCTAGGGGCGCGGGGAACTGCGCAACCCTTCAGCCACACCCCCACCGAACCCGCACCCTCCAGACGACCTCCAGGGGCGCGGGGAACTGCGCGATCCTTCAGCCGCACCCCCACCCACCAGACACCCGAGGCCCACGCGAAGCGGCACCTCCAGGGGCGCGGGGAACTGCGCAATCTTTTAGCCACACCCCCACCGAACCCGCACCCTCCAGACGACCCCCAGGGGCGCGGGGAACTGCGCAATCTTTTAGCCGCACCCCCACCGAACCCGCACCCACTCCCCAACCCAACCCAACCCAAGGCAGCGCAGCGCAGCGCAGCACAACGCAAAAGCCCCGCCCCCGCGCAAGCGGGAACGAGGCTTTCACACCACGGCGGAGCCGATCGTCAGCCGATCTGCGTACCCGTCGCGGACAACGCCTCAGTCACCGGCTGGAAGAACGTCTCCCCACCGGAGGTGCAGTCACCACTGCCACCGGACGTGAGTCCCACCGCGCTGCTCCCCGAGAACAGCGACCCACCGCTGTCCCCCGGCTCGGCGCAGACATCGGTCTGGATGAGCCCGTTGACGATGTCACCGTTGCCGTAGTTCACGGTCGCGTCCAGGCCGGTCACCGACCCGTCGTGCACCTGGGTCGTGGACCCGCTCCGGGTGACCTCCATCCCGACGGTCGCCTCCGCGGCCCCCGATATCTGCTGCGCGGAACCGTTGTAGAGGTTCACCTCGCTCGGGTGGTCCACGTCCGCGGTGTACTTCACCAGGCCGTAGTCGTTGTCGGGGAAGCTGGAGTCCGCGTTCTCGCCGATCTCCGTACCGGAGGAGTCGGACCAGTTGGTGATCCCCTCGGTGCAGTGCCCGGCGGTGAGGAAGAACGGCTCGCCGCCCTTGACCACGTTGAAGCCGAGCGAGCAACGGCCGCCGCTGCCGGTGATGGCGTCACCGCCGGCCACGAAGGTCTTGAACTCCCCCTTCGTCCGCTTGAGTTCGGTCGTGCCGCCGAGCCCGTCGACGACCTCGGTGAGCTTGGTCAGCTCGGCACCGGAGACCGTACGGTCCGCGGTGACGACGACCTTGTTGGTCGCGGGGTCGAGCGCCCACGAGGTGCCGGGGATGGTCGCGTCCTGCTTCAGCGTCGTACGGGCGCTCTTCAGGTCGGCGAGAGAGTTCTCGACGACTCTGGCCCTGGCGCCCGCCGACTCGACGGTCTCGGCCGCGGCCTGGTCGAGCACGTTCACGACAAGGCTCTTGGCCTTCGCGTCGTAATACGTTCCCGCCGCGTCGCCGCCTAGGTCCTTGCCGAGCGTCGAGGCGAGCTTTCCGGCCGCCGTGACCGAGAGGACCTTCAGCTCGGGGGCAGGCGTGTTCTCACTCGCGTTCGCACTCTGCAAGGTGACTCCACCCGCGACGAGTGCGGCGATGCCCGCGCCGGCTGCGACGGCCCGTCGCCTGGATATACGTCGGTGCTTCAACTCGTGTCCTCCTGTGGGGGGTCGGACGCGGCGGTAGTGGGGACCAGCGCGACCGAAAGGTGTGTGGCAATGGTGACGACTCACGAAAAAAGCCGCGTCCATGCCAACGGACACCACCCACTATTCCGAGGCCGCACCGGGGCACACAAGGTCGACTTCAGGACGCGCGCACCACAACCGACGTGCGCCCCCGCACGGTTGACGCGCGTTGACAAGAACGCTGTCGCACCACGTCGATCCCCATTGCAAATACTACGAGCGAGTAACCAACGCCCCTCTGTGAGGTCTAGTCCTGTCCTGAATTCGACCCTCGGAAGTCCGGATCCAGCGGTGCCTCGACGGGCGGGAGTTGCTCCTGCATCGATTGCTGCCACTGGGTCAGCAACTGCTGCGCCTGAGCCGCCAGCTCCAGGGGCCGGTCCAGAGGGCGGTCCGAACTCCGGCCCGAGGCCTGCTCCGAAGCCCCGCCCGCCCCTTCCGCCCTGTCCGCCCCGACCGCCCCGTCCAGTGCCTGCTGCGATTCGGACAGCTCCCGCGGTGACTGCTGTGCCTGCTCCGCCTGCTCTGCCTGCTCTGCCTGCGGTGGCCGCGGCGCCTGCTGGGACTGCACGTGAGCCGTCCCCGGATGCGCCGGATGCGCCGGATGCGGGCCGTGCCCCGGCTGAGCCCGCTCAAGGAACCGCAGCAGCTCGACGGGGAAGGGCAGCACGAGCGTGGAGTTCTTCTCCGCCGCGACCGCCACCACGGTCTGCAGCAGCCGCAGCTGGAGCGCGGCGGGCTGCTCCGACATCACCCCGGCTGCCTCCGCCAGCTTCTTGGAGGCCTGCAGTTCGGCGTCCGCGTTGATGACCCGGGCCCGCCGCTCACGGTCGGCCTCCGCCTGGCGCGCCATGGACCGCTTCATCGTCTCCGGCAGCGACACGTCCTTGATCTCGACCCGGTCGATGGAGACACCCCACTCGACGGCCGGGCTGTCGATCATCAGCTCCAGGCCCTGGTTCAGCTTCTCGCGGTTGGAGAGCAGATCGTCCAGCTCGCTCTTGCCGATGATCGAGCGCAGCGAGGTCTGCGCCATCTGCGAGACCGCGAACCGGTAGTCCTCGACCTTGATGACCGCGTCGGCGGCGGACACCACTTTGAAGTAGACGACGGCGTCCACCCTGACCGTGACGTTGTCCCGGGTGATCCCCTCCTGCGCGGGCACCGGCATAGTCACGATCTGCATATTGACCTTCTGCAGTCGGTCCACGAGGGGCATGATCATGGTGAAGCCCGGACCACGCACCCCGGATCGCAGCTTTCCGAGCCGGAGCACCACTCCGCGCTCGTATTGTTTGACGACTCGGGCCGCGGCCATCCCGTACACCGCTCCGACGGACGCGAGTGCCACTCCCGCCGTCACCAGCTCTTCGACCATGACGACCCCCAGGGTCCGTAACGGGCGCAAAAGGTGTGTACTTCGACGGTAACTCCGGCGCGCGGACGAAGGGGAGATGGAGGACAGAGGTGCCTAGCGGGATACGGATGCGGGACGGACGGCGGCTGGCGTTCGAGGAATGGGGCGACCCTCAGGGCACGCCGGTGGTGCTGCTGCACGGCACACCGGGCTGCCGGACCGGGGTGGTGCCGCAGGACCTGATCGAGGCGCGCCCCGAGGTGCGGTTCATCGCGTACGACCGCCCCGGGTACGGGGACTCCGACCGCGGCCCGGGACGCCGGGTGGCGCAGGCGGCGCGGGACGTGGCGGCGCTGGCCGACGCCCTCGAACTGGGTCCGTTCGCGGTGCTGGGCCGGGCGGGCGGTGCCCCGCACGCGCTGGCCTGTGCGGCGCTGCTGCCGACCCGGGTACGGCGGGCCGCCGCGCTGGCGAGCCTCGCGCCGCCCTCCAGCGAGGGGCTGAACTGGTTCGAGGGGATGGCGGAGTCGAACGTCGAGGAGTTCACCCGGGCACTGACCGACCCCGTGGACTTCTCTGAGCGGCTCGCCTCGCGGGCCGCCGAGATCCGGACGGACCCGGCGCAGCTCCTCGCGTCGATCCGGGACGGGCTCACCGAATCCGACCGGCGGATCGTCTCCACCCCGGCCGTCAGCGACATGCTGTTGCGCAACTACCGTGAGGCGCTGCGCACTTCGGCGTACGGCTGGCTCGACGACAATCTCGCGCTGCTGAGCCACTGGGGCTTCGACCCGGCGCGGATCACCCGGCCCGTGCTGCTGTGGCACGGCGCCGAGGACGCTTTCTCCCCGGTGGGCCATTTCGAGTGGCTGGCCCGCACCATCCCCCGCGCCCGGCCCGTCCTTGATCCGAAGGGGGGCCACTTCTCGGCACTGGAAGCCCTTCCCGACGTACTGGACTGGCTGTGCGCCACGCCGAGGACCGACGGCTGAGCCGGGCCGACGGCTGAGTCGGACCCCACGGATGAGCCGGACCCACGGCTGAGTCGGCACGGGGTGCGCGGGACGAGCCGGCTCGTCTGCCGGGCGACCCCACAACGAGCCCCCGCACCGCGAACGGTGTGCGGGGGCTCGTCTGCTGCTGGCTGCAGGTTCAGACAGTTCGGACGGATCTACTGTGACGCGTACCGATCAGTAACACGTACCGATCAGAACACGTTGACGCCGTAGGCGCTCAGGGCCTCGGTGACCGGCTGGAAGAACGTGACGCCACCGGAGGTGCAGTTGCCGCTGCCGCCGGAGGTCAGACCGTAGGCGACACCGTTGCTGCCGTACATCGAACCGCCGGAGTCTCCGGGCTCGGCGCAGACCGTGGTCTGGATCATGCCGTAGACGATGTCGCCGCCGCCGTAGTTGACGGTCGCGTTGAGGGCGGTGACCCGTCCGGTGCGCGTACCGGTGGTGGAACCGGTGCGGATGACGTTGGTGCCCACGGCCGGGGTGGCCGCGCTGGTGATGTCCACGCTGCCGGCGGTGCCCGACTTGGCGACCGAGGTGTTGGTGTAGCGCACCAGCCCGTAGTCGTTGGTCGGGAAGCTGGACCCGGCCGTCGTGCCGAGGGTGGTCGTGTGCCCCGAGTTCGACCACCAGGTGCCGGCGCCGTCGGTGCAGTGACCGGCGGTCACGAAGTAGTCGGCTCCCGCACTGTTCTTGACGTTGAAGCCGAGCGAACAGCGCCAGCTACTCGCATAGATGGCGTCGCCCCCCTTGATCAGCTTGTTCATCTTGCCCGGGGCGGTCTTGATCTGCAGGGCTCCGGCGTTGGCGCCCGCGGCCTGCTTGATCTTCGCGATCTCCGCCTTCGAGACCGTGCTGTCGACCGTGACCAGGACCTTGCCGGTCTTGGCGTCGGTCGCCCAGGCGGTGCCGGGCACATCGGCCTTGAGCACCGCGGAGTTGGCGCTCTTCAGCTGGGTGGTGCTGAACGTCGACGCGTCGTTCGCGTTCGCCGCGGGGACGGTGAACGCTGCCGCGGCCACGAGTCCGGTGCTCACGGCGATCAGCCGGGTCCGTCTCGCTATGCCACTACGGGGGGTGGTGCGCTTGGTCCTCACTGTTCGTTCCCTCCAAAGGGAAGTCGGGGGCCCGCGTGGGGTCGGGGCCCGTGAGGCGCACGCCAGAGGCAGAGTGTCCGGATTCCGGATACGCCGTGCCCCTGACAAGGCGCTGGGGGGAGTATTTGGCCGTGCACCCGAACGACGCAAGGGCGCCTTTCGGCCGTACGGCGTTCAACTTGCGTATGCCCCAAGAGAGTTGATCTCTTCGGCGCCGAGGTGTGGGGTGCGTGCGGATCAGCCGGTGCGGATCACGGGTGCGGGTCGAGCCGTGCAGGTCAGGCAGGGCGGATCGGACCAGGTGGATCAGGCGGTGCGGACCGGGCGGTACGCGTCACCGGAGCAGATTGCGCTCGCCGGCCGCAATCTCCGCGCCCAGAGTATTCCCCGGCGGCGGGAATGGGCAGATGAAGTGGTCCGCGAATGCGCACGGCGGGAGCAGGGCCCGGTTGAAGTCCACCGTCGTGCGCCCCCGCGCGTCGGGCACGGCGGGCCGCAGGAACCGGAAGCGGTAACTGCCGTGTCCGCTGGTGGAGTCGGCGAAGACGG
Source organism: Streptomyces sp. NPDC102514 (assembly GCF_055584525.1). NCBI lineage: Bacteria > Bacillati > Actinomycetota > Actinomycetes > Kitasatosporales > Streptomycetaceae > Streptomyces > Streptomyces sp. NPDC102514. The sequence continues at coordinate 469,176 of NZ_JBVJLW010000007.1, forward strand.
CCCACAGCGAGCCGTCCTCCTGGACGGTCACCTGCAGCGTCAACTCCTGTCCGTCCAGCGTGAATGCGAGTTCCCCGCCGAGCCCGAGCCCTCGCTCGCGCCCGTCGGCGTTCCCCACCCGCACGGTCCGCTTCTCCCCGTACGGCGTGAAGCACCCCGGCACCGACCAGCGCGGGTCGTACGAGGTGGCCTCGATGCCGCGGAACGCCTGCCGGGCAGGTGAGGCCGGGTCGAAGTCGCGTACACCCCGGACGCCCTCGCGTACGAGGACGACGAACCGGCGCTCCCCGTACGCGACCCGGGCGTCACTCGCCGGGCCGGGGTCCGCCACCAGCCTGACCTGGCCGTTCAGGGGCAGTCCGTCCACCTGGACGCCGTCGGACTCTCCTGCCGCCAGCAGCACCGCGTCCCCGTCGAGGGTCCAGCGGCCGGGCATGTCCGGAATTCGTCCCTCCGGATGATCTTCGATCCAGTGCGTCCCGCGGAGCGCAAGGGGCCCGTGGGGCGCGGACACCGTCGTGGTGCGCTGCTCGTGCCAGTGCTTCCAGTCCTCGGCCGCGTCCGTCGTCATGTGATCAACCCTTCCACACGGGATCGTGCACCCCGAGGTGTGAGCGCAGTGTCGTACCGGTGTATTCCGTCCGGAACACGCCACGCTCCTGGAGCAGCGGCACGACCCGGTCCACGAACGCGTCCAGGCCGCCCGGCGCCGGATGCGGTACGAGGACGAAACCGTCGGCCGCGCCGGTTCGTACGGAGTCGTCGATCTCAGCAGCGACCGACTCCGCCGTGCCGGCGAAGGACCACCTGCCGTCCGACGGGCCGATCCCGGCGGCCCTCTCCCGTGCCTCGGCGGCCGAGTCGCCGAGTACGACGGTGGCCTCGGCCATGATCTTCAGGTCGGCGCGGTCGCGGCCGTACCCGGCGAGGCGGCCCTTCACCTCGGCGTAGAGAGCGCGGCCCGCCTCCGGGGTCCCGTACCGCGTGAGCATCACGTCGGCGGTGGCCGCGGCGAACGCGCGTCCCTCCGGCGAGTCGTCGGAGGGACGGATGGCGACGGGGTGGCCCTGCGGGGAGCGGGGCACGGTGAACTCGCCCGCGATGTCGAAGTGCCGGCCGCGGTGCGCGAACGGGCGCACGACGCCGTCCGGCGTCCACGAGTCCCACAACTCCCGCGACACGTCGACGAATTCGGCGGTGCGGGCAAGCTGGTCGGCGGAGGCCGCCACGTTCCAGGCGGCGCGCCCCGCGCTGAGGTGGTCCAACGTGGCGAGTCTGCGGGCGAGTTCGTACGGTTCGTTGGAGGCCGTGTCGACCGTGGCGGCGAGCCCGATCCGCTCGGTGCGGGCGACGAGGGCGTTCAGCACGGTGACCGGCTCGGGGACACGCCCGCCGCGCTCGGCAGGCCGCGCCTCCTCGCCGACGAGGAGGAAGTCGAACAGACCGCGCTCGGCGGTGCGCGCGAGTCGCTCGAAGGACGCGAAGTCGGCCCCGGCGGAGGTGCCGGGGACGTACGCGGCGAGGTGCACCTGCTGGGGAAGGGGCTGCAAGGGCTCACGAGGAGGCTGCCCGGCGGGCGTCCGTACGGTCATGACGTTCCCCCTGTCACGGCGTACCGACGGGCGGGCCGGCCGAGCCCCAGATGCTCGCGGAGCGTGCTGCCCGGGTAGAAGGTGCGGAGGAGCCCGCGGTGCTGGAGCAGTGCGGCCGTGCCGTTGACCAGGCGTTCCAGGTCCCGGCGCGGTTCGACAGGGGTGAGGTGGAAGCCGTCGGCGGCACCGGTCTCGTGCCAGGCGGCGATCAGTTCGGCGAGGTCGACGGGCCCTCCGCGGTACAGCGGGCCCTGCGCGGTCTGCCGCGGGCCTCCCCCGCCGTGGCCCGGCTCGGCCGCGCGTTCGCCGTCACCGAGGTCGACGGTGAGGGCGGCGAGAACCCGCAGTTCGTCCGGGTCCCGGCCGTGGGCGAGCGCGGAGGCCTGCAACTCGGCACGTATCGCGCCCACTTGAGCCGGGTTCGTGCCCCGGACCAGCGCCACGTCCGCGTACCGGGCGGCGGTCGCGCGGGCGTGCCGGTCCGTGGCGTCGACGACCCGTACCGGGTAGTGGCCCGGGTGCGGGTCCGTACGGTCGGCGCCGTCCCACAGCCGGGCGGCCACGTCGGCGGCCTGTCCCGCCTCGTGCCACAGGGCGTCGACGGGTGCCGCGTGCCGACGACCGAAGAGGCGGGCCTCGCCCTCGGTGGTCGACACGTCGATACACCAGCCCGCCCGGCCGCGGCTCACCCAGTCGAGGGTCGCCACGGCGGCCCGGACCTGGAACGGCTCGGTGTGGGTGGTGGTGACGGTAGGCACCAGACCGATGCGGGTCGTGGCGGGCGCGACCCGCGCCAGCACGGCGAGCGCGTCGAACCCCGGCCGCGCGAAGCTGTCGCCGAGGGTCACGAAGTCGAACCCGCCGCTCTCCGCGAGCCGCGTCAGCTCGACGTGGACCGAGACGTCGTCGTGGGCCGCCGTCTGGTCGACGGCTGCGGCCAGGTGCAGAAGCCCCCGGCCGTTCGGTGGCGTCATGGGAGGGAGAACCTTTCTGGGAAGCTCCCGTGCCGCCGCCGCGACGAGCGGAGCCACGGCGGCGGCACGGGGCTTGGATGGAACAGGGCTCAGGTGGAACGGGTCATAGGTGGAATGGGGCTTGGGCGGAATGAGGCTTGGGCGGAACGGGGCTTGGGCGAATGGCTCCGGCGTCAGATCTTCGGCAGGCCAGGCGGGTTGATCTCCGACTTCGGGACGGCCTCGCTCGACAGACCCCAGCGCTTGAGCACCTTCGCGTAACTGCCGTCCTCGATCACGTGGTTGACGGCTGCCGCGTACGCGTCGACGAGCCCGCTGCCCTTCTTCGTGGTCGCGGCGATCTTGCCCTGGAGGTCGTCGCCGGCGCCCGAGAGCGTGCCGACGATCTCCGACTGCCCGGCGCTGGACACGTGGTACGCGGCGGACGGGCTCGGGCCGAGGTAGGCGTCGATACGGCCCGACTGGAGAGCCAGGTAGTAGTCCGTGTCCTTCTGGAAGTACTTGATGGTGACGGCCTTGCGGCCCGCCTTCTCGTTCTGCTTGCTCCAGTCGACGAGGATCTTCTCCTGGTTGGTGCCGGAGGAGACGGCGATCGTCCTGCCGGCCACGTCCTCGGGCCCGTCGACCTTCCAGCCGCTGCCCTTCTTCGCCTCGAACGCGATGTTGTCGAGCCGGTAGGTGGCGAAGTCGTACTTCTCCTTGCGCTCCTCGGTCACGGTGACGTTCGAGAAGACGGCGTCGAACTTGCCGCTGTCCAGGCCGACGAAGAGGTTCTCCCAGGAGACCTCGTCGTTGTCGAGCTTCAGGCCGAGGGTGTCGGCGACGAGGGTGGCGAGGTCGATCTCGGAGCCGATTCTCGTCTTGTCGTCGGTCGCGTAGAAGCCGAGTGGCGGTGAGGCGTCGGCGCTCTGGCCGAGCTTCAGCGTGCCGCGCTCGCGGATCGCCGCCGGGACGAGCGCGGCGATCTCGGCGACCTTCTTGCCGCGGATCCGGTTCTGGTCGGGGCCGATGTTGACGTCGCCGACCTTCTTGGTGCCGGACGAGCCCGTCCCGGTCGCCGCGTCGCTGTCACCGCCGCAGGCGCTGAGCAGCGGGGCGACGACGAGGGCTGCGACGGAGGCGGCGAGGGTGCGTCGGGATATCACGGTGAACTCCTGTGCTGGGAAAGGACGGTGAGTGAAAGCGGCCTCGGCCGGACTGCCGGTCCGGAAGCCGGTCGGAGAACCGCTGGGAAAGCCGGTCGGGGCGGTCGGGGTGGTGGGCCTCAGAGGACCTTGGAGAGAAAGGCGCGGGTGCGCTCGTGCTTCGGCGCGTCGAGTACGTCGCCGGGGGCGCCCTGTTCGACGATGCGGCCGTCGTCCATGAAGACGACGGTGTCCGCGACCTCGCGGGCGAAGCCGATCTCGTGCGTGACGACGATCATCGTGGTGCCCTGGTGGGCCAGGTCCTTGATGACGTCGAGGACTTCGCCGACCAGTTCGGGGTCGAGCGCGGACGTCGGCTCGTCGAAGAGGAGCAGCCTCGGTTCCAGGGCGAGCGCGCGGGCGATGGCCACCCGCTGCTGCTGTCCGCCGGACAGCTGTTTCGGGTAGGCGTCGGCCTTGTCGGCGAGCCCGACCCGGTCGAGCAGCCTGCGCGCCGCCTCGGTGACCTCCTTGCGGGGCCGCTTCAGCGCGGAGACCGGGGCCTCGACGATGTTGTCCAGGACCGTGAGGTGCGGGAAGAGGTTGAAGTTCTGGAAGACGAAGCCGATCCGGGTGCGCTGTTTGAGGATCTCGCGCTCGCGCAGCTCGTAGAGCTTGTCGCCGGAGCGCCGGTAGCCGACCAGCGAGCCGTCCACGCTGATCCAGCCCTGGTCGACCTTCTCCAGGTGGTTGATGGTGCGCAGCAGGGTGGACTTGCCGGAGCCGGAGGGGCCGAGGACGACGGTGACCTCGCCCGCGCGCACCTCCAGGTCGACGCCCTTGAGCACCTCCAGCGAACCGAAGCTCTTGTGGACGGCCCTGACGTCGACCATGGGCGCGGCCGGCCCGTCGCCTGTGCCGTCGGTGGCGGTGCCGGTGTCGGTGTCGGTGTCGGTGCCGGGAGTGGTGGGCGCGCTCATCGGGTGCTTCCCTTCGCGAAGTGTCGTTCCACGTAGTGCTGGAGGACGGAGAGCGCGGTGGTCAGGAGGATGTACCAGGCCGTGGCGACCATGAGCAGCGGTACGACCCGGCCGTTGCGTCCGTAGATGACCTGGACCTGGTAGAAGAGCTCGCCGATCGCCATGACGGAGACGATCGAGGTGCCCTTGAAGAGGGAGATCACCTCGTTGGCGGCGTTCGGCAGGATGGAGCGCATCGCCTGCGGCAGCACGATCCGGCGGATCTGCCGAAGGCGTGGGATGCCGAGGGCCGCGGCGGCCTCCAACTGGCCGCTGTCGACGGCCAGTACGCCACCGCGCACGATCTCGGCGGCGTACGCGGCCTGGTGCAGGGCGAGTCCGAGGACGGCCGCGCTCATCGCGCCGACCAGACCCATCGTGTCGAAGGTGAAGAAGCCGGGCCCGAAGGGGATGCCGAACTTCAACTCCTTGTAGAGATAGGCGAGGTTGAACCAGAAGAGCAGTTGCACGATCAGCGGGATGGACCGGAACGCCCAGATGTAGGCGAAGGAGACGGCCTTCAGGAACGGGCTGTCGGACAGCCGCATGAAGGCGAGGACGATCCCGAGGGCGAAGCCCAACGCCGTGCCATAGGCGGTGAGTTGAAGGGTCACCCAGACCGCCTTGAGGATCACCTCGGCAGTGAAGAACTCGGCGAACACCTCCCATTCCCAGCCGGGGTTGGTGGCGAGCCCGTGGGCGAACTGGGCGAGCAGCACCGCGGTCACGATCACGGCGGCCCAGCGCCAGGGGTGCCGCACGGGCACCACCTTGAGCGCGCCGTAGTCCTCGGGCTCGGCCGGCGCCTTGACGATGGGTGGATCACTGGTCAGCGACATGGGGTCCTCGGGGCGGAAGGAGGGAACGGGGTGCGCGGTGCGGGCGCGGGGTGCGCCGTGGGCGCGGATGCGATGACGTGCCCGCGGCTGCGGGGCGCTGGTTACGCGGCGGTGGCGCGACAGGAGAGGTCGCGCAGGAAAGCCAGCGCGGCCCGCGCGGTGGCGTCGTTCTGCCGGAAGGCGGGCCCTCCGGTACGGGGCCGGGTGAAGGCGCCGGAACCCCGGGCGTCGGTGTGCGGTCCGAGCGCGAAGCGCCGTGGGTGCGGGGCGCCGGACCGGTCGAGGACGCGCCCGTCGGCGGGGTCCACGGCGAGCAGACCTTCGGGTGTCGCGGCGGCCCCTTCGGCGTACAGCTCGCGCAGCAGGGTGTCCCGGGTCCGCTCGACCGTGGGGTGCGGCAGCCGTGCCTCGACGAGAGCGCGGGCCTCGACGTGCTCGCCGGGCACGGTGGTGCTCGTGGCACGGAAGACTCCGTCCGCGGCCGTCACGGTCATGCCGGCGCCGAGGAAGTTCAGTACGCCCGCCCGTGACAGGGCGAGCAGCTGCCGCAGCCTCGGTCCGGGCGGTCCCGAGGCGAGATAGCTGAAGAAGCCGTGCCACCAGGGCCCGATGTCACCGAGCCGTACCAACTGCCCGTAGACGGAAAGGAGTCCGAGCAAGACCGCCAGGTCGGGGCTGTGCGCGGGGTCGTGCCGCCGGGCGAGGTCCCCTTCGACATAGGCGCGCAGACCGTCCTGGAGCGCGTCGTACGAGGGATGGCGTACGCCGTCCAGGGGGTGGTCGAGCGCCGACAGGTCCAGCCGGTCGGCGGGGTCGGGGACGGCGGCGGCGACCAGCGCCCGGAGCTCGGCGCGGCCAGTGCTGTCGACGGGAGTGCACTTCTCGTACCGCTGTTCGAAGTCGGTCCAGGGCATGGCCGTGCGGTCGGGACGGGCCGTGAACAGCTGGTGGTAGTGGGCGAAGCCCAGTTCCTTCTCGACCAGCGGCCACACGTCCCGCCGGAAGTCGAACCCACCGGGTCGCGCGAGCAGCTCGTCCACCTCACCGGGCCCGAAGAACCGTGGCAGCGGCGGGCGTTCACCGGTCCAGTCGTAGCCGATCTTCGAGTGGTACGGGACCCCGCGCCGCGATCCGACGTGCAGCACGGGCTCGCGCCCGGACGCCCGGTACGCCAACTCCCCGTCCGGGCCGGTCTCGTAGCGGCCTCCGCGTCCTTCCGTGAGCAGGACCATCAGGTCGACGAAGGCGAGCCCGAAGCCCCGTACGAGCACCGGTTCACCGGGGTCGAGGGCGGACAGGTCGCTGTCGGCGGTGAAGTCGGGCGGCAGATGGACGAGGTCGTGGGCACGCGCGTACGCGGCCAACTCGCGTTGTTCCTGGTCGAGTTCGGCGCCGAGATGGCCGAGCGCGAGGACCACGAGGTCGGCGAGGAGCGGACGCGGCCGGCCCTCCAGCCACACCTGCTGACGGCCCTCGGACGGACCCCCGACCCGCACGGCGCGGTGGGGGTGGTGACGGACCCGGATGCCCGGCGGGAGGGCGGCGACGGTCCGTTCGTACACCCAGCGCAGATAGGCGCCCTGCCGCTGCCGGTCCGCGAAGTGGCGTCCGTCGAGCCGGGCCCACTCGTGCAGGGTGGGGCCCTCCCGTACGGGTCCGGCCATGTCCACGGTGTCGTCGGTGAACATCGTGACGTCCTGGGCCTGCGAGTTCATCCACAGCAGCGGTGGCTGTTCCTCGCGCCAGATGCGTCCGCCGCCCGGCGGATACGGGTCGACGAGATGCACGTCGAGCCCCGAACCGGCGTACAGCTCGGGCGCGTTGGCGGCGATCCGCTCCAGCAGCCCGGTCCCTCGCGGACCCGCGCCCACGATCACCAGCGACGGGCGCACCCCGCCCGCCCCGCTCATCGCGCACGCTCCGAACCGCGACCGTAGTGCCGCTCGACGTAGTACTGGCCGACGCTGAGCACGGAGGTGACGATGATGTACCAGAGCGTGGCCACCATCAGGAGCGGGATGACCTGGTAGGTGCGGTGGTAGACGAGCTGCACGGAGTAGAGCAGGTCCTGCACGGCGATCACGCTGATGATCGAGGTGCCCTTGAGCGTCCCGATCAGCATGTTCCCGGCCGGCGGCACGATGGAGCGCATGGCCTGCGGCAGCACGATCTTCCACCAGCGGCGCCACCGGCTCAGCCCGAGCGCCTCGGCGGCCTCGATCTGGCCGCGGTCGACGGAGAGGATGCCACCGCGTACGACCTCGGCGGCGTACGCGGCCTCGTGCAGGGTGAGGCCGATGATCGCGACCGTGACCGGTCCGAGCAGATTCACCGTCTTCACACCGAAGAGCGTCGGGTAGAGCGCCCCGACGTTGAACCAGAACAGCAGCTGCACCAGGATCGGCATCGACCTGAAGAGCCAGATGTACCCCCAACTCACCGCGCGCAGCACGGGGTTGCCGGAGAGCCGGCCCGCGGCGAGCAGGGCGCCGAGGGCGAAGCCGAGCACCATGACGAGCCCCGTGAGCCACAGGGTCAGGCCGAGGCCGCGCAGGACCGAGGCCGAGGTGAAGTAGTCGCCGACCACGTCCCACTGGAACGCCTCGTTGCGTGCGACGGAGTTGACGGCGAGCCCGAGCAGGATCAGGACGAGGCCCGCGGCGGTCCACTGGCCGGTCCGGCGCCGGGGGACGATGCGCGAGGGCACCGCGTCTTCCGGTGCGGCCACCTTGGTGAGGGTGTGCGAGGACATGCGAAGGCTCCGTGATGCGTCGAATCGAGTCGAACACGGGTGGTGCCTTCACACGGATCACGGCCAAGCCCCTCAGCAGGACCGTCCGTTGAGAGTACGGGGGCGTTTCCCCGGGCTGTCAAGGCTGTCCACACTGTGAGCGGTACGTCTCACGCCGGTTGACGTGCAACCGAATGCCTGTTCCACTTGTGCGCATGTATTCGCAGCAGTGGCTGGTCACGCGCTCCCACATCGACTTCGGTCGAGTGTGGTCCTCATCCTGTTGAGCTGACCCCCTGCGCGCCCTGGCCCTTCAAGGGCGGGCGCCTTCCTCATTTCTCCACCCGCAGCCTCGCCTTCACACGCGCACCCCTCCCCTCGCGTTTCCGCACTCCGTGCCCTTTCACGCACGTCCCGCCCTTCAGTGCTGCCTTCAGCGCTCCCCTTCGCGTTTCCTCACCGCGCGCTCTCTCGTCCCGCGCTCTGCTTCCAGGAGACCGCTCCATGCGTACCTTCACGCGTGCCCGCACTCACCGTGCCCGCAACCAGCTCTTGCTGCCGTTCGCCCTGATCACCTCCGCGACCCTGCTGCTCACCGCGTGCGGCTTGGGCGGGGACGACACCGCTGCGGGCGGCACCGCCCAGGCCGCCGCCGGCAAGAGCAACGAGATCCCCACCACGGACGTCGTCTCCGCCGTCGAGAAGAACGCGGGCGCCGCGAAACTGCTGCCCGCGGGCACCGACTCGCTCACTCTCGCCGTCAGCGTCGGCGGATCGCCGCCCGGCACCAACTACCTGGAGGACGGCAAGACCCTCGCGGGCCAGGACGTCGACTTCGCGGACGCCGTCGCGAAGACGCTCGGCCTGCGGCTCAAGCGTGAGGCCGCGAGCTTCGAGGCGATCCTCCCGGCCCTGGACAGCGGCAAGTACGACGTCGGGGTCGGCAACTTCGGTGTCACCGACGAGCGCCGCAGGACCATCGACTTCGTCACCTACATCAACGACGGCAAGGGGTTCGCGACCCGCAAGGACAGCGACCTGGACAAGGTCACCGACCTCGCCCAGCTGTGCGGGCTGAACGTGGCGACCGGGGCGGGCACCACGTTCGAGGCCACGCTGGAGGACCAGAAGCACGTGTGCTCCGACGCGGGCGAGAAGGCGTACAAGGTGCAGACGTACAGCGAGCAGGGCGCGCTGTGGTCCTCGCTCCAGCAGGGGCGCAGCGATGTGGTGATGAGCACGATCAACGGGCTTCGCTATGCCGTCTCGCAGCAGGAGGGGCTGAAGTTCCTGAACGAGTTCCATCGGCTGGATGTGGGGTTCGCGTTCAAGAAGGGCACGGAGTTGGCGCCTGCGGTTCAGGCGGCCGTGAACGGGCTGATCTCGGACGGGACGTACGCGAAGATCCTCAAGAAGTGGGGCACGACGGGGTCGGCGATCACCAAGTCGCAGATCTCGCCGCCGGAGATCAAGGACTGATCCGCCGGGTTTTTCGCCCCCGCCGCCCCTACCCTTCCCGTCACCGCATGGGGGCTGCGCCCCCTCGCCCCCTTTTGCGCAGGTCCCCGCGCCCCTAAGTGCCTGGGTACCTAGCCTCGCGCTTTCACGAGGTGGGACGTCCGAGGCTTGATCAAATAAGCGGAGAGTGCTCCTGACCTGCAACGATGGGACTTGTCTAGGGTCCTGTT